>DGRE01000014.1 GCA_002389905.1 Hungatella sp. UBA4396 | reverse complement strand
CAATTATTTCTCTACCCTATTGCAAATATGAGGATGAAAAATGAAAAAACTGTTACAAAGATTTGATATAAAACGAAAAATAGCTGGAGCTATGGCAGTGATCGTAACAACGATGGCATTTCTTCCATATATTCCAGATGCTATGATATCCTTTGCGGATTATGCTCAGATTATTGAGCCGGCAGCCTGGATATCTTGGAATCCCAGTGCATATGAACAAAACAATTCGAAAGGATATAAACCCACAGGTCTAATGTATGAAACCAAGTGGATTAATTTAAGGGACAACGGAGGATATGTTTTTCCAGCAGGAGCCAAACAATACCTGGTGGAAAATACACAGCACAGTAATGGCTCTTATAAGGAGTTTGATAAAACCTTTATTTATTGTGTAGAAGGCCATACGGAGAATGCCATGATATATCTTGGAAGCCAGGCATTCCTTGATAACTACTATACTCCTAACAATATGCCACCAGAGTTTCCAAAAAGAATAGGCGATGAAAAAAAGGAAAAATTCAACTTCCTCATGAATGTCTATGCTACTCACATGGGAAGTAATGACAGTATAGAAGCTTGTAACGATGCCAATTCAGGTACAGCTAAATACATTGTTGCATCATCAATCAACTGGATTGCAGCCGATGAGTGTGGTTTTACTGGTGAAAGTCTGGAAAAGGACTTAAAGGTATTTCAAGGAAGCAAAAGTTATGAGGCTGCATTAATTCAGCTGAATCCGAATGCAGTAGGTGACCGCTCTGTTTACAACCAGCTTACCAGCACCCAGATACCGGCAGAGTATAAGGCAAAAGGGTGCAGTAACTGGGTAGAGTGGATGTTTGGAATGGTGTGGGATGCAGCTACCATGACAAAAGGGCTTGAAGTGGATGCGGAAGAAACGGTTTATTTTGCCAAGCTGGACCATTCTACAGATAGTTATACCATTACCGTTCCATACCCCAATGCTGCGGTCAAAGAGTACTATCAGCGTTTTTCAGCAAAAGACCTTTATGGGGACTGGAGTTACACTGGGCCAACAGAGGCCGGGCTTGTATTCACTTCTCTATCTGGGGAAGTACCTTCTAATGGGAAAGGGATCGGTACCCTTTACTGGGCAAATTCAGGGCAAACGGGATTGGAACTAGCAAAAGATATTGGTTCTGCCCAGCTCGCTACCTTTAAATTTTATACAAGAGATCCTAATGATTATACAGGAAATACATATGCCTTTGATATTTCTCAGACCTACTTTGCAGCTAAACTTGACAAAGATTTAGAAATTCATGTCCGTGTTGGATCTGGAGGAACCGGAAAGGTTCAGCGTTTTAAACATACAGAAGGTTTTGGAGCCAATTATAACGTAGGGCTGATTAAGTATGATTCTGAAACAGGAAAACCCCTAACCGGGTCCCACTGGGATATCTTAGAAGCATTTGACGACTCTCAGCTTAACAGCACCGACCTGGATTTAGATGGTCCAGGAAGTTATTCCTCCAATGCAGGCTCCTTAACCGGAGCTTCCTGGGAAGAGGATAATGGAAGTGATGAGGCACGTATCTCCATCAATTATAGCGGAGATACCGGTTTAAATGATTCAGAAGCAAACCTTTATAACCAGGCCAATTCATCCCGCTCCCAGTTTCAACGCTGGTCTGATCCGGAAAAAGATCCTTGCAGTGCTGATGATCATATCACGGCTTCCGATGGAACACTTCATTACGTTGATTCCAGGGGAAAAATCCACAGTAAGATTGCCCATTCCGATGCCAAAAGCTATACCTACCAAAAAGGCTATTGCAGTGGTCATCCGGCCCCAGTGGTGGAGTATGAGGAGATTCCAGAGCCGGAGTATGATGAGGTGACTGGAGAACAAACCAATGCCGATGCCATTGAAGCAGTAGAGGAATACAATCAGCAGCTTCATGACAGCGCATGGGAAGCCTGGCTTGCTGGAGTGGAAGAGTGTGAGCGGTTGGTTGAAGAAGGTGGTTTCTTTCATGCCATTGACCCAACTGGAAAAACACAGCGGGAAGCTCTGGAAGCGGACCGGGATCAGTTTTATAAGGACTTTATCTCCTTAACCTATGAATACTCTGCAAAGGAAACCATCCCGGCTCCTGGCTATTCCCTTCATGGCAGTCATCCCGATGATATTCCCATGGAGTGGCGGACCGTTACATCAAGTGAATATAAAGATTACCGGTCTCATGGCCTGGGGCGTATGGCCAGTGGTTTCGGAGCGGGCCCGGATATGGAAGGGGAAGCCCTGGCTGTAAATCCTCCAGAGCAGGAGGAAGCCATAAAAGAGCCAGAAGCAGTGATGTTTACCAGCTTTGGCGTTTCTAATGATGTGGAAGGTTTTGAGGCTGTTTTAGAATTTCATTCGGAAACCGAAGCAGAAGAAACCGAGGCAGAGGCCGAAAATGAGTTTGAAACAGAATCGGAAAACGAGTCAGAACCGGAGGCGGGGGAAGAAATTGAACAGGAAGTAATCAAAGAAACAGAACCCGAAACCAGGCAAGATCCGCCAGAGTCACCGGAAGAGACAGAAACCATAGATGAGACAGCCATGGAGCCAGAAGAAGGTGAAACAGAATTAGAGCCGGAAACAGCAAAGGAGGTAGAAAAAGAACCTACAGAAGATGAGAAAACAAAAATTCGGCCAGATAACAGAGCAACCACCTCCGATGCAGTGAAAAAAGAAAAGAAAATGGCCACCAATTCCCAAGCAGAGGGAATCCATGGAGGAATTACCTTTACCGGGCTGTTAGAGTCTCTTGTTTCCGGATTCCGTTCCGTAGCAAAGATGGTTTTATCCGCATTTGCTTTTGATGATGAGGATGAAGGGGGAACTTCAAGAAGTTCCTTATCCTCTCTCCCGAAATCTACGGAGACAAGCCGTTTAAGCCCTTTAAATTCTTCCACCAGGGATTGGACTTTTATTGCATATGATCACCGGATGGAAGGGGAGATTCACTTTAATAAGAAAGATATGGCTCTAAAGGCCGGGGAGTCTGGAAGCTATGGAGCCTACGGCGATTCCCAGGGAGATGGAACCTTAGAGGGCGCTGTTTACGGGCTGTTTGCAGCCACGGATATCCCTCATCCAGATGGACATTCCGGAATTCTCTTTCAAAAGGATAACTTAGTTTCCGTAGCTGCTACGGACCGGAACGGAGATGGCAGCTTTTTGGCCATTACTCAGGCCCCAGGCTATATCTTCAACTACCAGACCGGAATGATTGAGAAAACATTGAACGGCTGGGCCGATCAGGCACCGACAAACCTTTACACCTCCATGGGAAAGGCCATCGGAAAGGAGTCTGATGCGGAACGTTTTACCGGCCATACGGACCGGGGAAGCAGCATTTCTATCACGGACAGCCGCAATGAAACCGCTTCCGGCTATGAAAAGCTTTCCTCCAACCAGGGACGGGACGGAACCGGAGGAAGCGGACACTCTTATCCCATCCAAAACAACGAAGCCTTAAACGGAAACGCCTGGATCGGACGGCCTTTAATCATCAATGCGGACGGGACCCAGTATTATATCAAGGAGCTGACCCGGTCAGAGGGGTATGAGCTTTCTGTCTACGGAAAAAATGCAACGGTCAGCAATCGGGAGGCATTTTTAGCTGGAGGGAATCCATCGGCGGAAGGAACTGTATCCGCTGGAAGCATCGAAACAGACCGGGTAAAGAAGGCCAATACCTTTACGGTAACAAGCAGCGGAACGCTGAACGGCTACCGGATTTATGCCCAGAACATACCAGAAGGGGCCTACTTCTTCATCACCAGAAGTGAAGTGGTGGAAGATCCAAACGGGACCCATACGGAGTACGTGACCAGGGAGGAAACCGCCCTGGCAGGAGAGGAAAAGGACCGGGTGATCATCAACGGATCACCAGTACCGGCAAAGGTCGGGGATAGTATCTTACTTCCAAACGGAGAAACTGCCCTGGTAAACAGCGTATCAGTACCAGAGTATGATTATACCGCTGTCCGGCCAGACAATGGACTTCGTTATACCATTCCCACCGTTCATGATAAGGAAATCACGGGGGACTTAACGGAGGATGCCAATGCAGCACTGAAAAAGGCTTCTTTTAAGGAGCCGGACAAAGGCGCTCCCTGGCTGCAGATTCCTCTTACCGGGGAAACCTTTGAAGAACAGGCCACCAGTCTTTATGAAGGAATGGAGGCTGCCGGGCTTTCCGTCTTTAACTGCTTAAGAGTGCAGGAAATAATGGATGGGAAGGCCATCATCCGTTATTCCTACCGGGTGGGAAGCCTGGTAACCGCAAGTGTCTATGATGAAGCAGCCAGGATTCTCTACATAAAAAAGGACATGGAGTACGATGTAAACGGAACGACTATTAACGGCTATCTCTATGCATCCTATACCCAAGATCAGCTAGACGATTACAAGGAAAATGGAACCGGCTTTGTGACCTATGCCAAGGTAAAGGCCGGGGAGCTGTCAAAGAAAACAGCGGTCTATCCGGAGGATCTATCTGCTATTGAAGTAATAGAAAGCCCGGAGCGTACGTACTGGATATACAGCCCAGGTGAACCCCTTAGAAACAATGATGGCAGCGTGAAAACAATCATGGTGGAAGGAGAAATCCAGGTTGCCCCAGGCTATGAATTAAAAGATGTGGATGTGCCGGTGACTGTCGTTTATGACGGAAAAGGCTATGCCATTGATGTAGGCGGGGAGGAAGGGGCATCATCCATTGATTTTAAGATTACTTACCGGGATGATTTTGTTTCCGGAACCTATACAACTCCGGAGGACTATGCTGGGAGTTATGGAAATATCTCCGCTTCTCCCAACATGACCGGAGCAGGAACTTATATTGAACCAGTGACCCTTCGCTATGACCGGAGTCAGACCTACTCGGATGGCGGAACCCGTGTGAATAAGATTTCTGTTGTGGAACGGCCCATCATGCAAAAAGCCAAGATCATAAAAGATATTTCTTTAAAGGAGGATGGGACTTATGAGAATAATACCTATGCAGGAACAGGCCATGAGGACCGCTATACCCAGCATGGAGGAGGAACGGAGGATAATGCTAAGTATTTAAAGAACTTCCGGTTTAAGATTTACTTAAAATCCAACTTAGAACGGCTTTACCGGGGAGAGGATGGAACTGTGAGCTGGCAGGACCGGAACGGAAATCTGGTGGACATCCAGGTATACCGGGCAGCATTCCCGGAAAAGGTTCAAAAGCTCTTTACCAGGGTAGACTACCAGACCAGTCCTCTTGCCAGAAATTCCAACCATGCAGCCATTGCCAATGAGTCACTTTACAGCTATACGAATGGTCTGATTAACGCCGATCAGAATCCTGGTTATACGGCAGTCTTGGAGAAAACCACACAAAACGTCAAGGATGGCGCCGGAAATGACCGGGAGATCCTGGGCTACAATTATGAAAAGTTTTTTGATGCTATCAAAGTGGCCAACAATGATCAATGGGATCGTACTGATAATCAAAGCAGCTCATTTAAGCCGTTTTCATTGATCAAAAGCCTTCTTTTTGGGACTAGCGGAGGAGAAAGAGAATATCCCTCTGTACATAATAGCCCACAGATTGAAAACAGCGTGAATACATCGGCCACAGCCAAGGACAACGCCCTCCGATCTGATCACGTCCGCCAGTTTGCCATCACCTGGTACCTGGAGACGGAAGTAAAAAAGCTTGTAAGAGAAAACCAGGCCGGTGAGACGGAAAGCGCTTCAGGAGAAGAAGCCTATTCTGATGAAATTTATGATCAGGCCCTTTCAGAAGCAATCAAAAAGGCAGAAAATTACTTAAAACCCTTCTTCAGTTATGATTTCGATGAGATATATGCTATTGCCTGGGACAGTGAGGCAGACGGTGGAAAGGATCAGGATACAACAACCTTAAGCGCCGATCAGGAAGATCAGGAGTCCAGTTACACTTATGGGATATCGGAATACCTTCCCTACGGAACTTACGTGGCCGTAGAACAGCAGCCCTTTCACAAGGACTTAGGTGATCTGTATAACAAGCACTATCAGACCGATGCTCCGAAAGAAAATGAACTTCCGGCTGTTTATGAAGGTGGGAAAGCTGGGGCAGATCAGACCCCGGAGGAGCTGGCCGGTTATTACCGTTACAACGCAGCCAATACCGTTTCCCAGCTTTCAGCAAAGTATCACATCCGGTTTAACGAGGAATGGCCGGGAGAAGGAGGGGAGGACTTAAGAAAGTACGTAATCCGGGCCCATAACCGGCTTGGAGATTATGAAATTTATCCTTACGGCTTAGATCTTGATAAGCTGTCCGGGACAGCTCCTGGTGATCCGTCTGGCCGTGGACATTTTACCATTACCCAGGGAGCAAATGACCCGGTAAAGGATTATTACAATACTCTGGTTAATGCGGCAGAGGCCGGAGGAAGTCCGAACAGCCATTACCTGGCTGATGATGGAAATGCCGGAAAAAGGACCGCCAATGGCTCTACTTATGAAACCAATGGAGTAGAGAAGATCTACCGTTATGGTTCCATTTCCGAAGACAAACAGATCTATGACAACGTTCCATTCCCTTCCGAAGCCGGTGAGGTTTACCGGGACAGGATCACAGTCATGGAAGGGATGCAGACCGCCTATGACGGGAAATACGCTCCCATGCTGGTGCCGTGGACCGTTACAGAGCCAGCCAATGAAACAGCAGATACCATACAAAACGGGGACGGTACATCAAGCTACAAAGGCTATGCCTACCGCAAGTACCGGAACACCTTTTATACCAGCCGTTTAAGAATTGAAAAGCTGGACTTAGAAACCGGGGAAAATATCCTTCATGACGGAGCCTTGTTTGCCCTTTATGCAGCATCCAGGGAGGACGGAGAACATACCGATGGCCTGGTGAAGTTTTATGAAACAGATACCCGGATCAAGGGCTCCAGGGGATTTTTAGAAGCTATGGGAGCCAGAAATATCACCCATGCCGGAGTAGTTTTTAGCGGAGTTGTCCCGGCAGGAACGCCAGTCTGCAAGGAATCGGAACAAGTGATCCTTACCGATCAGGAAGGAAGAAGAACGGGAGCGTTTGAGGCGCTTACAACCACCAGGGACGGCCTGCAGGCCAGAGAGGAGGACTTAACCAACTCCACCGATCAGGATCAGAACACGGGATATTTAATCACTCCCCAGCCCCTTGGAGCTGGAACCTACGTCCTTTGTGAGATCAAACCGCCAGCCGGATACGTGAGAACAAAGCCGGTGGCCATTGAAATTTATTCTGACCAGACTACTTATTACCTGGACGGAAACCGGGACAGCCGGGTGGCCGCAGCCATCTATGAGGATCAGGAAGGCGAAAACTCCCAGGGAACCATCAATACGGCCAGGATTTATATAGGCAATACCCCTGTTCGGTTAGAGATATCAAAAATCAAAGATTCGGACAGTACAATCACCTACCGGACCGATACCCGGCTGACGGGAACGGAGCTGGAGTTAAAGCAGAAATACGGAGCTGACAACCTGGAGTTTGCCTATAAAAACGGAACCTATTTAGGCTATGGCTGGTACAAAGGGACTCTGGAATATTTGGAGTCCAGGAAAGCAGCCGGAGAAGATGCAGAGCCGGTCTATATAGACAGCGTATTTGCCGGTTACGGCCTGATATCCCGGACACTGGATACGGCGGATGATCAAAACCGCTACGTGGCCGGGGCGCGGATGGCGCTTTACGATGCCATTGAGATTAAGGAAAACGGAGACAGTGGAGATTATGGTTATGACGGTGTGGAAGTGGTCAGGGATCGGAATAACAACGTCCAGTCCATTCAGGTATTAAAGGGTTATGCCGGAAGTGCCGTAGAATTTATCCGGAAAGAAGGCCCGGAAGGAAGCCTGAAGGGGGAAGTAGGAGCTGGAACCTGGAGTTATGAAACCATAGACCGGGAAAATACGGATATCCTCTTTTATTCCCTTGGAGGGCTGAAGATAACGGAAACTGGAACAGATGGAAAACTGTATGGCTATGACCGGAATGGGAACAAGGTACAGGTGAAGGATCAGGAGTCCATCTATATCCTGAGAGCCGGGCAGCCCGTATTTGAGCTGACCGGAGGGGATTTATCAGCAGCCAAGTATGTTGCAGCGGATAAGATATTTTCCCTAAGCTCCGGAACTGTCATGTACCACTTAGACAGTGAGGGAAACCGGGATGCGTATGTAAATCCGACTACCGGCATGGCTTATGCCAAGGAGGGAGAAAAGCTCCTGGTATGGCCGGTGAAGATATCCCAGACAGAAACCGGAGCGGTCATTGCCAGGGAAAAGATTAAAACCTTCCGGATTGCGTCCATAGACGCAGATACAGACCAGGAATACATGACAGGGACTTATGATGGAACCGGCCTGGCTAAACGAATGAATCCGGTCCTTGACCGCCATGGTCTCCCGAAGTATTACCAAAGGTCAGGACAAACCTATCAGAAGGGGGCTCCGATCTATGACATTGACGGAGATTATGTCCGCTATAAATATGATGATCTTCTTTTAGCCTATAATGAGGCAGCCTATCGGATCAATGATCAGGCCGGTATGGAAGATGTTGGAACGGAAGAGAACTTGACAGACGATCCGAAGCTTTATCACCGCCAGGGAGAGTCCTGGATCATGGAAAATACCTGGATCACCGGGGAAGCTTATCCAAACGACCCGTTTCAGGCAGACATGACCGTGGGACAGTCAGATATGCTAAAACGGGTCATACCAGGGACTTATATCATGGAGGAAGTCAAACCCCCAGCCGGTTATGCCAAGGGCTTTCCGGAAGGCGTTACCGTTTCCGAAACCAGAGAGGTCCAGCGGACCGGAATGGAAGATGAAAAAATCAAGGCAGAGATTGTAAAGACTGATGCACCGGACCGGTACAGGCTTAACGTCATTAGTGATTACCAGGAAGGACTTACGGTTACAGAGCCAAAGGGAGCCTATAGCTACAGCCAAGTTTCCGGAGCACATTTAGCACTCTATAAAGCAAAGAGGATTTATACCACAGACAGCGAAACCTATCCAAAAGGATATTATCTGGTAAAAACAGAAATGACCCCGGCAGAATGGACGGTAGAAAACTCTGCTGATAATACGCCGGTGACGATTACCGCAGATTGGATCACAGACGGGACCCCCCAATATTTGGAAGGAATCCCGGCTGGAGATTATATCCTGGAGGAAACAGAGGCACCAGGCGGATATATCCGCAGCTCCATGGAACTTACCATTCAAGCAACCGGAGAAGTACAGACCATCAACCTAAAAAATGACCATACGAAGCTGGAAGTCTACAAGTATAATGAGGACAGCGCTGGGAATAAGGTACGGCTTCCTAACAGCCATCAGGCGGGCCTGGCCCTTTATGAAGCCAGATCAGACAGTGAAGGAAACATAATCATGGAGGATGGAAAGCCAGTTTACGATGAACAAAGGAAGGTGGCCGAATGGATTACCGATGATCTATCAGAATATACAGAAAAGGTTCTAAAAAGCACTGGCTTTATGGATCGTTTAAAGGATTTTCTGGGCCTGTCAGAGAATCAGTCCAGCTTTATCATGGATTTTGAGGCAGCCTATCGGGAGAACGGGGAGGAACTTACTTCCTTTACCTGGTACACAAAAGACGGAGAACGGACAGCGGAGCGCATAGAAAGTCTCCGGACCGCAAATGGAGAAGGAGTTACCCAGATCTGGAACACGGATTCTGGAAAGACTATCCGGATCACCATTTACCGGAACGTAACAAACGGCTCCCTGGATACGGATGGCAAGCTGCCTTTGATCTTCGAATATCAGTTTAACTATCAGGAATCAGGAGGAATCAAAAGCTATGACACCTTAGAGGGGCTGCACAGGATTGATTATCTACCCCTTAATGCAGAAAAAAATGGGAAAAGGGTAGGAAATTATGTTTTGGTGGAAGAAACGGTCCCTCATGGATTTGAAACGCCTGATCCCAAGGCCGTTGTCCTGGAAGAAACCGGAGATGTGCAGAGAATCAGCTTTAAAAATGAGGAAAAGTATATCAACATTTTAAAGGTAGTCTCAGATGGAATCAGGGAATACGCTGCAGAGGGAGCAGAGCTGGCCCTTTACTGGGCTGATGAAGACGGAGACCTTGTGGAAGATGAAAGTCATCTGATAGAAAACTGGATATCTGGAGCTGATGGAAGATATACAGAGCAAGACCAGTTTAACGGGAATATCCCGGAGGGATTTTCGGTAGGAGATTTAAAGCCTCACCGGATTAATAAGATCCCTTACGGTACTTATTACATTGCAGAGCTTACGCCTCCGGCCTATATGCAGAAGATAACGCCGGTAAAGATCGTTGTGGGAGCTGAGAAGATCCCTGTTTACCGGATCGTAAATAACCCTACCGTTGGCAAGCTGGAAATCATAAAGAAAGCTTCCGATACCGGGGAAGGGCTGGAACATGCCAGATTTAAAGTGATTAATTGGGATACCGGGGCAGTCTGGTATATGACAACTGGAGCTGAAGGGAAGGCGGAGCTTGCAGAACTGCCGGTGGGACAGGTTCTGACAGATGGAACCATAAAACCGCACACCTATACCATTGAAGAAATATCTCCACCTGATTTTTACCAGATCACTGGAGGAAAGAGTAAGTTCCAGTTTGACGGAGAAGCAGGCTCCAATGAGGTCCTTCACACGTATGAGGTATGGAATGAGCCCACAAAGATTCAGTTTAAGAAAACAAACTTTGATACAGGAATGGCCGTGGAGGGGGCAGAAATAGCCGTATATGAAGCGGTGGCCGTTGATGGAGAGTACCAAAAGCAGGGAGAAGCCATTGAACAGGCTGTTTCCGGACCGAATGGTTTTACCTTAACCAAGAAGTTGTCAGCAAATCAGGTTTACATCATGGAGGAGCTGAAGGCCCCAGCTGGCTATGCACTTTCAGAGCCGGTGATATTTACTGTAAATCAGGCAGGAACCGGAATCCGGAACGTTTCAAACAGCTTCAGCATCTTAAAGCTGGCAAGTGAAAATAGCACTATCGAAGCACTAACCGTGACCGGAAGGGTCCCAGTCAAGGTTTATACCGTGTTTAGGGATCTGGATACCGGGACTGAACTTCCCCCGCTTATCGGATCAGGAAGCGGACAGAGGGTAACCGCAGAGGACGGTATCATAGACGGTCATTTATATGAGATTACGGAGTACACCAGGTATTCTGATGGCAGAACAGAAACATCCCGAAAAGAAACAAGGCGGATATACCTTGATGAAGCCAGGTCTTATGAGGTTCCTTCCCGGACCTACTTGGAAACCAGGCAGGAGCTGATGGACGAAGCCGGAAATACCCTTGCTAGCTGGACGGTTAATGAGGAAACCCAAGATTATACCATTCAAAATCCAGTGACCAGGGAGGTTCCCATAGCGAAAGTAACAAGCAGCACAGGAGCTGAAGATCATGCAATTAAAAAAGGCAGCGTGATTAAATACACGGTAGCTTACCATAATCCCTACAGCCATCCGGCAGATATCCAGATCAAGGCGGTCCTTAAAGATGGGCTGGAATACTTACGGTCCACGGACTACGGCAGGGAATTCAATGGAACTGTCCTCTGGAGCCTAACCGATGTGGCAGCTCATGAAAGCGGTACTGTTGATGTAGTGGCCGTTGCAGCCGGTGAGGAGGGAGCGCAGATAAAGGCTTATTTTGAGACAAGGACGGAAGCTGTTACCAAGCAGACCACGCTGACAAGCCCCATTGTCCCGGACGGTTCCCTCACCATCATAAACAAGCTGACTGGAACCGGAAAGAACCAGGCAGATGAGTTCACCTACCAGGTGAGATTTACGGACCAGGCTGGAAATACCTTAACCGGATACCAGGCTTACAGCGGATCAAAGGCAGGAAGACTTAAGGGCGAGGGCAGCATAACCCTGACCGGTGACGGATTTATTACCTTTGCTGGTCTGCCCTATGGGACAGGCTATGAGATCCTTCAGGAGCCTGGAGATGGCTATGAGTCAGAGGGAGGAGTGGTAACCGGAGAAATAACAAGAACACTCCAAAGTGCGGTGTTTAAAAACAACTTAAATGATGAAACCATCCGGGAAATCATAACAGCAGGAGGAAGCTACCAACTGACAGAAACTACTGCCTACAGTGATGGAGAAAGCCTGGTAAGTGGAATCTACCGTTTCAGCGTCAATGCCTCCGGAGCGGTTGACAACGTGGATATGGAGGACCGGCCAATTCAGTTATACTTTTCAAAAGTTGATAAGGATATATTCACGGAGCTTGCAGGCGGGAATTACCTGCTGATTGATGCAGAGACAGAAGATGTTATCTATGAATTTACCAAAGAGGGAGAGGGGGTACTTATTCCGGCTAAGCTGGTCACTCCAGGAAAAGAATATATTATCCGGGAAGAACAGCCTCCGAATGGCTACTCCTATGAAAATGAAATCCGCTTTACCCTGGAAGATAGCGGAATACGGTCAGCCATTATCATGCAGGATGAGAAAACAAAAGTGGAGATTTTAAAGGTAGATGCCGAGACAGGAGAAATCTTAACTGGAGGCTGCTTCCAGGTGCGTGAAAAGGACTCCGGAGCCATGATCAAAGAATTTACCCTAAACGGAAAGTCAGTGGTTTTAACCGGACTTTTAATCGCCGGGGAAACCTACGAACTCGTAGAAGAAGAGCCACCAGCCGGATATTCCTATCATGATCCGATCACCTTTACGGTACCGAAAGAACCCGGAACAATCACCGTTACCATGGAAGATAAAAAGACAGAAGTTGAAATCAGGAAACTTGCCGATTCCCCTATTGGAACCCCATCAGAAGCAGAGCGTCAGTTACCAGGAAGTACGCTTCAGATATTAAGTGAGGATAAGACCCCAGCAAAGGCTTTGCGTGATGGAAACGGCTTAAAAGCCGGAGAGGACTTGACTTTCACAACTGGAAACCAATTTGAAGAATTGAAGGGCCAGTTAGAGGCTGGGAAACATTACTGGCTCCATGAGATCCAGCCAACAGATGGCTATGCCTATGCGGAAGATGTTCTGTTTACAGTCAGTTTAAATGGAAACAAGGATACAGTAATTATGATAGATGAACCAACCCATGTGATTTTGTCAAAAAAGTCAATGACAGGTCAGGATGAACTTCCAGGAAACCGAATGAGTATAAAAGATAAGGCAGGAAAACTAATAGACGAATGGGTATCCTCTGATCAGCCTCATCAAGTCCGCGCAAAGCTGAAAGCCGGAGAAACATATTACTTTTGTGAAGAAAGACCCAGGGCCGGATATGCCTATTCTGATTCCGTTCCATTTTCGGTAAGTAAAAATGGAAATATTGATATGGTTGAAATGAGAAATGACACCACAAAGGTGAGGATTCACAAAGTGGATTTAGAAGGAAAGCCAGTAAAAGATGCCATACTCAGGGTTTTGGATAAATGGGAGAATGTGGTTATACAAGATTATAAAACAAACGGTGAAGCTGCTGATATAACTGGAGTTTTAGAGGCTGGAAAAACTTATTTTTTAAGAGAAGTAAAGGCACCGGAGGGATATTTTTTCGCCGCTGATGTAAAATTTACTGTTCCAAAAGATGCTGGAGTATTAGATGTCGTTATGACGGATTTAAAAGAATCTGGCTTGGAGGAGCCGGAGCCAGGGCCTAAGCCGAAACCGGAGCCTCATACTCCGGAAGAACCTAAAAAAGAAGGTATCATTACGGTTCGTTACAGCAAATCCCTTCTAAATCCGGTATGGCTGGAAATGGCTTATGGAAAGCTGACGGGAAAGAGGGGAGAGAAAACGGGAGATACGGCTCCCATAGGTTTCTGGATTTCCGGTATGGCTCTCTGCCTTTTAGGATTCCTTTTAACCATACGGGTAAACAGAAGAAAAAAAGGAAAAAGGTAAAAAGGCGATAAAACAGAACAGAAAATATATAAAACAGAAAAGAAATATAAAAAGCCAAAGAACTATATAAAACAAAACAGCTATATGAAACAAAACAGCTATATAAAGCAAAACAGCTATATAAAGCAAAACAGCTATATGAAACAAAACAGCCATATGAAACAAAACAGCCATATAAAGCAAACAAAAATACATACAACAGAAATAATCACAGGAAAAGCTAAAAATGAATATAAGATCAAAATGCAGCAGAACAAAACATCTCCTGTCAATCTTCTGGCTATCCGGATTTCTGGTTTTTAGCCTGCTTTTATTGACGCACATTCATGAATACAGGAAAGGAAGTGAGGAGTACCGGGAACTTAACCGCATTTTGTGGAAAAACCGGACTGAGTCTGAAGAAAATGTGGACTACAATAAGGATATTTTATTTGAAGACAGTCTAAAGCAGATAAATTCTGACTATATATTCTGGCTTTCCATCCCCGGTACTTCTGTAGAATATCCGGTGGTAAAAAGTGTCCGGACGGGATATTATCTGAACCATACCTTTCAGGGAAATGAAAATCCCTGCGGCAGCCTGTTTGTGCAGGGAGAAACGGAACAAACAAATGAAGGCAATACGGTCATTTTCGGCCACAATATGAAAAACGGCTCCATGTTTGCTGATTTAAAACACTACAAAAACAAGGATTTTTACGAAAACCATAAAATTCTTCATATCTATCATAAAGACAAAAGATATGAAGGATTCATTTTTTCCTGTCAGATAAGAGGTGAGGAAGAGCTGGAATGCTATCAGACCGAATTTTCCAGCTCTGCACAAAAGCAGAAATTTATTAACAATATGAAGGCCTCCTCTCTCTACCCCATCCCCATCTCCCTTCCTGAACAAGCCTCTGTTATTACCCTGTCAACCTGCTATGGAAGATCGGAAAGAATGATTGTACAGGCGGCATTGGTATGCTATACTGAATGAATAAACAAGACACATATATGGAGGTATAAGACATGG
Organism: Hungatella sp. UBA4396; assembly: GCA_002389905.1. Lineage (GTDB taxonomy): Bacteria > Bacillota > Clostridia > Lachnospirales > Lachnospiraceae > Lacrimispora. The sequence continues at coordinate 74,229 of DGRE01000014.1, read as the reverse complement.
AGCCATTGAAGATAGGAATTATGGGAGCAGGTGGAATTGCCTCAATACTGGCCAATACTATGGTACAGATGCCGCAGGTGGAATTGTACGGAGTTGCCTCCAGAAGCCTGGAGAAGGCGGAGGAGTTTGCAAAGCGTTTTTCTGTAAAAAAGGCGTATGGAACCTATGAAGAACTTGTGCAGGACCCGGAAATTCAGTTGATTTATATTGCCACCCCTCATTCTGAGCATTGCAGCAATGCCAAGTTGTGCCTGGAGAATGGAAAGCATGTTCTTTGTGAAAAGGCTTTTGCTGCCAACGCTTCCCAGGCTGAGGAAATGATTTCTCTGGCAGAAAGCAAGAACCTTATGATTACAGAAGCTATGTGGGTACGTTATATGCCTATGGCTGAAACCTTGAAAAATGTGTTAAACTCAGGCATTATCGGAGAACCCATGACCCTTACAGGAAACCTCTGCTATCTGATATCTCATAAACCCAGGCTTATGCTGCCGGAACTGGCCGGAGGTGCCCTCTTGGATGTAGGAGTTTATGCCCTTACCTTTGCTTCTATTGTCTTTGGAGATGATATTTCAGAGATTCATTCCACTGTAATTAAAACAGATACAGGAGTGGATGCGCAAAGCAGCATTACCCTGTGCTATCCAGGCGAAAAAATGGCTATACTCAACAGTTCCCTCCGTGTGATCTCTGACCGTCAGGGGGTTATTTACGGGACAAAGGGATACGTTATTGTTGAAAATGTAAATAATTTTGAAGCCATTCGTGTGTATGACAAGGACCGTAACCTGGTTGAAACCCACATCAGGCCGGAACAGATTTCAGGATACGAATATCAGATTCAAGCCAGTGCAGAGGCCATAAGAAATGGCTGGACAGAGTGCCCGCAGATGCCTCACCAGACGACTCTGAATGTTATGAAGGTTATGGATGAATTGAGAAGGCAGTGGGGAATCAAGTATCCCTTTGAAGATTAAGAATCAAGAATTGCTATAAAATACAAAAGCTCTCCGAAGCAAAACCGGAGGGCTTTTGTATTTGGAGAAAGGATTTTGCCGGGGCGCTCATATGCAGGTATCGGCATCCCCATTTTTATTCAAATAACGCCACAACGTCGTGCGGCTGATATCCAGCTGGCGCGCGGCGGCCGCCCGGTTTCCATTGTTGGCTGTAACTGTCTGCTGCACCACCTCGATGATGATTTCCTCCAGCGTGTGATCGGTATTCATTGGGACAGCAGTTGGGGCGGCACTGCGGCGCAGCGAACGCTCCTTGGCCAGCAGCTCCGCCACAACACTGCTGCGTATATAGGTCGAGGTCGTCAGCGTGGCCAGCGTCTGCAGTATATGCTTGAACTGCGTATAATTGTTTGGCCAGTCGTACTGGCGCAGCATCTCAATGGCACGGGGCTCAAAGCCGGAAATCTGCTTGCCCAGCTCAAGGTTCAGGCTGCCGAGGTAGAGACTTGCCAGCGAGGAAATTTCATCGGAACGGCTGCGCAGTGACGGCAGATTCAGCGTCAGACAGCCCAGCCTGGTGCTGAATCGGTGTACCACATCGGAAACTGGTTCACTGTCACGGCAGACACTGGAGAACAGCAGCCTCACCCGGCGGGCAAGGCCTGTCTCCTGAATGGCAGCCATCAGTTCGGGGGCCCGTGCTTCGGGCAGAGATTCAAAGTTCTGGAAGTAAACCGTGTTGCCGGTCGCATTCAGCGGCGAATTGTAGTGGCTGAGCAGGAAATCCCAGCTTTTATCGTTCATCATTTCACAGTTGACCAGTACAAAGGGCTTGTTTGCCAGGGGACTGTGCAAATACAGAAACCGGGCGATCTGTTCCTTTCCGGTGCCGGGCTCCCCTTTGATCATAACCGGCTGGCGCACGGCAGTCAGCGTCTGAATTTCGGTATCCAGCGATCCCATAGCGCCGCTGATACTGTAAAAGCTGTTCATGAACAGGTATTCACATTCCCCTTTGTTCATGAAGCGCAGCCCCGCCCAGTGGGAGTGCAGCGGAATACGCGACGGCACACAATAGAACAAGCAGTACCGCTCGGTGTCCATCAGCAGTGTCTGAGCAGTGATGCTGTACAACTGGTCACGCTCGATGCGGTAAAATTTCAGTGAACCGCTGGCCGGCACCTCACGCAGATGGGTACGCAGCGCTTCGGATAGTCCGGCGGACAGCTGGGCCGGGCTGCTGTAGAATACGGTCCCGCTGGTGTCCAGAACGACCACGCAGCCGTTTTGATCCTGTGTAATACTGCGCAGGAACATATTTTCCTGCCGCAGATGGCCGAACCACAAGCTGATGTCCAGTGCCTGATCAATGGCGGCGTGCAGGCTCTCGACACCTGATGTGATCAGGAAAGCGTCCAGCTCCATCTGGCGGGCGACCCTGTGGGTGACCATGTCGCAGACAACCATACGGTAGCCGCTCTGCTTGAGCTGCTCTAGTGTGCGGGTGACCTCATCGGCGCTGTGTACCGTTAAAATGTCCAGATTGCAGCCCAGTAAATCGCAGAGCGTGTGCGCCGGTTCCGTAATGTTGGGAAAGCCGACAATGGCGTACAGTTTGGAATAGTTTTCAGCCAGCTTCATGGCGCGCAGCACATCGTAGACAGAAAGATGAATTTCCACTACTGGCAGGTCGGTCACCTGGCGGATCAGCACCGCAGTACCGCCGCGGGAGATGATACAGTCATAAGCGTTAGGCGGCATGCGCTTTACAATGGCGCCGCCCTCATCAAGGTCGCCGGTATAAACATCCATCTGTATATTCGGGTAAGTCTGCGCCGCCCGCTCCATAGCGGTGTGCATACCTTCGTATGGAGCAATTCCCAGAATGCGGGTGCGTGTTTCGACCATAGCGGGTTCCTCCGTTTATTTTTGAGACTATTATAGCAGGGGAGTACATAAAAAGCACTACATATAAGTTTCATTTTAAAACGCTTTATAAATAAATTTCATAGGTTTTCCCAAGCTGTTTAAAAGTGAAACGCATTTACTGCTTTTTTTCAATGCGAAGCCCCGCCAAATAGGGCATAATGATAGCACAGAATAAAAATAACTGTCCCGGCGGCCAACTGCCGGGCAGTAAAACAGAGAGGGGGGAAACGCATGATCCTTCTTTTGATTATTGCGGACGATTTCACCGGTGCGCTGGATACCGGTGTGCAGTTTGCCGCCCGGGGAATCCGGACACGGGTGGTTGTGGAACCAGATGTGGATTTTACCGCCTGTGAGGCGAAGGTGCTGGTCGTGGATACCGAGACCCGCCATCTGCCGGCTGCCGAAGCTTATGATGCGGTCTTCAGGCTGACCCAACGGGCGCGGTGTGCCGGTGTCAGCTACATTTATAAAAAGACTGATTCAGCCCTGCGCGGCAACATCGGCGCTGAGCTGGCCGCCTTGCTGAAGGCCAGCAGCTGCAGGTATCTGCCGTTTCTGCCGGCCTTCCCGCAGATGGGACGCATCACCCGCGGCGGAGTACACTATGTAGATGGTGTACCAGTGACTGAAAGCCCCTTCGGCATCGACCCATTTGATCCGGTAAAGCACTCGGTCGTAACTGATCTGATTGCCCAACAGTGCGATCTGGCGGTCAGAAGTTTCCCCGCGCTGGCAGCAGGGGACAGCGTGCCGCAGGATGAAGGCATTCTGGTATTTGATGCGGCTGATGACGGCGACCTCTATAGTACGGGCCGCCAACTGCTGGGTCAAGATGGACTGCACATCATGGCAGGCTGTGCCGGCTTCGGTGCTGTACTGCCCGAATTGCTGGGCATCGCCGCAGAAACGACCCGTCCGCTGCCGGAGCTTGATCCGCGGCTGTTAGTCGTCTGCGGCAGCGTCAACCCTATCACGCTGGCTCAGCTTGACAGAGCCGAAAGCGCCGGATTTACCCGTCTGCGCCTGACTCCCCGCCAGAAACTGGAACCCGGTTACTGGAAGAGTGACGAGGGCAGAACAGAGCTGACCCGCATCGAGGCAATGCTGGCCGCCAGCCCTCACTGCATCATTGAGACCAATGACCTGGGCGGCAACCAGCCGACCGCCGATTACGCAGCCAGACTTGGCATTGACCGTGAGGCACTGCGTGTACGCATTGCCGGCAGCCTCGGCCATCTGGTCAGCGCAATCTTCACAAGCCCTTCCCTGGGAACTCTGCTGCTGACCGGCGGCGATACTCTGCTGCAATGCATGAGCAGCGTCGGCGTCAGAGAACTGGAACCGCTCTGCGAGCTGGAAAATGGCGTTGTGCTTGCCGGCTTTATTTACAACGGCTGCACCCGTCACGTCATTACCAAATCAGGCGGTTTCGGACAAGAGAGCCTGCTGACTGATCTGGCAGCACGTATTGCAAGACACTAAGTAACGCTGCTTCCGCTGCAGCAACATAAGATTGGAGGAAAAAATATGGCATACCCAAAACTTCCTGGTCTGACCTGGGATGGAACCCTTTACGAGAATGAGGAAATGGGCACATGTGAAGCACTGCTTCCCACCGGCGGTTACCCCACCGCGCATGCTCCCGCTATAGTAGAGCTTCCTGACGGCGATCTGCTTTGCTGCTGGTTCGCCGGTACATACGAGGGCAGCGCCGACATCCACATCATCTGCTCCATTCTGCCTAAAGACGGCCCGGCGTGGCTGCCTCCCGTGGACATTTCCAATGACCCGGCCCGCAGCGAGCAGAATCCTTCGCTGTTCTGCGGCCCCGATCATGCTGTCTGGGCAATGTACACCGCCCAGCTGGACCGCCAGGAGGGCAAGGACAATATGCAGTTCACTGCAGTCGTCCGCTGCCAGAAGAGCATCGACGGCGGCAGGACCTGGGGGCCATATGAGACAGTTTTCCCAGAAGAAGGAACTTTCTGCCGCCAGCCTATCCAGATTCTTTCCAACGGCCGCTGGATATTCTCCAACTGGCTCTGCACCGATTCTGCCGACGGCCTTTCCGGCGATCCCACTGCGTTTCGTATTTCGGACGACGAGGGAAAAACGTGGCGCATGGTCATGATGCCTAAGAGCAACGGCCATGTCCATGCCAACGTCATTGAGCTGGAACCGGGGCATCTGGCAGCCTTCATGCGCAACCGTGAGGCCTACCGCATCCACCGCAGCGAATCCTTTGACTGGGGCGAGACATGGAGTGAACCGACCCCCACGCCGCTGCCTAACAATAACTCCAGCATCAGCGCCGTCAAGCTGCAGAGCGGCCGTATCGCCGTTGCGCACAATCCTACCTGTACACCGAATCCCCAGCCCGGCAAAGCCGCATGGCCCGGCCTGCGCTGCCCCGTGGCAGTGGCACTGTCGGAGGACGGCGGCCTGACCTTCCCGATCATTCGCTGGATGGAGCGGGGCGAAGGCTTCGTGGGTGATGAAAACAAAACCAACAACAAACAGTATGAATACCCGTACATCATGCAGAGCCGCGACGGCATGCTGCATCTGGTCTATGCCGCACGAACCCGTCAGGGCATCAAGTACGTCCGCTTCAGCGAGCAGGACATCCTCGGTGAGAAGCGGGAGCGTGTGGGTGTGTACAATCCCACTGCAGCCCAAAGCCGCTGATCCTCTGCCGGGCTTTATCCACCGGCATACAGATACTCAACACAAACCAAGGAGGCTTTTATGATGCTTACCACCTATAACCTAAAAATGCCCCACGCCGTCTATGGCGGTGAAAACGCCATGGAAAACATCACCGCGATTCTGAAAACCAACGGTGTCAAACGTGTGGCGATATTTACCGATAAAGGTATCAAGGGCGCAGGTCTGTTCACCCTGCCTGAAGAGGCCGTCAAGGCGTCCGGTGCTGATTATTATGTGCTCGATGATCTGCCGGCGGAGCCCAGCTACATGGCAGTGCAGAAGCTGGTCGATCAGTTTAAGGAAAGCAGAGCTGATATGATCGTTGCCTGCGGGGGCGGCAGCGTTATGGATGCAGCCAAGCTGGCCAGCGTGCTGGTTACTGATGAGTACGGCGTCAAGGAGCTGCTGGATGAGCCGGGACGGGCCAAAAAGTGTGTGCCCATCATTCTGATCCCTACCACCGCCGGTACCGGAGCCGAGGTCACGCCCAATGCCATCGTGGCTGTGCCTGAAAAGGAACTTAAGGTCGGCATCGTCAACGAGAACATGATTGCCGATTACGTTATCCTGGATGCCCGTATGATCAAGAATCTGCCGCGCAAGATTGCCGCCGCAACCGGTGTCGATGCACTGGCACACTGTATTGAATGCTTCACCAGCAACAAGGCTAACCCGTTCAGCGATCTCTATGCGCTGGAAGGTCTGGACTTAATCCTCAATAATATTGAAAAAGCCTGCGACGATCCGGAAGCCATGCAGGAAAAGAATCGTATGCAGATTGCAGCCTACTACGGCGGTCTGGCTATCACCGCCAGCGGCACAACCGCTGTCCATGCCCTCAGCTATCCTCTGGGCGGCAAGTACCACATTGCCCACGGCATTTCCAATGCCATCCTGCTGGTGCCGGTTATGCGTTTCAACGAGCCTGCCTGCCGGGACCGCTTCGCCATTGCCTATGATCGCTGCTGCCATGATGAGGTCAAGACCTGCAAGACCGCAGCCGAGAAATCCGCATGGATCATCAACCGTCTGGAACAGATTGTCAAGCACCTTGACATTCCCGCCAGTCTCAAGGAATTCAACGTGCCGGAGAGCGACCTGGACAGCCTGGTCGAGTCCGGTATGCAGGTGCAGCGCCTGTTGGTCAACAATCCGCGCCCTGTCACGCCTGAGGATGCCCGTGCACTTTACAAACAAATTTTATAAAAGTAATTTCATAAAAACAAGGAGGAATCTCATGAAAGCCATTGAATTAAAAGGTATTATCCCGCCGATTATCACCCCCATGCACGAGGATGAGAGTATTAATGTGGCCGAGCTGCGCCGTCAGGTTGACCGTATGATCGAGAACGGAGTCCATGCCCTGTTTCCGTTTGGCACCAATGGAGAAGGCTACATTCTCAACGGAAAAGAAAAGCAGCTTGTACTGGAAACCGTTATCGAGCAGTGCAATGGCCGCGTCCCCGTCTACGCAGGCACCGGATGTATCTCCACTAAGGAGACGATTGAGCAGAGCAAGATGGCACAGGCCGCCGGCGCAGACGTGCTTTCCATTATCACGCCCAGCTTTGCCGCCGCCAGCCAGGATGAGCTGTACACCCACTACAAGACTGTAGCTGAAGCAGTCGATATGCCCATTGTGCTGTACAACATTCCTGCCCGCACCGGCAATGCCCTGGCTCCTGGCACCGTAGGCCGTCTGGCCGAGATTGACAACATTGTCGGCGTGAAGGATTCCAGCGGCAATTTCACCAACATTCTGGGTTACATTGACGCCGGAAAAAAGAAAACCAACGGAACGTTTTACACCCTGTCCGGAAACGACCAGCTGATCATCTGGACGCTGCTGGCAGGCGGCACCGGCGGTATCGCGGGCTGCGCCAACGTCTATCCGCACACCATGGCCTCTATCTATGACCTCTTCATGGAGGGCAGGATCGAGGAAGCCAAGGCAGCCAACGAAAGCATCCAGAGCTTCCGTGCCTGCTTCAAGTACGGCAACCCCAACACTATTGTCAAGACCGCGACCCGACTGCTGGGCCACGATGTAGGACCCTGCCGCGCCCCGTTTAACCAGGTGCCGGAGGAAGGCATCAAGGCTCTGAAAAAGGTTTTGGATGAGAATAAAGCCAAGGGTATGCACTAAGAAAGAGGAGGTACGACCATGAACGAAAAGCCGATTGTCGGTATTACAATGGGTGATCCCGCCGGAAACGGACCTGAGATCACCGTCAAGGCGCTGGCTCATGCCGATGTCTATGACCGCTGCCGCCCTATTGTGGTCGGTGACGTCAAAATGATCGAACAGGCGGCCCATTTCGTTGGCCGTCCCGATATCAAAATCCACTGCTGTGAAAAGGTCGGCGAAGCCTTGTTCATGCCCGGCACCATTGACGTGCTGCATCTGGAGCTGATTTCCGATGTCAAGGCATTTCCCATCGGGCAGGTCAGCATCGAGGGCGGAAACGCTGCATTCCAGTGCGTTAAAAAAGTCATCGAACTGGCACTGGACGGTGAGGTAGACGCCACCTGCACCAATGCACTGAACAAAGAGGCCATGAACAAGGCACTGGAATCCTGCCACGGTGAAAAGTCTGACGGACACACTCACTTTGACGGGCACACTGAAATCTATGCCGCCTACACGAACACTAAAAAGTACACGATGATGCTGGCGCACCATGATCTGCGAGTTGTGCATGTTTCCACCCATGTTTCACTGCGTGAGGCTTGTGAACGCGTCAAGAAAGCCCGGGTTCTCGAGGTCATTGAGATTGCCCACAAGGCATGCAGGAATATGGGCATCGAGAATCCTAAGGTCGCTGTCGCCGGTCTGAATCCGCACTGCGGTGAAAACGGCCTCTTCGGCACCGAGGAAATGGAGGAAATCAAGCCCGCTATCGAGGCTGCCAGGGCCGAAGGCATTAATGCCATGGGCCCCATTCCACCGGACAGTGTTTTCCCCGAGGCGCTGGGCGGCTGGTATGACATCGTTGTCTGCATGTACCACGATCAGGGGCATATCCCCCTTAAGACCGTTGGTTTCGTTTACGACCGCGAAAAACAGGCGTGGAAGGCCGTGGAGGGAGTCAATGTCACACTGGGCCTGCCAATCATCCGCACCAGCGTGGACCACGGAACCGGATTTGCGCTGGCGGGAAAAGGCACCAGCAACGAATTGAGTCTTGTCAATGCTATCGATTACGCCGTTCGTATGGTGGACGGCCGCAAGGCATAATCATCCGCCAGATACTTTCAGGCGGGGCTGGTGCCCCGCTTTTTCAACATAAAAAGAAAGTTCCGGCATCAGGAGCTTTGCTCCCTGCGAGTGTTTTGATTTGAAACAAAATTGTCCGGTTTTCTCAGTGATGTTTCAAAAGTTAACGTATTTTTACGGATTATTTTGAAGTATTTTAAACTCGTTTCTAAATTGAACATATGGGACGGCTTCTTTTCTTGCTGCCCGATACAGCATTCTATATAATTTAGATAAGTTAAAATTGTACTGGATTGTGCAAAGTGGCAAATATCTGCACACAGTACCAGCTGTTAAGAAACAAGGAGGAAAACAAAAATGACACTTCCAATGATTATTGCTCTTGCAATCACAGTATTCATGGTTATTCTGATCATGACAGACAAACTGCCTTTCGGTGCACCGCCTCTGCTTGCGTGTCTGCTTCTGGTTACCTTTGGTGTGGCTGATATTAAGACTGCTTTTGCAGGCTTCTCCAACTCCACCATTGTTATGCTTGCATCCTTTATGGCGATCATGGCCGCTCTGCAAAAGACCAGCTTTATCGCCACTTTCAAGAACGCCATGTACAATATGGCAAGCAAGGGCGGTTTCAAGGCCTATTTGATGCTGATTCTGATTGTCATGCTGGGCTGCAGCCTGTTTGGCACCGGCTCCACGGCATACTATGTTTTGACCATTGGCCTGCTCTCCACCCTTCCCTATAATAAAAAACTGCCACCTTCCAAGGTGGTGATGACTGCCGGATTTGCCGCCAACCATCCCTTAATTCCGTTGAATGTGGCACTGCAGTACGGTATCGTTCTGGCAGTTCTTAACAGTGCCGGCGCGCTTGCCGAGGTTTCTATGGTAAAGTTCACCGTGGTCAACTTCATTCTTTCCATGGGCTTTCTGTTACGGTGCCTGCTTGCCTACAAAACACTGCCTGACCATCCGATTGCAGAGGCAGCCGAGGAGGTTGCGGCTCAGGGAACTGCTGCTGTTACATTTCCCAAATGGAAAGAGTACACTACATACATTGTTTTTGTGGCGGCTGTTGTGGGCATGATCCTGCAGAGCTCCATCGGAGATGCCGGTTATGCCATTCCCGGCCTGTCTGTTGCTGTTCTGCTGGTTATCGGCGTCATGAACTTCAAGGAGATCCGCGATGCTATCTGTTCCCCCATCATTCTGATGTCCGCAGGCGTTATCGGCATTGCAGATGCACTGGGCAACACCGGCCTGACCAATCTTGTGGGCCAGACGGTGGCCGATATGCTGGGCACCGGCATCAATCCTTTCGTCCTGGTGTTTTCCTTCTGTATCCTCACCAGCGTGCTGGCAACCCTTACCGGTTCCACCATTGGCACAGTTTATGTTTTCGCACCTCTCGCCATTGCCACCTGCACCAACCTGGGCTTAAACCCCGTTGCCGCTGCGGTTGCAATCGTTATCTCCGGCTGGTGCGGTCACTTCCTGCCAATTGACGGTATGCCTGCTATGGTCATGGGTGTAGGAAACTACAAACTCACAGAATTTTGGAAATTCACCATTCCCATGTATTTTATCCGTTTGCTCGCTTTGACAGCCGGTGCACTTATAATGTTCCCCATGTAAGTGCATGGGAAGCGGGACGAAACAAACTTTGCTGGTTTTGTCCCGCTTCCGCGGTGGTGCCCGCTGAACATGCAAACATGTTCGTCCGGCTCGTCATTTGTGCAAAATAAAACAATAATTGGAATTTTAGAGAAAGAGGTATGATGATGAAAAATAAGTTTGAGCTGGAGCATATCGGTATCAATACCCCGAATCCAGAGGAAGCAGAAAAGCTGGCACAGCTTCTGAGCATGATGTTTAACCTGGAACCCCGCCACGGACAAAAGTCTGAATTCGGCGGCCCCTACTTTGAATGCATGAAGACTCCCTTTCTGGGCACAAACGGCCATATTGCCATGCGCACAACCGATCTGACCGCTGCTGCAGAAGAATTGAAAGAAAAGGGTTTTTCTTTCAATATGGACACCGCTGCCTATGCTGATGACGGCAGGTTGAAAAACGTTTATCTGGACGGCGAGTTTGGCGGTTTTGCCATTCATATTATGCAAAAATAAAGGATTTAAGTGCCCGGTCACTGGTATACTACCAGTAGCCGGGCTTTTTTCTTGGGTTTATTCCATTGCAGCAAAGAACTATAAGATTTATTAAAAAATAGACTTGACACAAGAAAAAATGTTTGTTATATTACAAGTAGAACAAACAAAAATGATGGAAGTACATGGAACAGAAAAAGGAGGGTACTCTCATGAATATCAATAAATTTACACAAAAGTCTGTGGAAGCCGTCCAGAGGTGTGAAAAGCTTGCCTATGAATACGGAAACCAGCAGATTGAGCAGGAACACATGCTTTACAGCCTTCTGACCATTGAAGACAGCCTGATTTTAAAACTGATTACTAAAATGAATATACAAAAAGAGCAGTTTATCAATGAAGTGACAGGTGCCATTGAAAAGCTGCCAAAGGTGAGCGGAGGCAATCTCTATATCAGCAATGATTTAAACAAGGTTTTAATCAGCGCCGAGGATGAGGCAAAGGCCATGGGAGATGAGTACGTTTCCGTAGAGCATCTGTTTCTTGCCATGTTAAAGCAGCCGTCCAGAGCCTTGAAGGAGCTGTTCCGGCTTTATGGCATTACCAGGGAAAGCTTTCTCACCGCATTGTCCACGGTCAGGGGAAACCAGCGTGTGGTAAACGACAACCCGGAGGCTACCTATGATACCCTGACCAAGTACGGGTACGACATGGTAGAGCGGGCCAGAGAACAGAAACTGGACCCGGTCATCGGACGTGACAGCGAAATCCGGAATGTGGTCCGGATTCTTTCCAGAAAGACGAAAAACAATCCGGTTCTTATCGGTGAGCCTGGAGTGGGAAAGACTGCCGTGGTAGAAGGTCTGGCCCAGCGTATTGTCCGGGGCGATGTGCCGGAAGGCTTAAAGGATAAGAAGCTCTTTGCTCTTGATATGGGTGCACTGCTGGCAGGCGCCAAGTACCGGGGCGAATTTGAAGAGCGTTTGAAAGCAGTTCTGGATGAAGTGAAGAAAAGCGACGGCCAGATTGTCCTGTTTATCGATGAGCTCCACACCATTGTGGAAGCCGGTAAGACAGAAGGGTCCATGGATGCTGGAAATATGTTAAAGCCCATGCTGGCAAGAGGCGAACTTCACTGTATCGGTGCCACCACACTTGACGAGTACCGTCAGTACATTGAAAAGGACCAGGCTTTGGAGCGGCGGTTCCAGCCGGTTATGGTAGATGAACCTTCTGTAGAGGACACCATTTCTATATTAAGGGGTCTGAAAGAACGGTATGAGGTTTACCATGGAGTGAAGATCACGGATTCCGCCTTAGTGTCGGCGGCTGTCCTGTCTGACCGCTACATCAGCGAGCGTTTTCTGCCGGATAAGGCCATTGACCTGGTGGATGAGGCGTGTGCCATGATTAAGACAGAGCTGGATTCCATGCCAGCGGAACTGGATGAAATGTCCAGGCGGATTATGCAGATGGAAATTGAGGAAGCTGCCTTAAAGAAGGAAACGGACCGTTTAAGTCAGGACCGTCTGGCGGAGCTTCAAAAAGAGCTGGCAGATCTTCATGATGAATTTGCCTCCCAGAAAGCCCAGTGGGAAAATGAAAAGGCTTCTGTAGACCGATTATCTTCCTTGAGGGAAGAAATTGAAGCCATGAACCGGGAAATCCAGGCGGCCCAGCAAAAGTATGATTTAAACCGTGCGGCAGAGCTGCAATACGGAAAACTTCCTCAGCTTCAAAAGGAGCTGGCAGCGGAAGAGGAGCGGATTAAGAGCCAGGATTTAAGTCTGGTTCATGAAAGTGTGACAGAAGATGAGATTTCCAGAATTGTGTCCAAATGGACCGGTATCCCTGTTGCCAGACTGACGGAAGGGGAAAGAAATAAGACCCTTCACCTGGATGGAGAGCTTCATAAACGGGTCATCGGCCAGGAGGAGGCGGTGCAGAAGGTGACGGAAGCCATCATCCGTTCCAAGGCAGGGATCAAGGACCCGACAAAGCCCATTGGCTCATTCCTGTTTTTAGGGCCTACGGGTGTGGGAAAGACAGAGCTTGCCAAAGCTCTTGCGGAAAGCCTCTTTGACGATGAGAATAATATTGTCAGAATCGACATGAGTGAATACATGGAAAAGCATTCAGTGTCCAGGCTCATCGGAGCGCCTCCAGGATATGTGGGCTACAATGAAGGCGGTCAGTTGACAGAAGCCGTCAGGAGAAAGCCCTATTCCGTAGTGCTCTTTGATGAGGTGGAAAAGGCCCATCCCGATGTGTTTAACGTGCTGCTTCAGGTCCTTGACGACGGACGTATTACGGATTCTTCGGGAAAAACTGTTGACTTTAAAAATACGATCATTATTATGACCTCCAACATCGGCTCCCAATATCTGCTAACAGGCATTGATGACGCAGGAAACATCAGGGAAGATGCAGAGGCAATGGTTATGAATGACTTAAGAAGCCATTTCCGTCCGGAATTCCTAAATCGTCTTGATGAAATGATTCTGTTCAAGCCCCTTGATAAGGAAAACATTGCAGGAATCATCGACCTGCTTCTTGCAGACTTGAATAAACGGGTGGGAGACAGGGAACTGAGAATTGAACTGACCGACCAGGCTAAGGAATTTGTGGTGGAACGGGGCTATGATCCGGTTTACGGTGCCCGGCCGCTGAAGCGTTATTTGCAAAAGCATGTGGAAACACTGGCAGCCAGAATCATTTTAGGAGATGAAGTGCGGGCCGGAAATGTGATCGTCGTTGACGTATCAGAAGACGGGCAGAAGCTGATCGCTTATCTGGAATAAACAAAAGAAAATAAATGGATGTGAAGGGGTAAACTGTACTCTTTACCAAGGATATACTAAAAAAGGGCGTTGATTTTTTAATAGATCAACGCCTTTTAATATGGTATTCGCTCTGCTATTAACAGGAATAATACTCATTAAGCATATTTACTTAAATCCCCATATCTTCCTTTACACATTTAAAGCATTCTACTGCAAAATCCAAATCCTCTTTTGTATGGGCGGCGGATATCTGAGTACGGATTCTGGCCCGATCTTTTGGCACTACAGGATAGCAGAAGCCGATGACGTACACGCCCCGTTCCAGCATCCTTGCCGCAAATTCCACGGCTGTCTTTGCATCATACAGCATAATCGCCACAATCGGATGATCACTCTCTATAATATCAAATCCCACCTCTTTTATCTTCTCCCTGAAATAACGGGTATTTTCATGAACCCGATCCCTGTACTCTGTGCTCCGCTCAAGGATTTCCAAGGTCTTTATGGCCCCTCCGGCAATTGCAGGAGCTACGGTATTGGAAAACAGATAGGGTCTGCTCTTTTGACGGAGCAAATCCACGATTTCCTGCCTGGCGCTGGTATATCCGCCGCTGGCTCCACCCAGTGCCTTACCCAGGGTGCCGGTGATGATATCTACCCGGCCCATGACGCCGCAGTGCTCCGGTGTGCCTTTACCAAGCTTTCCCATAAATCCTACCGCATGACTGTCATCCACCATCACCAGTGCATCATACTTGTCAGCCAGATTGCAGATTGCTTCCAAATCAGCCACAATACCGTCCATGGAAAATACACCGTCCGTGGCAATCAGACGTATCCTGGCATCCTGGGAATCCTTTAAGCACTGTTCCAGCTCCTCCATATTATTATTGGCATAACGAAAGCGCTTTGCCCTGCATAAACGCACGCCATCGATGATGCTGGCATGATTTAAGGCATCGCTGATCACCGCATCTTCCTCTGTCAGCAGTGTCTCAAACAGGCCTCCGTTGGCATCGAAGCAGGAGGAGTACAAAATCGTATCATCCATCCCCAGGAAAGAAGAAAGTTTTGCTTCCAGCTCCTTGTGTATCCCCTGGGTTCCGCAGATGAAACGCACGGAAGACAAGCCATAACCCCATGTATCATAAGTGGCTTTGGCCGCCTCTATAATCTCCTGATTGTCGGAAAGTCCAAGATAATTGTTGGCACACATATTGATGACATTTTCTGTCTTCGTGGTATTGATTCTGCTCCTCTGAGGCGTTGTAATAATGCGCTCTTCCTTGTAAGTTCCGTCTCCTTTGGCCTGCTCCACCACTTCTTTAAAATAGTTTAACGCTTTTTTCATAATATCACTCCTCCTATCGCTTATTTTCCATGTCCGGCCCAATGATCTTTATTGTCAACTCATTTTTTCATTACTCTGTCAGACCTTCGTCCAGTCCAAAACTACCTTTCCGCACTGCCCGCTGTTCATTACGTCAAAGCCCTTCTGGAACTCCCGGAAATCGAATTTGTGTGTAATAATCTTCTCTATCTCAAGACCGCTGTTCAGCATGGCCATCATCTTGTACCAGGTTTCAAACATTTCCCTTCCGTAAATTCCCTTGATCTGCAGACAGTTAAGCACAATCTTATTCCATGGCACCACAGTGTCGCTTCCCTGAAGCCCCAGCACCGCAATCTTGCCGCCGTTGTACATGTGGTCAATCATGGAAGTAAATGCCTGACCGTTGCCGGACATCTCGAGCCCGATATCAAAGCCCTCCTCAATATGAAGCTCCCTCATCTTATCATCTAGGCTCTCTCTGGATACATTGACCGTGTGGACATTGCATATCTCCCTGGCCAGATTCAGCCGGTAATCATTGACGTCTGTAATCACCACATGTTTGGCTCCCACATGACGGCAAATGGCCGCAGCCATAATGCCTATAGGACCGGCTCCTGTGATCAGTACATCCTCCCCCACCAGATTATAGGATAAAGCTGTATGCACCGCATTGCCCAGAGGATCAAAGGAAGAGCATAATTCCTCGGGAATTCCCGGCTCACAGATAATGACATTAGTCTGGGGAATCACCAGATACTGTGCGTATGCTCCATCACGGTTTACCCCTACGCCTACAGTGTTTTTACAAAGATGACGTTTTCCCGCTTTGCAGTTGCGGCAATGGCCGCATACGATATGGCCCTCTCCCGATACGATATCGCCGATTTTAAACTCTTTCACCAGGCTGCCGGTCTCTACGATCTCACCGACGAATTCGTGTCCGATGGTCATGGGCGGTTTTATGGTTTCCTGGGACCACTTATCCCAGTTATAGATATGCAGATCCGTACCGCAGATTGATGTGTAGTGAATCTTGATCTTCACATCATTTTCTCCTGTCGTGGGAATGGGGACTTCTCTGAGCGCCAGACCTCTCCCCGCCTGTTCCTTTACAATCGCATACATCACGTTTTCTTTCATTGTAACCTCCGCCTTTCTCATTATTTTACATGTCTTTGTGAGACGTAAAATGTCTTTGATACAAAGACATCCCCCTTTTAACGTCTCTCTCTCAAAGACATAATATCATGAATGATCTTAGATTACAATCTTTTTTCTTGTGATTTGTACCAGAAAATTTGGTGTGAAACAGAAAAAACCGTAACAATTGAACAAGCGGTTTTTACGAAAAACTTCTCATAGAAAGCCTCCTCCCCATGCAGCGTAACAGACTGATGGAGAAAAGTTTAAAACCTATTTAAGAGGAATCAATTTGATTGCCAGTGAAAAAGTTTTGCGGCACCTTTTTCTCATACCTGCCAAAGAATATCCCTGTTAATGGTGCGGTAAAACAGCTCCCGTATTTCTTCCCTATCCTGAGTCTGTCCCAGAATCCACATCAGTTTGGTCACTGTGGCTTCCAGAGTCATATCATAGGCTTCCAAAAGTCCCAGTTCTTTTTTTATGGAGTGTCCCACCTCATAGACGGACATATTGCTTCCTTCATTGGTCACCTGGGTGGCCATAACCACGGTTTTTCCCAGAGAAATCCAGCTTTCCACAGCCTTATAAAAATCTCCGGTATCATAGGAGGGCAGGCCGCCCACTCCAAAAGATTCTATAATGACCGCATCATAATGCTCTGCCAGATAATCCAGAACATTTGACCCCATAGAAGGAATCAGCTTCATCAAAGCCACGCGTGGATTCAATGTCCTGAAAAACTGAACCTGTCTGGGGCAGGCAGCTTTATCATCTAAATAAAACACCACTTGTCCATCCTGAACCGTGGCAATATAAGGAAAGTTAATGCTGGAAAAGGCGTTGTAGCTTTTGCTCCTCTCCTTTTTGCCCCGCGTGCCTGCAATGACCTTGCCGTCAAATACAATGGTGACTCCATGGGCCTTTTCCTGGCTGGCAAACCGGAGGCTGTCTGATAAATTAGTGCGGGCATCGGTGTTTTCCATATCAATGGGCCTTTGGGCTCCGGTGATCACAATGGGCTTTTCCGAATTTTGAATCAGATAGGAAAGGGACGAAGCCGTATAAGCCATGGTATCGGTGCCGTGGCAGATGACAAAGCCGTCGTAATCGTTATAATGGGTTTCAATGGCTTCTGCCATAGAAAGCCAGTGGTCAGGCTGCATATTGGTACTGTCTATATTCAGTATCTGCAGACTGTCCGCCTGGCAGAACTTTGCCGTTTCCGGGACATAGGAAAGAATTTCATCTGAGGTGAGAAGAGGCTTTAAGCCTTGATCGCTTCTTTTGCAGGCGATAGTGCCTCCTGTTCCAAGCATTAATATTTTTTTCATCTGTGATATTACCTCCTGAAGGACATTAATATATGATTGTAGCACTGTTTCTGTTATCCGTACAGGGGAAATCATACAATTATTGTCAAAAAAGAGGGAGATTTAAGAAGTTAAATTTTGGCTTTAAAAGATTCACAAGGGGCGAATTTTGTGATAGAATAATTTTGTTACCGGAATAGGAGAATCAAAAGATGTCTAATATACCAAAAGACCCCGTAATATTACTGAGCTACATAAACACTCAGTTAAGAGACTATTACCCCTCTCTGGAAGAATGCTGCTTAAGCCTTGGAATTGAGGCTGGGGAATTGTCCCATGCCCTGGCAGCCATTGATTATCATTATAACAGAGAGAGAAATCAGTTTATATGAAAAAACCTTAGAGGGGCGTCGCTGAAGCGGTGGCCTTTTTTGCAATAGGACCTGTAAACCTACCGCCAGGACAGGAGGAATTTATGATAGAGACAATTTGGAGACAGACGGCAGATATTTGGAACTGGTCCATGGATCATTTGATTTACATTAATCTGGTTCTTTCTGTTATTATTGTGTTTTTTCAGCGGCGCGACCCCAAGACGGTCTGGACCTGGCTGCTGGCCCTTTACTTTGTTCCCGTATTCGGGATTCTCATTTATCTGCTCTTTGGGCAGGATATGCGAAAGGATAAGCTGTTCCGGGTCAAGGAAGTGGAAGACCGGATGCGCTACTCCATAAAAAACCAGGAGGAATTTTTAAAAAAGAATGACATTAAGCTCATGTCTTCTTTATCCCGTGATTACGAGGATCTGGTGGTCTATAATTTAGAAACCTCAGGATCAGTGCTGACGGTTGATAACAGCATTGAGATATTTACCGATGGAGAAGAAAAATTCAAAGATTTGCGGACAGAGCTTTCCAAGGCGGTTCATTTCATTCATCTGCAGTATTATATCATCAAGGATGACGAGGTATTTGACTCCATCATCCCTGTTTTAATTGAGCGGGCCAAAGCCGGAGTCGAGGTGCGCATCCTCTGCGACGGTATGGGCGGACGCTTTATGGCAAAGGAAAAATGGAGAAGACTGAAGGAAAACGGCGTAAAGGTGGGAATATTCTTCCCCCCCATTCTGGGCAGGCTTCAGCTTCGGGTCAATTACCGCAACCATAGAAAGATCGTGGTCATTGACAACCAGACCGGGTATGTGGGCGGCTTTAATATCGGCCGGGAATACATTTCCAAGGACCCTAAATTCGGCTATTGGCGGGATACCCATTTAAAGATACAGGGAGGCTCGGTGCTGAGCCTGCAGATCCGCTTTGCTCTGGACTGGAATTATGCCACAGGGGAGAACCTGTTTAAAAATATGAAGTATTTTTGCGAAGAAGAGGATGGAAGCTGTCTGGAATGCTATGGGATTGATGAAACCTGGGAGGCGGAGAAACGGCTCGGCATACAGATTATTGCCAGCGGCCCTGATGCAAGGAGCCGTCAGATCCGGGACAATTACATCCGGCTATTTGCCAAGGCAAGAGACCATATTTACATCCAGACCCCTTATTTTGTGCCTGATGATGCAGTGCTGTCCACCTTAAAGATCGCGGCCCGGTCCGGTGTGGATGTAAGACTTATGATTCCCTGCAAGCCGGATCACCCCTTTGTCTACTGGGCGACCTATTCCTATGTGGGAGATCTGTTGTTTGCAGGAGCCAGATGCTATACCTATGAAAACGGATTCCTTCATTCGAAAGGTGTTATGACCGATGGAAAAGTCAGTTCCTACGGCACAGCCAATATGGACATCCGAAGCTTTGAACTGAATTTTGAGGTCAATGCTGTGATCTATGATGAGGAGACTACCAGGAAGCTGGAGGAGCTGTTTTTGGAGGACTTAAAGTCGTGCAAAGAGATCACTCCTGAGATATACGGAGAGCGGAGCCTCTTAATCCGTCTTAAGGAACAGGGAAGCAGACTGCTGTCTCCTCTCTTATAGAATTCTTTTACAAAGTAACATAATATCTCCATAACCGGCGCATAATGAAGGTTATGAAGACATTAACACAAAACTTAAAACAACTGCCTCTTGATTTCTGCAAATGCGGGATCACAGGCTGGTGCCTGGAGGTTATTTTCACCTCCACCGACTCCATCCTGCGCCAGGACTGGCGGCTGATGGGCCATACTTCCCTTCTCATGTTTCCGATTTACGGCTGCGGCGCCCTCTTAGGCCCCATTGGAAATATCATTGACCAATGGGTCAATCCTGGCCCCGGACTGGCGGTAAAACGGGCGGATACGGCCATCCGCCACGGGTTCCTCTATATGGTCCTGATCTTTGTGGCGGAATACATTGCGGGAACCCTGCTGAGGGGACAGGGGATGTGCCCCTGGGATTATTCGGGACGCAGCACCAACATCGACGGGCTGATCCGTCTGGACTTTGCACCTTTGTGGTTTGCCACAGGACTGTTGTTTGAACAAATTACAAAAAAGAAAGGAAGGTAGTATTGTAATTACAGATTTCATTCTATATAATAGATAGGATGGAGGACTAGACTAATGATACGTTTTATTCTTGTAGCAACAACAGTAATAGGTTTTTTAGTGCTCAGCATTCCTCTTATGTTAGTGGAATGGCTGATAGGAAGAAAAGACCGGCGCCTGCGGGATGTGCAGAGTCTGAAAGTGGTTCAGGCATTGTTCCGGCTGTGTCTCTGGCTTTCCGGAGTAAAGCTCACGGTAAAAGGACGGGAGCACATTCCGTCGGACAGTGCCGTTTTATATGTGGGAAACCACAGAAGCTATTTTGATATTCTGGTAGGGTATGTGACAGTTCCCGGCCCTATGGGCTTTGTGGCAAAAAAGGAAATGGAACAGATTCCTCTCCTTTCCAATTGGATGCGGTATGTAAACTGCCTGTTTTTGGACAGGCATAATATAAAAGAAGGCTTAAAGACCATACTGGAAGGCATTGACCAGGTGAAAAAAGGGATATCCGTCTGGATTTTCCCGGAAGGAACCCGCAATGAACAGGAAAACCTCCTGGATCTCCTTCCCTTTAAGGAAGGCAGCTTAAAGATTGCGGAAAAAGGAGGATGTCCGGTGGTGCCTGTGGCGATTACAGGAACAGCCGATATTTTTGAAAAGCACTTACCCTTTATCAGACCTTCTCATGTGACCATTGAATTCGGCAGACCCTTTCTCATCAAGGAACTGGCACCTGAACATAAGAAGTTTCCGGGGGCCTATGTGGGAGAGCAGATCAAGGCTCTGCTGAGAGAGGAACTGGTTTCCCAGGGAAAGCTTCCCCTGGAAGAGGCTTATATACAAACAGATAAGGCAAAGGAATACAAAAACCTATGAAAACATTAGATTTGCAGGAAATAAGAGAAAAGCTTGACCGGATTGACCGGGAAATTGTGTCCCTGTTTGAAGAACGCATGAAAGTGGTAGGCGATGTGGCTGAATTCAAGATCACCACAGGCAAGCAGGTTTATGACGGGAAAAGGGAACAGCAAAAGATTGAAGACGTGACCGGAATGGTGGAGGATTCGTTCCGCAAGCAGGCGGTCAGGGAACTGTTCACCCAGATGATGACCATCAGCCGCCGCCAGCAGTACAGGCTTTTGGCAGAACACGGCCTCACTGTGAAAAATGATTTCCAGCCGGTAAAAAGCCTGCCCATGGATCAGGTCCGGGTGGTATATCAGGGAGTGGAAGGGGCTTATACCCATGAAGCAGCCCTCCAGTATTTTGGAACGGCTGGGGAAATATACCACGTTCAGTCATGGGAGGATGTCATGAAGGCGGTGGCAGAGGGAGAAGCCGATTACGGAGTGCTTCCTATTGAAAATTCCTCAGCAGGAGCCGTCATAGACAATTATGACCTTTTGATTAAATATCAGAATTATATTGTGGCTGAGACTTTTCTTACTGTAAATCACGCTCTGCTGGGCCTTCCGGGAGCTTCAACCGAGAATATTAAGACTGTATTTTCCCATCCCCAGGCTCTGATGCAGTGTTCCGAATACTTAAATTCCAACAGGCAATGGAAACAGATCAGTTTGGAAAATACGGCCGTAGCCGCCAAAAAGGTGGTTGAGGAAGGGGATTTATCCCAGGCAGCAGTTGCCAGCGAGATCGCAGGAAGGATTTACGGCCTGAAGGTCTTAAAATCTTCCATTAACCACAATAAGAACAATACCACCCGGTTCATCATCCTGTCCAGGAATCCAGTATACCGGGAGGACGCACAAAAGGTCAGCATAAGCTTTGAGCTGCCTCATAAAAGCGGTACCTTGTACAACATGCTGAGCAATTTCATTTATAACGGGGTCAACATGAGGATGATCGAATCCAGGCCCATACCGGGAAGGAACTGGGAATACCGTTTCTTCGTGGACATTGAAGGAAATTTAAGCGACTGCGCCGTTCAGAATGCTTTAAAGGGCATATCGGAAGAGGGCCTTAACATGAGGGTGCTGGGAAATTATTAAGAATACTTCAGGGTCCGGCTTAAGGTTTAAGCCGGGCCTGAATTTTATACAAGGGAGAGATAACATGAAGTCTCAGGAACTGATTTTATACAGAAATATGAAGCACAAGGAGTTATTTGATAAGGTAGCCGGCCTTTTGGCCCTGGAGCAGACAGCAGCAGAAGCAGCTCCAGCCCTGCGGGCCTGCGCCGGGGAGCTGATTGAACTGGCTTCCTATTATGGCTTTGAGGGCAATTTATGGCATTGCTTTCTGGCACTGTGTCTGGCAGGCGATGAGAACGCCTACAGCACCTCCTGCGAGATAACAGGGGCTTCCCGCGGCACTTTAAATGAACTGGCTGCCCATGATTTCCGGATTATGAAGGAATTGTTTGACTATGATATCTGTACTCTGGACAACCTGGATCAGGGACCGGGAATCTGGTCCGCTTTATCCTGCTATCAGGCGTCAAATGGCGGCAGCAAGGTCTATAACAAACACGTCCGGGATCAGATCCTGGCCTTGGCCTCTTCTCTGGAAACGGCTGCCGACGAAAAGGAATTTGCAGCAGAGGTGACGGAGTTTTACCGCAGGCTGGGCGTAGGAAAGTTCGGCTTGAACAAAGCCTTCCGCATCGAAGAAGAAGGGCATGAGCCCCGCATCCTGCCCATTCCCAACATCGAAGACACCCATCTGGACGATATCATCGGATACCGCCTTCAAAAGCAGAAGCTGATTGAAAATACGGAAGCCTTTTTAAATGGACAGCCGGCCAATAATGTCCTCCTGTTTGGAGACAGCGGAACAGGAAAGTCCTCCAGCATCAAGGCTGTTCTCAATGAATACTATGACAGAGGCTTAAGGATCATTGAGGTCTATAAGCACCAGTTTAAGTCCTTGTCAAAGATTCAGGAGCAGATCAAGGACCGGAAATATAAATTTATTATCTACATGGATGACTTATCCTTTGAAGATTCTGAGCTGGAATACAAATATTTAAAGGCGATCATCGAAGGAGGACTGGGTATAAAGCCGGGCAATGTGCTGATCTATGCCACCTCCAACCGCCGCCACCTCATACGGGAGAAATTCAGCGACAAGAGAGAACTGGATGATGACTTACATAATAATGACACAGTCCAGGAAAAGCTTTCTCTTGTGGCTCGTTTCGGGGTAACCATCTATTACGGTTCTCCTGACAGGGCCGAGTTCAGGGAAATTGTAAAGGGCCTTGCAGAGCGTTATGACCTGAAAATTCCCTTAGAAGAGCTGTATGCAAAGGCTAATATATGGGAGCTGTACCACGGAGGATTATCCGGCAGAACGGCCAGCCAGTTTATCACTCATCTCCTGGGAAAAGAAGCTGAAAAAAACGGGTAAAATTTTACCGGGAATTGACACAAGGACTGTAAGAATGTGGTAAAATAATAAAAAATCTGCCCCCACTGGGTACAAAGGAGGACAATTATGGCCATAAAAGTATTTGCAGCCATTGATGTGGGATCTTTGGAGGTGGAGCTTGGAATTTATGAGGTTTCCGCCAAATACGGAATCAGGAAAGTGGACCACTTACGTCATGTCATTGCCCTTGGAAGAGATACCTATAATAATGGAAAGATCAGCTACCGTCTGGTGGATGAGCTGTGCGGTGTCATCAAAGAGTTTTCTGAAATTATAACAGCCTACGGAGTGGAAACCTGCCGGGCTTATGCCACCAGCGCCCTGAGAGAAGCGAAGAATAACCAGATCATACTGGACCAGATACGGGTCAGGACAGGAATTGAAGTCCAGATCATGAGCAACTCAGAGCTGCGTTTTATCAGCTATAAGGCCATTGCTTCAAAAGCAGTAGAATTTAACCGGATTATAGAAAAAGGAACCGCCATTGTGGATGCGGGATTTGGAAGCATGCAAATGTCCCTGTTTGATAAGGATGCCCTGGTCTCCACCCAGAATCTGATGCTTGGAGTGCTGAGGGTCAAGGAGCTTCTCGGAACCGTCCAGGCTGACCTTCGGATGCAAAAGGCCCTGATTGAGGAAATGGTGGATAATGAGCTGCATACCTTCCGAAAACTGTATCTAAAAGACAGGGAAATCAAAAATCTCATTGGAATCGGAGAAAGCCTTCTCTATCTTTCCCAGGCCACTCACGGAGGGATGCCTGCGGAAAAGATCACAGCAGAGGAATTCATAAAATTCTACAGCACCATAGAAACCCTGCCCTTAGACCAGCTTGAAGACCGGTTTGACCTCAATGCTGAATACGCTTCCCTTCTCCTTCCCACTGCCATCATCTTTAAGCGGATACTGGAGCTGACGGGAGCGGAGATATTCTGGATTCCGGAAATCCGCCTCTGTGACAGCATGGCAGCCGAATATGCGGAGGAGATCAAGGCAGTGAAGTTCGGCCATGACTTTTCCCAGGATATTCTGGCGGCCTCCCGGAACATGGCAAAGCGCTACAAATGCCATGGAGGCCATACGGCCATGATGGAAAAGCATGTCCTTGAAATCTTTGACACCATGAAAAAGTATCACGGCATGGGAAAGAGAGAACGGCTTCTTCTCCAGATTGCGGCCCTTCTTCACGGCTGCGGCAAATTTGTCAGCATGAAGGAACCAAGCGAATCAGCTTATCAT
Source organism: Hungatella sp. UBA4396 (assembly GCA_002389905.1). Taxonomy (GTDB): domain Bacteria; phylum Bacillota; class Clostridia; order Lachnospirales; family Lachnospiraceae; genus Lacrimispora. The sequence goes on along the minus strand of DGRE01000014.1, from coordinate 49,619 downwards.
ATCGTCATGTCAACGGAGATTATCGGCTTATCCCACATGGAGCGGGAACTGGTTGCCAATGTGGTCCGGTACAATGAGTCGGAATTTGACTACACCAGACTCAATTTAAACAAGGGCATCCTCCACGGCACCAGAAATACCATATCCCGTGAGGGAATCACCATTCTGACGGCAAAGCTGACCGCCATATTACGGCTGGCCGATGCCATGGACAGAAGCTACAAGGGAAAGCTGTCAGACTGCCGGATCAGTGTCAAGGACGGACAGCTTGTGGTGACTGCGCCCTATGAGGGAGATATGACCCTGGAAATTGTGTCATTTGAGCAAAAGGCGGATTTTTTTGAAGAAATATTTGGAATCAGACCGGTGCTGAGGCAAAAAAGGAGGTTATCCTGATGGCAGATATCAATGAACGATTTTACAATCCTGAAAATTATGTAAACCGGGAACTGAGCTGGCTGGAATTTAACTGGCGGGTTCTTGGCGAAGCCAGGGATAAGACCATTCCCCTTTTTGAACGCCTGAAATTTTTAAGCATCACTGCCTCCAACTTAGATGAATTCTACATGGTCCGTGTGGCCTCCTTAAAGGACCTGGTTCATGCAAAATACACTAAGCCCGACATTGCAGGCTTAAAGCCGTCTGAACAGCTGGAGCGGATCGGTGAGCGGACTCATGAGCTTACGGCTCTCCAGTATTCCACCTATAACCGGTCCCTGATTCCGGCACTTAAGCAGAACGGCTTAAAGGTAGTCTCATATCAAGAGGACTTAAATGAAGAGGAGGCAGCCTATGCAGACCGGTATTTCCAGCAGAATGTATACCCGGTTTTGACTCCCATGGCTGTGGATTCCTCCAGGCCGTTTCCCCTCATCCGCAACAAATCTTTAAACATTGCGGCTCTCCTCCAGAAAAAGAGCGGGGAAGAGGAACTGGAATTTGCCATGGTCCAGGTGCCAAGCGTCCTGCCCAGAATCGTAGAGCTGCCCCAGGGGGATGACGGGGAACGGGCCGTTATTTTGCTGGAGCAGATCATGGAACGGAATATCGGAAGCCTGTTTTTAAATTATAATGTAATCACCGCCCATCCCTTCCGCATCATGAGAAATGCGGACCTGACCATTGACGAAGAGGAAGCGGTGGACCTTTTGGAGGAAATCCAGAAGCAGTTAAAAAAACGCCAGTGGGGAGAAGCCATCCGTCTGGAAATAGAGGAAAAGATGGATAAGCAGCTCTTAAAGATATTAAAGAAAGAACTGCGCATCAGCCCCGGCGATATTTTTGAGATTCCGGGGCCTCTGGACCTGACCTTCCTCATGAAGATGTACGGAATGCAGGGCTTTGACCACTTAAAGGAAGCGCCCCACATTCCCCAGCCGGTCTGTGCCCTGATGAATGATGAGGACATCTTTTCCAATATCCGGAACGGGGATATTCTGCTCCATCATCCTTACGAAACCTTTGATCCGGTGGTGAATTTTGTCCGGTCGGCAGCCGGGGATCCGGAAGTCCTTGCCATCAAGCAAACTCTTTACCGGGTCAGCGGAAATTCCCCCATCATTGCTGCGCTGGCGGAGGCCGCTGACAACGGAAAGCAGGTGTCGGTTCTGGTGGAATTAAAAGCGCGGTTTGACGAAGAAAACAACATCAACTGGGCAAAACAGCTGGAAAAGGCGGGCTGTCACGTCATCTATGGTCTGCTGGGCTTAAAAACCCACAGCAAGATCACCCTGGTAGTACGCAGGGAGGAAGATGGAATTCGCCGCTACGTCCACCTTGGAACCGGAAATTACAATGATTCCACGGCAAAGCTTTATACAGACATGGGACTTATGACCTGTAATCCCCTGATCGGAGAGGATGCCACCGCAGTGTTTAACATGCTGTCCGGCTATTCCGAACCCCTTCACTGGAATAAGCTGGTGGTGGCCCCTATCTGGCTGCGGGCCAGATTCTTAAAGATGATCCGCAGGGAAGCTAAAAATGCCCTGGCCGGAAAGCCTGCGGGCATCATGGCAAAGATGAACTCCCTGTGCGACAAGGAGATCATAGCTGCTCTTTACGAAGCCTCCTGCGCAGGAGTGAATATCCAGTTAGTGGTTCGGGGAATATGCAGCTTAAAAGCAGGTATACCGGGTCTCAGTGAGAACATAGCCGTTCATTCCATTGTGGGAAATTTCCTGGAGCATGCCCGCATCTTTTATTTTAAAAATGACGGAGCACCGGAGCTTTACATGGGAAGCGCCGACTGGATGCCAAGAAACTTGGATAAACGGGTGGAAATCATGTTTCCGGTGGAAGATGACGATCTGAAGGAACGGGTCAGGGAAATCCTGGAGATTCAGCTGGAGGACAATGTGAAAGCCCACATCCTCCAGCCTGACGGAACCTATGAAAAACCGGATAAAAGAGGAAAGGCACTGGTCAACAGCCAGGAATATTTCTGCCGAAAAGCAGCTTCCATGGTAAAGAAGGAACTGGGCCGCCTGGACCCCTTAAGTAATCGGGTATTCTACCCCGTAGAGGCAGAGCCAACCTCCTAAAATATAGATTTTTTGTAAGAAAATAGTAAGGCAAAGATACCTTTCTTGTGGTAAAATGGATAAGAGTCTAAGCGGTGCAGAAATATTTGCCCGATTGGAGCGTGTGAGCTTGCTCACAAAGCACCAAGTGGGTAAATATTTCTATAGGGCGGAACGCCCGTCATTCATAATTTGGCTGCGCCAAATTATGAATGCACCGCTGAACCCCATATACATAACGACAAGGGAGGTATTTTTTTCATGTCCGAAACAATTAATATTCTAGTTGTAGATGATGAAAAAGAAATTGCCGACCTGGTAGAAATCTACCTGGTCAGCGACGGATATAAAGTACATAAAGCCAACAACGCCCAAGAGGGCCTGGAGATCCTGGAGAAAAACCCCATCCACTTAGTCCTTCTGGACATCATGATGCCCGGCATGGACGGATTACAAATGTGCAAAAAGATACGTGAAACCAACAACATCCCCATCATCATGCTCAGCGCCAAGTCCACAGACTTAGACAAAATCCTGGGCCTGGGCACCGGGGCCGACGATTACGTGACAAAGCCCTTTAACCCTCTGGAGCTGACGGCAAGGGTAAAATCCCAGCTTCGCCGCTACACCCAGCTAAACCCCAACAGCGCGTCCAATGAGATGGCAAAGAATGAAATCTCCATCAGAGGCCTGACCATTAACAAAGACAATCACAAAGTGACGGTTTACAACGATGAGATCAAACTGACTCCCATTGAGTTTGACATCCTCTACCTCTTAGCCTCCAACCCAGGCAGGGTTTTCAGCACAGATGAAATTTTCGAAAAAGTCTGGAATGAAAAAGTGTATGAGGCCAACAACACCGTCATGGTACATATCAGACGTCTGCGGGGCAAGATGAAGGAAGATACCAGACAGAACAAAATCATCACCACTGTGTGGGGGGTGGGTTACAAAATTGAAAAGTGATATGAACCGCCGTTTTCACACCCGTGTCATTGCCAACATTTTTTACAGCGCAGTCGTCACGGTTCTGATCGAAATATTTCTGGTCACCAATGTTTCTCTCATCGCTTCCTATATGAGAAATACCCAGAGGGACAATGTATTTTTAGAGATGCTCACCTCCTTTGACGTGGTGGTTATCCTGATTTACGTCCTTCTGGGCATCGGCGTGTTCACCGTCACCTTTCTCATTCTTCAGGAAAAGTCCATGAAATACATAGCAAGGATTTCCAATGCCATGCAGAGCATTTCCGAAGGGGATTTAAATGTTACTGTGGACATTGAGGGAGATGATGAGTTCTCAGTCATGGCTGCCAGCTTAAACAAGATGGTGGGAGACTTAAAAGAGCTGATGGATAAAGAACGAGAGGCGGAGAGGACGAAAAATGAGCTGATCACCAACATAGCCCATGATTTAAGGACTCCCCTTACCTCCATCATCGGCTATCTGGAGCTTTTATCCGGAGACAGCCACTTGGATATTGAGATGCGCAAAAAGTACACCGGCATTGCTTATGTGAAGACAAAGAGGCTGGAAAAGCTGATTGAAGACCTCTTCGGCTTTACCAAGCTGAACTACGGAAAGATTTCCATGAACGTGTCCAGGGTGGATGTGGTAAAGCTTCTGAGCCAGCTTTTAGAGGAATTTTACCCCAGCTTTGTGGATAAGAACTTATCCTATGAGCTTCAGAGCAATGTTCCGGCCCAGGTCATCTCAGCCGACGGCAATTTACTGGCCCGCCTGTTTGACAATCTGATCAACAATGCCATCAAGTACGGAGCGGACGGAAAGCGGATTCTGGTGCGGATTCACGGAGGCGAAGAGCTGGTGACTTTTCAGGTCATCAATTACGGCTACGTGATTCCGGAGGAGGAGCTTCCTTTGATATTCAATAAATTCTACCGGGTGGAGCAGTCCCGTTCTACTAACACAGGAGGAACAGGACTGGGGCTTGCCATTGCCAAAAACATTGTGGATATGCACGGAGGAACCATTGATGTGACCAGTGACTTATCCGGAACTGTTTTTACGGTAAAGATGCAGGTCAATTTTGATGTGAACAAAGAGAACTTTGGAAAGATAGGGTGACAGAGGATGAGATTCAGACAGATATCCCTGGTCTGGGCCGCGGTCCTGACTCTCACGGGCAGTGCAGTGCTGCCTGCTTATGGGATGACAGGGGCTTATGAAACAGAGACAGGGAATTCCTATACAGAACAGTACCAGGGAGAAGGCAGTTCCCCGGTCTCCATGGAGGTTTCCTACGGCTATGAGGAAAATGCCAAAAGCGGACGCTATGTGCCGGTGAGCGTGACCTTAAACAGCCAGTCAGAGGTGTCCTTTACGGGAACGCTGCGGATTACGGCGATGGAATCGGATTATGATATTTACGAATATGATTATCCCGTTTCCTTAAACCCCTCCGGTTCCTTAGAGGAATCCTTAGACATTCCCGTAGGCAGGGCGGATGTTCTCTATGTGAAGCTTTTGGACTCCCAGGGAAGGGAGCTTCTTCGCAAACGCTTAAAGATGAATGTGAGCCTGGATACGGCAGAGCTGTTTGTGGGAGTTCTTTCCGACAATCCCCAGGAGCTTGATTACATGGAGGGCGTTGGAGTAAATTACAGCTCAGTCCGGATCAAGACCTTTGAGATGGACACAGAAAAGATGCCGGATAATGCCATTGGGCTGGATCTTTTGGATGTGCTGGTCATTACAGACTATGACACCAGAAATCTGACGGGGGATCAGGTTTCCTCCGTCTGGGAATGGGTGAAGGGAGGAGGAACCCTCCTCATCGGAACAGGAGCAAGGGCCGATGATACCCTTTATGCCTTCCGTTCCTCTCTTTTAGAAGAACCTTATGCTCCGCCTGCCCAAAAAGCGGTGGACATGGGAGTGGAATATGCGGTCAACGGCCCCGGAGATTCCTTTATGAATCTGGTATGCACCAATGTGACCTTAAGCGGAGGAACGGAAGTGCTGTCCAATGACGAGTTTCCCGTCCTCACCTCTGTGGTAAAAGGAAAAGGAAGCGTAGGGGTGGCTGCTTATGATTTTATCGATATCGCCGAATTCTGCCGGGTTCAGCGCTCTTACGTGGATAAGCTTTTTACCGCATTTTTAGGAGAGAACCGGTTAAATAATCTTTCCTCCTACCTCTACAGCGGCAATTCCAGCCAGTACTGGTCGGTCCAGAACATCCTCAACACCGGGGATACGGAAAAGCTGCCCAATCTGTCTATCTATGCGGTAGTGATCCTGGGCTATCTGGTGATCGCAGGGCCTGGTCTTTACCTCTTTTTAAAGAGACGGGAGCAGAGAACCTTTTACCGGATGGCAGTGGTGGGAGTTTCCCTGACATTTACCGCAGTCGTGTATTTAATGGGTGGTAAAACCCGGTTTAAGGATACCTTTTTCAATTACGCCACCATTTTGGATACGACAGAAGACTATGTGGATGAGTATACCTCCATCAACATAAGAACTCCTTATAATAAGGCTTACACCATTTCCTTAGACCCTTCTTATAACCTTTTGCCCATCACCAGAAGCAATACCTATGAAGGAACTCCGGTGCCTAAGTTTACGGGAAATGAAGATTACAAGGTCAGGGTCTTCTATGGGGAAGATGAGACAAAGATTTCAGTCCAAAATGCCTCCGCCTTTGATCCCAAGTACTACTCCTTAAGAAAACGGACGCCTAACACAGACAAGAAGGGGCTGGCCGGGGATATTACCTTATTTGAGGGCAAGGTGTACGGCACCATAACCAATGAATACCCGTTTCCGGTGGAGAGGGTGGGAATCCTCATGTACGGAAAACTGGTGGCCATCGATGCGCTGGAGCCTGGACAGACCATGGAATTAGATGGATTTCCTGTTGTCAATTATCCTGTTAACAGTCCGTTTCTGGTATCTGCCAGGGTGACGGGAAGCTATCAGTATCCCAAGGCGGATATTGAAGATCCTGCTTACATGCTGGCCCTTTCCAGAACCAATATACTGAGCTTTTATCTGGACCGCTTCTCCTCTTTTTACAATCAGGAGGCCAGGGTTGTGGCTTTTGGCAGGGATAAGACGGAAAACCGTTTTCTCGCCAGAGGGGATTACGAAACCTACGGCATGTCCATGTTTACCTCTACCATTGACGTGAAAACCACAAGGGATGGGAAGGTTTCCCGCTCTGCTCTCATGAAGCCTCCAACAGCGGTAAACGGGCAGTATTATGCGGATTCCAACGCCATTTACGGAATTGATCCGGTGTCTTTGGAGTATTCCCTTGGAAATGATTTAGAAGTGGAAGAGCTGTTCTTTGAAAATCCTTCTGAGGAATTTTTAAACAGCGAAGGTCTGTATTTTACCAATGTTTTTAAAGGAAGCATTCATTTCTATAACCACGACACCGGAAACTACGATGTCATGAACCCGGATAAAAAGGTTTACCATGGAAGGGAGCTGACCCCATATCTGTCTCCGGGCAACACGCTGACAGTCAAATACGTCTGCGACAGCACGTCGGAAAACAACTGGTATGTAACTCTGCCCATGCTGAGTGTCACAGGAAGGAATAAATAATGCTGGAAATTAAGGATTTAAAAAAAAGCTTTGGCAAATTCCATGCCTTAAACGGCCTGGATATTCACATTTCCCAGGGTGCTCTCTACGGCTTTGTAGGGCCCAATGGGGCGGGGAAGACCACTACCATCAAGATCATGACAGGACTGCTGGTTGCAGACGGAGGAAAAGTGATTATCGATGGGACAGATGTGTCCGGCGGTTCCCATGAATTAAAGCTTAAAATCGGCTATGTGCCGGATTTCTTCGGAGTTTATGACAATTTAAAGGTCTATGAATACATGGAGTTTTTTGCCTCCTGCTACGGGATCAGCGGCTTAAAGGCCAGAACCCGGTACATGACCCTTCTGGAGCAGGTGGGGCTGGAAGACAAGGTGAATTTTTATGTGGACAGTCTTTCCAGAGGCATGAAGCAGCGCCTCTGTCTGGCAAGAGCTCTCATCCATGATCCCCTTCTTCTGGTTTTGGATGAGCCGGCTTCCGGCTTAGACCCCAGAACCAGGTTTGAATTCAAGGAGATTTTAAAGGAGCTGCGGGAGCAGGGAAAAACCATTTTTATCAGCTCCCACGTTCTGTCTGAGCTGTCTGAGATGTGTACGGACATCGGAATCATTGACCAGGGAAAGATGGTTTTAAGCGGAAGCATGGACGCCATTCTGCGCCGGGTCAACGCTTCCAATCCTCTGATCATTTCCATTCTGGGAAATAAAGAACGGGCTCTGACCATTTTAAAGAGCAGGCCCTGCGTCCAGACCATTGCGGTGAAGGAAGGAGATATCCGGGTGAACTTCATCGGTGATGATCAGGAGGAAGCCCTTCTCCTGCAAAGTCTGGTGGACGCAGAGGTGCCTGTACATGGATTTTACAGGGAGCCCGGAAGCCTGGAATCTCTGTTCATGCAGATTACGGATCACGATAAAGAAAAGGCGGTGCTTGTTCATGAAAATGAATCCGGTTTATAAACGGGAAACAACAGTCAGCGCCAGAAGCTTCCGCCTGGCCCTGATCCTCATGCTTTTTAACGGGGTTCTGGCTTTGGTGGTCATGCTCAATATGTACTCGGTTTTAGAGCGGGTGAAGCTGACTGCTGAGATCCAGTATTCTTCTTTTACCAATTTATATGTATTTGTGGCAGTGGTGGAATTCGTCATGCTGATGTTTATTATGCCTGCCCTGACCTCGGGAAGCATCAGCGGGGAGCGGGAGCGCCAGACTCTGGACCTTCTTCTCACAACGGTTATGAAGCCCTGGGAGATCATCTGGGGAAAGCTGACATCTTCCTTTGCCACCATGTTTTTACTCATCCTATCCAGCTTTCCCCTGCTGGCCGTGTCCTTTGTATACGGAGGGGTGATGTATTATGATGTGTTCCTTCTGCTTTTATGCTATCTGGCCGTGGCTCTTTTGTGCGGAAGCATGGGAATCTGCTTTTCCTCTCTGTTTAAGCGGTCCACCATTGCGACAGTGGTCAGCTATGGAGTGCTGATCATCATTGCAGCAGGCACCTATGCGGTCAATGTGTTTGCATTGTCCATAGCCAGAATGAACATGACCAATACCTATGCCTTATCTGCCAGCGGAATGGCCGACCAGGCCAATACCGGCGGCTTTTTGTACCTGCTTCTCATCAACCCAGTGGCCACCTTTTATGTGATGATAAGCAGGCAGACAGGAGATAATAACCAGGTGCTGAAAAGCTTAACCAACGTATTCGGGCCACATCCGGAAAGCTTTGTGCTAGATAATTGGGTGGTGCTCAGCATCCTCATCCAGCTTCTGCTGGCTGCGGTCTTCCTTTTTGCCGCAATAAAGGCCATCAGTCCGGGAAAGGGAATACGGAAAATAAAATAACAAGGGAGATTTTTATGCTTACAATCGGCTGTCATCTGTCTTCGTCAAAGGGCTATCTGGCTATGGGTAAAGAGGCTGTGAAGATCGATGCCAATACATTTCAGTTTTTTACCAGAAACCCCAGAGGAACCAAGGCCAAGGCCATGAATCCGGAGGATGTGAAACGCTATCTGGACTTTGCTAAGGACCATGGGATCAGCCGGATTCTGGCCCATGCCCCTTATACCTTAAATGGCTGCTCTGCCGATGAACATTTAAGAGAACTGGCCGCAGAGACTATGAGGGATGACTTAGAGCGCATGGAATATACGCCCGGAAACTGCTATAATTTCCACCCCGGAAGCCATGTGGGGCAGGGGGTCGAAGCGGGGATCGGCTATATTGCAGATATGCTGAACCGGGTGGTGACGCCGGAGCTTCATACCACTGTGCTGCTGGAAACCATGTCGGGAAAGGGCAGTGAGGTGGGACGGGAGTTTGAGGAGCTGAGGGAGATTCTGGACCGTGTGGAAAGAAGTGACCAGATGGGAGTCTGTCTGGATACCTGCCATGTATGGGATGGGGGATATGATATTGCCGGGGATTTGGAGGGAGTATTGAACCGGTTTGACCAGGTGATCGGACTTTCCAGGTTAAAAGCCATTCATTTAAACGACAGCCAGAACCCTTTGGGAGCCCACAAGGACCGCCATGCAAAAATCGGAGAAGGCTGCATAGGCTTTGAGGCTTTAAAACGGGTGGTGTCTCATCCCGCATTAAAAGACCTTCCCTTTTATCTGGAAACTCCTAATGAACTGGACGGATACGCCAGGGAGATTGCCGTGATGAGGGAAGGATTGTAGGAAGTACTATTATATTTTGTCTGCCGCGCCTGTTCCGTGTGAAAAGGCGCGGCAGCTTTTTTCTTTGATCAGATCTTCTAAAATTCTGATGGTCTCCTGCTCATCTGCAAGCTTTACCATGGGCCATTGGATATCATCTTCCCGGCACATGACGGTAATTTCCCATTGTCTGCCTTCCTTGCAGGCAAAGGAAATTTCCTCGGTGTCTGTTTTTTTCCCATTTAAAGGTTTCAGTGCAATGGTTTGAGACGGAGAAAGGGAGTCAAGGGCTGCCCTGCCTGTAATGTTTCATTTTTTCAATGACTTCCGGCCAGCCTTCTTCCACATTGCTTGAAAAATACTCACTCACATAAGTGTCCTCCTTTGATAAAAATTTATCTATTTTAATTTATATCGTCTTTGGAGAAAGAAAAATAAAGCTGTTTCGAAAAACCTTCCGGGAGACAGTATAGTCAAGGACTTTATTATATAGTATAATAAGGAAAATAAAATGATTCCATGGATACAGAAAGAAGGTGAATGATAGATGACAATTGAAGACATTATAAGCCAGTTTAACACAACCCCTTTTTTGTTTATTGGCTCAGGAATTACGCGAAGATATTTAAATTTACCTGATTGGAAAGGTCTATTAGAGTATTTTGCAAGAGTAATTGATGATAACAGCTTTGCATATAGTGCATATGAAAACGAAGCCAGGGTCTTAGAGTGCAAAGCCGGTATCATGCCTAAAATAGCGGAGCTGATTCAAAGGGACTTTGACAGAAAGTGGTTTAGCACCCCTGACATGAGAACTGTTGAAAATGAGGCTCTGGAGCAAATAAAGAACCACGGTCTGTCTCCGTTTAAGGCAGAGGTGGCAGCATACATTAAAAGATGCACCATAAGGGAGCCTTCTTATGAAGATGAGATAAACAAACTTTCGCAGATCTCTGAAAAAAGTATAGCAGGAGTAATCACAACGAATTATGATTCTTTTTTGGAGGAGACACTTCCCGGCTTTACTAAATATGTGGGGCAGGCTCAGTTGATATTTTCCTCCATTCAGGGAATTGCAGAAATTTATAAAATACATGGTTCCGTTGAAGACCCGGGCAGTATCGTAATTAATGAAACTGATTATGTAAAGTTTGACAGCAAGAGTGCTTATCTTGCGGCAAAGCTAATGACAATTTTTATGGAATATCCGATCATCTTTATGGGTTATTCTATAAGCGATGTAAACGTTCAAAATATTATTAAGTCTATTGTAAATTGTCTGGGTGAGGAACAGATTAAAACCTTGGAAGACCGGTTTGTGTTCGTGGAATACAAAAGAGACATGGTTGGAGCGGAAGTCAGTCCTTATATAATCATGGTGGATAATAAGCCGTTAGGGATGAGAAAAGTGGCTTTAGGTGATTTTATGCTTCTTTATTGCGCTATGGAAGGAAAAAAAGCAAAACTTCCGGTAAAGATATTGCGTCGGTTTAAGCAGGAGTTATATAATTATACTATTACCAATATTCCTACTGCAAATTTACGAGTGGCAGCTTTGGAGGATGATAGGGTAGCGGACGAAGAACTGGTTTTGGCAATAGGAAAAGTGTCAGATTTGGGACTTAAGGGTTTAAGCGGTATTGACAGCAATGAATGGTATCGTAATATTGTAATAGGAGATTTGGATTTTTCGGCAGATGAACTGCTGGAATATGCATATCCGAAGGTACTAAAGCAAAATTCCGGAAGACTTCCGGTTAATAAATATTTGTCAGAAGCAGCAAGAGAATTTCCGGAATGTAAGAAGCTGGCAGAAAGACAAGATTTTGATACCATTATTTCTGCAACAATTAAACGAAATAGAGGCTGTTTAGGTAATTATATATCGGTAAAGCAGATATGGAAGCAAGAGAAGCATTCATTGGAAAAGGCCACAAGATTGATGTCCCATCTTGAAGAAGGAAAGATTGATGTTGAAGAACTGGAGGAGGTGTTACAGGAGTTGTTTGAAAATGATGTAAACCTTTTACAGAATGCAGATCCCCATATAAGGACCAATATAAGAAGGCTGATTATGATATATGATTATTTAAAATGGGGAAAGTAAAAGAGCTTCCCGGCTCAAGCATTTGTAAACAAACACCGTACAGGAAACCCTTTTGTTTATAACGCACCGTACAGATACAACACTTATAAATAAGCACCGGTCTGTTTAGCACAATGTTAATTTATGTTTTTACAGTATTAATTATACAAGATAAATTAAAATTTGTAAACAGAGAGTTTTTTGAGGAGCAAAGCTAAGCATTAACATAATAAATAAAAATCTTAGAGGAGGAAACAACAACATGGGAATTATAAAAGCGATTACCAGTGCCGTAGGCGGTTCACTGGCAGACCAGTGGCTGGAAGTCATAGAGGCAGGCAATATGGGAGATCAGACCGTATTTACCAGCGGGGTGAAAATCCGCAAGGGCTCCAATGTAAAGGGAACGGATAATACGGTATCAGATGGTTCTGTCATCCATGTTTATCCCAATCAGTTCATGATTCTGGTGGATGGAGGAAGGGTAATCGATTATACAGGAGAGCCGGGATACTTTACGGTGAAAAATTCCTCCATGCCTTCTCTTTTTAACGGCCAGTTTGAAGAGGCTTTGAGGGAATCCTTTGACCGCATACGCTACGGCGGACAGACTCCCACATCCCAGAAGGTATATTTTATCAATCTTCAGGAGATTAAGGGAATCAAGTTCGGAACCCCCAATCCCATTAACTATTTTGACCAGTTCTACAATGCAGAGCTGTTTTTGAGGGCTCATGGAACGTATTCCATCAAGGTGACTGACCCGCTTTTATTCTATGGGGAAGTGATTCCGAAAAATGCTTCCAAGGTGGAAGTGGATGATATCAATATCCAGTACTTGTCCGAGTTCATGGAAGCTCTCCAGTCCTCCGTGAACCAGATGTCCGCTGACGGCATACGGATTTCCCATGTGTCTTCCAAGGGAAGAGAGCTGGGCCAGTATATGTCCAATGTCCTGGATGAGCAGTGGAAGTCCGGAAGGGGAATGGAGATCCAATCCGTAGGAATTGCCAGCATTTCCTATGACGACGAATCCAAACAGCTGATTAATATGAGAAACCAGGGTGCCATGCTGGGCGATCCCAGTGTCCGGGAAGGTTATGTACAGGGTTCCATTGCCAGAGGCTTAGAGGCTGCAGGAAGCAATACAGGCGGTTCTATGGCAGGATTTATGGGAATGAACATGGGGATGAATACAGGCGGCGGATTTATGGGAGCAGCTTCAAGCGCCAACCAGCAGCAGATGCAGAGAAATCAGGCAGGACAGATGAATTCCCAGCCAGGAACCGTCCAGGGGAATCCGGGAGGCTCAGGAGAGGGTGCCTGGACCTGCGGATGCGGAAACGTGAATAAGGGAAAGTTCTGTTCAGAATGCGGAAATCCCAAGCCTTCCGACACCTGGACCTGTCAATGCGGAGCTGAAAACAAGGGGAAATTCTGCGCTGAATGCGGAAAGCCGAGAGTATGAGTGGTGTCTTAACTTATAAATGTTCAAACTGCGGAGGCCCCCTTAAGTTTGATCCGGAAAAACAGAAGTATGCCTGTGAATACTGTTTGTCTCAATTCACCCAGGAACAGGTGGCTGCAGAAGAGAAGGAGGCACCCAGGGCAGAAAAGGCAGAAAAAGGGGGCGGTGAGCCATTTCTTTACAACTGTTCAAGCTGCGGTGCGGAAATCGTCACAGACGGCACCACTGCGGCCACCTTCTGCTACTATTGCCACAATCCTGTGATTTTGTCGGGCAGGCTTTCAGGAGAATATAATCCGGATTATGTGGTTCCCTTTGCTATTGAAAAGGAAAAGGCAGTGGATATCTTCCGCCTGTGGATGAAAAAGAAACGGTTTGTGCCAAAGGAATTTTACAGCGAAGACCAGATTGAAAAGATTTCCGGTGTCTATTTTCCCTACATGCTCTATAGCTGCCGGGCGGAAGGACGTTTAAACGCCAGTGCGGACCGGGTGCGGGTATGGGTCAGCGGGAATCACCGGTATACGGAGACTCAGACCTTTGAGGTGAAGAGAGAAGGCTCCATGCCTGTGAAATTCGTGCCCAGAAATGCTTTGAAAAAAGCAAACCGGGAGCTGGTGGAAGGGGTATTGCCTTATGAGACGGAGAAGATGAAGAACTTTTCCATGGCATACCTTTCCGGCTTTCTGGCAGAGCGCAGGGATATGGGAGAGCAGGAGTTTGGAGATGAGGTAAAGACAGAAGTACGGTCCTTTGCCCAGGATTCCCTGAGAAACAGCATCACTTCTTATGACTCCGTAAGGATTGAGAGCAATGATATCCGCTTAAAGGATGAAGCATGGGAGTATGCTCTTTTGCCGGTCTGGGCCCTTACTTACCGGGATGAAGGCAGGGATGAGATGTACTATTTCACCATAAACGGACAGACCGGAAAGGTCTGCGGAAAGCTGCCGGTGGATAAATTCAAGCTGTCCCTTCTTTTTGCGGAAATATTTGTTCCCATATTGATTGTCTTGCTGATTGTGGGGTATCTGATATGATGAAGATAAAACGATTGTGTGTGGGCTTTTGGCCGGGAACCGCTTTTCTGGCTGTGTTTTTTCTGCTTCTGTCAGTTTTCTGCTGGAACATACAGTCCTTTGCCGGAAATCAGAAGCCGGGAAACAGCTCCGGAGAGAAACGGGTATTTGACGGGACGGACCTGTTTTCTGAGGAAGAAACAGAATCATTAGAAACCCGGATACAGGCCATGATCAAAGAGATGAATATGGATGTGGTGCTTGTGACCACTGATGATGCAGGCGGGAAGTCCGCGGAGCAGTATGCGGAGGACTTTTATATTGACGGCCTGTTCGGAGTGGGAAAGGACTACAATGGTGTGTTGTTTCTCATGGATATGGATAACAGGGAGATCTACATTCTTCCGGTGGGGGCAATGAACCGGTTTTTGACAGATAAGCGCTGGAATGCTATTTTAGATGACGCTTATGATAAGATTGCCAATCAGGAATATGGAGCCTGTGCTGAAAGCTTTCTGAATGGTGTTGCCAAGTATTATAAGGCCGGAATTCCCGGAGGACAGTATAATTATGACAGGGATACGGGGAAAATAAGCGTTTACCGCAGCATCAGGTGGTATGAAGCCGGTCTGGCTGTTCTTGTGGCCTTATTTGCAGCAGGGGTTACCTGCAGCGGCATAGTTCGCCAGTATTCCATGAAAAAGGAGAGGGGCAGGGCCAAAAGCTCTCTTATGGCCTACCGGGCCAGCTCTCAGTTCCAGTATCATAACAATGCGGACCATCTGCTGGGCAAGAGGGTGACCCATGTCCCCATTCCCAGAAACAATGGCGGCGGCGGAGGCCGGGGAGGCGGAGGTTTTTCCTCAGGCGGACGGAGCACGACCCATTCTTCCTCAGGCAGGACTATGGGAGGCGGAGGCCGGAAGTTTTAATTTATGCATGAAACTTGAAAAAGAGGAGAATACGATTATGGTAATTACCCAGGCAACTATGGATGATGTTGAGGGAATCCTTTCTTTACTCAAAGCCAACCATATCAGTTATATTAGCGAAGAGGATAAACCGGACGGTTTTGTGACAACAAATTTTACAGAAGCACAGCTTGAGGCACTGGTTATGAAGGAACGGGGGGTTACCATTGCAAAGGAGGACGGAAAGGTTCTTTCTTTTGCTATGGCGGCTTCCTGGGATTTTTGGGAGGAGTGGCCGTTTTTCGCCAGCATGATTGAAAAGCTGCCTGAATTTTCATTTGAGGGTCAGGTATTGACCAGGGAAAACTCCTATCAGTACGGGCCGGTCTGCGTTGATAAATCTGTCAGAGGAACAGGGGTATTTGAACAGGTATTTTATGCTTCATTAGCCAGTATGAGAGAACGGTATCCCATTATGGCTACATTTGTTAACCAGATTAACCAGCGCTCCTACGCGGCACATACAAAAAAGGTTCCCCTTTCCACATTGGGAACCTTCCAGTTCAATCAAAATAACTATTATCTGATGGCTTGTTCAACAGCTCTGACGTAAAAGAATCATTCTCCGTCACCGGGAGGATTGATATGGTTTATAAGAAAACAGGAATTGGCCGGTGGATGGAAAGAGAGTTCTCCGTCACAATGCAGTCATAAGCCAGAACATGAACTCCTGCCTCAGCGGCAGCTTGAAGCGCATCTCCGAATTGGGGGTGCGTTTTTATGTTGGGGGTAAAAGCTTCCATTTCCTTCATCTGGATGACAAATAATATGTAAGCTTCATATCCCTCCTTGTGTGCATGAACCAGCTCGGCCATGTGCTTGATACCCCGCTCCGTAGGCGCATCGGGGAACATGGCAAGTCCGTTTTCTTCCAGGGTGACTCCTTTTACCTCCATAAATGCAGGAATTCGTTCATGCTCCCGCCCTTCTTCTCCTGGAAATGTAAGCTGAAAAGCCAGGTCAAACCGGGACTGGTCGTAGGTGACTTCCCGCCGGACGCATTCCAAAGCTGGGCTTTCTGATATTTCCATGCCTGACCTGGTATGAAAGGGCAGGGTCATATTTCCCTCCATGGACTTGAGCCATTCATAGGCTGCCTGGTTTGGGGCCTGGGAATCCATGTTAATGAGAAGAGGTCCCTGTCCATGTTCACGTTCTTTCCATACGCCGATCAGGGAGTATTCCGTCTTTCTTCCAAGTACTCTGGCTTCCGGATGAAACTGTACCAGTACTGTGACTCCCGGAATGAGAAGTTCCCGGCACCGTCCTGTATTTTTAACGTGGCATACAACCGTTTCTTCTCCTCTTTCTTCTGACGTTATCCGTACATGGGCGATAAAACGATTAGGACGGCTTAAAAAGGTTCCTTTTAGCATGTTCTGGTATTCCATGATTTTTGTAATCCTTTCTATTGCAGCTTATTAATTAATAAATGATTTTTACGGTAAAGTCAAGGATCAGTTTGTCCGCGTCCAGCAGAAAACAGCCTATTTTTTAAATGAAATGTCCTTGATATAGAAACATATGTACGCTGTATAAAAACTTTTTCGTCTTTTTTCTTGCACCATCTGATAAAGTATGCTACAATTCTGGCAAGGTTTTTGACCATTGAATAATAAGAGAGGAATCATATACCATGGAAATATCCTATCAGAGTACAAGGGGAGGAGAGGCTGGAGTAACGGCTTCCCAGGCAATTTTAAAGGGTTTGGCAGAGGATGGGGGACTGTTTATGCCGACCTTTATTCCAAAACTTGATAAGTCCCTAAAAGAGCTTTCAGAGATGACATATCAGGAAACAGCCTATGAGGTTATGAAGCTGTTCCTTACGGATTACACAGAAGAAGAGCTGAAAAGCTGCATTGAACGGGCTTATGACAGCAAGTTTGACACAGAAGAGATCACACCCTTATCAAAGGCTGCCGGTTCCTATTATTTAGAGCTGTACCATGGAAACACCATTGCATTTAAAGATATGGCTCTTTCCATTCTCCCTCATTTAATGACAACGGCTGCAAAGAAAAATCAGGTAAAGAACAAAATCGTCATTCTGACCGCCACCTCCGGAGATACGGGAAAGGCAGCTATGGCAGGCTTTGCTGATGTAGAGGGTACGGAGATCATCGTATTTTATCCCAAGGATGGAGTGAGCCGTGTCCAGGAGCTTCAGATGGTGACTCAGAAGGGAAATAACACCCATGTGGCTGCCATTTACGGAAACTTTGACGATGCCCAGACAGGGGTGAAAAAGATTTTCGGTGATAAGGAATTTGCCAAAAAGCTGGATGAAAAAGGTTATCAGCTGTCTTCCGCCAACTCCATCAACATTGGAAGACTTGTTCCTCAGGTGGTCTACTACGTTTATGCCTATGCAAAGCTTCTTGAAAACGGAGAGATCTCCGAAGGAGAAGAGATCAACGTCACTGTTCCCACCGGTAATTTCGGCAACATCCTGGCTGCATATCTGGCAAAGCAGATGGGACTTCCCATTAAGAACCTGATCTGCGCATCTAATGATAATAAAGTCCTTTATGACTTCTTCCAGACAGGTGTCTATGACAGGAACAGAGACTTCATCCTCACCAGTTCTCCCTCTATGGATATTCTGATTTCCAGTAACTTGGAGCGTCTGATATACTTAAGCGCTGGTTCCGACGGAAAGGCCAATGCAGATCTTATGAAGTCACTGGGCGACAAGGGAAGCTATGAGGTAACCGGTGAAATGAAGCAGTTCATGGCAGATTTTAAGGGCGGCTACAGCTCCGAAGAATCCACCAAGTCTGTGATTAAAAAGATCTTCGAGGATACCGGATATTTAATCGACACCCATACAGGAGTGGCTGCCGCTGTATATGAACAGTATAAAGCAGAGACAAATGATGAGACGAAGAATGTTATTGCCTCCACTGCCAGCCCCTATAAGTTCGCCAGAAATGTTCTGGAGGCCATTGAAGGGAAGAAGGAAACCTGCGATGAATTCCAGGTCATCGACCGTTTAGCAGGAATTTGCGGAGTTCCCATTCCCCAGGCAGTAGAAGAAATCCGCACAGCCCCTGTATGTCACAATACAGAATGCCATGCGGATCAGATGAAGGAAGCAGTTGAAAACTTCCTGGGATGAAGTTTCTTAGCCTAACCGATGTTTCGGTGGGCATAACGGCACCATTTTCCATTTAAGACCCTGGTGACGAAGAAGATGGCCCGTACCAGCCAGTCAATGGTCATAGCGATCCAGATTCCCATAAGGCCAAGGCCTGCGTAAAGGCTTAAGACGTAAGCCAGCACAATCCGGCAGATCCACATGGAACAGACGGAAACCGTCATGGTGAAGCGGACGTCATTGGCGGCCCTTAAGCCGTTAGCCAGGCAGAAGGCCAGGGGATGAACAAGCATACAGCAGATGCTGTGGTAAAGCATCAGTTTTACTGCTAAAGAACTGGTTTCCCCGGACAGACGGAATATGCTGCTGATGGGGTTTAACAGCGGGATAAGGATAAGGTTTAAAACAAATATCCAGATATACGCTGTTTTCAGCATCTTTCCCATATAACGGCGGGCCTGCTTCAGCTCTCTGGCACCAACACACTGACCGACCACTGTCACCATGGCAATTCCGATGGCACTGGCCGGTATGGTTTCCATGTTGGCAACGGTACTGGCAACGGCATTTGCGGCAATGGCCGTGGTTCCGAAGCTGGCAGTTAAGCTGGAGAGAAGCAGCTTTCCAAGCTGGAAGATGCTGTTTTCCAAACCGTTTGGTATGCCGATGTAAAGGATGCGGTGAAGCATGGTCTTATCCGGGCGAAAGGTAAATTCCACAGGGACAAAGCTGCGGCTGCGCAGGAGATACAATATGGTCAATGCCGACATGATTCTGGAAATCAAAGTGGAAAGTCCGGCACCTGCCACACTCATATTGAATCCATAAATAAACAGCGCATTTCCGGCGATATTCAGGAGATTGGCAACCAGGGAAACCTGCATGGGCATCTTTGAGTTTCCCCTGGACCGGAAGAGTGCTGCCGCACTGTTATAAAAAGCCAGGAAGGGATAGGAAAGAGACGAAAGGTAGAAGTAAATTTTCGCATTTTTCATAACCTCCGGGTCAATGGCTCCGTATATCAATCTTAAAATGGACGAATTAAAAAGAAGGGTTACTGTCATTAGAAAGATGGAGAGACTGCCAATGGCCAGAAAAAGCTGGCCGGAAGCCTTTGCAACGTTGGCCTCATCCTTTCTGCCGATGTATTGAGCCGTGACCACAGAGCCTCCGGCTGCCATAGCTGCGAACAGACCAATCAGCAGCAGGCTGAAGGTATCCACCAGGGATATGCCTGATACAGCCGCCTCTCCGTTGGAGGCGACCATAATGGTATCTGCCATTCCCATAAAAACGGCCAGAATCTGCTCGATGACCAGGGGGAAAATCAACTGCTGAAGCTGTTTTCCCGAAAACAGTTCCGGTTTTTCTTTTCTTATTTTGTCGCTCATAAAAATATCTCCTGTTATGTATTTAAAGCTTCTGTCATTTCATTATAGTACAAAGTTGGGATGAAAGCAAAATGTAACTTTGTTATAAATTAAACAATGTGGAAAAAATTATTCTTTCCAAATGGGACAAAATGGTATATAATGAAAGAATGTAAGATAAGTAAGATAAATAAAGTAAATGGAGGTTTGTGATATGTTAGTTTCGGCAAAGGACATGCTTGAAAAGGCAAGAGACGGACAGTACGCAGTTGGACAGTTCAACATCAACAACCTTGAGTGGACGAAAGCAGTTTTACTGACAGCAGAAGAATTGAAATCCCCGGTCATTCTGGGTGTTTCCGAAGGCGCAGGCAAATACATGACAGGCTATAAGACCGTATCAGCTATGGTAAAGGCCATGATTGAGGAGCTGAACATTACAGTTCCCGTAGCTCTTCACTTGGATCACGGCTCCTATGACGGCTGCTACAAGTGCATTGAAGCAGGATTTTCTTCCATCATGTTTGACGGTTCCCATTATCCTATCGCTGAGAATGTGGAGAAGACTACAGAGCTTGTAAAGGTCTGTGCAGAAAAGGGAATTTCCATCGAAGCAGAAGTAGGCTCCATCGGCGGCGAGGAAGACGGCGTTGTGGGTATGGGCGAATGTGCAGATCCTGACGAGTGCAAGCAGATCGCTGACTTAGGCGTAACCATGCTGGCTGCCGGAATCGGCAACATCCATGGAAAGTATCCGGAAAACTGGGCTGGCTTAAGCTTTGAGACTTTGGCTGCAGTAAAGGATAAAGTAGGCGGCATGCCTCTGGTTCTTCACGGCGGAACAGGTATTCCTGAGGATCAGATCAAGAAGGCTATCAGCCTTGGTGTTGCAAAGATCAACGTAAACACAGAGTGCCAGCTGACTTTTGCAGCTGCTACCCGTAAGTATATTGAGGCAGGCAAGGATTTGGAAGGCAAGGGCTTTGATCCCCGTAAGCTTTTGGCTCCGGGAACCGAGGCAATTAAGGCAACTGTCCGGGAGAAAATGGAATTATTTGGTTCCGTTGGAAAAGCTTAATAACACCGCTTATAAAAGTTTCGAAAAAAAGACTTGATTTTTTCTGAAAAATGATTTATTTTAATTAAGAACGATGGCGTTCTCCTTATCGGGGAGGACGCCTTTTCTGATTTATGCGCATATTCAGATATTTAGGATACTAGAAGAAGCACAAGGAAATCAGTAGGAGAGGATGAAAAATTTATGAGCGAAGCTGTAAACGTAGCCGAATTATTTGGTAAGAATGTATTTAACGAGATCGTCATGAGACAGCACCTGCCAAAGACTGTTTTTAAAAAATTAAAAAAGACCATTGAGGATGGGGCAGAGTTAGACCCTTCCATCGCCGATGCGGTTGCCCATGCTATGAAAGAATGGGCTATTGAGCGGGGAGCTACCCACTATACCCACTGGTTCCAGCCCCTTACCGGCATCACTGCTGAAAAGCACGATTCCTTTATTTCCGCCCCCACCGCCGAGGGAAAGGTGATCATGGAATTTTCCGGAAAAGAGCTGGTAAAGGGAGAGCCTGATGCTTCTTCTTTTCCGTCGGGAGGCTTGCGGGCCACCTTTGAAGCGAGAGGCTATACTGCCTGGGACTGCACCTCACCGGCATTTTTAAGAGAAGATGCCATCGGCGTGACCCTTTGCATTCCCACCGCTTTCTGCTCCTATACGGGAGAGGCTCTGGATAAAAAGACTCCTCTTTTACGGTCCATGGAGGCAGTCGATGAGCAGGCACTGAGAATTTTAAGGTTATTCGGAAATACCACGGCAAAGAGAGTGACCCCTTCCGTGGGACCGGAACAGGAATATTTTCTGGTAGACCATGAAAAATACTTACAGAGAAAAGATCTGATCTATGCCGGACGTACTTTGTTTGGTGCGGCACCGCCTAAGGGACAGGAGATGGAGGATCATTACTTCGGAGCCATCCGTGAACGGGTTGCGGCTTACATGAAAGAAGTAAATGAAGAGCTTTGGAAGCTGGGCGTTCCTGCCAAGACCCAGCACAACGAAGTTGCTCCTGCCCAGCATGAACTGGCTCCCATTTACGAGCAGGCCAACATAGCGGTTGACCACAACCAGCTTGTTATGGAAACCTTAAAGAAGGTGGCAGGCCGCCATGGCCTTAACTGCCTGCTTCACGAAAAACCCTTCGCAGGAGTCAACGGTTCCGGCAAGCACAACAACTGGTCCCTGACCTCAGATGATGGGATCAATCTGTTAAATCCGGGTGAGACTCCTCATGAGAACATCCAGTTCCTGCTTGTGCTTTCCTGCATCTTAAAGGCAGTTGACAAACATGCGGAGCTGCTCCGTGAATCCGCTGCTGACGTAGGAAATGACCACCGGTTAGGCGCCAATGAGGCCCCGCCTGCTATCATCTCCATATTCATCGGAGAGCAGTTAGAGGATGTGGTGGATCAGCTTTGCAGCACTGGAGAGGCCACCCACTCCAAGTCAGGAGGCACCTTAAAGACAGGTGTCAGAACCCTTCCTGATTTGTTCAAGGATGCGACAGACAGAAACAGAACCTCACCCTTTGCATTTACAGGAAATAAATTTGAGTTCCGTATGGTAGGCTCTTCCGATTCCATTTCCTCACCTAATGTTGTTTTGAACACCATTACAGCCGAGGCGTTTAAGGAAGCAGCAGATATTCTGGAAAAGGCAGAGAATTTTGACGCAGCAGTCCATGATATGATCAAGGAAAATCTGATCGCACACAGAAGAATTATATTCAACGGCAACGGCTATGCAGAGGCATGGGTGGAAGAGGCAGAAAGAAGAGGCCTTCCCCACCTTAAGACAATGGTAGATGCTATCCCTGCCCTCATCACAGATGCCTCTATAAATATGTTTGAGGAATTCAAGGTGTTTACAAGAGCAGAACTGGAATCAAGAGTTGAGATTGAATATGAGGCTTACAGCAAGGCCATTAATATCGAAGCCAGAATTATGATCGATATGGCTGGAAAGCAGATTATTCCGGCAGTGATCCGGTACGTTTCCATACTGGCAGATTCCCTGAGCAAGGTAAAGAGTGCTTGCTCCGCAGCCGATACCAGCGTACAGGAAGAGCTTCTTGTTGAGGTCAGCGAATACCTTTCCGATGCCAAGGTGGCTTTAGCAGCACTCATCGATGCAGCAGAAGGGTGTGCGGCAATGGAAGCCGGCAAGGATCAGGCAATTGCCTGCCGTGACCAGGTGGTTCCTGCTATGAAAGCTCTCCGGACTCCGGTGGATAAGCTGGAAATGATTGTAGATAAAGATTTATGGCCAATGCCAAGCTACGGAGATTTGATTTTCGAAGTGTAATAAAAGAATCCATGACAGGAAGAGCCGCTGCACAGAATCGTTGCAGCGGCTCCCTTTTTGTATCACAGACAAAAAAACCCCCTGTTATACAGGGGGAAGGCGTAAAACTTATAGTTTTATTAAAAACCTCCAGCTATAATAAATGTGGGTTCGCAAGCCACAAATAAAAAACTGGAGGTATCCATATGGATAAGAATACATTAGCACATACATCTTGGAATTGCAAATATCATATAGTTTTTGCACCAAAATTTAGGAGAAAAGCAATATATGGAAGCTTGAAAGAAGATATACGAGAGATAATCAAGATGCTATGCGAAAGAAAAGGCATACAAATATTGGAAGGGGAATTGATGGCGGATCACATCCATTTGCTGCTGAGTGTACCGCCGAAGTATAGTATCTCATAAATAATGGGATATCTAAAATCAAAAAGTACTTTGATAATATTTGAAAGACATGCTCATCTGAAATACAAATATGGAAACAGAAAATTTTGGTGTCGAGGATATTATGTTGATACAGTAGGAAAGAACGAAAAGAAGATCAAAGAGTATATACAAAATCAAATGCAAGAGGATTTGCTATATGATCAGATGAGTATAACGGAATATATAGACCCGTTTACAGGGGAACCAGTAAAAAAGAAAAAGTAGATAGTCCCATTGGGGACAGCAGGAGATCCCAAGGGGGTAACAGGAAAAGGTGCGCTGAAGATGCCCGAAAGGGCAGCGAGAGAATGTGGTACGAAGAGCGAACCCTTTCAGCGCACCTTTAGGTGCAGGTCGGAGTAACCCCCTTATAGGGGGCACAGCAAACCACCAGTTTTACTGGTGGCTGTGATTATAAGTTGTGATAATGGGGATTCCTGTTTTTAAAGGTGCAAAACTGCTGAAAGCCCATGTCCTTTAATATGGCTTTTACCTCAGCGATGCGGTTTCCCAAATGATCCAGCTTATGGGAATCGGAGCCGATTGTGATGATGCGCCCGCCCAATTGAAGGTATTTTTTTAAAATATCCCTGGAAGGGGTTAAGTCCTTTAAGCCGTACCGGAAACAGGAGGTATTGATTTCAATGCCCTTTCCGTCGGCAATAACCTGATGAAGTATCTTTTCCACAATGTCCATAATCTTTTCATCGGGATAACCGCCGTAGGTGTCGTACCGTTTGATCATGTCTAAATGGCCCAGGACCGAATAGCTTTTATACTTCTGAACCACATCATAAATGGCCTCATAGTAGGCTCTCTGAAACTCCTCCTGGCTTCTTCCTTCCTGAAATTCATAATTCCAGAATTCTTTATTATTGACCTGATGGTTACTTAAAATAATAAAGTCAAAGGGATATTCCTCACAATCCTTCTGAAAGAGGGGGATGGTGTGGGCCTGGACTCCGAATTCGATTCCAGCCTTTATGGACAGCTTTCCTCTGTATTTTTCCTGCATGGTTCTCACTTCTTCAAAATACGCTTTGTAATCGCAGTTTAAATCCGTTTTCACCCCATAATCCACGTGCTCCGTAAATGCGATTTCATCAAGCCCCAGAGAAAGGGCCTGCAAAATCACTTCCTCCATGGTGCATTCCGAATCATCGCTGAAATAGGTGTGGATATGATAATCAGCCAGCATTTTGCTTTCCTCCATCTGTTTTTGTAAAAAAATGATAAGTTTCCCTGGGAAGCAGCCCGCCTCCTTATGGTTAAGAGTATACAGTATTTTAAAGATTCTGGCTATTGCAAAAGAAAAATGCCTGTGCTAGTATATAGGCAAAATTTAATACAGGGGAGGATATATCATGGATGAAAATTATGCATCAGCATTTCAGCTCATTATGAATGCAGGAAATTCCAAGTCATTTTCCATGATGGCAATGGAAGCTGCCAGGGAATTCAATTTTGAAGAGGCAGAAAAGCACTTAAAGGAGGCAGAGGGGGAGATGCGGGCCGCCCATCAGTCTCAGATTGACATGATCCAGCAGGAGGCCCAGGGCAATCCGGTGGATGTGAACATCATTCTGGTACACGCCCAGGACCACCTTACCATGGCTATGATGGCAAAGGACCAGGCAGCCGAGGTCTTAAATCTTTACCGGATGATCAAGGAGCTGAAAGACAAGATAGAGGGGTAGGGAAGGGGAGGCACCATGAACGGGATTAAAATTGTCACCATTGGCGGCGGTTCTTCCTATACGCCGGAGCTGGTGGAGGGATTTATCAAGCGTTATGACAGGCTGCCTGTGAGAGAGCTGTGGCTGGTGGATATTGAAGAGGGAAGGACAAAGCTTGAAATCGTGGGAGCCCTGGCTCAGCGCATGGTAAAAAAAGCGGGGATTCCCATGAAGGTAGTCCTATCTTATGACAGGCGGGCGGCTTTAAAAGGAGCGGATTTTGTGACCACGCAGATGAGGGTGGGCCTGTTGGAAGCCAGAATCAAGGATGAGAGAATTCCCTTAAGCCACGGCATGATAGGACAGGAAACCAATGGAGCAGCAGGCATGTTCAAGGCGTTTCGGACCATTCCGGTCATTTTGGATATTGTAAAAGATATGCAGGAGCTGTGCCCGGAGGCATGGATGATAAATTTCACAAACCCGGCTGGAATGATTACGGAGGCTGTGCTGAGATATACGGATTTTAAAAAGGTAATGGGCCTTTGCAATGTGCCCATCAACATGGTCAATGGCTTTGCCAGACTGCTGAATACAGAGCCGGAGCGGGTGACCATGGAGCTGTCCGGCTTAAACCATCATGTGTTTGCAACCGATATTTTTGTGGATGGGCAGTCAAGGCTGGAGGAAATGCTGGAGATTTACCAGCATATTAACGCAGAAGATGCCGTGTCCATGAAGAATTTTTCCACCCTTCCGTTTTCGCCGGAATTCATCCGCGGACTTCATTGCATCCCCTGCCCTTACCATAATTATTACTTTTTTACCAGGGAGCAGCTGGAAGAAGAGCTGGAGCAGTACAGGGAGGGCCGGATCCGGGGAGAAGTGGTGAAACGGACCGAGGATGAGTTGTTTGAGCTGTATAAAGATGAAAACCTGGATGTGAAGCCGAAGCAGCTGGAGATGAGAGGCGGAGCCAGATACAGCGATGCCGCCTGCAGCCTGGTCTGTTCTCTTTACAACAATACCGGTGATATTCAATACGTGGATGTGAGAAACAACGGGACCATCTCCAATCTTCCGGCAGACAGCGCCATAGAGGCCGCCTGCATTATTACCAGCGGCGGGCCAAAGCCCATTGCAGTGGGAGAGCTGAAACCTCAGATCAGCGGAATTATACAGAACATGAAGGCCTTTGAGAGGCTGGTCTGTGAAGCGGCCGTGACCGGAAGCCGGGACCTGGCTGTGACTGCCTTGAACATGAATCCTCTGTGTGCCAGCGACAGCGATGCCGTTGCAGTGGTGGATGAGCTGCTGGAGGCCCATAGAAAGTATCTTCCCCAGTTCTTTAAAAATTGAATACCAGAATATCATACCGCTGTAAAAGATGGCTTAAAAGGTTGTTTTTTACAGCGGTTTTTTGCTGGTATAGACCGGACAAAAAGATGAGAAAGGAAGAGGAGTGAAAAAATAGACAAAAGAAATCTTATTTTAAAGAATATACTTGTATTTTTGCATATGATATAGTAATATAATGGCAAGAGGAGTGGTCTAGACCAAGGAAAGGGGTGCGGTATGTATCATATTTTATTAGTTTGCTCCGCAGGAATGTCCACAAGCATGCTTGTCAAAAGAATGCAGGATGCAGCGTCAGAAAAGGGAGTGGAGGCCGAAATCTGGGCAGTAGGAGATTCGGAGTCTGTGGAGGAAGTGAAAAAAGCAGATATTGTTTTATTAGGGCCTCAGGTCCGCTATCTGGAAAAGAAGATGAACGAGAGAGTGAACCATGAAAAACCGGTGCAGGTCATTGACATGGCGGCCTATGGAACCATGAACGGAGCCAAGGTTTTAGAGCAGGCACTGAGCAAGCTGAACGGATGAGTATGTGAAAGAATATTAAAGGAGGGAGAAGGTTTATGGGTGCATTTAATTCATTTATGGAAGCAAAGTTTATGCCGGTTGCAGCTAGGACCGGTTCTCAGAAACATCTGGTTGCCATCAGGGATTCATTTATCGCCATTATGCCGATCACCATGGTTGGCTCTATTGCGGTTTTGCTCAACGTATTTTTAAGAGATCTTCCCAATCAGGCAGGCATGACCGGTTTTGTTCAGGCTATGAGCCCGGTTATCAGTGTCAACGGCAACGTGTATTTCGGTTCTATCGTAATTCTCGCCCTGGCATTTGTCTTTGCCCTGGGTTACAACCTTTCGAAAACTTATAACGTCAATGCCATTGCAGGCGGCGTGATCGCATTTGCCAGTCTGGTCACCTGTATGGGACAAAGCGCAGTTTTCGACTATGAGCTTCCTGGCGTGGCAGCATCCTCTGTTGACCAGTTAAAGGGGATGGGACTTGATGTTGCGGTCAATTTAGGAGGGGGAGTCACTTTAAACGGAGTCGGCGGCTGGGGTTATCTAGGCTCTGCATACACCGGTTCCGGCGGTCTGTTCACCGCTTTGATCATGGGCTTTATATGCACAATGATTTACATAAAGCTGATGCAGAAGAAAATCACCATCAAGCTTCCGGATTCTGTGCCTCCGGCAGTGAGCAAGGCCTTTGCAGCTATCGTTCCGGGAGTCATTGCCATTTATTTTGCAGGAATTGCAACCCAGGTTTGTATTTCACTGACAGGCTCCACCATTAATGAGATGGTTCTCAAGTACATTCAAAGACCCCTTCTCAGTCTGTCACAGGGCTTTTTCAGCGTAATCCTTATGGTATTCCTGGTTCAGCTTTTATGGTTCTTCGGTCTCCACGGACATAACGTACTGGCACCTGTTATGGACGGAATTTATCTGACTGCACTGAATCAGAACATAGAGGCATTTACTGCAGGACAGAGCACTTCACAGCTTCCCTACCTGTGGACCCGCGGCTCTTTTGACGCCTACTGCCAGATGGGAGGTTCGGGAATCACTCTGGGACTGATCATCGCCATTTTCCTGTTTTCCAAGAGGGAGGATCAGAGGGCCATTGCTAAACTGTCCTGGCCCATGGGAGTGTTCAATATCAATGAGCCGATTACATTTGGTATGCCCATTGTGCTGAACCCGGTATACTTGATTCCATGGCTCATTGTTCCGCCCGTATGTGCCGCCATTGCATACGGTGCAACGGCCGTCGGCCTGATTCCTCCGGTATTCGTTTCCGTACCCTGGGTAATGCCCGCAGGTATTTACGCCTTCCTTGCAACAGGCGGAAACTTTATGGCTGCTCTGGTATCATTGCTGAATCTGTTCTTGTCCTTTGTCATCTGGACTCCATTTGTACTGATGGCAAATAAGATGAAAAACGAATAACAGAATAACCGTAAAAAGGAGCTGCCAGACCAGTTCACAGGGATGTCCTGACAGAGCTGACTGGCGGCTCTTCTTTTCCATTCAGAAGGGAGGGCAGAAACTCACATGAAAAGCTGGACCGTATTTTTGATTGCCATAGGCTTTTTGCTGATTGCCGTGTCGCCCCAGCTTCCAACCTCTGTTCTGTACAGGACGGCAGGGCTGGCGGCAGTGGCAATCGGATTGCTTATGTTAAGAAAGAAAAGATAGGAGGGAGATTGTATGAGGGTCGTATTTCCGGAAGGGTTTTACTTTGGCAGTACCACCAGCGCAACCCAATGCGAGGGGGGAACGGAAGGGGACGGAAGAGGGAAAAATATCTGGGATCTGTGGTATGAAGAGGAGAGCTTTAAGTTTCATGGAAACATCGGTCCGGGAACCACTTCCTCCTTTTATGAGAATTACCGGGAGGATGTGAGGCTGATGAAAGAGACAGGCCATAACTCTTTCCGCACCTCCATCAGCTGGTCCCGCTTATTTCCCCATGGTACGGGAAAAATGAATCAAAAGGCGGCAGATTTTTACCGCAGCCTGTTTCAGGAGCTGAGGAACCAGGGGATCGAACCTTTTGTGAACTTATATCATTTTGATATGCCGGTGCCGATGCAGGAGCTTAGGGGCTGGGAAAGCAGAAGGGTTGTGGATCATTATAAGGAGTATGCAAGGGTCTGCTTTGAACTGTTTGGAGATTTGGTGAGCCATTGGTTTACCTTTAATGAGCCCATTGTCCATGTGGAGTGCGGATATCTTTCCGGATATCATTATCCCTGCAAGATGGACCCTAAGGCTGCTGTTTTGGCGGCTTATCACACGGCGTTAGCCAGTGCCCTGGCAGTCAGGGAGTACCGCAGCTTAAACCAGGGAGGGAAAATAGGGATTATACTGAACCTGACTCCGGCTTATCCGAGGAGCTCCCATCCGGAGGATGAAAAGGCGGCCAGAATTGCAGAGCTGTTCCAGAATAAAAGCTTTCTTGACCCGGCTGTGAAGGGAACCTATGACCCGGAGCTGGTGGAGATGATCCGGGAGCAGGGGCTGATGCCTCAGACAGAGCCGGAAGATCTGGAAATCATCAGACAGAATCAGGTGGATTTTCTGGGAGTCAATTATTACCACCCATTCCGTGTCTGCGCAAAGGCTCATGTACCAAACCCTCTGGCTCCCTTTACCCCGGAATATTATTTTGATATTTACGATATGCCGGGCAAGCGGATGAATCCCTACAGGGGCTGGGAGATTTATCCCAGGGGATTGTATGACATTGCCCTCAATATCCGGGACAATTATGGAAATATTGAATGGATGGTCACGGAAAACGGCATGGGAGTGGAACATGAAGGGCGCTTTAAAGAAAATGGAATCATACAGGACGATTACCGCATTGAATTTTACAAAGAGCATCTGACCTGGCTTCACAAAGGAATCCAGGAAGGAAGCCGCTGCGTGGGATACCACGTCTGGACCTTCATAGACTGCTGGTCCTGGCTCAATGCCTATAAAAACCGTTACGGCCTTGTGGAGCTGGACTTGGAAACACAGAAGCGTACCATTAAAAAATCAGGATATTGGTATGGAGAGCTGCTGAAACACAATGGTTTTGAATAGAGAGAAACAGGAGACGGAATATGGAAGTGAATCAAAAACTGAATGTAGAGGCAAAGGATTTTTTCGATACTCTGGCGGCTTCTGTGGCTTATGACGTGAGCCAGGCACAGGGGAAAACAGTGGAACCAGGCCAGCTTTATTCCGGCTTGTGCTATAAAAAGAAGATGAAAAACAAGCTGGGCCAGGAAAGCGGCGTGGAGGTTGTGATCAAACAGTTTGTTCCTCCGGCCTGCTATGAAGCAGAATTCCGTTCTTCCCAGGGGACCACTGCAATACTTTACCAGATTGAAGCTGGCGGAGACGGGAATATTGTGGTACACTATACAGAAGGATTTGAAGGAAAACATGGTTCCAGTTCCGCCAATTATAAAGTTGTTTCCTGGTTTTATGCCAGAAGTGCTAAGAAGCGGATTTCCAGGATGCTTTCATCCATGGAGGGATTTATCAAGGAACGCAGGAGAGGGTGATACAATGGGAGCTCCCAAATATCATAAAATAAAACAGGAGCTTATGGAAGAAATCAGGGATGCTGCCGTCAATACGCCCATTGCATCAGAACGGGAGCTGGCCGTCCGGTATAAGGCCAGCCGGATGACGGTGCGCAATGCCGTCAATGAGCTGGTGGAAGAAGGGGTATTGTACCGGGATAAAAATAAGGGAACCTTTGTCGCAGACCAGAGGCTGATCAAGAAGAATACGTCGGCAGAAACCTTGGGAAAGCCTGCAGACGACACCTTTGATTATCATGTGATTTATTTCAGCACCTGTTTCTCTGATAAGCAGATCGCTACCCATTTAGAGATTGACCCGGAGGATTGGATGATCCGGATTGTGCGGGTGAACCGGAGAAATGGAAAGCCCATGAGCGTCGAGGAAATCTATCTGATCCAAAGCCTGATTAATGACAGCGATTACAATAACTTAAACAAGCTTCTGGACTTAAAGGGCTACATTGATGAAGGCTCTGTTACGCAGCGGTTTCTTCCTATTATAGTACCTGTAAAATATATTAATCTGCTTCATATAAAGCTGAACTCTCCCATTATTATGGTAGAAAGCACCATTGTGAGCAAAAGCGGCAGCCCTGTCGTATATATCAGGGAATTTAACAACCCGCTGGAAAAGATCATAGAGATCACCACATAACAAAGAGGAGGCTGTTATGGGACGACTGGGCATTTCCCTGTATCCGGAGCATTCCACTCCGGAGCGGGACAAAGAATATATCCGTCTGGCCGGAAAATACGGATTCAAGCGTATTTTCACCTGCCTGTTAAGCGTGGGAAATAAAGAAAGAACAGAGATCATCAGGGAATTCCGGGACATGATCCATACTGCCCATGAGCAGGGGCTGGAGGTGATTCTGGATGTTGCGCCCCCTGTTTTTGATGTGCTGGGTGCTTCTTATGAAAATCTGGCTCCTTTTAAGGAAATGGATGCGGACGGAATCCGGCTGGATGAAGGGTTTGACGGAATCAAGGAAGCGGCCATGAGCTATAACAAAGAGGGATTGAAGATAGAGCTGAACGCCAGCACCGATCCCAGCTATGTGGCAAATGTGATGAACCACCATCCGGTGCCGGAAAAGATCATTACCTGCCACAATTTTTACCCTCAGAAATATACGGGCATCAGCCTGGAGCATTTTAATTACTGCAACAGGGAGATGAAAAAACATGGATTAAAGGTTGCAGCCTTTGTATCCAGCAACCATGATAACACCTTTGGCCCCTGGCCTGTCAATGAAGGATTATGCACCCTGGAAATGCACCGGGGACTGCCCATCGATGCCCAGGTGCGCCACTTATTTGCCACCCGCATGGTGGATGATGTGATCATTGCCAATGCTTATGCCTCAGAGGAGGAGTTAAAGGCATGTGCCTCAGTGACACCCGGAAAGCTGATGTTCGGACTTTGCCTGGAAAAGGAACTGACGGAAACAGAGCGCAGCATTCTCCATTATGAAGACCAGCATGTAATCAGGGGGGATTTAAGCAGCTATATGATCCGTTCCACCTGGCCCAGAGTGGCTTTTGCAGAACGGGAAATCCTGCCGGACAATACCCGTGACTTGAAACGGGGAGATGTTGTCATTTTAAATGATGGTTATTCCCGTTATAAAGGAGAGCTGCATGTGGTGTTAAAGGATATGCCCAATGACGGGCGGAAAAATGTGATCGGCCATATACCGGATTATGAACTGGTGCTGCTGGATTATATTGAGCCGTGGAAGGTGTTTGGATTTACAGAAGTGTGACCGTGCTGAAAAGGCCGGAAGGGAGCGGTAAAAACGTTCCTTTCCGGCCTTTTTGAAATTTTCTTAATTGTGTTTCTTTGGTTCCTGCCCGAATATGAACTGCTCAATGGCCCAAGCCACTCCATCCTCTTCGTTGGATTTGGTATGGTATTTTGCCACATCCCGGATACATGGCATGGCGTTTGCCATGGCAACGGTCCAGCCGAATTCCGGGGTGAACATGGAGGAATCGTTGTCACTGTCTCCAAGTGTCATCACATCGTTCAGGGAAATTCCTCTTAAATCCGCATAAGCTTTTAATGCAATTCCCTTCTGGGCATTTGCATTTGTCAGCTCAATGTTGGTGGGAAAGGAAGAGGCGGCGGCCAGTTCCGGGTGATGGGAAAATGTTTTTTTCATATCCATTACTGTATCAGGAAGGATGTCATTGCCGCATACCTTGAACACGGTCGCATGTTCAGGCAGCTTTTCCATGGACTCAATAAAGGTGACGGTTTCCAGGTATTGTTCGATGACCTGCTCCAGCTCTAAAGGAGAGGAGGTCCGTCTGGAAAGAAAGGAACGGACGCTTTTTGCTTTCTGCTCTCTTGAGTAGGTGGTATACCGGCCATGGGAAGTCAGGATGTCCATATTGATGGAATAGGAATTGAAAATCCGCTCCACATCTGCGGCATTTCCCGGGGTCAGGGGAATTTTCGTTTGAGCCCGGCCATCTTTATCGTGGACGGTAGCTCCGCTTAAGCATATGTAGCCGCATGTGATGCCTGCCGCCTCCATAAAGCCTTTGGCATCGTGATATTCCCGCCCGGTGCAGATCAGAAACTCTGTGCCCGTCTGTTCCAGCTTGCGTATGGCTTCTATATTAGCCGCTGAGATGCGGGCCTGAGGATTAAGTAGTGTGCCGTCCATGTCGGAAGCGATCAATCGAATGCTCATGTCAGATAATTCTCCTTTTCTCTCTAAATATATTCTTATGGTTAAGCTTACCCTAAAATCTCCGGTTCGTCAACAAAGGGGGGCCTTTCTGCCATTTTCCTGATTTTAGCTGCTTTCCCTCTCAACTAATGAGGAAGTAAACACAAGATGCTGGGGAGAGGAATACTGTTCTGAGGAGGATTCAATGTCATGGATTGTCATAAGAGCAGCCCGTGCTCCCATTTCCCGTGCCGGCATTTCCATGGAAGTCATGGTGGTTTCCAGCATACCGCCGATGATATGCCCGGTAAGGCTGATAAGCCGGATTTGGCCGGGCACCTTGATCCCCTGTTCTTTTAAAGCACGCATTGCACCAATGCCTTGCACATCAACGGCTGCCATAATAGCATCAAGTTCAGGATTTTGTTCCAGAAGATCAAGTGCGCATTGATAGCCGTATTCAAGGCTGTTTACGGATGAGGTGGAGATGGCACTGGTCTCCGTAAGTCCCAGTTCGTTTAAAGCACGCTTGTAGCCATTATACCGCTCATGGTAAGGGGCCAGCTTCATCGTGCCATTGATAAGGCCGATTTGCCGGCAGCCTTTAGCGGCCAGGTACTTTGTGGCTTCATAACCGCAGTTATCATAGTTGACGATTACACTGTTAATAGAAGTATCCTGCTGGCGCACAATTTGAGTGATTGTCAGGCCGCTGGAACGAATATCACGAAGCAGCCTTCCATTGTAGCCGGTTCCTGCAATAATAATGCCATCTACAAAGCCGTTGCGTAAACGGTTCAGACATTCTCTTTCTATTTTAGGATCATCCTCGGTGTTACAGATTAGAGTGGCATAGCCTGATCTTCTGGCCTCTTTTTCAATTCCCTGCATGATCTCCGCGAAAACCGTCATATGCAGGCGAGGAGTTACGACCCCTATTGTATGCCGTTTGCCCTGCCGCAGGCTTTGGGCTATGACGTTAGGCTGATAGCCTAATTCCTTTACTGCAGCAAAAATACGGGCCTTTGTATCAGCATGTACATAAGAGGTATTGTTAATTGCCCGTGATACTGTACTCACATCAACGCAAGCCAGACGAGCAACATCTTTTAAAGTTGCCATGCTTCACACTCCTTAGTTAGTTGTATGCAAACGATAGTATATAGAGATTATAAGCAAAATAGAGGAGAAAAACAATATAAAAGTTAGATAAAAATACAAGATATACAATTAAAGGTGGTTTTGCATTGGTGGTTATATGCAAGATATTGCATATAGTATGCAAAAAATTGCAGACTAGCTATATAATATTGACGTAAATATTAGGTGGTGGTATAACAGAATCATAAGATATACAAACGTTTGTAGAAATCTAGAAATGCAGCAATGGTTTAGTCTTTATCAAACAGAATTATGAAAAAATTATAAGGAGAATTATAACATGGCAAAAGTAAAGAATTTTAAAACAATCTTCCCGGCAGTATCCGTTCCCTTAAAAGACGATTATTCAATTGATGAAAAAGAGTTCCGTGCATATCTACGGTGGATTAAAAGCTTTTATGATAAAGGCATACAGGGGTTAGTATGTAACGGCCATACCGGAGAAATTACCGGTCTTTCCCGTGCAGAGCGGAAACGTGTAGTTGAAATCTGCAGTGAAGAATGCGGCGATACAATGACAATCATCTCTGGGATTAACTGTGAGAATACGATTGAATCAATTGAAATGGCAAAAGAAGCAAAAGAGGCCGGTGCAGATGGTATCTTGCTGATGCCCCCTCATATGTGGCTGCGATTCGGCATGAGCAGTGATGCACCATTCCAGTACATAAAGGATGTGGCTGAAGGTGCAGATATTGACATCATTATCCACTTGTATCCGGCAACAAGCAAAGCCAATTACCCGGTAGAATCTTTAATTAAAATGTGTAAAGAAATTGACCATGTGAAGTGTATCAAGATGGGAACCCGTGTTACTTCTATTTATGAGCATGATGTACGTCTGCTTCGTCAGGAATGCCCTGACATTTCTTTAATCACTTGTCATGATGAAACCTTATGTGTCAGCTGGTTCCCGGGAATGGATGGAGCATTGATCGGATTTGCTGGCTGCGTACCAGAATTGATTTGTCCGGCGTGGGAAGTGTTTAAGAATCCGGAAACACACACGTTAAAAGAAGCTCAGGAGTGGTCAAACCGCATTTATCATATCTCACAGGCTATTTATGGAGGCGGACAGCCGTCTGGTGAGGCACATGCACGCTTGAAAGAGGCACTGGTCCAGAGAAAAGTATTTACATCCGCTTTAATGCGTAAACCAGTACTTCCCTTAGACCAGGAAGAAAAAGACTGGGTTGCCCTTGGGCTTAAGCGCAGTGAGCTTCCAAACGTTGAAATGAGCAAATTTGAGAACTAATTATTATGCTTAAAGAAAATCGGCTTTCTGCTTCATGCAGAAGCCGATCATCTTCTACCTGCATGTATTTTAGGAAAGTTAAATCAGCCTTTTGATACGAAAGGAAAAATATGCGGAAACTGGTAAGCTTCACGAGAAGGGAGGGGGTATGGTTTTCTTAAAAACCATACAAACAGACTATGAATGATGTAAATATCTCTGGCACAGAGGCAGAAACCTTTGATCCTTCAGCAGTCAAGAAACTATCATTTTGGGAATTGTTAAAAAAGGTGGGGCCGGGAATTATTTTGACTGGTATTGTTATTGGACCAGGGGCGATTACAACAGCATCCATGATTGGTGCTCAATATGGCTATAGTCTTCTATGGCTATATATACTCATTGCTTTTATGGGTTCAACTTATGTTTTAGTTACATACAGATTGTCAATGCTGACTGGAATGCCCACAATTCATGCGATCAGAAAGTATTACGGAAAAGGAGCTGCGGCATTTACAGGCTTTGCACTATTTTTGACTTGCTGCTTCTTTACAATTGGTAACATTTCCGGAACTGGTGCAGGCATGCAATTGGTATTTGGTATTGACTGGAAGCTCGGTGCAATGATTATGATTTGTGTATTAATTTATTGCTATTTCTCAAAAGGGGTTTACACAAAGATTGAGAAAGGTGTGGGCATCTGTGTGTTTGGTATGATTGTAGCTTTTTATATTACTTTGGTTGGTACCGGAGGTCCCAATGTGGGAGCAATGGCTAAAGGGTTTACAACTTGGAAGTTCCCGGAAGGAAGTCTTGCTACAGCATTGGGATTTTTGAGTACTCATGCGGCTCTTACGACAGGAATTTATGGAACTTATCTTGGCAGTGAAAAGAAATGGAAAAAAGAAGATTTATTTAATGGAACATTATTAGCGGACTCTGTTGCCCATATAATCTGCGTTATTCTAATCAGTGGAGCAGTTATGCTGGTTGCGGCAATTGTGTTAAATCCTACCCGGACAATCGTGAAATCACCGGGAGAACTTGCAGAAATGCTGGTTCCAGTTATGGGAAGTGTAGCAAGACCAATTATGGGGGTTGCACTTTTGGGCGCGGGATTTTCTTCTCTGCTCGGAAATACCCAGAGAGGCGTAGTGCTTCTCAATGCAGGCTTTAATAAGCCTACATCATTAGAAGATAAAAGTATCAGAATTGGAGCTTTTGCTGTTTTGGCTATTTCTGCTGCCATTTGTTTCTTATTTGGTGGTTCTCCGGTTCAGTTAATTTATATTGCAAATTTGGCAACTGCCATTGCCACACCAATAGCCGGTGCTTTTATTGTGTTAATGATTTGGAGAAAAGATACGACGGCAGGCTATAAACCTCCGACTGCTTTAAGAATCTGCATGACTGTTTGCTATATCATATGTTTATTTTTGACATTTTCTTCCCTACAGAAATTACTCTAATACTATAAAAAATGAGCCGGCCATGAGCTGGCTTTTTTTCTTTCGTAAAAACATAACAAAATAATGAATATGGTGGAATGTTCAGTGGTTTTTATGGTATAATCATAGCCAGACTATGAAACAATCCGAGAGGATACCCATAAATATGAAACCACACGCATTTGCAATCTGCGCATACAAGGATTCTCCTTATCTGGAGACATGTATCCGCTCTTTAAAAAATCAGAGCAGAAAGTCAGATATCATATTATGCACATCAACTCCCAGCCCTTATATTGAAGCCCTGGCAGAAAAATATGACCTTTCCTTATTTGTAAGAGATGGAGCCAGCGGCATAGGAGAGGACTGGAACTTTGCCTATCACATGGCTGACGCACGCTTTGTCACCATCGCCCATCAGGACGATATTTATCAGAAGGATTATGTGAAAACACTTCTGGAGTGCTATGAGAAATACCCGGACATGACCTTGTTTACAGGGGGATATGCCGTTATAAAGGGAAATAAGCCGGTTTTCTTTGAAAAGGTGGAATTTATAAAACGATTTCTCCGGCTGCCCCTTCGTTTTCGGGGAGTGAGTCATTTATCCTGGATAAAAAAAAGCGTTCTGATATTTGGAAACTCCATCTGCTGCCCGGCCTGTGCCTATAACAAGGAACAGTTAGGGGAGCCGCTTTTTGCGTCCTCCTACCGGTTTGCCCTGGACTGGGATGCGCTTTTTAACCTTGCTGAACGCCCGGGACGATTTATCTGCGCGGAAAAACCGGTTCTGTATTACAGGGTTCACGATGGAGCAGCCACAAAAGCTTGTATTAAGGATAACAGCCGCGCAAGGGAGGAGGCCCACATGTTTGCCAAAATATGGCCCGGCCCGGTTGTGAGGATTATCATGCATTTTTACCGGAAGGCATATGAAGAATACACTTCTTAACATTGAAATACATTTGGAGGAAAAAAGCAATGAAAGTAGTATTGTTAGCAGGAGGATTTGGTACAAGAATCAGCGAACAGAGCCATTTGAAGCCAAAGCCCATGATTGAGATTGGGGAAAAGCCGATTTTATGGCATATTATGAAATATTATTCCCAGTACGGTTTTCACGATTTTGTCATCTGTCTTGGATATAAGCAGTACGTGGTTAAGGAGTTTTTTGCGGATTATTTTCTTCACACCTCAGATGTGACCTTTGATCTGGCGGGCAACAAGATGGAGGTTCACAACAATTATTCCGAGCCATGGAAGGTGACTCTGGTTGATACGGGTTTAAATACCATGACGGGAGGCCGTATTAAGAGGATTAAGCCTTATGTGGGTGATGAGCCCTTTATGCTGACCTATGGTGACGGCGTCTGTGATGTGAATTTAGACACTTTGTTAAAATTCCATCAAGGCCACGGAAAGATTGCCTCCATGACCACTGTGAATATCACCCAGTTAAAAGGGGTTTTAGACATTAATGAGAACAATGTGGTCCGTTCCTTCCGGGAAAAGGATGAAGCCGATGCCAGCCTGATCAACGGAGGCTTTATGGTGCTGAATCCGGAAATCTTTTCTTATTTAAAGGACGACACCACAATACTGGAGCAGGAGCCTCTGCAGAAGCTGGCAGCAGAAGGACAGCTTATGAGTTTCCATCACTCCGGTTTCTGGCAGTGTATGGACACCCAGAGAGAGATGAAGAAGCTGGAGGACTTATGGCAGTCAGGCCAGGCCCCCTGGAAAATATGGGAGAAATAATATGACCAGTTGGACAAGCGAAAAATGGAATGAATTTTGTGAATTTTATAAAGGAAAAAAGGTTCTCATAACGGGACACACCGGTTTTAAAGGCTCCTGGCTGAGCCGTATGCTGGCAAATGCGGGAGCCCAGGTGACGGGCTATTCCCTAAATCCCCCGACAGACCCCAGCCTTTTTTATATCGCAGGGCTTTCTGATACCATGGATTCCGTTATTGGAGATATCCGGGACCTTGCCCATTTAAAAGAAGTATTTTTAAAGACCCAGCCGGAAGTGGTGTTTCATCTGGCCGCCCAGCCCATTGTCCGGGATTCCTATAAAGACCCGGTTTATACCTATGAAACCAATGTGATGGGAACGGTTAACATCCTGGAATGTGTCCGCCTAACCCCTTCTGTCCGGTCCTTTTTAAATGTGACCACAGATAAGGTTTATGAAAATAAAGAGTGGGAGTACGGCTACCGGGAATGCGATCCTCTTGACGGCTATGATCCCTATTCCAACAGTAAATCCTGTTCCGAACTGGTGACCCACAGCTATGCCAAGTCCTTTTTTTCAGAAGGAGGGACAGCAATTTCCACTTCCCGGGCAGGCAATGTGATCGGAGGCGGTGATTTTGCCAATGACCGGATCATTCCGGACTGTATCCGTGCGGCATCGTCCCATGAGGATATTATTTTGAGAAATCCCCATTCCACCAGGCCCTTCCAGCATGTGTTGGAGCCCCTTTCCGTGTATATGACTATTGCCATGAAGCAGTATGAAGATGCAAGCTTTCAGGGATACTATAACGTAGGCCCTGACGATAAAGACTGCATTACTACCGGAGATTTGACCGACTTATTCTGTGAAGCATGGGGCCAGGGGATGAAATGGGTGAACCGGTTTGAAGGAGGCCCCCATGAGGCCAATTTCCTAAAACTGGATTGTTCTAAAATCAAAAAAGTCTTTGGCTGGACCCCCAGATATGAAGTAAAGGAAGCGGTGGAAAAAACCGTGGAATGGACCCGTGCTTATCTGGACGGAGAAGATATGCTGCAGGTTATGGATGGCCAGATAGAGGAATTTTTTAATGGAAAAGCATGAGAGGAAATGAAAAATGTTTGAGCACAAGACAGAAAAAGAAGCGCGTGAGGAAATCCTTGCGCTTGTAAAAGAATATTGCACCACTTATCACAATCAGAAAAAGCCCTTTGAAGAAGGCGACCGGATTCCATATGCTTCCCGTGTGTACGATCATGAGGAAATGGTAAATCTGGTGGACAGCTCTCTGGAATTCTGGCTGACTTCCGGGCGCTATACCGATGAATTTGAAAAAAAACTGGCTGAATATTTAAATATCCGGTACTGTTCTCTTGTAAACTCCGGGTCCTCCGCCAATTTACTGGCATTTATGGCCCTGACTTCCCCTCTGTTAAAGGAACGCCAGATTCGGCGGGGAGATGAAGTGATCACAGTTGCAGCAGGATTTCCCACTACAGTAACTCCTATGATCCAGTACGGAGCAGTGCCTGTGTTTGTGGATGTGACCATTCCTCAATATAACATCGATGTAAATGCCCTGGAGGCAGCCCGTTCAGAAAAGACTAAGGCAGTGATGATTGCCCATACCTTGGGAAATCCCTTTGATTTGGGAGCTGTAAAGGCTTTTTGTGAGAAATACGGTTTGTGGCTGGTAGAAGACAACTGTGACGCCTTAGGAACCAAGTATACGATAAACGGAGAAGAACGCTTTTCCGGCACCATCGGCGATATTGGAACCTCCAGCTTTTATCCTCCTCACCATATGACCATGGGAGAGGGCGGCGCGGTATATACTGACAGTGCCCTGCTGAATAAAATCATCCGTTCCTTCCGGGACTGGGGAAGAGATTGTGTCTGCCCCTCCGGAGTGGACAATTTGTGCGGACACCGTTTTGACCGTCAGTATGGGGAACTGCCCCTGGGCTATGACCATAAATACGTCTATTCCCATTTTGGATACAATTTAAAGGCAACTGACATGCAGGCAGCCATTGGATGTGCCCAGATTGAAAAGTTCCCATCCTTTGTAGAACGGAGACGCCATAATTTTGACCGTCTTTATCATGGGCTGGAAGAGGTTTCAGACAAGCTGATTTTGCCGGAACCATGTCCGGACTCCAGGCCAAGCTGGTTTGGATTTCTTATCACCTGCAAGAAAGGTGTGGACCGGAATCAGGTGGTTCAGTACGTGGAATCAAAGGGCGTTCAGACCAGAATGCTTTTTGCAGGCAATTTGACCAAGCATCCCTGTTTTGACCAGATGAGGGAATCAGGCGAGGGATACCGGATTGCGGGCGAACTGACCAATACCAACCGGATCATGGAGGACACCTTCTGGGTGGGAGTGTATCCGGGAATGACGGATGCCATGATTGACCATATGGCAAAAACCATAAAGGACGCGTTGAACGCCCAGTGAACATGACTTGATGGGAGGAATACCATATATGGAAGAATACGACTTAAGAGAAGTACATCAGGCCAATCTGACCATTTTAAAGGAAATAGACCGGATCTGCCGGAAATACAAGATCAAATATCTTCTGGATGCGGGAACCCTGCTGGGAGCTGTAAGGCACAAGGGATTTATTCCCTGGGATGACGATGCGGATTTGGCATTTACCCGCCCCAATTATGATGCCTTTTTAAAGGTGGTGCGCCGGGAACTGCCTTCGGAGATGGAGCTTCTGGAGCCGGGAGATTTCAGAGGAGGAAAGGCCTTTTACGACTTTACTGCCAGAATCCTTTATAAAAAAAGCCGGACTCACGAAGACTCTCCGGAGATGGATTTTTATGAAGGGAAGTTAAACCATCTATGGGTGGATTTATTTATCATTGACGAGCTTCCGGAAAATAAAGCGGCATCCACCATTACTCTGCTGCTTCATACGGTAATTTACGGCTTATCCATGGGACACCGCTATAAGCTGGACTTTAAAAAGTACAGTCTGGCCAATAAAATCGCCGTGGGAATCCTGGCCTTTGCAGGCAAATTGATTCCCATGAAGGTTCTGAGAAAGCTGCAGCACATGGCGGCTGTCAAGGACAGAAGGGGAAAGAGCAGCCTCCGGTACTACAGCAATTACCAGCCGGATTATCTCTACGTGACCTTAAAAAAGGAATGGTGCGAGGAAACAGTGGATCTGGAATTTGAAGACACCAGACTGATGGCCCCTAAAGGCTGGCATGAGGTTCTCACTTGGATCTATGGAGATTATAAGGAGCTTCCGCCTAAGGAAAAGCGGGTTCCCACCCATTCCAGCACAAAGATCAAGATTTACCCTTAAATGCTCATAAAAAAGTCTGGCAGCAAGGTTTTGATTAACCTTACTTCCAGACTTTTTTCTATTTCGTATTTAAATATTCCTTTGCATCTTTAAAGAAGCTGAAGACGATGAGAAGAATGATGATTCCTATGGGAAAGGCAGCGATAATGGATACGGTCTGCAGATTCGACATGGAATTTTCGGAAAAAATCAGGGCAATAGGGAAAAGCATCAGCAGCAGGGACCAGAACAGTTTCACATGCTTGTGAGGCTCTTCGTCTTCCTGGAGCTCTTTGTAGGAATAGGCGGAGGCCACCAGAGCCAGAGCATCAAAAGTGGTGGCGTAAAAGGTGATCATCGTAACTGCCAAAAGGATCAGTCCCAGCTTTGCAAAGGGCAGGGTGTAAAAGATTTCTATAATGGTCTTATAAAGATCTCCCGTGGCATTATAAATCCCCATGACATCCAGAAGCCCCTTTGTCTGCAGAGCAAGGCTGTAATTTCCCAATATGATAAAGGAGGTAAAGGTACCGGAAAGCCCGAAGATATATCCACCCAGAATGGTCTGCTTCACAGTGCGGCCCTTGCTGATGGAACCGATGAAAAACGGGGTTGCCACACACCATACCATCCAGTAAGCCCAGTAAAAGATGGTCCAATTCTGTGGAAAGGAGGAAGTCCGCAGGGCATCGGTCCAGGTGGACAGGCCAATGAAGTTTTGAGCCATATTTCCCACCGCAGTGATACCTGTTTCAATGGTATATCTGGCCTGTCCTCCGCCGATGAGCACATAGAGAAGGAGGCCGAAAAATAAGTAACTACAGGAAGCGGCCAGTTTTGCAATGCCCTTCATGCCAAAATAAACGGTAACCGTATAAACCATGCAGATAATAACCAGAATGGCAATGGTTAAAATCCTGGAATCCGGCAGTCCCGTCGCACGGCTGATGGCCATGGAAAGAAGAGGAGTTGCCAGGGAAAAGGTGGTGGCTGTTCCTGCCAGCAGGGCGAATACTGCAATTAAGTCAATGAGCTTTCCTACCGGTCCATCTACATGCTTTCCCAAAAGAGCGCGGCAGGCTTCCGAATATTTTTGCTTATTCCGCTTTCTCACATGAAGCATAAAGCCAAATGCAACAGCTAACACTAGATAAAAACTCCATGGAATAGGACCCCAATGGAACAGGGGATAGGTGGAAGCCCAGTCCTGCATGGCTCCCATATCCGTGATGTGAGGTTCTCCTGCATAGAGAAGCCATTCGCAAAGAGAGTAAAACAGGATATCGGCAGCCAGCCCGGCTGTAAACATCATGGATCCCCATTTAAAATAGGAATACTGGGGCTTTTCTAAATTGCCCAGCTTAATGGAACCGTACCGGGAAAATGCCATGTAAAGGGAGCAGAAAAAAGTGAAAAGCCCCATAAGCAGATAATAGCTTCCCAGCTCATCTCCCACAAAGGACCGGATAGCTGCAAGCGCATTGGCAGATTGAGTGGGCTTTATAATGAAGATAAAGCATAAAAGGACAACGATGATAAAGGGGATCTGCGTTGTTGTCCAATCCAGTCTTTTTAGTAAGGGAACTTTTTTATTGTTGTCCATAGAAATCTTACCTCCTGAGTGTGTTCAAAAAAGATTTTATAATTACGATATTGAACATAGTATCATGGATATCTGAAAAATGCAAGAATAAAATGGAAAAAATATAATTAGTAAAAGAAACCTTAACTTATTTGTGAAGATTTTATGACTTTTTAAAGAAACTACTACAAAAAATGTCTAACATCCTATATAATGTGGATGTTCAATAATGAGGAGGAATTATAATGAAAAACAAAGCATTAATAATATGTGCAATATCAGCGCTCATGCTGAGCGGCTGTACCAAAAGCAATATCCTTGCTTCCGGGGGGCCTGCTGAGCCGGTTCTTGAAACACAGCAGGGAATTGTTTTGGACTGGCCTCAGATCGGAAGTGCTCTGGATGACGAATTTTTAAATAATGAAGAATACCCCATGGCATTGGAAGAAGGCACCATCAATTACAGCGTTGATCCGAAAGAGAAAACCATTGAATTAAATCTGGTGGTAAAGAGCGGAACCAATGCAGAGGAAGCGGTGAGATTTGCAGATGCCGTAATCCGGTATTTAAATGATGAAGCAGCCACTCAGGATTTTTCCTATGAGCGGTCAAGTGATACCTCTTACGGCGGATTTTTTAAGGAATACGACATGCATCTGATTGTTATGCCGGAGTATACCATGGAGCAAAAGCAGTACTGGCTGGTAGATATGGACATTCCCAAGGGTTCTGATGAAAAGATCGTCCCGAAGGAAGGAGCAGTGCTTACAGAGCCTGAATCAGAGGTGGAAGAGGACGAAGACCAGGCTGAAGATGAAACAGAAGACAGCGTAGAAGAGACAGAAGAGACAACATCAGCAAAATAAGGTTTTACAGTCCTTTGGCTGAAAACAGGTCAAAAAAGAAACATGATTGGGAAGCAGGCACCAAGCCGCTTTTCAATCATGTTTCTTTTTTAGTCGGTGCTGACTGCCAGCCCGCTGTGATAAGAG
The DNA here is from genome assembly GCA_002389905.1 of Hungatella sp. UBA4396. Taxonomy (GTDB): domain Bacteria; phylum Bacillota; class Clostridia; order Lachnospirales; family Lachnospiraceae; genus Lacrimispora. The sequence goes on along the minus strand of DGRE01000014.1, from coordinate 4,753 downwards.
TAGTTCCCAAGCTCCTTTAAAAGCTTGTTATGATCTAAGTTCTTTAAAGGAACTGTTGAAGTCAGCTCTTCATTTAAAAGGAAGAATGCATCGTTGCATTTTGCCATGGAAAGGTAAAACAGCTCCGGGAAGGAGGCTTGTGATGCAAGCCGTCTGTTCCAGGGGTTACACCAGACCTCGTGGTTTAAGTTCATTGTCTTAACAGGATCGGGCGGAATGTCCGTCACCAGCTTCCGGGAAGCAATAGGATTTCTGAAAAACAGGGATTCCACGAATTCAATGCTGTTTTTCTTGCGGCTGGAGGGATCAGCAAGGGTCCGGCAGCCTAAGCGCATAGCCAGAATGGAGCGGGATACCATTTTAGAGGTCACGCTGAAATTGTTTTTATAGTTTTGAGGGTAATATGTTTCATTGATGCATGCGGACAGAAATTTGGAAATAAACTGCATTTCCTGTCCGTTTAAGCAGATGGTAGCCGCCTGGTTAAATTGAGAGGGCTTTTTCTTTTTGTATTTCATCAGAAGCAGCGCATCAATATCATTTTCCAGGGTGGCGTGAAGGCCGTGATGATAATTGCTGGCATTCTTCACATCATACTCAATCCTGCCGTAGACGTAAGGGTGGCAGATGGAATCGCCGATATAGTGGCAGAAATATCCGCTTAAGTAAGAAATAGCCTGCTCTCTCTGCTGTCTGGATTCAATCTGAGACAAGTGGTTTAAGCAGGAGAGGAAAAAATCATTGACATGATTTTCGTGCATGTAGGAGCCCACATTCCGGTAATCCCGGTGGCGGATAATGGGGATATTATAAAAAAACATATCCGGTCCCTGAAGGCCAAGCTGATAAAGCCAGCGGTATTTGGCGATAATACGCTTTAAAGGATTATTGGGCATATCGTTAAAAACTCGGACTCCTAATAAGTAATGGGTGGTAAAACCGGGCATATTGTTCACCTCGCATTTTTTTTAATACAATACATATAATTTGATTATACCATAGGATTATTTATTTTGTATAAAAATCATTGGAAATTTTCATACTATCCGGCTTGGGTGAATAAGTGTTAAGGAAAGCGGTAAGGAGCGGATATTATGATACATCGCATCCATGAACTAGTATGGGGGCCCTGGCTTTTGTTTTTGTTTTTGGGCATGGGCATTATTTATACCATAAGATCGGGATTTTTTCAGATCAGAGGGCTGTCCTGCTGGTGGAAGGAGACTATAGGAAGCATAAGAGAGGATGAAGACGGGAAAAGCGGGGAAGTGACCCGGTTTCAGACGGCCTGTACGGCCCTGGCAGCCACCATTGGAACGGGAAATATCGTGGGAGTTGCCACTGCCTTGACAGCAGGCGGTCCTGGGGCAATATTTTGGATGTGGGTATCTGCCGCTATCGGAATGATGACAGGCTATGCGGAAACCATGCTGGGAATCCGCTACCGTTATAAGGACAGAAACGGAGCGTGGATCTGCGGTCCTATGGTGTACTTGGAAAAGGGGATGAAGATGCCTGTCCTGGGAATGGTGTACAGCTTTCTCTGCATCATGGTTTCCCTTGGAATGGGAAGCATGGTTCAGTCTAACTCCATTGCTGAAACGTTAGAATATGCCTTTGACGTGAATCCTGTTTCCGTTGGAATTTTGCTGACAGGAGTGGTGTTTTTGGTGGTGCTGGGAGGAATCGGGAGGATTGCATTCGTTTCTGAAAGGCTGATTCCGGTGTCAGCGGGACTTTATATGATATTTTCCATGGTTGTGATTATGTCTTGTTGGGATATTATCCCTCATATATTCCGGTGTATTTTTGAAGATGCCTTCCGTCCGATGTCCGTCTTTTCCGGAGCAGCCGGATATGGAGTCAGCAGAAGCTTGCAATACGGCATCTCCAGGGGCGTGTTCTCCAATGAGGCGGGCCTTGGAAGCCTGGCAGTCCTCCACGGGGCGGCAGAGGATACTACCCCGGAGCAGCAGGGAATGTGGGCTATGTTTGAAATATTCTTTGATACTGTTTTAATCTGTACTATGACGGCATTTGTGATTCTGTGCATGACAGATGGAAATCCAGCGGCTTCTGGTTATGATGGGGCGGCTCTTACTGCATACTCTTTTTCCAAAAGATTGGGGGGACTTGGACAGTATGTGGTTTCAGGGGCTATGGTGATTTTTGCATTTGCTACTATTATAGCCTGGTATTATCTTGGGAAGCAGGCGGCGGTGTATCTGGCGGAGAGTTTGAAAAAGAGGCGGATTTTGTATTTTCTCCAGAGGATTTTACGAGGGAAGGTGTATACGCTTCTTTACTTGGGGGCTGTGTTTGGAGGTTGTATTGCTAAGTTGGAAACCGTGTGGGAGTTTTCCGATATTTGGAATGGGTTGATGGCCCTTCCCAATATATTAGCGTTGATATTTTTAATGAAGGAAGTTACATATCCCAAGTAGGGCATATTCTTTAAGGCTAAATAATATTAATAATCTCTATTGGTTATCGCCATAAGAGTGTTTTGATTTTATATTTCAAAGAAAACTCCCATAGTCTGCATTTTCATAATAAAGTCTGCAGACTATGGGAGTTCTTTTGATTTTATAATATTATCTTGTTATTTTCTGAACAACTATATCCTGATCCGATGTCCTGCGGTGTCATTCTATCATGATATTAATATCCAATCCTTATCAATCCATCTAGCATATGTATATGACCAGAGCCGTTTATACAGTTTGCCATCAATGACCTTGTACTTATAACCAGTTTCTTCTGCTTGAGGACCTATTTCTGATTTTTCGATAGTCTGTGTCTGCTCTGTTGAATACCCAGATGCATAAGTGTTGGTTGGCAGAACTACTAAAAACATAGTTGCCGCCAATAGGCCAGTAAGATTAATTGTCAAAAACTTTTTCATGATGAACCTCCTCATTTATTATTTTTAAATGCTTTAAACTATCATCAATAGCTGAAACATTAGCTATTAATTCTCCTTGCTCGTTGTAAAGATCATAACCGGAATCTGTCTTTACAAAATAATCATTACTTGAAATATCAATTGTTATTCCGTGATCTTGAATGCTTGGCTCGCTGTAAGGTTGAATAACAAAGGTATATGACAGAATCAGCAGAGCAAACATAATTGGAATAAACATTTTACTCCTCTGTTTGTTAACCTTTGAATAATTACTTTCAAGCAACATTTTAAATCGTTGTTTGAGCCGATTGCTTTCAGCTTCTTCAACTAAGCAACAAGTTAATATAGATTCCCTTTGACTTGTTCCCTGATTTTGAATGACTTTGATTATTGCATTTAAATAACACTGTTGTTGCTGCTTATTTAAATAATAACTAACTTTTTCATCAGAGTGCATTTCCAAAGTGTGTTCCACTTCATTGTTAAAATATCTAAAAAAGGGGTTCCACCAAAATATGGTCTGAATGATATCACAAATACATTTAATGATTGCATGTCTCTGATGGTAGTGCTGCCACTCATGTAATAATACCCCAAATAATTCGTCGTCAGTGAAGTTTATATCTGGAAGAATTATGATTGGTGAATAAAGGCCAACGATTGCGGGTGTTCTTATGCTTTTATGTACTATAATTTTTATTTCCCTTTTTGTGCCGATAAGGTTTTGTGTATTCGCTAAGATTGATTTTATGCGTTGATCTTCAGAAGCGGGAAAAATACATAGTATATTATAAAATCTTCTATATTTATTTATCTTTCTGCAAAGTTTATATAATGCAACTCCGACACTTATAAGAATCAGGATATCAAATACGTTGGTAGTAATACCTTTGCTGGAAAGATTAATGAGAGGGTAAGCTAATACACGTTGTAAAGCAGGCAATAAACTTTCAGATCTGATAATTTGAGTATAGAATAGTTCTGTCGGTAAAAAGAACCTTATTAAACATAAACATATCAAAAAGATCAAGGGATATATTGAGAAAGTTCTTAATAGGATCATTTGCCTGCTTAGTAATTTTATGACAATTGCAAAGATACTTACCCATATAAGCGAAGTCAGGAACGAGAACAATGTTAACCCCATAAACTATTCCTCCCTGTATTGGTCTAATAGTTCCTGTAAAGCTTCTGCGATTTCCTCCTTGCTATTTTTCTTGCCCAAAAGCATTGATATTAAAGACAAACTATCTTGATCATCTCCTTGATAATACCTATCAAACTGCATAATAGCATATTCATTGGCTGATATTGTTGGACGAAACAGCCGTCCATAGGACTTTCCGATTTTTGTTATTTCAGCCACTTCAATAGCCTTCTTTTTTTCCAGTGTCCGTAAAATGCTCTGAATGGAACTTGTAGGCCAGGTTCTGTCAGGAATTCCTTCAGCGATTTCGGTAGCACTTAAAGGAGTATCGGATGCCCATAAAACTTTCATGGCAGATTCTTCTTTGCTTGTAAGGAAAAAACATGAATTCATATTATTTTTGATTAACATATTGCTCATCTCCTGATTTTATCTTTTATTTAGATTATACATATATATTGTTAAAAAGTCAATGGATATAGAAAGCATTTTTTAATTTAAAATAGTTGTTGAAAAAAGCAAAGTATAGATATATTGCAATTATATAATTTTAATATAAAAACAGTTTTAAAATAACATAAAAAGAATTTAAACCAACCATAGGTGATTTTCAAATCAGGGAGTAGGATTATTCCTTTGCAAAAGCATTTTAGGACGTGATTGAAAAGAAATTTATGTGACTAGTACAGCATTGCATAATT
>DGRE01000019.1 GCA_002389905.1 Hungatella sp. UBA4396 | reverse complement strand
CTTCTGTTTTCAAAGTGCTTTTGTTGTTTTCTTGCTTAATCAGCAACTCATATAGTATATCATGCAGTTACTTATCTGTCAACAACTTTTTAAACTTTTTTCAACCGGTTTTAACTGGCTGCCTTTGCGGTTTCTCTCGCATCGGGTCTTTAATATATCATGTCCGTTTCATCTTGTCAAGGATATTTGTGCCTTTTATTCAAACAATTTTTCCTGTATTTTTCCAACCACTATATATATAAGTTTCACCTGAACATTTCTATATTTTGTGGTGTATGGAAAAATCTGCGGACAAAGGGGAATCCCTCTTTGTCCGCAGATTTGTTTTAATTGCACATATGATAACTACAACTTTATTTCTACACCAGCTTTTGCAAAAGTCCTAAAACCATGAGATTCAGAAGATTATGGTTGTATAAGAAGGACAGCCATTTGCTCGCCTCAATCTGACCGAGCAGGGCAAGACCCCAGCCGGTGGACGGGAAAGCAGTAATAACCAGGCAGGCCAGCCATAAAAAGACAAGGCCTTCCATACCTCCAAGCAGAGCTCCGGCGATCTGATTGATTCCGGACAGGATGGGAAGCTTGGAAATGATGTCCAGCCATCCGACTAGAAGCTTGATTACCATATAGATAAGCGAAAACAAAATCACCGAGCCCAGAGAGCTGAGAATGACGTCTGCCAGATAGCCTCCTATATAATCAGTAAAGGCATTGACTCCAAGGGCCTGATACATCTCGCTGTTATTATTTTCAATCAGGGCCTCCTTCATATTCTTTGGGAGTTCAAGACTTTCGATCAGGAGACGTTGGGCAGAGGGCGTTTCCAGGACTTCGTCTGCCGGAATTTCCTCTTGTTCTAAATTTATGGATTTTTTTATGCTTTCTGAAATGGTCTGCTGCAGGGCTGTATTTTCTTTTAAAAATCCTGTTACAACAGGAAGGGATACTCTTGCAATGGTAAGGGACAGGATTACTGCCACCATGGAAACTGCCAGCCGGATAAAGCCTCTCCGGTGGCCGTACAAAATCATTCCCAACAGGTAGACTCCTGCTGCTATCGATAACCAGTTTTCCATATAAAACCTCATCATGATTCCGCCTTCAATACAAACCGGTCAATGGCCGCCGCCACTCCGTCATCATCATTGGTGTTTGTTATGTAGTCGGCTGCCGCAAGAAGTTCTTCCTTTCCATTTTTCATGGCAACTCCGATTCCTGCTGCCTGGATCATGGAAAAGTCATTTTCTCCGTCTCCGACAGCCATGGTCTGACCAGCTTCCAATCCCAGATGGGAGGCCAGGCGGAGGAGAGCGGCTCCTTTTGTCGCACCGTGGGCATTGATCTCCAGGTTATTGGGAAGGGAGGAGGTGACCAGAATGTCATCTCTTTTTTCCAATTCAGATCTTAACTTGGCCCGCTCTTCCATATCTGAGAAAAACAGGTTGATTTTCTCCACTGGCTTGCGGCTGTCTTCTACAAATTCCAGGATATTGGGGTGAACGTCTCTGGTCCGGCGGACTAATTCCTGTAATTCCGGAGTCAGACCGTATTCTGATAAGTGTTCAAAAAAACGGTCTTCCGTTATTCCCCGGCCATTGATATAGGGATCGTACATCACATCATAGGAATCCACAAACCGCAGCAGTTCCAAAGCCAGCTCACAGGGCAGCATGCAGGTATCAATGGTCTTCTTTTGGGTCATGTCTTCAATCACTGCACCATTGGTGGTAATGGCATAGCGTACCCCGGGAATCCTGATTATTTCTTCAGGGATTCCCGATGAGCTCCGCCCTGTGCAGGGAACGATCCAAAACCCTTTTTGACAGCACTCAGTAAGAGTCTGGAGCGTTCTCCGGGAGATTTCCTTTTTGCTGTTTAATAAGGTTCCGTCTAAATCTAGTGCAATGAGTTTAATATTCACGTTTTATACTCCAATTAATAAATGAAATGTTCTTCTTTTAATATAAGAAGACCTTCTTTATCGTACTTTGTGGAAAACAGACTTTTAAGCCGTTTCCCAAGGGGTGGCTTTTCTGCCCGGTCCGCTGCTTCTTCAATTAAGCTTTCCGCATTGACACGGTTAAGGGGGAGGCCGTCTTCCTCCATGATTTCAATTCTTTCATACAGCGCCAACATGCTTTTTCCGGTAACGCTGCAATCAATCTCATTGGCATAACGGCAGGCATATTGGGCAAATTCGTCAATGTCCATCTCTTCCCCATGAAAGCCTGGGCCTTCTTCATCCCGGACAGAAGGGCGGTTTTCTTCGTAAAACTCCTCCTCTTCATATCCTGCCTCTTCTTCGTATTCCTGAGACTGCCAGGAATCTGATTCTGCCACATACCCCTGATTTTCATACCTTGGGGCCTCGTAGCTTTCCTGAAATTCTTCATAATCTGCTTTATAGGAGGAAGCTTCCGGTACTTCATGGGAAGGGGCGGCAGTTTCATATACAGGAGACGCTTTATAGACAGGCTCTTTATAGGCTGGCGCTTTATAAGCAGATGCTTTTGGTATGGAACCTTTCTGGGCTCTTAAAGGAGAAGCCGGTATTTCCCTTTCAGGAAGACTTTCATCTGAGTTCCTTACAGGAGGAGCCGTCATTTCCTCGCCGCTTCCGATGCATTCGAATTTGCTGGCAAGATCCGGATGGTCACAGTGAAGGACTTCCATCTGCTTGGGGTTATCGATGAGAACGACGATCATGCCGCTGGTGTCCTCAGCCATAAGGGTATTTAATTCTTCTAAGGCTTCTGTTGTAAGATCGCCTGCTTCTTCAATTACAAGGTCTTTTCCGGCCAGTTTTTCCGCAGAGGCCAGCACTCCCCGTTTGGACAGCTTTGATCCGGTGATTCTGGCAACCGGATTTTTCACGCCGCTTTCAAGGTGTATCTGCTTTAAGGCATCGACTGCCATCTTAAGGCCTTTTTCCGGAGTTCTGGCTTCTATCATCAAATGATTCCGGACAGGCGTTTCTTCGATTTCTTCGTCTTCCTCTTCCTCATAAAGTTCTTCCAATTCCAGGGCTTCATCCTGCCCGGAGGAATACTGCCAGGAAGTTTCGTCTTCCGGGTCCTCATATGAAGGTTCATGGGGTGATTCCGGTGCTTCTTCATCCTGGTATGGTTCAGATTCATAAGGCTGGTTATAGGGCTGATCGTAATCAGGATCACCGGAGGCAAAAACCTGGGGCTGATAGAAGGCTTCTTCGGAATCCTCGGCTGTCGCAGCTGACTGGAATCCGACATATTCGGATTCAGAAACAGCCTCCATCTCCGGCTCTTCTATGTCGTCTTCTTCAATGATTGGGCCGGAAGAATAAGAGGGATCAGCTTCTCCCTCATTTAAATAGATCCCTCTGGGCTTTGGGAGAACTGCTGTAGGATGGCCCACACGTCTGATATCTTCTAAAACCCTGGTACGTTCCAGCCTGGGGGCTTCCTGCATCACCGGCTCGTCATAGGAAATTCTGGACATCTCTCTGGCAATGCTTTCCTGAACTGCCTCTTCTTCCATGCTGGTTTCTAAATCGTCTTCCATGGGACTCTCCTGAAACCCCATATCTTCATAATAGGGCTCCGGCTCCTCAACGGGTTCTTCTTCGTAATACTCTTCTTCCGGTTCAGGTTCCGCAACCGGTCTTCGTCCGGCTCCGTATTCCAGCTCCACTGCCCGCAGTTTTGCTTCGTATTTGTCCCGGTTTTCCACAAGATCCATCTGGTAGCTGGTCAGGGGCGCGTATCTTATTTTTAAATCCATGGCCTTATCCACATATTTTCCAAGGCCGAACATCAGCATGATCCGGTCGCAGGTTTCCACACAGCGGTCGGTCATTCCTGCCAGGCTGTATAATTCTGCCAGCTCGTACAGCCATTTTTCATCCAGCTCCACGCTGGTGTAGGATTCCAGGGAATGGATGAGCTGCTGGGCCGGGGCTCCTTTTGCTTTTAAAATCATGTAGCGCAGAAGCTGCTGCCTTGGATCATCAGAAGCCAGGTCGCCGAATTCTTTGTAATAGGCTTCGGCCTCTTCGATATTTCCTTCTTTGATGGCCAGTTCGGCCAGCTTATAAAGCAGCCGTTTTCCAATGGGGGCCCGCTCAAAGGCCTGAAGAAGGATCTCCTTGGCCTCCTGATAGTTCCTGTTTTTTTCATAGACAGTGGCTACCATGGAAAGCAGATTGATGTTGCGGACTCTTCTCCAATCTATTGTATCGGCTATTTTCATAGCTGTCTCATAGTCGTTTTTGCCTACCAGTTTTTTAATCTGTTCAACCTTTATATTAAACTCGTACTTATCCATTATTTATCTCCTAATGAATCTTTTCTTTCAGACTTCCAGCTTCTGACAAGACGGGGAATTTTACAGCTCAACCCGTCCTTCCAGGGCTCGCAGCAGTGTTACCTCATCTATGTACTCCAAGTCCCCGCCGACGGGAACTCCGCTGGCAATCCGGGTTACCCTGATTCCTGTGGGTTTGATCAGCTTGCTGATATACATGGCTGTGGTTTCGCCTTCAAGGCTGGAGTTGGTGGCAATGATCACTTCTTCCACATCTCCCTGCAGCCTCTGCATCAATTCTTTCAGCTTTATGTCATTAGGCCCTATTCCCAGCATAGGGGAAATGGCACCATGGAGCACGTGATAAACTCCTTCAAATTTCCCTGTTTTTTCATAGGCCGCCAAGTCCCTGGTATCTTCCACCACCATGATGGTTTTGTGATCCCGTTTTTCGCTTCGGCATATGGGGCACAGCTCTTGATCGGTCAGGGTAAAGCATTCCTTACAATAGCGGACATTCCGTTTTGCTTCGGTAATGGATGATGAAAGGCCCATCACCTGCTCCTCTGGCATGTTGATAATGTGAAATGCCAGACGCTGCGCTGACTTGCTTCCAATGCCCGGAAGCTTGGACAGCTCTTCAATTAATCTGGTTATCTGACTGCTGTAATAGTCCATGGCTAAAACGGAAAGCCTCCGCCTAAGCCTCCCAGACCTCCGGTCAGTTTAGCCATAGCAGAGCTGCTGTCTTCTTCCATCTGTCGGAAAGCCTCATTGGTGGCTGCCACGATTAAGTCCTCCAGCATCTCGATGTCGTCCGGGTCCACAACCTCCTGGGACAGCTTGACAGAGGTCACTTCTTTTTTTCCGGAAACAGTGACAGAAACGGCTCCACCGCCTGCTGCTGCTGTATATTCCTTTTCTTCCAGTTCCTTTGTCGTCTCTTCCATCTGGCGCTGCATCTTCTGCGCCTGCTTCATCAAATTATTCATATTGCCAGGCATGCCGCCTGGAAAACCGCCACGTTTTGCCATGGTGTGTCTCCTCCTGATTAATCTTCTATGGTTATATCCATTAAAATATTTGCTTTTAATTCTTCATCACTTACATATATGGTATCCAGCCGTTCTCCTCCGCTTCGAAGCCTTGCTTTAAAGTCGATGGATTTCTGGTAATGGTCTTCTACATAACCCTGGATTTGGGAAATGGTGGCTTCCCTGCTTCCTATCATATAATTGCTCTCGTCAGAAAAGACGATGCAGAGGCAGCTTTCTCCCGCCGGTTCCACCACTGTGTCACGGAAGCTGGCCCTGATTGGGCCGCCTAATTCCCGTATAATCTTGTTCCATTCGCTCCGGATTAAGTTTAAATCCTCCAGCTGGCCTTTGGGAAGGGTGATCCGCTCTGCAGGAGTCATTTCCCGGGCAGCGGGGGAGGAAGCGGTTTCTTTGGAAGGTTCCGCTCCGGAGGAAGGTGCCATCACAACACCTTCTTCCAGCATCTTTTCCATGGCGGAAATGCGCTGGAGTATGGAATCTAAATTCTGTTCCATCTGGGGGCGGGTCAGCTTGATTAAAGCCACCTCAATGAGGACCCGCTTTTGGGAAGCGTAGCGAAGCTGGTTGGAAAGGTCTGAAAATACCCTGATGTATCTGAGCAGGGTTTCCTGGTCTGCAAGCCGGCTGTCTTCCTTTAAAATGTTCTGGTTCTCTGCCGACATATCCAGGAGTCCCCCCGGATCGTCCACAGATTTTAACAATAACAGGTTTCTTAAATACCAGATAAAGTCAATGACGAACTGGCCCAGCTCCCTGCCTTGAATTACCATTTCTTCAAGGGCCAGAATGCAGTCCTTGGTCCGGTTTTCTGCCACTGCCCGGAACATCTTTCCAAATACCGTAATGTCCACGGCTCCCAGCACATCCAGAACCAGGTCATAGGTCAGGGGTTCTCCGTAATGGAAGGCAATGCACTGGTCTAAAAGACTTAAGGCATCTCGCAGAGCTCCGTCTGCCGACCTGGCTATATAGGTCAGGGCCCGTTCCTCCACCTGGGTCTGTTCTGTCTTTAACAATCCTTTTAGGTGTTCCACAATGGTTTCCACGGTAATCCGTTTGAAATCATAACGCTGGCACCGGGATAGGACAGTTACGGGAATCTTCTGGACTTCTGTAGTTGCCAGTATAAATATGACGTAGGATGGCGGCTCTTCCAGAGTCTTTAAAAGTGCATTAAAGGCTCCTGTAGAAAGCATATGAACCTCGTCAATGATATAAACCCGGTACTTGCCTTCTGTAGGCGGATACTGGACTTCTTCCCTGATTTCGCGGATGTTCTCTACGCCGTTGTTTGATGCGGCATCGATTTCCACCACATTGAGGGAGGCGGCCGCTGAGATATTCTTACAGCTCCGGCATTCCCCGCAGGGGCTTCCGTCTATGGGCTGTTGGCAGTTGACCGCTTTTGCAAAAATCTTGGCAATACTGGTCTTTCCGGTTCCTCTTGTCCCGCAAAACAGGTATGCATGTCCGATACGCCCGGATACTATCTGGTTTTTCAATGTCTGTACGATATGGTCCTGACCTTTTACATCGGAAAAGGATGAGGGGCGCCATTTCCGATACAATGCCGTATATGACATGCGAATGACTCCTTATTCGTCGCCGAAGCTGATGCCTGTCATCTTGGCTTCCATGATGATCGAGCTCGCCGGGTCGACTGTTTTTAATTTTCCGGCTACTTCGGCCAGAGGCGTTTTAACAATTTCGTTGTTTTTCACCGCAGCCATGTATCCGTATTCTTTGTTTTTAATTAACATAGCAGCTTCTGCTCCAAGACGGGTAGAAAGAACTCTGTCATAGGCGCAGGGCTGTCCGCCCCTCTGCATGTGGCCGGGTACGGTGACCCGCACTTCCTGTCCGGTCCTCTCTGTGATCTGTGCGCCGATTGCATAGGCCACGGAAGGGTAAACCGGGCCGTTTTTCTTTTTTTCTTTTAATTCCTTTTTGGTGAGAAGGGCATCTTCTTTGGAAATAGCCCCTTCTGCTACGGCAAGGATAGAAAACTTTTTGCCGTTTTTACTTCTTGTTTTTAATGCGTCTATTACAACATTCAAATCATAAGGGATCTCCGGGAGCAGGATGATATCAGCTCCTCCGGCTATGCCTGCGTACAGGGTGAGCCAGCCCACCTTATGTCCCATAACTTCTACAATGAAGACTCGTCCATGGGAGGCTGCAGTCGTATGGATGCAGTCGATGGCATTGGAGGCTACATTAATGGCGCTCTGAAAACCAAAGGTTACGTCGGTTCCCCAAAGGTCATTGTCAATGGTCTTTGGAAGGGACACCACGTTAAGCCCTTCCTCCCAAAGGAGATTGGCAGTCTTCTGGCTTCCGTTTCCGCCTAAAACCACAAGACATTCCAGCTTCAGCTTTCTGTACGTATGCTTCATGGCCTCCACCTTATCAAGGCCGTTTTCATCAGGCACCCGCATAAGTTTAAAAGGCTGTCTGGAGGTTCCTAAAATAGTGCCTCCCTTTGTCAGTATTCCTGAAAAATCTTCTGGCTTCATGATACGGTAATCTGCATGGATAAGGCCCTTGTAACCGTCTTCAAAGCCGACGATTTCCACATCGTTCATCATTCGGTACAACGCCTTTGCCACCCCGCGCATGGTAGCATTTAAGCTTTGGCAGTCACCTCCGCTTGTAAGCATTCCAATTCTTATCATTAAAGAACCCCCCTTTTCTGATTCGGTTTGTCATATGGAAATAGGTACTATTATACCCATTTTATACTCAATTATAATACAAAGGGACATGGGGGGCAAGGGAAAACTTTGTTTCACTGCGAAATGTAAGAAAATATTAAAAATGATTATTTTAAAGTAAAAAACGCCGCGAAACAGTTTTCTGCTTCCCGGCGTCTGGAAATTCTTTATATTTAATCCGTGCGTCTCACTTTGAACCGCTATCACAGGCGTTACCCTGACAGTTAGCTCGGTCCAGGCACCCTCACGGCACACAGATGATTTCACTTAGTGCTGCTGCATTCCTGCCCTGACACGGTTCATGAAGATCTGTTGCGTAAGACCCAAACGTCATCGCCACTTATCAGGGGCAGCCCTGCAATAGACGGCCCTGGGTGAGACATCACCCCTGCTAGAGCGGATTGCAGGTACAGGGCACCGCTATCTCCCCGGCTGCACGGAAACTTTATGACATAATAGATTGAATCGGAGTTTAGTATACATGGAAACAGGGCTGTTGTCAAGGATTACAGCTGTTTTTTCTTTTCCCGCAGTTCCTTAAAAAAGTTTTTCATCATCTGGGAGCACTCTTCTCCCAGCACTCCGGTTTCCGTAATAACCTGGTGGTTAAAGCCTTCCTGGTGAAGCAGGTCAAGGACAGAGCCAGCGCAGCCGGCCTTTGCGTTCATGCAGCCCATGACAACTCTGGGAATTCTTGCCTGTACAATGGCTCCGGCGCACATAGGACATGGCTCCAGGGTCACATACATGGTGCAGCCTTCCAGCCTCCAGTCTTCTATTTTTTTGCAGGCTTTTCGAATGGCGTTGATTTCTGCATGGGATAAGACATTTTTATCAATGGTTCGGCGGTTGTAGCCTCTGGCTATGATCTTGTCTTCATAGACAATGACGCAGCCTATGGGGACCTCGCCTGCGGCTGCGGCTTTTTTGGCTTGTCTCACCGCTTCCCGCATATATTTTTCATCTATGGTCATATTGGCTCCTTATGGTTTCTTGTGATATACTTGTATCAGTATATCACGAAATAAAGGAATGGTGAAGATATGAAGATTTGCGGACTGCAAAAAACCACTCTCCTGGATTTTCCGGGCCATGTGGCTGCTACGGTTTTTCTTGACCGCTGTAATTTCCGCTGTCCTTTCTGTCATAACAGCGGGCTTTTAAACGGAGAGGCGGAGGCTTTGTTTTCTCAGGAGGAAATTTTAGATTTTTTAAAAAAGCGGAAAGGGATTTTGGAAGGGGTCTGTATTACAGGAGGTGAGCCTACCCTGGCGGCGGACCTGGAGATATTTATTCGAAAAATACGGGAGCTTGACTATCTGGTGAAGCTGGATACAAACGGGTATCGCCCGGAGGTGTTGAAAAATCTGGTTCTTTCGGGGCTTTTGGATTACGTTGCAATGGATATCAAGGCCGGAAGGGACAATTATTCTAAGGCAGCGGGAAAGGAAGGCCTTGAAATAGAAAGTATTGAAGAAAGCGCTTCTTTTTTGATGTCAGGGGGAGTTCCTTATGAATTCCGTACCACAGCGGTGAAAGGGATTCATGATCTCGGGGACTTTTCCGATATCGGGAGGTGGCTGGCCGGCAGTTCTCCTTATTATCTTCAGAATTTTGAGGATTCGGGGCAGGTTTTATGTCCTGGGTTCCGGTCTTTTTCCAGAGAGGAATTAGAGGAATTTTTAGATGTTTTAAGGCCATTTCTGCCTAATGCTGTGCTGCGGGGCATGGATGCCTGACGGGCCTGGTAAAAAAGGGGCTGATATCAGCCCCCTAGTTTTACATCCGTATACCAGAATCCGAATCTGCCATCTTCCATGGGCTGGTCTTTAGACAGCACAAAGTTGGGGAATCCGAACATGGAGGCCATGTAGCGTTCGTTGCTGTAATAATGGCCGGGAACTCCCAAAAGATAGCGGGGCATGCCCTGAGGATTAAAAAGCTTTGCAATGATTAAGTAGCGGTAATTGTAGTATCCGTGCAGAAGAAAGCTGTTATTGCCGTAAACCCAGGCATCTCTGGGGAGCAGGCCGATATCCTGGGGCTTGATGGTGAGGATTTCACAGCCATACTCATAATCAAAAGCAAGGATACGGGTATGTTCCCGTTTCAGTTTATCCCAGATCATATCATGAGAGCTTATATCCGGGTCTTCTTTTTGGCGGAGGCGTTCCAGATCGTCAGGATTTCCCAGTACAGGCGGTTCTTCTTCAGGCATCTGACCGGCAAAATCACTGGTCTCATCAGCGACAGGCTCCTGGTTGTCATAGGGGATGGTGGGCTCTCCAAATGTCATCATCCTCTCACGGGGTTTCTCTTCTTCCCGGCTTACAGGCTCTTGCTCTGGTTCTGGCTGGCTGCTCTGCTGTTTAACTTCTTCAGTTTCCTCGGTTTTCCCAGGCTCTGGCTCCTGAGGCTTCTCTGATTCTTCCGGTTGGGCCTCTTCTTCTTTTTCCATCATTTCTGTGGGAAGGTTTTCCTCCTGGGTTGATTCCTGATCCTGCTGGGCAGGGCTTTCCTCTTCTTCACCGGAGGCATCCGAAGAGGAAACCGGTTCTTCTTCCGGTTCCTGACTGACTGACTGAACTTTTTCCGGCTCTAAGGGGAATTCTTCTTCAATTTCCTTTACTGCCCGTTTGATCCGCTCTTCTGAAATGGCTTCCTGTTCTTTTTCAGGGGAGGCGGAAACTGCGCTTTGTAAATCCACTTCTGCTGCATGGGCGACAGAGTCCTCCCATATGGTGGTATAGGACCGCCATGTGTTTTTGACATCATGGATAGTCAGACCGTAACACTGGTCCATGGAAACCCCGGAATTCTCTATATCTTCGGCAGATACTGAGATCCTGAATTCTCCGGAGCCTCCCCGCACAAATATATTCCCCAGATATATTTCCTGATCTCCGGACAGTAAGTAGACTCCGATGTCATTGCCTCCCACATAGATTCTTTTGGCACTGACCGTAACTTTACACTGGCTTCCCCTGGTTTCTATCTTGGCGAATCCGATGTTTTTTCCTTTGACTCCGCCTTCGTAGGCATAAATATATGAGATTAGTCTCCGATAGTTAGACATGCCATCACTCCTTTATAACTATTTTATGGAAATATCGTTGCAACTATGACATAAAAATGATATCCTGTTGAAAGAATAAACAAAAATTTCTTGATCACAGATGGAGGGTAAAAAGATATGAAGATTTACCAGGCTAAGGATTATAACGATATGAGCCGGAAGGCGGCAAATATTATTTCCGCACAGATTATTATGAAACCGGACTGCGTTCTGGGACTGGCTACTGGTTCCACTCCTATGGGAACCTATAAGCAGTTAATTGACTGGTATCAAAAGGGGGATCTGGACTTTTCCAAGGTAAAGACTGCAAATCTGGACGAATATAAGGGGCTTTCCAAGGACAACAGTCAGAGCTATTACTACTTTATGCAGGAAAATTTATTTAAACATGTGAATATCAAGGAGAAGAACTCCCATATCCCTGACGGAACAGAGACAGATGCCGAGAAGGCGGCTGAGGACTATGAGGCAATCATAAGCGGCCTCGGCGGCGTGGATTTGCAGTTATTGGGTATTGGTCACAACGGGCATATTGGTTTTAATGAGCCTTCTGATATTTTTCCAAAAGATACCCACATTGTGAACCTTGAGGAGAGCACCATTGAAGCCAATAAACGCTTTTTTGCCTCCATTGATGAGGTTCCCCGCCAGGCTTATACCATGGGAATCGGAACGATTATGAGGGCACGGAAAATTCTGCTTTTGGTCAGCGGGGCCGAGAAGGCGGATATCCTGTATGAATCCATCTGCGGGCCTGTTACTCCACGTGTTCCTGCTTCTATTTTACAGCTTCATCCAGATGTGATTATCGTGGCTGATGAGGCAGCTTTATCCAGAATGGGAATCAGCTGATTCTATTTTCATTTATCTTGACTTTTATTTTTTATGCTGTTATAGTTTTAAACAAATCTTGAAAAAAGGAGGTGAGACGCTGTGTGCCGTACTTCAATGAAAATCAGTTTTTTATGGATGAATATTGAGCATATTTCCGTTATTTTGGGTAATTTTGACCTGTCCGTGTATCAGTGCGCCCATTTTTACGAAAAAAACAGCGTCTTGCCTCAAATTTTGTCCAATAGCAGGTAGCTTTTATTGACTGTTATGTGACTGAATTTCCGGCCGGGCGCATTTGCAATGGAGGAATTTCATTCATGAAACAGAAAAGAAAGTTTCTTACCGGCTTCGGCTCTTATTCCAGAGCCGTATGTTCCACTATGTTCATGTGTACCAAACAGATCTTTGACGGCGGCTTCCTGTCTGTATCAGGAGGATATTTTGTTCAGGCCGTCCAGTTTGTCATGCTTATTTTTATCTGGAAGTCTCTGGGGGAAGGCATTGACCAATTGATGACCTATACCCTTATGGCGGCGATTCTTCATCAGGAGCTGAATATTATTTCTCCTGCTACTGCTTCCCTTTGGGAGGGGTCTGTCATCGGGCGTTTTCTCCGTCCTATGCCTGTAGAAGTCAGCTTTTTTGCGGAAACCATTGGAAAGTGGTGGATTCCTAACTTTATATTCTTCGGTCTGCCTTTGTGGCTTTTGTCTCCTCTTTTGGGGATCAATCCCTGGCCTGCCGGGATTTTGTCAGGAATTCTGGCTGTTTTCAGCCTTATTCTGGCAGCTTCTTTAGGCTTTGCCATTGATTTGCTCTTTGCGTCTCTGGCTATCTATCTAAAAAACGGCTGTTTTGCCGCCCTGGCTGTCCGGGAGGCTGTTTATTCCCTGCTGTCGGGAGAGATGATTCCATTTTCCTTGTTTCCATTTGGTATTGGAAACTTGTTTTCCCTGCTTCCCCTTGGATCAGTGGCTCATGGCCCTCTTACCATTTATACGGGTATGGCAGAAAACCCATGGAAGGTTCTGGGGCTTCAGGTTTTCTGGAACCTTATTTTGTGGACTGCTGCGGCCCATGTCTTTAAAAATAGCAAAGAAAGGATGATTTCTTTTGGTGGATAATATTAAAATTCTCTTTCGGCTTTACGGGCAGTATGCGAAAATGGACCTTTTATGGCTCCTTCGTGATACGCGGTATTTTCTGCTGCAGCTGGTATCCGATGCTGTAACCGGAATCTGTACGGTTACAGGTGTATTCCTTTTGTCTGTCAGCTTCGGGAATTTCTCCGGCATGAGCCGGGAGGAGGTTCTGTTTATGATGGGCTATTCCGTATTTCTTGACGGCATTTATACCGTGTTTTTTATTGGAAATAATACCTCCATGGTCAGCCGGATCATCGGCCGGGGGCAGCTTGACCATATTATGATTCAGCCGGTTCCTCTGTGGACCCAGCTTCTGGCCCAGGGCTTTTCTCCGTTTTCCGGATCTCCTCTTCTTATATTGGGAACAGGGATCTCCTGGTACGGGGCTGTCAAGGCCGGGGTGGCAATAAGTCCGGGATGGGTTTTTCTGTTTCTTTTTTACGGAGCCTGCTCCTGCCTTATTATGCTTTCATTTTTATACCTTTTGTCCTGCACAGCCTTTTATTCTCCTGCTGCGGCAGAGGAAATTGCCGGAACGGTCAGGGATCTATTTTCTTCTTTGAAAACTTATCCTTTAGGAAATATGAACGGAACGGTCAGAGGGATTTTTCTCACAGTCATACCCATAGGGCTGGCTTCCTGGCTCCCTTCCCTGATTTTACTCAGAACCGGGGAAAGGGGCGGGATTTATATTCCGGCGGCAGCGGCTGTGCTCTTTACTATTACTCTTTTATTTTTTAAGAAAGGACTGAACCATTATGTACTTCACGGCTCACCCAGATACACCGGCTTTGGCCATCGATAATGTGACGAAACAATACTGCCAGTGGCAGAGAAGCGGGAGAGCCCGCGATATTATAAAAAATATGTTTCACCCGGAAAAACGGGTGGTCACAGCCCTTGACCACCTGTCCCTGACCATTCGCCAGGGGGAGTTTGCAGCCTATGCCGGGTCCAATGGGGCAGGGAAAAGCACGACTATAAAAATTCTTTCCGGCATTCTTTTGCCAACGGAAGGCCAGGTGTCTGTTCTTGGATTTGATCCGGCCAAGGAACGGACTGCCCTTATGCGGCACATTGGGGTGCTGTTTGGGCAGAGAACGGAATTATGGTGGGATCATCCGGTCATCACCAGCTTTGAATGGAAAAAAGCGGTCTGGAACATTCCGGAAAAGGTTTACCAGGAAAACCTGAGTCTTGTGACAGAGCTATTAGATCTTGGAGACATATTGAATACCTTTGCCAGGGAGCTGAGTCTGGGACAGCGGATGCGGGCGGATATTGCCATGCTGCTTTTGCACGGCCCTGAGCTGATCTTTTTAGATGAGCCCACCCTGGGCCTTGATGTTCTGGCTAAACAGCAGATGATCCGTTTCTTAAAAAAGATCAACAGGGAGCGGGGCACCACGGTTGTGGTGACCAGTCATGACATGGATGATCTGGAGGAAATGGCCCAAAGAATGGTGCTCCTTAACAAAGGGCAGATCGCTTTTGACGGAAGCTTTGATGAACTGAGAGATGTTCTGGGGGGATTTTACAGAATCCAGATTACCACGCCTTCTCACGAACCTGCTCCAAGACTTCCCGCCCTGAAACTGTTAAGTTCAGAAAACGGATTTCATGAATATGAATTTGACCGGAAAAAGCTGGAAATTCATGAAATCCTTGGTATGCTGGCTGAATTTACCCAAATTCAGGATGTGGAGATTAAAAAAGCTCCTATTGAGGATGTGGTTGCAGGCCTGTATTTAAGCTGGAAGGAAATTTAACAGTTGGATTTCTCTTCAAAATGAGGTAAAATATGTATAACCTACAAAGATAAGGAGGCCATAACCATGGCATATACATTTACAAAAGATTTGGAAACAGGAAATCAGTTAATTGATTCTGAGCACCGCCAGCTGGTCGACGCCATCAACAACCTGCTTGCTGCCTGCGGAGCGGGAAAGGGGCGTATGGAGCTGGCCAATACGACCAAATTTTTGCAGGATTATACTGCAAAGCATTTCAGCAATGAAGAAAAGCTTCAGCTTCAATATAAGTATCCGGATTATGCCACCCACAAGCGTTATCATGAAGACTTTAAAAGGGTTGTGGCAGGAATCTGCGCCAAGCTGGAAAAGGAAGGTCCTACCATTCCTCTTGTGGGAGAGGTTAACAGCACCATTGCGGGCTGGCTGATCAATCATATTAAGAAAGAAGACGTAAAGGTTGCCGCATATATAAAAGGCAAGTAATAATCTTTTGGACCATGGGAATAATACACAATTAGAAAGAGGGTATTTGTACAATGAAAGATCCAAACTGTGCATATTGTATGCAAGGAGACCTGGTAGCCAAGTTCGGTTATCCGGTCTGCGAAATGGAAACGGGATTTTTATATTTATTTAAGGAACAGAGTAAAAAGGGCAGAGTGATTCTGGCATATAAGGATCATGTCAGTGAAATGATTGACATCAGCGATGAGGAGAGAAATGCCTTTTTTGCTGATACCGCCAGGGTTTCTAAAGCTGTTCACAAGGTGTTTAATCCGGATAAGGTGAATTACGGCGCTTATGGGGATACCGGATGCCACCTTCATATGCACATCGTTCCTAAGTACAATGGAGGGGATGAATGGGGCAGCACTTTTATCATGAATCCTGACAAGGTATATTTAACTGACAAAGAGTATGAAGACATGGCTGCTGCCATCAGGGCCGCATTATAAGCCATGAAAATGATTATAAAAGGAGGTGTCTGCCGTGTTGGAAGAAATCAGGTTGCAGGCTGAACAGGCGGCAGTGGAATTGCTGGAGGCTGCTCACTTAAAGAAAGGGAACTTAGTTGTGATCGGCTGCTCCTCCAGTGAGATTTCTGACCACCGCATTGGTTCTCATTCCAGCGAAGAAATCGGACAAGAAGTTTTTTCCGCCATCCATGAGGTTTTTAGGGCTCAAGGGATTTATGTGGCTGCCCAATGCTGTGAACACTTGAACCGGGCCTTGATTTTGGAGAGGGAAGCAGCAGAGCTTTACGGCTATGAGCCGGTGAGCGTGGTTCCCCAGCTTAAGGCAGGTGGTTCTTTTGCTTCTGCGGCTTACAGGATATTTAAGGAGCCTGTGGCAGTGGAGGCCATAAAGGCACACGCTGGAATGGATATCGGGAATACCCTCATTGGAATGCATTTAAAAGCTGTGGCTGTTCCTGTCAGGCTTAAGACCAACCGCATCGGATTCGCCAATGTGGTGGCTGCCCGCACAAGGCCCAAGTATATCGGGGGAGTCCGGGCATGTTATGAAGATTCTCAAGGGTAGGCTGGTGCCGGAAATTTTCTGAAAATACTGCATAAAAATGCGCCTTGAACCGGAGTGTATGGTTCAGGCGCATTTTTATGTCTTGTTTTAGTTCTCTTATCTTCTTAACGGTATGAAGTCTGAACTGCCTTTGCCAGAACCTTAGGGTCTTTGACGTAAGGTGTGACCGGGCAGATTTTTTTATCCGCTCCCATAAGGGTGTATACGGCTATTCTGGCGGCACGGACCGAGTATTCTTCGGTGAATACCATGTCATCGGGGATTTCCACAAACTGGCTGACCATGGCAAAGTTGGTGGAACCT
The DNA here is from genome assembly GCA_002389905.1 of Hungatella sp. UBA4396. GTDB lineage: Bacteria > Bacillota > Clostridia > Lachnospirales > Lachnospiraceae > Lacrimispora. The sequence goes on along the minus strand of DGRE01000019.1, from coordinate 128,981 downwards.
GCGGGAACCACATTGGGACGGTCAGTCATTTTACGGGGTTGGAACTGGGCATCCACATAGGGCATCATGCAGGGAATTACATTGACCACATCGGCAAGAATCTCCTCTAAGCGGTCTTCCATATGAAGGTGGTGGAGAAGCTCTGTCAGCATTTCTTCTCCGGTGCAGTCCTTCATAGGCTTTTTTACATAATCGCCCACCCGGTCGGTATAAAGTCCGTAGCCCCAGAAAATAGTCTGATCCATAGGCTGATTGATGAAGTGGGGCTGGGCGGCCACTACAATGCTCATGAGCCAGTTGGAGTCTTTAAAGGTCATTAAGGCTCCGCTTCCAGGAACATTTCCGGAATAATTCTCAATCATTTTTAAAAGCTTATTGCCCCGGCTGGTAACGGTAAAGCTTTCCCAGTTGGTTTCCTGTACATCACCAAAAAACGGATAGGGATTTCCAAGTCCCGGCTTCTTTGCGGCGACTTTGCTCCACAGCTCTCCTGATATGGGTCTTAATTTAGGCGCAGGGGCGGGGGTATGAATGTCACCCAAGGTGGCGCTGTCGGTCATGCAGGCATTGGTCATGATGCAGATGTCGCCATCCTGAAGCTGGATGGTGGTCTCCTTTCCTTTGTCTTTCAAGTGAAGTACTTTTGCCGTGATTCCATCACCGTCAGCAAAGTCAATGTCTTCCACAACACAGTTTTCCTCAAAAACAACTCCCTGTTTTCTCAAATATTCTTCCAGAGGACGGATTACGCTGTCATACTGGTTTAAGGGAGTTCTTGTCACTCCTTCCAGGGTTTCAATTCTTGAAAACTCTAAAATCATCCGGCGCATATAACGGCGGAATTCAAACAGGCTGCTCCAGGTCTGGAATGCAAAGGTAGTCTGCCACATGTACCAGAAATTGGTGGTAAAGAAATGGGGCATGTCTGCAAACCACTCTTCAATGGTCATATCATCCAGCTTTTCTTCCGGAGTATTCATGAGCTTTAAAAGAGCCATCCGTTCCTTCTGGGTAAATCCCATGCTTTTTACATCCAGAATGTTTCCTCTTTTGTCAATCAGTCTGGCTTTTGCTTTTGTGGGATGGGCGTGGTCAAAATTCAGAATTTCCTCGGTCACGCTCCTGTTGGGGTTACTTAAGGATGGGATGGACCGGAACAGCTCCCAGAAGTTTTCGTAGGTTTCTTCATTGAGCATTCGGCCTCCCCGGCAGACAAAGCCTTTTTCCGGAGTACCGATGCCGTCGTTGCTTCCTCCTAAAATCGGAAGTCCTTCAAAAATCGTGATCTGTTCTCCTGGCATATTGCAGTCCCTTACCAGGTACGCCGCTCCTGCCAGACTTCCCAGACCTCCGCCTACAAAATAGGCTTTTCTGCCTTCCGGGTTATAGACTTTTTTCTCCTGTCTTTCCGGCTGGTTTTGTTTTGAATGTTTCTGTTTTTTTGAATAATCATAGGCTTTCACTGCTGCCATGGCTGCGGCAGTGGCTGCCAGACTATAGGTCAATGCCTTTCCGAAACTATTTTTGTCCTTCATGATCAATGCTCCAATCTGTGATTTGATGTAACTGATGGCCTCATATTAGCATACTTCGTTTTACTCGTCATCATACATGCTTTTACAATTGTAAAAAAAAACGACACCATAGAAATGGTGTCAAAAAACAGGACATTTTTTGTATTTTGTCTATCGAAATTATTTTCTTCTTCTTTTACAATAAGTAAAAACAAAAGGAGGGAGAATCATGTCAGTGACCCTGCGCAATCACATCCGGGAATCCGTATTAAGGACGGCACTTCTCCATCAGTTAAAAAACGGACAGAAATCTCCGGAGCGGGCTGCCAGAAATATGGAAGAGCTGCTGCTGCGGTTTCAGCCCTGTTCCATGGAACAGTTTCATTATACCGAGCTTCTTGCAATGATCAAAAGCTGTTCTCTGGAGGAATGCTTAAATCTCATTATGAAAAAGCTTTCAGATAGCCGATCTGCTTGGTGGCATTGACCAGGCTCTTTAACCGCCGGACTATCAGCTTAGGCTCCTGCTTCATGCCTTTTTCCGCCCAGTTGACGATCATGCCGCAGATGCCGTAGGCGTAAAACTGGGCATCAAATTCCCGTTCTTCCTCTGTAAGCTTCTTTTTTTCGTCAAGGAACAGGATTGCCTCGGAAAACAGGGCCTTTGCCATTTCCAGAAGATAGCTTTCAAAGGTATGCTCCTGCTCTTTTATGGTATTGATATAAAAGGCCTTCTCTTCTCTCATATTTTCAAGCAGTTCCAGCACCTTCTGATCCCAGTTCTCAAGGGTGATATTTTCCGCAATGGCGGCAAAATTTTCATTGTAATAGATCCAGCTTAATAGCTCATATTTATCCTGATAATGATAATAGAAGGTCTGCCGGTTCAGACCGCATACAGCCGTAATATCTGATATGGATATCTTGTTAAACGGCTTTTCCCTGCACACCTGTTTCAAAGCTTCTGCTATGGCACGTTTGGTAATCAGTGAATCCGACATGTCCCCTCCTGAAAATTTATTTTCTCATATTGGTAAAATAGTTGCTTAAGGCGGCAAACTGCTCTAAAGTCAAGGCTTCCCCTCTTATGGAGGCGCCAAGGCCCAGGCTTTCTATGGCTTGTATAATCTCTTCTTTTGTGAAAGAGATTTCCGGCGAGTTGTTTAAGCCGTTTTGCAGAGTCTTTCTCCTCTGGTTAAAGGAAGCCCGGATGAGACGGAACATCAGGTCTGGATCTTCTGCCGTTACAGGCGGATTTTTATGCCGGGTCAGGCGGATTACGGCAGAGCCTACGTTAGGACGGGGCATAAAGCAGTTTGGCGGCACATTAGCTACGATATAGGGCTGGGCATAGTACTGGACCGCCAGGGAAAGTGCTCCATAATCCTTGGAGCCGGGTCCCACCTGCATCCGGTCTGCCACTTCTTTCTGGACCATGACCGTAATGTTATCAATAGGAACATTTCCTTCAAAAAGCCCCATAATAATGGGGGTGGTAATATAGTAAGGAAGGTTTGCCACCACCTTAATGGGACGGCCTCCATTATACTGCTCTGCGATCTGATTCACGTCTGTCTTTAAAATATCGCCGTGAATGACGGTTACATTGTTGTAATCCCCAAGGGTTTCCTTCAGAACGGGAATTAAGTTGGAGTCAATCTCCACTGCCACCACATGTCCCGCATTTTCCGCCAGGTACTGTGTCATGGTGCCGATTCCTGGTCCGATTTCCAGCACACAGTCTTCCTTTGTCACACCTGACGATGCAATGATTTTATCCAGCACGTGAGTATCGATTAAAAAGTTCTGGCCGAATTTCTTTTGAAATGTAAATTCGTATTTTTTTATGATTTCAATTGTTTTTTGGGGACTTCCCAATGATGCCATGCTCATCCTCCGTTTTCTTTTTCCTGCCTGTTATATCAATCCGTATAATTTTTTTCCGTTGCGATTGGTAATCTCTATGACTTCTTCTTCTGAAATTCCCTTAATGGCGCTGATCTCCTGAACCACATAAGAGAGATTTAAAGAGGAATTTCGTTTTCCCCGGTTAGGAACCGGCGCCAGATAGGGGCAGTCTGTTTCCAGAACCATCTGCTCCATGGGCATATATTCCACCACCTCACGCAGTTTTCTGGCGTTTTTAAACGTCAGCACTCCGCCGATTCCGAGGTAATAGCCCATGTTTAAGTATTCCCTTGCCATTTCCTTTCCATAAGAAAAGCAGTGAATGACTCCGCCTAAGTTCTTTTCTGCATGGGCCTTCATAAGGTCCAGGGTATCCTTTGCCGCATCACGGCTGTGAATGACTACCGGAAGCTTTACTTCTCTTGCAAGATCTAACTGGCGGATAAACCATTTTTTCTGAGTCTCATGTTCCGGCTCCTCCCAGTAGTAATCCAGGCCGATTTCCCCAATTGCCACCACCTTTTTACTGGCAGAATGTTCCTTAAGCCAGTTTAAATCCTCTGAGCTCATTTCCCCGGTGTCATTGGGGTGAATGCCGATGGCTCCATAGACATGAGGATATTTTTCAGCCAGCTTTAAGGTGTTTTTGGAGGTCTCCATACTGGCCCCTATATTAGTCACTGCCTCAATGCCATGCTCCAAAAGGGAGCCCAGCAGCAAGTCTCTGTCTTCATCAAATGCCTCATCATCATAATGGGCGTGTGTATCAAAAATCATAATATTCTCCTTTTAAGTGATGCTTAAGCGCAGCAAATACAGCAGAAGAAGGTGAACCGGATAAAACCAGTAGAAAAAGTGCTTTAAGTTCTTTTCCCCTCTTTTCCCGTTATACATGCGGATGGGAATGAACGCCAAAGCTGCTGCACCGGAAAGGCTTAGGCTGGACACCACTGCCAGCATCCCTCCAAACAAGGTCTGAAGCTTTTTGTTTTCACGAAACACATAGAAAATCAGGATCATGCCAATTCCAATGGCATCGTAATCGCTCCTTATTAAGGAAGCGGCTGCCATTCCTGCCAGAGCGGCCAGGCTTTGTTTTACAGGATTTCCTGCGGCCTTTCTGTAAAAATGCAGGACACAGAGGCCAAGGAACAGGGTGAAGTAAACATTCTGGTAACCGGGCTGAAACCACTGGCCAAAGATGGCTAAATCAAAAGGAATCTCAGAAATAAAGGCAAAGGCCAGAAGCCGGATTCCATATTTTTTCACATCCCGGGTATGAAGGAAACCTTCTGTCAGCAGAAAGCAGAATATGGGAAAGGCCAGCCTTCCGATGGTTCTCAGAACCACATATACCATGAGCCACGGGTTTCCTTCCTGGATCACATTGTCTCCTAATATGCCCCCTGCAACTAAAATCACTCCTGCATGGTCCAGAAGCATGGTCACAATGGCGACCATTTTCAACGTATTTCCGGTAATTCCTTTTACAGAAGCTGTTCCTGTCTCGTACATGGAATTCTCCTTTTTTAATAAGGCCGGATCAAAAACCCGGCCTTTTCTTTCTCATATATATTTATCAGCAGATTTCTGCTCCTGAAGGCATTGGCTTTTCAGGAACCATAAGGGATAAGTTTCCGTTTGCATCCTCTGCACAGAGAAGCATGCCCTCAGACATGACTCCTGCAAGCTTTGCAGGCTTTAAGTTTACCACAACCATCACCTTTTTGCCAACCATTTCTTCCGGTGAGTAGTGAGCCTTGATGCCGCTGACGATCTGCTTTACCTGGCTTCCGATCTTTACCTGGGAGCATAAAAGCTTTTTGGATTTGGCAACGGCCTCGCAGGCAATGATCTCCCCTACCTGGAACTGGAGCTTGGCAAAATCATCATACTCAATTTCTGCCTTTGCTTCTATATCAATTACATCTTCAGAGCCGGCCTCAGAATCTGCTTCTCCTGATCCTGCCTCAGAATCTGCATTCATGGCTTCCACCTTTTCTATGACTTCCTTTATGTCCATGCGGGCAAAGAGGATTTCCGGTTTATCAGTTACCTGGTTGCCGGAAGGATAGAGACCGAATTCATTCATCTGGGACAGCTCCCTTTTTTCTGTGTTAAGCTGGGAAAGTATCTTTTCTGAAGTTTCAGGCATGAAAGAGGCCAGCAGGGAAGCGCCTACGGTAATAGCTTCTGTCAGGTTATACAGCACGGTTGCCAGACGGGGCTTTGATGCTTCATCTTTGGCAAGAACCCACGGAGCTGTTTCGTCAATATATTTATTGCTTCTCCGGAAGATGTTAAAGATGGATGTCATGGCATCGGCAACTCTCAGCTTTTCCATCTTCTCCTGAACCTTTTTCACTTCTTCCAGTACCACTGCCTTTAAGTCCTGGTCAACGGCTTCTTCTGTGTTTTCATTGGATACAATTCCGCCAAAGTATTTATTTGACATGGAAATGGTGCGGTTTACCAGGTTTCCAAGGATGTTGGCAAGGTCTGAATTCATCCGCTCCACCATCAGTTCCCAGGTAATGACTCCGTCATTGTCAAAGGGCATTTCATGAAGCACAAAATAACGGACTGCATCCACGCCGAAGAAATCCACCAGAGTATCGGCATAGAGTACATTTCCCTTGGACTTGCTCATCTTTCCGTCTCCCTGCAGCAGCCATGGATGGCCGAATACCTGCTTTGGAAGGGGTACGTCAAGGGCCATAAGGAAAATGGGCCAGTAAATAGTATGGAACCGGATAATATCCTTTCCGATTAAGTGAAGGTCAGCAGGCCAGAGCTTTTCAAACTGGGGAGTGCTGTTTCCATTGCAGTCGTAGCCAATGCCTGTGATGTAGTTGGTCAGGGCATCCAGCCATACATAGGTCACATGTCTGGGGTCAAATGTGACAGGAATACCCCACTGGAAGGTGGTTCTGGATACGCACAGATCCTGAAGACCCGGAAGAAGGAAGTTGTTCATCATCTCATTCTTTCTGGATACGGGCTGGATAAAATCAGGGTTTTCATTGATGTGCTGAATCAGCCTGTCTGCATATTTGCTCATACGGAAGAAATAAGCCTCTTCCTTGGCAGGCTTTACTTCACGTCCGCAGTCAGGACATTTCCCATCCTTTAACTGAGACTCAGTGAAAAATGATTCACATGGGGTGCAGTATAAACCTTCATAGTGGCCTTTATAAATGTCTCCCTGGTCATACAGCTTCTTAAATATCTTCTGAACCTGCTCTTCGTGGTCCTTATCTGTAGTCCGGATAAATTTGTCATAAGAGGTGTTCATCAAATCCCAGATGCTCCTGATCTGATCAGCAGCCTGATCCACAAACTCCTTTGGTGTGACTCCTGCCGCTGCCGCCTTCTCTTCAATTTTCTGGCCGTGCTCGTCGGTTCCTGTCTGGAAAAATACATCATATCCCTCAGCCCTCTTGTAGCGGGCGATGGCATCTGCTAAAATGGCCTCATAGGTGTTGCCGATATGGGGCTTTCCTGAAGCATAGGCAATGGCTGTGGTGATATAATATGGCTTTTTTTCAATATTCTTACACATAAATGTTCCTCCTGTTATAAAATGAAATAGACTTTCTGCAAAGAAAAAACCCGTCTCAAACATCCTTTCGGAAATTTAAAGACGGGGAACAGTCCCGTGTTACCACTTTAATTCATCTGTGCCTTACAGCACAGACCTTAACGGCTGCGTTCACCCATAAATGCCTTTACCTGCTTTATAGATGTTTTAACAGTCTGACACGATAACGGGTGTAACCGTCGGAATTTAAAAGCAGATGGCTGCCAGTTCAATTCCGCTGCTCCAAGGCCATGTTGGGAAATGCGCTCAAGCTTCCTTTTCAGCTTCCGGAAGTCTCTGTTCATGAGGTGGATTTCTTACTCTTCTTTTCTCAGCATTCTTACAGATATAGTTTATTAGTATCCTTAGTTTAATGGCTATGTCCTGGTTTGTCAAGCGGGTAGCCTTCATATACGCTTATTTGTCATGACTTTTTTTAAAGGATCATATATATAATAATAGTGAAGGTTGAAGGAGAATCTCTTCAGCCTGACACAAATTACGGAGGAATCGTATATGAAAAACTGTATCCCAAGGAAATTCCCCCACCTTCTTACCATGATTCTGGCGGGTTTCCTGCTCGTCTCCTGTAAGGCTCTGCCCCAGAAACCGGCTCCCCCTGATACTGGGAGATATGAACAATACCGGGCCGGTGATACGGCCATGCAAGATCAGTTCGATCAGTTTACAGATGATTTGTTCCGGGAGGAAATAGAAAACTCCGGAATCAGTTTTCATTTCAGCATCGCAGATCCTGCCGCAAGGGGATTTGATACCGTTCCCCTGACTCTCGGCGATTTTTCCCTGGATAAGATGAAGGAGAATGCGGAGGAATTGAAGCAGTTAAAAAAGAAGCTGAGGGAATTTGACCAGCGCCGTTTAACTGATGAACAAAGGCTGACCTATAAGGTCCTTGATTCCTACATAGAAACAGAGCTGACCTCCGAAGGGATGGAGCTCTATGCAAAGCCTCTCACCAGTACCATTGGAATTCAGGCACAGCTTCCCGTTCTGTTTGCAGAGTACAGCTTTTACACCAAGACTGATGTGGACCATTATCTTTCTCTTCTTTCCACCATTGATAATTATTATGGACAGATTCTGGAATTTGAAAAAAAGAAATCCGAAGCCGGGCTTTTTATGTCCGATTCCGCTGCCGACAACGTGTTAAAATCCTGCGAAGCCTATTTAATCCAGCCGGACCACAGCTTTCTGGCGGAAACCTTTAACAGCCGGATCGATGCTCTTACAGACTTGACCGAGGAGGAGAAGGCCGCTTATAAAGAACAGAATTTAAAGGTTTTAGAGGAACACTTTATCCCTGCCTACAAAAATCTGATCAATGGAATTACCGCCCTCATGGGAACCGGTACCAATGATAAGGGCTTATTCTGGTATCCGGAGGGGAAACGCTATTTCGAATACCTGGTAAATTCCAGCACCGGAACCTCTTACGATTCCATTGCGCAGCTGACTAAGGCCATTGAAAAGCAGATGGGGGCCGATATACAGGCTTTAAGTGAAATCACAAAGGAGCATCCTGAGGTTCTTGACTCCCTTGAAAGCTACTCATTTGATTATCAGTCACCGGAGGAAATCTTAGAGTCCTTAAAGGTTCAGATCACCGAGGATTTCCCGGAGCCACCAGAATGCACTTATACAGTCAAAAAGGTTCCGGCGGCTTTGGAAGCTTCCTTAAGCCCGGCCTTTTATCTGGTTCCGCCCATTGACCGCTATGAAGAAAACACGATCTATATTAACAATAACCCCCGCTTTCAAAATGAGGACCTTTTTCCCACTCTCGCCCATGAAGGCTATCCGGGGCACCTGTATCAGAACGTTTACTTCCTGAGCAAAAATCCAAGTGATTTGAGAACCATCCTCTCCTTCCCCAGCTACTCAGAGGGATGGGCCACCTATGTGGAATTTTATTCCTACACTCTGGATAACGGGCTGGACCCCCAGCTTGGAAAGCTTCTGGCCCACAACACGGCAGTTACCCTGGGCATCTATGCTTATCTGGATATCTGCATCAACTATGAGGGATGGGATCAGGATCAGGTGGGAAAATATCTGGGTACCTTTTACAATGTGGAAAACACCGATATTGTGGACTCCATCTACAGCAGCCTGGTGGAAAATCCGGGCAATTACATGGAATATTATGTAGGGTATCTGGAAATCATGGAAATGAAGGGAGCCGCCCAGCGGATTTTAAAGGAAAACTTTGATTTGAAGGAATTCCACACCTTTCTTCTGGACACAGGACCCGCACCATTTTCCGTCATACAGCCTTTATTCCGAAGCTGGCTGAACGGGCAGCTTCGCAGTAAATAAAAGAAAAATCCAACATAAAAAATGCACCTTGGGGAGCTATGTAGCCAACTGGTTCCCAAGGCGCATTTTTTACTTTATTTAATTTCCTTGTAATTCTTCACATATTGCAAATAATCGTCATCTCCCTGCTCGATATGACCGCTGGAATAATTCTTTCCATTCACCAAAAGCTTTAACTGGCGCAACTCAAAATTCTCGGTAAAAGTATTGCCCACTGCCGTCAGCATAAGCAGCTCTCCTGCTGAACCGCTGGTCGGAACTTTGGAAATATCCAGAGTGCCTGTCCCATCTGCTTCATCAAATTTTAAAACCTCTGTTCCCTCTTCCAGAACGCCGTATTCAATCAGCTTGTCCACAAGGGCTTCTGCAGTCAGTTCATCCACCGCATCCATGGCCTGATTCAAACCGGTTGCGTCATCATTCTGACTGTATACGGAAATGATTTCCATAGGCTCCACATTGGGATCAGGAACCTTATCAGAGGCTCCTCCGGTAGGGCCCATCATCTGAGGGTCCGGTGCCTTGGTCTCCATCTTTGGCTGGGTGGGGGTACAGGCTGTCAGGGAAGACAGCAGCATAATGCTCAATAAAAAGAAGAAAAATTTTCTCATAATCGGGTATTGCCTCCTTAAATTCTAGTAAAGCGGACTTTCACAATGGGTCTGCTTCTGGTTCATGAACGTATAAACTGCTCTGCCGTTTATTTGTTCAAGCCCCGAAACCATTGGTTCAGTTTGGTCAGCGCTTTTGTCAAAACTTCTATCTCATTTTCATTTAAGCCTGAAATGGCACCTTCAATCATCTCCTGATGAAATCTTGCATGGTGCTCATAGACTTCTTTTCCTTTTTCCGAAAGAGAGATATAAACAACGCGGCGGTCTTCCTTGCCCCGCTGGCGGATCACATACCCTTTTTTCACAAGACTGTTCATGGCAATGGTCAGTGTGCCCACCGTAACAGATAATTCCTTTGCTATGGCCGACATATTCTTTGGCTCATTGATTCCAATGGCCTCTATTACATGCATATCATTGTTCGTGACATTATTAAATTCCGGTCTAATGACAGCACGCTGTTCTATATCCATAATATCCCGAAACAGTCTTACCAATACTTCGTTAAGAGTTCCGTAAGTATCCACGTCTATCCCCTTCATACCTTTATGACAATAAAAGCTTCCCCGTAATTATACATGATTATGTATTCCAAGACAACCACCTGAATTCTTATAAAATTCTTAAAATCACCATTAAAAAATCCCTTTTATACCAAATAACGGCTTAAAAGGACGCTGACTGCCACTCCTGCGGCAGTTGCGATCAGGGCACCGGCCAGAGTGTAACGGGTTTTCTTTATTTTTACAGTTCCAAAATAAATGCTCAAGCAATAAAATACCGTTTCCGTGCAGCTCATCACCACTGAAACCAGCATTCCCACATAGGAGTCAGTTCCGTATTTCTTAAAAATATCAAGAACCAGGCCCATTGCCGCAGAGTTTGATACCAGACGGACTAAAATCACCGGGACAGCTGGGGCCGGGAGGAACAAAAGGGCGGCCGGCTTTGTCAGCAGCTCTGCCAGAAAATCCAGAAAACCGGAAGCCCGGAGAACTCCTACGGCTGTCATAAGTCCGATCAGTGTGGGCATGATCCCGGCTACGGTTTTCATCCCTCCCTTGGCTCCGTTTATAAAGTCATCAAAAACAGGCCGTTTGGACAATATGCCAAAGCCTACAATGTAAAAAATGATGAGGGGCACTGCTGCTTCCGATAAAAACAATAAAAATCTCATACTTCACCTGAAATCACTGAATTGTTATAGTTTATTCCAGCAGCAGCCTTTTCATTCAGCCGGTTTCAGGATATAATAACGGGGAAGCAAAAGAGAAACCGAAAGGAGATCTGCAATTATGAAAGTTTTATTTTTACAATACCCACCCTGCAGTACCTGTAAAAACGCAAAAAAATGGTTGGATGCCCATGGGGTGGATTACGATTCCAGAAATATAAAAGAAGAAAATCCCAATGCTGATGAGCTTACGGAGTGGATTGCAAAAAGCGGCCTTCCCATAAAGCGTTTCTTCAACACCAGCGGCATCCTATATAAGGAAAAACATTTAAAGGACCTGCTTCCAGACATGAGCGAAAAAGAACAGATCGGTCTTCTGGCAACAGAAGGGATGCTGGTGAAACGTCCCTTGATCATTGGAGAGGATTTTGTCCTGACCGGCTTTAAGGAAGAGGAATGGGAGAAATACTTAGTGAAATAAACAGCTTTCCATTAGAAATAAGCCCCAACAGCATAGACCGCTGCCATAATTATAATTACCATGAGGAGAGTAATAGGCTTTTGAAAAAAGCGGACCGTCCGGAAGCTTTGATGAAAAAACCTGATCTGCCTCCTCATGATAGTTTCTGATCCCCTTTTGCCAAGCTCTTCCATGATTTTTTGAAACTCCCCGGCGGGAGGGGAGGTCTGCCCGGGTGTTAATTCCAGGTTTTCCTGCATATAATCAACCAAATGAGCCTCCAGCTTTTCCTGAGACTTTTTACGGTATATGATCCATTTTAAAATGGAACCTTTTTCCTTGTTCTTTCTATCCATCTTCCCGTTTCCACCTCTTATATACAAGTTATCCTCAAATTCCCGGCTGCTTCGGGGTTGACTTTTTACAGCTAACGTTTACTATAGTAGTATATAAAATTATTGCAGAAACATTTTTGTTTCTGCAGCAGATCGAATTCTGGAGGCAAGCTTTATGAAAAAAATCATTTTAACCGGCGGAGGCACTGCCGGCCATGTCACTCCGAACCTGGCTTTAATTCCGTCCTTAAAAGAAAGAAATTACGATATACGCTATATAGGATCTTATCAGGGAATCGAACGGACCCTTATTGAAGGCGCCGGCATTCCCTATTACGGGATCTCCTCCGGTAAATTCCGCCGGTACTTTGATTTAAAGAATTTCTCCGACCCCTTCCGGGTGCTGAAAGGATATGGAGAAGCCTTAAAGCTGATCAGGCAATGCAAACCGGATGTGGTATTTTCAAAGGGCGGCTTTGTAACCGTACCTGTGGTACTGGCTGCAAAGCACTGTAAGGTTCCTGTCATCATCCATGAGTCGGATATGACTCCGGGCCTTGCCAATAAGATGTGTATTCCGGCTGCTGCAAAGGTTTGCTGCAACTTTCCCGAGACTCTGGCCTACCTTCCAAAAGATAAGGCGGTCCTGACAGGCTCTCCCATACGGAAAGAGCTTTTGCAGGGCGATCGGATGAAAGGACTTTCTCATGCCGGTCTCTCTCCTAACAGACCTGTCATCCTGGTTATCGGAGGCAGCTTAGGTTCTGTTACCGTCAACAATACAGTACGGGGCATTCTTCCCAAGCTCTTAAAAAATTATCAGGTAATACATATCTGCGGAAAGGGCAATCTGGACAAAAGTCTTGCCAATACTCCGGGATATGTACAGTTTGAATATGTTGACGCTCCCTTAAAAGACCTTTTTGCCGCTGCAGACCTTATGATTTCCAGAGCAGGTGCCAATGCGATCTGCGAAATCCTGGCTCTTAAAAAGCCTAATATTCTGATACCGCTCTCCGCTTCGGCCAGCCGGGGAGATCAGATCTTAAATGCCAGATCCTTTGCCAGACAGGGCTTCAGTTTCGTTCTGGAGGAGGAAAAACTATCCGGCGACTCTCTGCTGCAGGCTGTCACTCAAACCATGAAAAACCGGCAGGACTTCCTGGCAAAGATGGAGAAGAGCCAGCTGAATAACGCTGTCGACTCCATCATTGACAAAATTGAAGCTCTGGCCGGTCATTGACTTATCTGATATCGAAGCTGGGACCGAGAATCTTTTTTAGACAGACTCTGGTCCGGTATATCCGGGAACGGCACACTGTTCCCGGAATTTTTAATTTTTCACAAATTTCAGGAATTGTCCGCTGTTCAAGAAAATAGAGAATTGCCAGTTCCCTCCATTCTTCCCGCATACTGAATATCCCGCTGGCTATCCTTAAAAGTGCTTCTTCTCCAAGAATGACATCCAAAGGATCGGTGACCACAAACCCGGGCATTTCGCTGACCGCATCTTCTTCATCCAAGCTCACCTTTTCGTAGTGGCCGTTTCTGCGAAGGCAGTCAATGGCTTTGCTCTTTAAAATTTTAATCAGCATGCTCTTCTTTCGTGCGTCTGTCCATGTTAATGAATAATTTTGGAAATAGGAAATAAAGGTTTCCTGTACCACGTCATCCAGCTCTATATCTGGTACATTAAGTGCTTTGGCTATCCGCCTGAGTAAGCCCTGATACTTTCCGTATATGGACATCAATAACAAATTTTCATCTTCATGTATGCTCATTGATTTTATTCCTCTGATTATAGGGCGCTTCTTATAGCGGCTCCTGTTTGTTTTAATTCCTCCGGATCTGCTTTTCCCGGCGCCCATGAAACCATATCAGGGCCTTCCTCGTAGCGGGGGATCAGATGTACGTGATAATGAAAAACAGTCTGACCTGCTTCCTTTCCGTTATTCTGCACAACATTAAACCCCTTACAACCCAGTGATTTTTTCATGGCCTCTCCGATTTTGGCAGCCAGGGGAAGAACCTTTTCTGCCGTTTCCCCGTCCAGATCACAAAGCTCCCTGTAATGCTGCTTGGGAAGAATCAAAGCATGCCCCCTGGAAGCAGGCCCCAGATCCATAATCGTGCGGAACATATCATCTTCATAAATCGTTTCAGAAGGTATTTCTCCATTCGCAATTTTGCAGAAAATACAATCATCTTTTCTCATACTCTCACCTCTTTTAATCAATCCCATATTTCCCTGTAGCGACGCCTGCCGGGCCTGCGGTATAGAATTAGACCGAACAAAATTCCCAGCACCAGCCCTGCAATATGAGCCGTATTATCCACACCTGTACTGGTAAAGCCAAAGTACAGGGAGCTCACAATGACAATGACCAGCTGGCGGGTGCTTAAATCCTCCAACTGCCCCCGGTTAACGGCTACAGCATACAAAAGGCCGCCGATTACACCGAATATGGCACCTGAAGCACCTGCGGAAACCACATCCCGGTATTCCCTTATATTCACTGCCATGGAGACCACATTGGCCCCCACTCCGCAGAGCAGATAGAATATCAGATACTTGATATGACCCAAGGCTCTCTCCAGGTTGTCACCCAAAATAAACAAAATAAGCATATTGTTCATAATGTGGTTAATACCAAAATGCATAAAAATTGAAGTGAGCAGACGGTAGTATTCCCCTTTTTCCAGAACAAGAGGCGCATACATGGCTCCGTGAGATACCATAAATCCTGTATGGGAGGTAGAACCGGTTATTTCTAAATAAAAGAAATAGACCACATTCAAAGCGATCAGTCCCATATTCACATATGCCCTTCTTCTCCAGCCCAGGTTCTCCATTACCACTCTCCTTCATGAATAATATGTATATTTTAGCACAGGCGGACGGAATATGTAAACATAAACACGAAATTTCAGTGATGAAGTTTTTTCTGCATGCAAAATACCGATCAAACGAAGCAATTCCTGCGAAGTTTATGGAATAACTTCAATTCCCAACTTCTTAGCGACCTCCAGAACCATTTCTTCTGAAACTCCCAGCATTTCAACGGTATATTTCATACGGTTATCTTTTTTTAGAAAGTTGGCAACTAGCATTTCCATGCCTTCTTGCATCCCTTCCTGTCTGCCTTTCGTCAGCCCCTGCCTTTCAGCATAATCCATTACAGTACACATACTGACAGCCCCTTTCTCTACTTCTTTCATAATCACCGGTTTGCAGTCTTTAAAACGTTTATCTCTTCCGAAAACTGTAAAGAAATCCGGCATTTCTGAGACATGTTTTATCTCCTGTTCATGATACCGGAGTTCCTCTTCCCGTTTCTCCCTCACCGCGCAGAAGTAATCCGCAATAATCCGAAAATCGGAAGTGAATTGCTTTCGTGTCTCCTCCCGGATCTTTTTATCTGCATCTTTATATCTTGAAGTTGTCCGGCCATCCACAATATTGGAAGGATTCAGCAACTTTTCTCCCCGGAAAGCCAAAACGTTGATAATATCTGCGAATACATCCGCATAATCCTCGATCAGCTTTTCACTTAAGTCTTTTTCCGCCATCACATTCTTCTCCCAGGCACATTTTTTCTTTTATCTGTCACTATAGGGACTATGCTCATAGCCTTCCTGTTTTTACATAGAACAGTTGATATGCCTTGCAGAGATTCTGAACACCAAAGGCTCAGTTCTTTATCAAGCTGAATGCCTTCATCAAATGGAGGTTTCCTGAGTAAATTATAACAATATTTGCTTCTCCATGCAATTATAATCTTACACATTCTTCCTCACCGGCACATCTTCTAAATACCTAAAGCAGATCAGAATATCTGCAAAACACCTTCTTATGTAAATATGAATGCAAAATCGGCAATAAGAACTTCGTCTCCCTTTTTTAAAGCCACAGTCTCATTGGTCTCCAGTAACCGCCCATTGACGCAGGTTCCATTGGTGGAATTTAAATCGCTGATCCGGTATTCTTCTCCCTCCCGGTCAATTCTGGCATGAATCCGGCTGATGGTCTCACTGCTTAAGACATAATCCACCAGCCCTTCCTGTTTTCCGATCAGATAAGGAATATAAGTGATTCCTATATCCTCCATATCAGGGGTGGTTGCACGTAAATATCTGATTGTTTCATCCTCTGTCCTGTCTGTCAGAAGAACCGTCTGCAGTGTGGTCTCCCTTCTTACCTCTTCCGGCTTTGGTTCCTTTTCCTTTTCTTTTTCTTTACTCTCTTCCTCAAAGGTCATTCTCCAGTCATAGTCTTCTCTTTCCGGACGGCGGCTGGGTTCCTTTTTTCCGGAATTCTCTTCCTTAAAGATTCCGGGCTCTTTGCGGGCCTTAAATAAAATTACAAGGGCGGTAAGAACACCTGCTCCAGCGCTTCCATACCAAAACCTCAGGATTCCTCCCATGCCAAAAATCAGCCATAGAACTGCTGCTATTCCGGCTGCAGCGGTCAAGGCTGCTACAGCCGCCATCCCCGGTCCCCAGAGACTTTCCTTCTTATTTTCATGGAGGGAATGATCTTCCCCCTCCGCTTCTTCCGCTGAAAAATAAGACGCCAGCAGATTAGGCGTTTCCCCGGCTTTCCCGCTATCAGAAAATGACCCTTCCTCTCCTTCCTGATTTTCTTCCTTCACCCCATTCCTTCCCACAATTTCCATCAGATCTCTTATTCCGTAATTCTCCTTAAGGCTTTCCTGGTACAGGCCGTAAGCCATTACCACACACTCCTTATCCTGGTGGTTCACCTTTCCCAGAAGGTATCTCAATAACCCGCTCATTTCCTTGGGAAATCCGCCCTGTCTTCCCGGTACAAGGCAGAGGTAAATTTCAAAAGTCTCAGGGTTTACATAAATGTATTCCGGTTCCAGAAGAATCTGCTTTTCCTGAAGCAGGTATGCCTCCATCCGTTCCAGGATCTGGGCTGTTTTGTTGATTAGCTTTTTTAACTCCTCCTCCCCCAGACTGTGATATTCCAAAACCCGGTTCAAAGGCTGCTTTGAGGTGATTTCATAGTAATAATATCTTCGTCCATCTATCTGTTTCATCTGGAATCCCAGCAGTCCCTCTATCCGGTTTTCCTCCATCATATAGATTTCGTAGCCGTCATATCCTGTGTTTTCCGGTTCAATGATCAAATAATTATGTTTCATTTCCCGTCTGTATGTAATCTTCATCTCATTCCTCCTGATGAACCAAGGTCAGCATCCGTAAAAAGTTTTCAGGGTCAAACACCTCCCGTTCCAGTTCCAGACTCCACTGCCCTCCCTTTCCGGCTGCCTTCACCTTTTTCCCTGTGATGGAGTTTCCAGACAAGCGAACCTGAAATTCGTACTGTTTCCAGGAAAAAGGTGTTCCGGCTCTATTGGAGGCCCACAAGGATGCCTCAGACGGCAGTTCTGTCTCATTATGAGAAAGCCGCTCCGCAGACTCTGTCAGGGCCATGGCTCCCACCACCTCATCCCGTAGGCGGTATGCCGACTGAACAGAAAACAGCAGAGCCCACAGGACCAGTGCCATGACAAAGGAAGCTTCTATGGTATAGCTTCCGCGCAGACTCCCTTTCATAGGATCACCAGCCCAATCCACACCGGAACGAGAAAGGGCAGGAATGCCACCGGCTTCCTTCTCACATCATTCCCCTTTAACCGGCTGCAAAGGTAAATCCCTCCACAAGCAAGCCCGCTTAGAAAGGTTCCGTAAATTAACAGCTTAAGGTTTAAAACCGGAGATAGGTAGAGTCCGCTCACTATAAAAAACCAGCCGTCACCAGAGCCGATGGCTTCATCGGTCAGGCGGCTGAGTATCAGCAGCCCGACTCCTGTCAGACTGCTTAACAGCCGTTCTGTTCCAAAGTCCGCCCGCAGGAAAGACAGGAAAATACCAGCCAGCCCGCCTGCTGCCAAAAGCCATACGCTTATATGCTTCTCTCTCCCATCCTGCCAGGCTGTCAGCAGTAAGAAAACACCGAATACAATTCTATTTATACTTTCAAGCACAAATACACCTCCTTCCCCTCAGGGGGACCTCTCTTTGCCTTTCGGGCAAATTCACCTCATTGTGAGCAGTATGAGCACCCGCCCAGATGACGGACCTCAGACAGAGGTACTGCTTCTGCATATGCGGCAATGGATGAGCAGTGGGCATCACTGTGATACCGTTCTCCTCCAGGCATAATATAAACGCTCCCATTCTCCTGGGCAAATTTGCCGCACCGGCTGCAGGGCAGGTACTTTCTGCCGGAAGAGTTGCGCACGCTCTCTGCTTCCTGAAAAGAAATTTTTTTCAAATCATTGTACAGATAATGACAGGTTCTGTCCCTGTGATATCTGGTGCTGCTCCTTCCCACATACACCAGCTCATCCTCTGTAACAGCGCCCTCCTTGACCCCTTCCCGGCCGGTCCAGGCTCTGCGGCAGCTTCTGGCTGTCATGGGGACACTGTCTAAGCCAAAGGTGGAAAAAGGAAGCTTTATCCGGTAGTTCATGACCAGGTCTATGGTTTCCCCATCCCTTAAAACAGAGGAATGGAAAAAGGAAACGGATTCCAGCCTTTTAAAGTCCAGATCTTTCTCCACTCGTTTTTTCACATAAATTAAAATACCCTGTTCTGTCAGCCCCTTTAAAAACTCTTCCGGGATCCCCTCCAGCCCGGATTCCGCCAGCTTTTCTTCCAGTTTAAGCTGTTCTAAGACATAGGCATACTGGCTCACCTCTTCTCCCACCCTTTCCAGAGCCGTCTGAGCCTTTCGTTCCTGGTTCATCAGCTCCATGGGGATCATCAAAATCACCATGAAAAACAGAAAAAGAGGCAATACTATAGCCGCTTCTATGGTCAGGCTTCCTTTTTTTGAGAAGCCGGAGGCGGATGATAATGCCCTCTTTACAAAAAGCCCGTATTTCACAAGAGGGATTTGTACCTGGAGAGTAACATGTTTTTTATATTTTTTTCCTGAAAGCTCCTTGAAAAAGGGCATCATCATCCGCCTCCTTCCCTAATATGCCTTTTCCGTCCGGACCCCCATCCGGTAATAGGGATTTCTTCCTCCAAAAAACATATGTCTTGCATTGGCTGTTCCCTTGATTTCTGCCTGATAGACGCAATGAGCCATACGAAAATCCTGCTGTTTCCGGCAAATATTCATCTGGATTACATCCATTAGCCGGTATCGGTTAATTTCCTCATTTCCTATAAATAGGAGGAGTTTTAAATAACCTTCATAACCCATTCCCTTCTCATCTCCGCCGCCTTCCGGGCACGACCCTGTGCTTCCCAGCTCCAAAAGTCCGGTCAGGGATAGATTCCAGGTCTCCTTTGTCTTTATAAAGGCCGCCTTTTTTCCCTCCAACAGCATTTTTACATCTATTACCGCTTCTCCCAATGCCCAGACACTCATGATGAAAAATGCCACAACTCCTGCAAGGGGTAGCAGACCGGCGGAACCGGTGATCACATTTGCAAGAGCCTTGGCTTCGTCCCGTTTCTGCCTGTCTGACAGAATATGGATCAGATTCATGCCTTCTCTTATCATCAGAATGTCTCCCACCGCCTTTTTTAAGTTTTCCTCATCCGTATTTTTCCCTGCGATCAGATATTCCAGCTCATACTGTACAGCCTTATCCTCTTCGGAAAGAAAATCAGTAAGAAAGCTGCCGCAGTATTCCTGGAACAAAATCCGCTCCACCAGGCCGCCTGTTTCCGCCTGTCCTCCTTGCCGTGAGGCAGATGGAAAGTCCGTGAAGTCCAGGATTCCCTTGGATATCTCAGTCCCTTCCGGAAGAACCAGCTTCATAAGACCGCTTTGGACAAAGCCTTCCACTTGTTCTAAGATCTTCTGCTTTTCCGGATCTTTGACTCCATTGGAGTAGGGCAGTACAGGAATGGGGATTTTCTGCCATATTTCTTCTACTGACCCCCACAATTCATCTTCATCGGGGCCTTCATCCTCTTCGTCATCGTCCCATTCTGAAATGATTTCTTCTACTTCAACGGAACGCTCCTTTGCCCTTTCTATGATCTCCTTGATCTGAGTCATTTTCTCCGGAAGGGCTTCAATCTCCCTTCTCCTTTCGCCGTCTTCATTGATATAAGACTCGTAACAGGCAGTTTCCTCCCGGAGCGTGTCACGGACCTCCTGGCTCAGCTCTTCCCGGGCCTGGGACATGGCGGCTTCTGACTCCTTCCACTTTTCTTTCAACTGATCCGCTATTTTTCCATAGGCTCTCACAAGAGGAGGCATCCGTTTCATTTCCTGTTCAAGCTCTGCTGCCTTTCTCCGAAAGCCCGGCCCGTCATAACTGCCCAACTCAGAGCCGGCAGCCTGCCATAATTCTTTCTGCTTTCTCAAAGAATCGCTGATATCCTGAAATGCCCGTTCCAGACGGACAGCCTCCTTTGTATGTCCGCTATAGGCTCCTGATAAATGCTTTATGGTCCCAGCTTCCTTTAGCTGGGTCAGCAGATTTTCTGCCCCCGTTTCATCGGTGAGGTTTTCAAATATCCCATATTTCATATAATCCAGAATATCCTGTTTTAAATACTTCCCTCCCTGATCCGTCATGCGGTAAACCTGCAGGGCCTCTGCATGTTCTATTTCCATGGAATACCAGCCGGAACTTTCCATATAAGGCTCCATAAAATCTTTCCAGGCCTCCTCAAGCTCAGCCTCATCTTTTCCCTCCAGAAGAAAAAGGCGGTACTGGTTCCAGACCTCCTTGTGGTATTGGCTGAACAAGGAGTCCATGGCTGAATCTGCAGCCATTTTTAAATAATATCTGGAGCCTGCGGTCCGTGCGGACTCTAAAAGTCCGCACATAAGGCTGAATATACACATAAGCACCAGACTGAAAAACACTGTTATCTGACCGCTTCGTTTCATCAATACACCTCTTTGGACTGGCTGTTGATCTCCTTAAAAATGTTATCAAGAAGAGTTGTTATCTGTTTCTTAAAAATAATCACAAGTCCGATTAAAACCACTAAAATAAGCACAATCTCAATAACGCCTACGCCGTCTTCTTCCTTTAGAAAAGCCATTACTTCTTTTTTCAGTAATTCTCCCATCTCATCACCTCCTTCCTAGTAAAATGCCAGAAATGCAGGAACCACGATCATAACCATAACCACTCCCAGCATCAAAAGCAGGGGAAGCAGCAATTTTGTTCCCGCCTCCTCTCCCAGCTTCTTAGCCAGGTTCTTCCTCTGTTCAAAGGCGGAAACAAGCTCAAGCTCCAAAGCAGGACGAAGCTGGCGGCTTCCATTTTTCTGGCCCTGCTCCAGGAGGGCGGAAAGCTTCAAATAAGACTGGAGCCCGCACCTTCGTCCAAACTCCCCATAAGCCTTCCCCTCCCCCTGTCCGCTTCCCAGCTGCCTCACCGTCTTTACCACTTCCTCATAGGCAGGACGCACTCTCCCCTTTCCCAAGGTTAAGGATTCTTCATAGCCTGCTGCCATCCGTTCCAGGGCCCCTCTCACCGTAAGTCCTGCCCCCACATAGACCACAAGCTTAGAAACCACCTCAGAGTAATCAAAAAGAAGCTGCTGCTCCCTCTCCCTGGCCTGCTTTTGCTTGTCCATTTCTTTCTTGGCATGAAGAAGAGCTGCAAGCAAAACTCCAAGGACAGGAAGAAACCGGTAATCCTCATCTTTTACCAGGCTGTAGGTCAGTGTCTGACCATCATAAACTGTCGGAAGCAAAAGCTTGTCCTCTGTCTGCTGCTTCATATCCGCCTGATCCGCCCACTTTTTAAATGCTGCTGCCAATTGTTCTTCCGGAGTGAGCACAGGCGGATAAACAACGACCTTATATTCATATCTGCGCTCATGGATTCCATCTGTCAGCCAAGCGCTTAACCAGACAGGCTCTCCCTCTTCAGAAACCTCTTCATTGTGTACGGTTCCAAAAGAGTCAATTAACTCAGGATTTTCCGATTCCCAACTGATTTTAAACCCATACCCGGAAAGGTCTGTTTTTAAATTTAAATTAGTTCTCACCTCTTCCAAGGACTCATTTTCCCCCAGAATCTGCACCTTAAGTTCCTCTCCCAGCTTCTTAAGCAGTTCCTTGGCCTCCTGCTCCTTATACCTCCTTTCCCTTACAGGCAGGTCAACGGTTATTTTACCGGTCCCCTCCTTCTGATGAAAACCTGATACGGAAAGCTCATAAGAAGTCTCCCCATTTCCCGGTCCGGCCCTTTTAAGCCCCTCCCGGGATAAATCCTGGCTTCCTCCATTGATAACGCTCATGACAGCGTACAAAATCACTCCTCCTGCCGCGCAGGCTGCCTGGGTTTTTGTGACAGGCAGCTTCGGCAATTGAAACCTGCTCCTTCCCTTTTCCTTCATGCTCCCTCCTATATCTCAATCTGCATAATTCTTCTGGCAATAACAAATGCGGCTATGTAAGCTGCCATACAAGCTGTCATGAGAATTCTTCCCACACCTGTTCCATACATCAGATCAAAAAAGCCCGGTGACGTCATATCAATGTAAAGGACGATGAAAAAGGGGATCGCATTCATGATCTTCTGTTCAAACTGCTTAGATGCCGTCATAGTTAAAATTTCCTGCCTCACCTGAACCTTATCCCGGATTACAGAAGCTGTCCGGCTGATGATGGAAACCAACTCCCCTCCGCTTCGCTTTGCCGCCGCAAACACTTCCGCAAAGTTTTTCACATCGTCAAGGCCGCTTCGTCCGGCAAATTCCAAAAGGGCCTGTTCTACAGAGCGGTTCATCCGAATCTGGCCTGCAATATGGCCAAACTCCATGGAAATCAGCCCTTCCTCTCCATACAGCAGCTTCAATTCTCTGACAGAGGAGGAAAATGCATTTTCCACCGAATAACCGGCACTTAAAAAGGAGGACAGAAGTAAAATCCCTTCTTTAAATTCCAGATTCAGCTTTTGAAGTCTTTTTTCTTTTAATTCTCTTCTTTTTATTATGGGAAAAATAATTCCAAATGGAAGAAATATGAGAAATGCTGCGATGCTGCGGTAGAAGACATAAGCGAACAGCCCGCCTGCTGCCACGCCCTGAAGTCCGTACAAACACCATTGAGCCGGTGTCAGAATGTATTTATCGTATTGTAATGCCTGCTGCTTTAAGCTTTTCGGTGTTTTGAAGGCTTCCCACCTTTTTAAGGCTCCCCTGCACCCCTTTTGTTCCTTCCCGGTTTTCTTCGTCTTCTTCAAACCGGAATAGGGTATTGAGCCTGATTTCTCCGTTTTCATAGCCAGCCACCTCCGCAATGGACAAAATTCTCCTGCTCTTATCCCGCAAGCGCCCCAGATGTATCAGAATATTAATGGCCGCCCCGATCTGGCTTCTGACTGCTGCAAGAGGAATATCCGCTCCCATCAGCACCATGGTTTCCAGCCTGGACAGCATGTCTCTGGGGCTGTTGCCATGTCCCGTGCTGAGGCTTCCGTCATGTCCCGTATTCATGGCAGATATCATGTCCAGAGCCTCCTTTCCCCTCACCTCTCCCACAATAATTCGAGAAGGATTCATTCGAAGGGATGCTCTGATCAAGTCCCCAATGGTGATCTCCCCTTCTCCCTCTCCATTGGCTTCCCTGGTTTCAAGGCGCACCAGATTGGGAATATGGGTGATCTGAAGCTCTGCGGAATCCTCTATGGTCACAATTCTCTCATCCTGAGGAATATAAGCAGAAAGGGCATTGAGAAAAGTACTCTTCCCCGAATTAGTCCCGCCGCTGATGAAAATATTATATCCTGCCTCCACAATGGATTTCAAAAAAGCTGCCGCCTCTTTGGTGACCGAGCCAAGAGTCAGAAGTCCTGCCATGGTAATGGGCTCCGGGAACTTTCTTATGGTCACCGCAGGGCCGTCCAAAGCAATGGGCGGAAGCACCACATGAACCCTGGAGCCATCCGGCAGTCTGGCATCGGCAATGGGCCTTGACACATTGACCGTGCGGTTTACCCTGCTGACGATCTGCTGTATGGTATCCTCCAGCTGCTCCTGGCTGTCAAAGGACTTTTCCCACCGGGCCATATGTCCCTTTCTCTCCACAAAGATGCGGTCTGCCCCATTTACCATAATCTCAGAAATGTCCCTGTCATCCACCAGCTCCTGAAGAGCCCCTAAACGCCGGAAGGAGTCAAAAAGCCTGCTCCGGAGCCAGACCTGGTCCTTTAAAGGCAGAAAACTGTTCTGCCCCTGGTCCAAAAGGCGCCGGTCTATCATATCATACAGCTCATTATCACTTACCGCCTGCCTTTCGTCCAGCTCCCTCATAATGTCTTCCCGGAGTCTTCTCCTCTGTTCCTCGTCCATCCTTGTCCTCCTTACGGCTGCTTCCTTAAAAGCTGTCTTGTGTAATCTCCCAGCTCTCCCCATAGAAGCTGCTCTAAGTAATTGTCCTTCCTTCCCGGGCTGCAGTGATAGGGAAGCTTCAGCTTCTGAATGCGGCTTTTTAACGGTTCATGACCGGAGGAAACCAGGTATTCCTCGAATTCCTCAATCTTTGCCGCGGAGACGCAGTCCTCCTTCACCGGCATATACACCACATCGCAGATTTCAAGCACCTCCAGAGCCTTTGCCCCGAACTGGCCCAGGTCTAAAATCACTGCTTCATAGGTACTCTCTCTGGCAATCCTCTCCACCAGATCCGCCATTGACTGAGCCGTCACCTGGAAAAGGTCCTCAGGATAGCGGACCGGAGGCACGTAATCCAGATCTCCCCAGGTGTAAACGAGAGAGCCTAAGCGTCCCCAGTTAAACTCATTCTGACTGTAATAATACAAAAGCTCTGACAGGCCTCCCCTGTATTCTTCTCCTGTCAGACGTTTCAGTCCGGAGCAATCCTCCAGATTCAAATACAGCACCTTTAAATCCCTGGCCATCAGCTGGCCCATGGTCAAGGCAAGGGAGGTCTTTAAGCACCGGTTTACCGGGGAATAGATGCCAATGATCCGTCCCGTTCCCGACACTCCGGCAAATACCGGCTCTCCTTCTGCCGAGCAGTAACAGGCCATCACCTCCCGCATCATGCTGTCCGCAGCCTGATATTTATAAATCTGCACAGGCCCTCCTTCCTCATATTCCTCTTCCTCACCGGCCAGCCGGATCACCCTTGCTGCTCCTATTTTCTCCGCCTCCTCTGCCGGAACAGAGGAGTGGATCAGCAGCAGCTCAATTTCGTGGTCCCTGGCATAAGCCTTCAGTCTCTCCAGGGAGGTAAATGCCGTAACGGAAAAAGGAACCTGCCCCCTATGGCTGACATATTCTGCAAGCCGTTCCCCATAGACAGGGTCCGGATCATAAACTGCCATCACTTTTTTTGCCAAATGAAAACCTCCTTCTAATACAGTAATATGATGTAAACCAGCATTCCCAGGAAGAGACACAGGCCTAAAGGTATGACGATCTCATGGCCGTCTCTGGCAGAACTGTAATACGCTGTAAATCTGCCCGTCTGGCGCACACGTTTTACATAATCCCAAAAATAGGATAAACGTTTGAACAGAATGCCCTTTGCAGCCATCTTAGCAAAGGACCAGACAGCGCCTATGAAAAGTCCGGGCAAAAGAGCTGCAGCACCGGCTACAGGGCCCAGATAGGCAACAATCAGCCCAATGGCCTTAATATCGCCCGCCCCTATCATCCGGCAGAGAAAGAGGGGGAAAAATACGGCTGAGGCTGCGGCAAATTTAAAGCAGAACAGAAACAGTATCTGCCAGAAAACAGTGCCCTTTAACACCTCCGCTGACCGGAGAAGGTCCAGCAGAATACCGCTTATAAACCCCGACAGCACCAGCCAGTTGGGAATCCGGTGTTCCCGGACATCAAAATAAGCCCCTGCCCCTAAAATGAGCAGCAAAATAACATGTCTGACGATACAATCACTCCCCCTCTTTTTAAAAATATAAGTCCTGGAATTTTTTGCTGGAATATCAGCTTTGGAATAATAAAAATGATACCAAAGAATGTACGCAGAAAGCATACATGAATGTGCCTTTATTATGCACAAGATACCAGCTGATGTCAACAGTTTTTTCCAGAAAATATTGTATACATCGCCTTTTCCCAAAGCCTTCCTAATTATTGGGATTCCTCTCCTGTTTTTTATATTTTGAACAAATTTTTCTTATTTTTTAGTTTTTTTACAGCATATATTACAATTTTTCTCCCCGAAAACATTGACGTTCTTTGCTCCGGATGGTAGAATGTAATTAGTTTATCTTTTTAAACCAAAGGAGGGATTTCACCGTTGGAGGCCCAGGATTTTAATAAACTTTTTCAGGATTGCATGCCTCTTTTTATCGCCCTGGGAGATGAGGTCCGCCTGACCATTATTTCAGCCCTTGCACGGACAGGCCTTTATGACAGCCTGGGAAATGATATGTCAGGCGTAATCAGCGTCTGCACAGCCTCAAAAAAACAAGGAATGAACGTAAAGGAGATCACGGAGCAGACCAGGCTGTCACGCCCTGCTGTCTCCCATCATCTGAAAATTTTAAAAGATGCGGGCCTTATTGATGTCCGCCAGGAGGGGACAGCCAATTATTATTACCTCACCATTGGGGACAGCACACAAAAGCTCTACTCCCTGGGGCAGTTTTTACAGGGGCTTTCAGGCCGTATTTCATAAAATCAAAAATTATACAGGTAATTTATGAATAAAGTGGCATTTTCCAGATATACTAAACCTTACAGGTATAAAAAGGTCCGGACAGCCTGTGGCTGGTCAAAGAGGGCCTGGTATAAAAATATGAATCTGGAGATGACAATATGAAAAACGGGCTTTTAAAAAAACATTTGGCTCCATCGGAAGACGAATGGAATTTAAGATGTGAGATCGAACGTTCCAAAACCGCTATCGATTCCGCCAGAAATCACTTTGAGCAGGTTGTTGACCCAACCCTGATTGATTGTTACATTTACGAACTTAACGCAGCACAATTGCGTTATCAGTTCCTCCTTCGCCGCTTTAAAAGCAGGGAGGTATAAGGTACATTACCAGAAACCGGAGGATAAGTATATGAGCAAGTGGTATGAAGGGGGAGTGTTTTATCACATCTATCCCCTGGGACTTGTGGGAGCACCGAAGGAAAACAGGGAAATCTCTGTCACCGGCCATTTTGGAGAGCTGGAACAGTGGATTCCCCATATCCATTCCCTTGGGTGCAATGCGATCTACATTGGGCCACTGTTTGAATCCTCTACCCACGGATACGATACCCGCGATTACCGGATGGTGGACCGCCGCCTGGGAAGCCAGGAGGGCTTTCAGAAATTTACAGCCCTCTGCCACGAGGCAGTAATCAAGGTGGTGGTCGATGGTGTGTTCAATCACACTGGAAGAGACTTTTTTGCGTTTCAGGACATTGTGAAAAACAGAGAGCAGTCCTCTTACAAGGACTGGTATAAGGGAGTCAGCTTCGGAGGAAGCAGCCCTCTTGGGGATTCCTTTGGATACGAAGCCTGGCAGGGGCATTATGAGCTTCCCTGTCTCAATCTTTATAACCCCATGGTAAAGCAGTATTTATTCGACACCATACAATTCTGGATTCAGTCCTTTGACATTGACGGCATCCGCTTAGACTGTGCCAATGTTCTGGACTTTGGATTTATGAAGGAGCTGCGGGACGAGACAAGCCGGATGAAGGAAGACTTCTGGCTCATGGGCGAGGTGATACACGGAGATTACGGCAGATGGGTCAATGACTCCATGCTCCATTCTGTCACCAATTACGAATTACATAAGAGCATTTATTCCGGCCACAACGATCACAATTACTTTGAAATTGCCCACAACGTAAAACGGCTTGACCCCTTAGGGCTTCAGCTTTATACCTTTGTGGACAATCACGATGAGGACCGGATTGCCAGCAAGCTGCAGAACCGGGAGCATCTATATCCGGTTTACACTTTATTATTTACCCTTCCGGGAATTCCCTCTGTCTATTATGGCAGTGAATTCGGAATAGAAGGAAAACGGACCAATTGGGATGATTCTGCTCTTCGCCCGGCCATTTCCAATTCAGACAGGGAAGCAAAAGCCAATTCTCTGTCCGGTTTGATCGGCAGGCTGGGACAGATTCACAAAGAAAATCCCCATTTTCACGGAGGGCGGTATCAGGAGCTGCTTCTCACCAACAGGCAGTATGCCTTTGCCAGGTTTTACGAAGGGCAAGTCCTTGTCACAGCAGTCAACAACGATGACAAGGAAGCATTTGTGCAGATCGCGTGTCCGTCACAAGGGGACATTGCTGTGGATCTTCTCAGCGGGGGGCAATACCCTATAAGGGATCAGAAAATCCAGTTAACCATTCCGGCAAACCGGGGTGTAATATTAAAAATCATGGAGGGGTGAGCATATGGCAGAGAAGAAAAAGGAAATCGGAACAGGCTTTTTTACAGAGGTAGACCGGTATCTTTACAACAATGGAAAGCATTATGAAATTTATGAAAAACTGGGAGCTCATCCAAGAACCTATAAAGGAAAAGACGGGATGTACTTTGCAGTCTGGGCCCCTCATGCAGAGCAGGTAGGGGTTGCAGGCGACTTTAACGGCTGGAATCCGGACACCACTCCTATGGACCTGCTGGCTGACTCAGGAATCTGGGAAGCCTTTGTTCCCGGCGTTGGCGTGGGGGAACTGTATAAGTTTGCCATCACCACAAAGAGCGGGAAGATACTTTTTAAAGCCGATCCCTATGCGGCTCACGGGGAATACCGTCCCCAGACAGCTTCCGTTACAACTGATTTATCAGGATTTAAGTGGAGAGACAGCACCTGGCTGGAAAAACGGAAGGCCAATGCTCTGTTAGAGGGACCTGTCAGCATTTATGAAGTCCACTTAGGTTCCTGGAAGAAGAAAAACCGGGAAGAAAAAGACGGGTTTTACACCTATGTGGAGGCGGCTCATGAGCTGGCGGATTACATATCAGAAATGGGTTATACCCATGTGGAATTAATGGGAATTGCGGAGCATCCTTACGATGGCTCCTGGGGTTATCAGGTGACAGGCTACTTTGCTCCCACCTCCAGGTATGGAACACCTGAGGAGTTTATGTATTTTGTGGACTATATGCACAGAAAAGGGATCGGAGTGATTTTAGACTGGGTTCCCGCCCATTTCCCAAGGGATGCCCACGGGCTGGCTGACTTTGACGGGGAGCCCTGTTACGAATATGCGGACCCGAGAAAGGGAGAGCATCCGGACTGGGGAACCAAGGTTTTTGACTACAGCAAGTTTGAGGTCAGCAACTTCCTCATTGCCAACGCCCTTTACTGGGTGGAAAAATTCCACGTGGACGGACTCCGTGTGGATGCAGTGGCCTCCATGCTCTACCTGGACTATGGAAGAGATAGCGGACAATGGGTTCCTAACAGCAGGGGCGGTAATGAAAGTCTGGAAGCCGTTGAATTTTTCAAGCACTTAAACAGCGTGATGAAGGAGCGGGGAAACGGCGCCATGGTCATTGCAGAAGAATCCACAGCCTGGCCAAAGGTCACGGGAGAGCCCAAAGAGGAGGGCCTTGGCTTTACCTTCAAATGGAACATGGGATGGATGCACGATTTCCTGGAATACATGAAGCTGGACCCCTATTTCCGCAAATTCAATCACGATAAAATGACCTTCGGACTTTCCTATTTTACCAGTGAAAAATACATTCTGGTGCTGTCCCACGATGAAGTGGTCCATTTGAAATGCTCCATGATCAACAAAATGCCGGGACTTTTAGAGGATAAGTTTTCAAACTTAAAGCTGGGCTATACCTTTATGCTGGGCCACCCTGGCAAAAAGCTGCTGTTTATGGGCCAGGACTTCGGACAATTCCACGAGTGGGATGAAAAGACTGCTCTGGACTGGTATCTGGCTGACGAGCCTTTGGGAAGAGAGCTTAAGGAGTATGTAAGGGATCTTCTCCATCTCTATAAGAAATATCCGGCTCTTTACGAAAAAGACTACGATTGGAATGGTTTTTCCTGGGTAAATGCCAATGACAGCGAACACAGCATCTTTAGTTTTATCCGGTATGGCAAAGACCGCAAAAACAACCTGCTGTTTGTATTAAACTTCACCCCTGTGGCTTATCCTGATTACCGGGTAGGCGTTCCGAAACGGGGCGGATTTACTCTTGTTTTAAGTGAGAGCCACGGCCTGTATAAGCGGGGAGAAAAAGCCCCCTCCTTCCGCTCTGCCCTCAAGGAATGGGATGGACAGGAATACTCCTTTGCCTACCCCCTTCCTGCCTATGGAGCGGCGGTTTTCCGCTTTTAATTCAAGGCCATAAAGCAGATTTTCAGACTTTGATAAAAATTTAACTATACATTTTACTGGATATGTAGTAATATATAGGTACAAGTCAATGCATCATTTGCTTTAAACTTATGGTATGGAAGGAGAGAGGTTTTTATGGCAGCAGAATTAATTGCGACAACTGCAACAAAAAAGGTCTTTCGTGATGGAGATAAGGCGCTGAAGGTTTTTAACGCTGACTTCCCGAAAGCAGAGGTTTTAAATGAGGCTCTGATTACCGCCCGTGTAGAAGAAGTAGGCGGAATCAACGTTCCCAAGGTGTTGGAAGTCAGTGTTTTTGAAGGAAAGTGGGCCATTACCTTTGATTTCATTGAAGGCAAGACCCTCCAGCAGCTCATGGATGAGAACCCTGAAAAGTTACCGGAATACATGGAAAAGATGGTTGATCTTCACTTAAGCATCATGGCAAAGCAGTGTCCTCTTCTCAATAAGCTGAAGGATAAGATGTCACGCCAGATCATGGATACAGAAGAATTGAATGATGTGACTGTGTACGATATGCGGACACAGCTTGACAGCATGCCAAAGCACACAAAGCTGTGCCACGGAGACTTTAACCCAACCAACATTATTGTAAAGGATGACGGAACCATGTTCGTCCTGGACTGGGTACATGCCACTCAGGGCAATGCCAGTGCTGATGTTGCAAGAACCTACTTACTTTTCTGCCTCTATGACCAGAACAAGGCAGATATGTACATGGATCTGTTCTGCAAGAAAACCGGAACAGCAAAAAAATACGTTCAGAAATGGCTTCCCATCGTTGCGGCAGCCCAGTTGTCCAAGAGAAGACCCCAGGAAGCAGAATTACTGCAGCGGTGGGCAAATGTCTGCGATTATCAATAAAAATCAAATCAATACATAGAACAAAAATGGTATCCCAAAAGTTCATAACCTGACTTGGGATACCATTTTTGCTGCCTTATTTCTGTTCCTTTTTGGACATTACTTCATGTTCCTTTACAAGCTCCTGATACAGGTCATAAAGCTTCCATTTGCAGTTGGTGTCGGTCAGCACCGCCTTTAAGGCGATTTTTTCCACTCCTGCCCGTCTTAGATTCATCAAAAGCTCATCCAGCCTGGAATTGGAAAAATTCCTCATAACCAGAAGCTCTTCCTCCACGGGAGGGCACGCCTCTGCTTCCTTTTCCTCAAAGCCCTCAAGGCCGGCCAGAAAGCCAACAGTCTGTCCCATCTGCTCCTGAGAAATGTTTTTAATCCGGACACCCATGCGCACCAGCACAGATTTCAGCTTAGCAGCTTTTGTACCATTGCCCTTCTGCCTGTCCGACTCCGGCTGATAGTATAAAACCATCTCTTTCCCTGCTGCCATTTCCTATCCCTCCTGCCCCTGCTTATATTATAACAGGTTTTTCCTCAATTCTTCCCCGCTTAAGGAGCTTAAATACGCCGGGGCAATGTCAAATACGGTCTTGCAGCCCTGCTGTCCTTCCTGATTTAAGCGGTAAGCAGCCCTTGCATAAGCGGCCAGTACAGAAGCCGTAAATTCCGGGTTGGAATCCAGCTTTAAGCTGTATTCGATTACATGGCTGTTCTCATCCTCCCAGCCGGTTGTCCCTGTTCTGATGACAAATCCGCCGTGGGGAATTCCCTTGTGATCCCGCATCAGCTCTTCCTTTGTAATAAACTGAACGGTTGTGTCATAATCAGCGAAGTAATTAGGCATGGTCACGATCTCTTCTCTGATCCGCTCTAAATCAGCCCCATCTTCTGCCACCACAAAGCACTGGCGGGTATGCTTCTGTCTGGTTGTCAGCTCCGGATTGCTTCCGCTTCTTACCTCCTTTAACGCCTCTTCCACCGGAACCGTATACTGTCTTGCGTCCTTAACGCCGGAAATTCTGCGGATGGCGTCGGAATGGCCCTGGCTGACTCCCTTGCCCCAGAAGGTATAATCACTGCCTCCCGGCAAAATGGCTCCTGCATACAAACGGTTTAAGGAGAACATGCCCGGGTCCCAGCCTGCGGATATGACTGCCACCTTTTTCCCCTTTTTAGCGGCCTCATCCACTGCTGAAAAATGCTGGGGGATCTTGGCATGGGTATCAAAGCTGTCAACCAGGTTGAAATGCTCTGCAAGCTCTTTGGTCTGCACCGGAAGGTCCGAAGCACTTCCGCCGCACAGGATCAGAACGTCAACAGCGTCCTTAAAAGAAAAAACATCCTCATAGGAATGCACCTTTGCACCCGGTGTCAATACCTTTAAGGATTCCGGATTTCTCCTTGTAAATACTGCGGTAAGCTCTAAGTCCGGGTTGTGGCGGATGGCACACTCCACGCCTCTTCCCAGGTTCCCATAGCCTACAATACCTATTTTAATTGTCATATCTTTCGCCGCCTTTCCAGAAATTTGTTCGTTTTTTATTATAACTCCAAAAAGAGCCATGTGTAAATCCTGTTTTGCAAATAGTTTTGCATACTAAAAGGGGAGGCCGCAGAAAAAAGAAGCCGATGTTCCGGCAGATGGTTCATCTGCTTTTACACCAGCTTCTTTCATCTAACTATGCCATTGCTGCCGCATCCGGTATTTCCAGAGTTGTGGTCTCATATTTATCCAGAATCACCTTCTGAATCATGTCGCGTGTTCCTGAATTTATGGGATGGGCAATATCCCGGTATTCTCCATCGGCCGCTTTTCGGCTCGGCATGGCGATGAATAAACCATTTTCCCCCTCGATAACTTTAATATCATGAATAACAAATTCGTTATCCAAAGTAATGGATACAATGGCCTTCATCTTTCCTTCTTTTTCAATCCGTCTCACTCTCACGTCTGTAATCTGCATGTTAAAACCCCTCCCACCGCAATCCTTATAATGCGTATCTTTCGTTCTTTTCCAAAACGACTTTTATGTCATCCGGTGACCCGATATGGGTAGTGTTGGCCCGAATGGTGTCCCGGCTTTCCACAATACAGTTTTCAATCACCGTATTATCCCCTATATATACGTCATTCAAAATAATGGAATTCTTAATGACGCAGTTATTTCCCACATATACCTTTTTAAATAAAACGGAATTTTCCACCACTCCGTTGATGATGCTTCCGCTGGAAATCAGGCTGTTCTTGACTGCTGAACCCGGATTATACTTAGCCGGCGGCAGATCGTCGATCTTAGAATAGACCTCAGGAGACTGACAGAAAAAGTAATCCCTCACTTCCGGTTTTAAGAAATCCATGTTGGTCTTATAGTAAGATTCCACGGAAGCGATGTTGCTCCAGTAGGAGTTCAGCTTATAAGCATAGATTCTCTTTAAGTTCCGGTAGCGCACCAGAATGTCGCTTACAAAATCATAGGAATCTTCCATCACGCAGCGCTCGATCAGCTCGATCAGCTGGCGTCTGCGGATTACATAGATTCCGCAGGAAACCGTATTGGAAGTGGTTACCATGGGCTTTTCTTCAAACTCTGTAATCCTTCCGTCTTCGTTGGTCTGAACAAATCCGAAACGGGTAACGTCCTCTCCCTGCTGAAGCTGGGAGCACACCACAGTGATGTCCGCTTTTTTCTCAATATGATATTCCAAAACCTTGGCATAATCCAGTTTATAGATGCCGTCACCTGCTGCGATCACCACATAAGGCTCATGGCTGTTCTTTAAAAAGTTCAGATTCTGATAGAGGGCGTCAGCCGTACCGCGGTACCAGTCACTGCTCTCTGCAGTAATGGTCGGGGTAAATACGAACAAGCCTCCCTGCTTTCTTCCAAAATCCCACCACTTGGATGAACTTAAATGCAGATGAAGGGACCTGGAATTATACTGGGTCAAAACTGCCACGTTCTGAATATGGGAATTTGTCATGTTGCTGAGGGCAAAGTCAATGCTGCGATAGCTGCCTGCAATGGGCATGGCTGAAATCGCCCTTTTACTGGATAATTCCTTCATCCTCCTACTGTTTCCGCCTGCTAATATAATTCCTATTGCTCTCATCGCATACCACCTGCCTTTATGATGTAATCTCCGCTAGCCAGTTCTCCGCCATGGTAATCCTCTGGCGTTGTCTCCCCCACGATCGCCGTGTTTTTTCCGACCTTTACATTGCCGGGAATGATCGAATTTTCTCCCACCGTCACCAGGTCAAACTGGTATACCTTAGGATCGTATTTGCTTTCGCTGTACTCTCCGACTCCAATCTCCGTATTGTCCCCGATCTTTACGTTCTCTGCAATAATGGCTTTGTAAACCTTGGAATTCTCTCCCACAACACTTTCCCGCATGATGATGGAATCCCTGACTACAGCGCCTTTTTTAATGACGACACCTGCGCCGATGACAGAATTATAGACTTCTCCGCAGATCTCCGATCCTTCTCCTATAATGGTTCTGTCAATGACCGCATCCTGTGATACATACTGAGGCGGAATGATGTCGCTCTTAGTATAAATCTTCCAGTACTCCTCATAAAGGTTAAACTCAGGAATAATATCGATCAGTTCCATGTTGGCCTCCCAGTAAGAACCAAGGGTGCCTACATCCTTCCAGTAGCCGTTGTATTCATAGGCAAATACCCGTCCGCCTGATTCGAAGCAGTAAGGGATGATGTGCTTGCCGAAATCGCAGCCCGGAACCTCGGACATCTTGATCAGGGCGTCTCTGAGCACCTTCCAGCTGAATATGTAAATTCCCATGGAAGCCAGGTTGCTTCTGGGGTTCTCCGGCTTCTCCTCAAATTCCGTGATCCGGTTATTCTCATCGGTAATCAGAATTCCGAACCGGCTGGCCTCTTCAATCGGTACAGGCATGGCAGCAATGGTGATATCAGCATTATTGGCTTTGTGGTATTCCAGCATAACCTCATAATCCATCTTATAGATATGGTCGCCTGACAATATTAAAACGTACTCCGGATTGTAGGTCTCCATATACTCTAAGTTCTGGTAGATTGCGTTTGCGGTTCCTGTATACCAGTCGCTTCCCTTGCTCTTTTCATATGGCGGAAGAATGGTGACACCGCCTACATTGCGGTCTAAATCCCACGGAATTCCAATTCCTATATGGGTATTCAAACGTAATGGCTGATACTGGGTCAGAACTCCTACTGTATCTACTCCGGAGTTGATACAGTTGCTTAGCGGGAAATCAATAATGCGGTACTTTCCTCCAAAAGATACTGCTGGTTTGGCCACCTTCTGCGTGAGCACGCCCAAACGGCTTCCCTGTCCGCCAGCTAAAAGCATGGCAATCATTTCTTTTTTAATCACGTTTATCACCTCTTGCTGTTAGAATTTTATTGTACTAGCATTATACCATACATTTGACGAATAGTGAACAAATTTTTGAAATATTACGATATTTTTTTGTGCATTTTCCGACATTATTCATGCCTTTTTTGTAACTGCACAGACTTTAGGGGTTAAATACCTATTTTCCGTACATAACTTTGTCTATAAGCCATGTTTTTGTGCATCCCCCCTTGAATCAAAGGTCAAAGTACAGTATAATCTTAGTAAGTATGCCAACACGCAAAAGGAGAAACCATTATGGATTTGACAACAGTAAGACAAATATATAAGAGCAAGGAATCCTTCTTAAACACCAGAGTCACCATAGGCGGCTGGGTGAGAAGCTTAAGGGATTCCAAGTCCTTTGGCTTCATTGTTTTAAATGACGGAACTTATTTTGAAACACTTCAGATCGTCTATCATGACACCATGGAGAACTTTTCTGACATTTCCAAACTGAATATCGGAGCAGCCGTCATCGTCACCGGAACCCTGGTAGCCACACCGGAGGCAAAACAGCCCTTTGAAATTCAGGCTGAGGAAATATTGATTGAAGGCCCTTCGGCACCTGATTACCCTCTTCAGAAAAAGCGCCATTCCTTTGAATATTTGAGGACCATTTCCCATCTGCGCCCCAGAACCAACACCTTCCAGGCAGTGTTCCGTGTCCGCTCCTTAATCGCCTACGCCATCCACCAGTTTTTCCAGGAGGGGGACTTCGTTTATGTTCACACTCCCATTATTACCGGAAGCGACTGCGAGGGAGCCGGAGAGATGTTCCAGGTCACTACCATGGACTTAGCAAATATTCCAAAGACCAAAGAGGGAGATGTAGACTTTTCCCAGGATTTCTTCGGAAAGCCTACCAACTTAACGGTCAGCGGACAGCTTAACGGAGAAACCTATGCCATGGCATTCCGCAATATCTATACCTTCGGACCTACTTTCCGTGCGGAAAACTCCAACACCACACGCCACGCGGCTGAGTTCTGGATGATTGAGCCTGAGATGGCATTTGCTGATTTAAACGATGATATGGAGCTGGCAGAGTCCATGTTAAAATATATCATCCGCTTTGTTCTGGAGAAGGCTCCCGAGGAAATGAACTTCTTCAACCAGTTTGTGGACAAGGGTCTTTTAGACCGTTTAAACCATGTGTTAAATTCCGAATTCGCTCGTGTGACTTATACCGAAGCCATTGAGCTGCTGGAAAAGCACAATGAAGAGTTCGATTATAAGGTATCCTGGGGCTGTGACCTGCAGACAGAACACGAGCGTTATCTGACAGAAGAGTTGTATAAAAAGCCTGTTTTCGTCACCGACTATCCCAAGGAGATCAAGGCCTTCTATATGAAGCTGAACCCGGATGGAAAGACTGTGGCTGCTGTGGACTGTCTGGTTCCCGGAATCGGAGAGATCATCGGCGGAAGCCAGCGTGAGGACAACTACCAGAAGCTGGTAGAGCGCATGGAGGAGTCCGGCCTTAATAAAGAAGATTATGAGTTTTACCTTGACTTAAGAAAATACGGTTCCACCCGTCATGCAGGCTTTGGCTTAGGCTTTGAGCGCTGCGTTATGTATCTGACCGGAATGGGCAACATCCGCGATGTGGTTCCCTTCCCAAGAACTGTTAACAACTGTGAACTTTAATCTGTGAAACAACTTCCCTTCCTTTCCGGCAGGGAAGTTGTTTACAATCAGGCTATACATGGCCAAACCGCAAAAACAGCGAGGTAATAACAATGAAATTCATACATATTGCAGATGTTCACTGGGGGATGAGCCCGGACAGCGACAAGCCGTGGAGCAAGGAACGGTGCCAGGATATTAAGGACACCTTTGCAAGGGCCGTGACACAGGCAAAGTTTCTGGAAGCTGACTGCCTTTTCATATCCGGAGACTTATTTCACCGCCAGCCTCTTGCCAAAGACTTAAAAGAAGTGAATTATTTGTTTTCTACCATACCCACGGTTCATGTGGTCATCATTGCAGGCAATCACGACCGCATCAGAAGCAATTCCGCACTTTTAAGCTTTACCTGGGCTCCCAATGTGACCTACTTAATGGGAGAAGAGCTGGAAAGCGTTTACTTTAAGGAAATCAATACGGAAGTCTACGGCTTCAGCTATCATTCTGCTGAAATCCCGGAAAACCGGCTGGATCATTTGAAGGTGCCGAATAATGGGCGCATCCATGTTCTTTTGGGCCATGGAGGTGATGCCAACCACATCCCCTTTGATAAAGGCGCTATGAGCAGCCTTGATTTCTCTTATATTGCCATGGGACATATCCACCGCCCTGAGATCCTTCTGGAAAACAGAATGGCCTTTGCAGGCTCTCTGGAGCCTCTGGACAAGACAGAGTCCGGCCCCCATGGAATGATGGTGGGTGATATCAATGAAGTGACCCGGGTGGTAACTTCATTAAAGTTCATCCCCTTGGCAAAGCTTCAATATATATCACTGGCGGTCAACGTGACCACTGCCACCACCAATACGGAGCTGGCAATGAAGATCACCCAGGAGATCCAGAACCGGGGAACGGAAAACATCTTCCGCTTCCGCATCCGGGGGATGAGGGACCCTGATATTTCCTTTGACTTGGAAATGCTCTCCACCCGGTTTAAGATCATGGATATCATTGACGAATCCGAGCCTCAGTATGACTTTTCCGCCCTGTTTGCAGAACACCCCAGCGATATGATCGGCTTCTTCATCCAGGCCCTTCAAAAACCGGAGATGAGCCCGGTGGAAAAAAAGGCCCTTCATTACGGCATCAATGCTCTGCTGCACACAACGGACGAAAGGAGCTGACCCATGAAAATACTGGATATCTATATCAACGGCTTCGGGAAATTCCATGGAAGAAACCTTTCCTTCCGGGATGGGCTTAACATTGTCTACGGCAAAAATGAAGCCGGAAAGTCCACCATACATACCTTTATCCGGGGAATGCTTTTCGGTATCGAACGCCAGCGGGGACGGGCTTCTAGAAATGACCTTTATACCAAATACGAGCCCTGGGAAAACAGCGGTACTTACGAGGGGCAGATACGGCTGGAGCACAAGAATCACATTTACCGGATTGAGCGCACCTTTCAGAAGAATAAGAAAGAATTTAAAATTGTAGATGAAACCGCCGGAAGGGAAGTGGAACCTACCAAGGCATTTTTAGACGATCTGCTGTGCGGTTTAAGTGAATCTGCTTACATCAATACAGTCAGCATCGGACAGTTAAAGAGCGCTACTGACGAGGGAATGGTTTCTGAGTTAAAAAATTACATCGCCAACTTAAATACTACGGGAAATTTATCCCTTAATATCACAAAGGCTGCGGCCCTTTTAAAGTCCCAGCGAAAGGAGCTGGAGGCTCAGATGGTTCCTGAAGCCGCCCGCACTTACACCTCTCTCTTAAGCGAGATCAGGAATACGGAAAAGGAGATTTCCTCTCCTGAATATGAAAACCAGATCCAGACTTACCAGAAACGGCGTTCTGAGGTGAAAACCACCTTAGAAGAGCGGCAGAAGGAAAAAGAAGAATTGCTTCAAAAGGTTGCCAGAGGGCGGCAGATGCTGACCAGTAACCAGTTTTCCGATCAGGACTCCATTCATGCCTATTCGGAAAAGGCCCAGGAAACCTTTGATGAGTATATGGAAGCAAAAACCTCCTGCCAAAAAAGGCCCAGAAAAATATGCTCCATTCTCTCTCTGGTCATTGCTACTCTGCTTTTATGCTGTACGGTCGTGCTGTACTATCTGGGAGAATCCAATTATTTTACAGCTTATTACGGATTGGATCTCATCCTCTTAGTAGGGCTTTTTATTGGAGCTTCCATTATATTCTATCTGATCGGCCTGATTCTCTTTCTCCGGATGAGGCACAGCCAGCGGGATATGGAGATGAGCGCCAAGGTTCTCCAGGAAATCCTCTCCAGGCACCTGGGGAATACAGATATCTCTGAGGATGCCATGAAAGCCTTCCAGG
Source organism: Hungatella sp. UBA4396 (assembly GCA_002389905.1). GTDB lineage: Bacteria > Bacillota > Clostridia > Lachnospirales > Lachnospiraceae > Lacrimispora. The sequence continues at coordinate 89,518 of DGRE01000019.1, read as the reverse complement.
CCAGGATGGCGGAATTCACCCGGCTCTGCAAAGCTGTCACCAAATCAGAGGACGCTATCGGCCAAAAAGCGGCTGATATTGAACAGCTTCAGAAGGAGCAGGAGGGCTGCGGGGAATCCATTGAAAAGCAGCAGAAAAGCCAATGGGAGCTGGAGAAAAAGCTGGAGCATTTATCCAGCTGCAAGACTCAGGCAGAAGGTCTGAAACATATTTTAGAGGAAAATGACCGCATCCGGGAGGAAATATCCGCCATTGATCTGGCCCTGGAAACCATGACCACCCTCTCCTCCTCCATCCGGGATTCCTTTGGCCTGTATTTGAATAAGACTGCCTCTGACTTGATTGCCGGAATCACAGGAGGGATTTATACCAGCATGAGCGTGGATGAAAACCTTAATGTGTTTTTAAATACAAAGACCAAGCTGGTTCCACTGGAGCAGGTCAGCAGCGGCACCATGGACCAGGTGTATCTGGCCCTCCGTCTGGCAGCCTCTTCTTTAGTCCAGGAGAACACCGAGCGGATGCCCTTTATCTTTGATGACAGCTTTGTGCTGTATGACGATGACAGGCTCCGTACTGCCTTAAAATGGCTGGTAAACACTTATTCCGACCAGATCATCATTTTCACCTGCCATCAGAGGGAAGCCCAGATGCTGACCGCAAATTTGATTCCTTATCATTTAGTAGAAATATAATCATTGAGCCGGTTTGTTCTGCAAAACAGAATAACCAAAAGGCATGATAAGAGGCACCTGAAAGCTGTTTTTTACAATTCAGCTTTCAGGTGCCTCTTTATATCTCTTTTATGTTTAAACCAAGTTTAAAATTACCTGTCTCCGGCCCTGTAACGCTCCAGAATGCGGTTGATTCTGCCTGTTGGATTCAGCAGCTCGCTTAAGGACGCATCATGGTTTAAATTATCTATGATAAGAGCAATGTATTTGCTCATATCCACATTAATATAATAAGGTCTGGAAAGGAGATCCGGGGTCTGGTATACCAGGTTGGTGGTCAGAATCCGGTCAATAAGACCATTCTCATAATATTCATCAAACTTCGCAAGACCGTTGGTAAAGAGTCCGAAGGTAGAGCAGACAAATACCTTTCTGGCTTTTCTTCTCTTAAGTTCTTTGGCAACATCAAGCATGCTTTCTCCGGAAGAGATCATATCGTCAACAATGATCACATCCTTGCCTTCCACACTGCTTCCCAGGAACTCATGGGCAACAATTGGATTGCGTCCGTTGACAATCTGGGTGTAATCCCGGCGCTTATAGAACATACCCATATCAAGGCCCAGAACGTTTGCAAAATATACAGCACGTCCCATACCGCCTTCATCAGGGCTGATGACCATCATATGGTCGTTGTCAATTTCCAGTTCCTTTTCTTCTTTTAACAGATACTTGATAAACTGGTAAATGGGCTGAACCGTTTCAAAGCCCCGTAAGGGAATGGCGTTCTGGACTCTTGGGTCATGGGCATCAAAGGTGATGATATTTTCCACTCCCATGTTCACCAGCTCCCGAAGTGCCAGGGCACAGTCTAAGGATTCCCTGCTTGTCCTCTTGTGCTGTCTGCTTTCATATAAGAAGGGCATGATCACGTTGATTCTGCGGGCCTTGCCTGCGGAAGCTGCGATCAGACGCTTTAAATCCTGAAAATGGTCGTCAGGTGACATGTGGTTGGTCATTCCGCACAGGGAATAGGTAAGGCTGTAATTGCACACATCTACCATAAAATAGAGATCATCTCCGCGTACTGACTCCTGAAGGGTTCCTTTGGCCTCTCCGGTTCCGAATCTGGGGGTCTTGGCTCCGATGATGTAGGAATCCCTCTGATAACCGGAAAAAGCAATGGTAGACTTATGCTCACTCTCCCTCTCATTCCTCCAGGACACCAGATAATCGTTGACCTTATTCCCCATTTCCTTGCAGCTCATAAGCGGCACCAGGCCAAGAGGGCCTACCGGAATGGTCTCTATAATTTTCTCTTCGTAAAGCATTGTTTTTTCCTCCAACGTATTCAATTGCCTTGCAACGGTTCTTTTATATCATTAAGTGGGTCAATAGTCAAGGCTATCGGCTTATTTTGCCTTCTTCCTGATGCGGATATCATCGCCGTAAAGAGGAATCACCGTGTAGCGGCTGATCAACCGGGAAGTCACACGTTCCGTATAACGGTCCCTCAGTTCATTCATGGGATGATTGGTGGAAATAATGGTGGACTTTGAGGAATTGAGCCGTTCATTGATGCAGTAAAACAGTTCAGAGGAAGTGAAGCTGTTATTTAGTTCCGTTCCCAGGTCATCAATGATCAGAAGATCACAGTCTAAAATATACTGGTACATGCCCCTCATATCTTCCTCATTCTGGTAATCAAACCGGTTTTTGGAAAACACCTCAAACAAGTCATTGGCAGACAGGTAGATGACGGAATAATACTGGTCCATCAGCTCCTTTGCAATGCAGTTAGTGAGAAAGGTCTTTCCAACCCCTGTAGGACCTGTAAAAAGCAGATTTCCGTGGTCCTTGGAAAATCTCTCCACAAAGTTCCGGCAGATTTCCACAACCTGTCCCATATACTGCTTTACGGTCCGGTTAAGGACCGGAAGCACTCTGGTGTCGTCAAAATATTTGTAGGAAAAGGTGCTGAAATTTTCAACGGCGACAATTCCCTCAATATTTGACTGGGCATAGAGATACTTCATCTCAGACTGGCGGAAGCAATGACATTTTCTTCCTTCTGCATATCCCGTATCTTTACAATTGGAACAACGGTATTTCATTTCCATATAATCCGCTGGAAAGCCTGCTGATTTTAAAAGCACGCTTTTTTGTTCCCTTAAGTCTGCGATTTCACTCCGCATCTCCTTAAGAGCTTCCTGGTCTCCTTCCAGCAGCCTGCGGGCACTGGCTACCGCCTTGGTGCTGATGGAATCATCAAGCTCTTTCATAACCGGAATTCTGCCATATACTTCTGCAATCCGTTCCTCTTGTTCATGGCGGTTTTTAAACTGCTGCTGCCCATAGGCCCGCATGATGGCATCGTATTGTGAATTGCTCAGAGCCATGAGTACCTCCTTCCCATATATCCTGATATGCTACTGATCTGCAAGCTGCTGTAATACCAGTGCATCATAATCGATTTCTCTTTGAGGGAAGTTCTGGAACTGATTCTGGCCGCCTCTTCCCTTTGCAGAAGAGGTCTGCTTATAGGCCCCGGCTTTGCTGTCAGATTCCGTTTTTTTCCCTCCCTTTGCATCCTCGCTCCTCATCCGGTCTGCGTGCTGCTCATCCAGCTTTCGCACCTCTTCCAGGGAACGGACACCTGCCTTTTTCCAGCCCTCCAGTATCTTGTCTGCATACTGGAAGCTGGGGGAATGGGTGGCCGCCATAGTCCTGTTACAGGCTTCCATTACCAGTTCCCTGGTAAAGCCGTAGGATCGAAACCACCGGTCCATAAATCCCCTTTCCAAATCACCCGGCTTCCTGTCATTAAGTCCAAATGCTTTCATAACAGCAAAGGAGTCCTTGGAAAAGGAAACAGCGTGGCTTTTGGCTTCTTCCACAGTCCGGAAGCCCTTTTCATGCCAGCTGATGGCTACGGTCTCAATGTAGCGGATGCTGCTGTGGCCGCCCTGGACACAGTATTCCACCACGTACTCTAAAAGTTCGGCAGGCATGGAAAGGCCGTCGTAGAGATAGGCAAAGACTTCGCATTCCCTCTGGGTAAATACCTTGTTCATGTATTTCTGAGCTATGTAGAGAAGCTGGGAAAAGTCCTCGTCTCCGGCAAGGCTGCTGATTTGAGCAGGAGAATAGGAGGGACGTTTTTGAGGGGCTTCCGGGGCTTTCTGGGAGAGGGCCGGGCCTGAGGCGCAGGCTGTCTCGGAAAGGGCTGGAGAAGCCTCTGGCTTTTGGGGGAGGTCTTCTACCAGGACTCCGGCTTTTTTCCAGTAAGATAATGCGCGTGTCACATCCGCTTCCGTATGGTTTAAGGCATCGGCAATCATGGAAATGGTTATTTCTTCGCCTTTATGGCGCATTAAGTATAAGTATGCTTTTACATACTCGCCATTGGCTCCTACCATATGCTCATCAATAAAATCATTGGATATTATGGTTGCATTTATCTTAAAACTGCTCTTTACATTCACTGGTATAACCTCGCTTTTTGGGGGGCTGGGGTGTTAATGCGTTAGTCGGCTGGTCCGCAGTGCAAGCCAGGAAATCCTGCGGATTTCCTGGCTCACGGGCATTCGCCCTATGAATCAGGTCATGTGAAAATTTTCTTATGTGCAAGCACAACGAAAATATTCTCAAGCCCTGATTCTGCACTGCTCCTTGCTTTCGTGAACATCATACCACAACTCCCCCCAAAAGAAAATAGGGGTAGTTATCCACCAAATGAATTGTGGAAACTGTGGATAATGTGGAAACCTGGTATACATAATTTGTATTTTCTTCCCGATTCCTGTCGATTTGCTGATAAAACCGTGGATTTATAAATTGTGAGATTATAAATTATGTAAATTAAAAAATCCACATAGTTTTCCAGGAGAAAATGTTGAAAACTATGTGGATAATGTGGATAACTACAAGCCTAACAGCTTTTCTCCCACTTTTACTATATCTCCGGCCCCCATAGTTATCAACAAATCACCGTGTATACAATTTTCCAAAATAAATGTTTCGATTTCATCAAACGACGGCATGTAGTGCACCTTTACCCCTCTTTTTTCAATTTTCTCAGCAATATCCCTGGAACTGACCCCCAGATTGTCGGTTTCACGGGCCGCATAGATGTCCGCCAGTATGACCTCGTCAGCAAGAGACAAAGACTCCGCAAATTCCTCCAGAAACGCTTTTGTCCTGGTGTAGGTGTGGGGCTGGAATACTACCCACAGCTTATTCTTGGGGTAATGCTTTGCCGTTTCCAGAGTTGCCCTTATTTCCTGGGGATGGTGGGCATAATCATCAATAATGGTCACACCGCCCAGCTCTCCCTTCTTTTCAAAGCGCCGGTTGGTTCCTGTAAAACGCTTTAATCCCTTTTTGATCATTTCTATAGATATTCCTAATTCCATACAGACGGCGGCGGCGGCCAGGGAGTTATACACATTGTGTTCTCCGGGAACGCCAAGTGTAACTGTATCCACAACAGTTCCGTCTATCTTAAGCTCATAGGAAGCCCTGGCAAGCTCATCGAAGCGGATGGTCTCAGCCTCGTACCGGCTTCCCGGCTTTTTGCCGAAGGTAATGGTCTTGCAAGGCAGGTCTCTGGTAATCTCCTCCACACACTCGATGTCATTGTTGATAACCAGTACCCCTTCCTCTGGAAGCTTTTGGGCAAATAAGCGGAAGGAATTGCGGATATCCTCTAAGTCCTTAAAGAAATCCAGATGGTCCGCTTCCACGTTTAATATCACTTCCATGGTGGGGAAAAAAGATAAAAAGCTGTTGGTGTACTCACAGGCTTCTGTCACAAATAAATCAGAGCCTCCCACACGGATGTTTCCGCCGATGGAATTTAAAATTCCGCCTACGGATATGGTGGGGTCCGTATCTGCTGCTAAAAGGATTTCTGTCAGCATGGAGGTGGTCGTTGTCTTTCCGTGGGTTCCTGAAACAGCGATGGCATTCCGGTAGTTTGTCATCATCTGGCCCAGGAGCTCCGCCCGGGTCAGAAGGGGAATCTGCCGTTTCTGAACCTCTGCAAACTCAGGATTATCAGGATGGACTGCTGCCGTATAAACCACCACATCAATTCCGTCGGTGATATTTTCAGGCCTTTGGCCGTAGGAAACCCTGGCCCCCTTTGCTTCCAAGTGGCGGGTCAGAGCTGATTCCTGGGCATCAGAGCCTGTGACCGTGAAGCCTTCGTCAATGAGGATCTCTGCCAGGCCGCTCATGCTGATTCCGCCGATTCCTATGAAATGAATTGCTGACTGTTTATGAAAATCAATCTGATACATGTTTTTTCCATCCTTAATTTTTCTATTTGGTTGATGCTTCTTTTTACTTTTACTGCTTTTCTTATGTAAAGTCAACTGCTTGATCAGGCTTGATATACCCGGAAAAGGCAAGACTGCCTGAGTGATTCGCTGAAAGACACATTGCAAATTGAGTTCCTTTTATTATACAGGAAAGCAGAAAGAAAATCCACAATATAATCTTATAGTAAAACACCTGTTGTCATGCCTCAGTTCTCAAAACAGAAGTCAGAAAACCGTAAGGACAAAACCGCCTGGGACCGGGGAAATCACCTGCATGCGGCAAAATAAGATACTGACAGAAAAAGAAAAAGTCCGCCGGGACTTACATGGTCCGGGGACTTTAGGTGAAGAAAATGATATAATTACGGCAAAACCGCCTCTTTTTTGCTGGAAACCGGTTCCGCTGCAAATGTGATTATATGAAGCAGTTCCTTAAAGCTCCGGAAGGAAAGCTGCTCTCTGCCTTCCCGCCAGTAAACGACTCCCTGCCAGGTCCCCCGCTCCCGGAACATGACTTTGATAGAAAAGGAAGCCTTTGTTCCCGATTCCAAGGGTGAATCAAAAGGCAGTTCTGTTCTCTTTCCTTCCATAAAGCATTTCAGGGTAGAGGCTAAGTCCACCAGGGTATTAAACTGCCTGGTCCTATTTGCAGATACGCTTTGATATCTGCCGGTAAACCTGCCGGAATCGTACTCAGATATGGTCAGGTGGCAGGAATTCAAACGTTCCTCCTTTTCAGGAAAGGTCCGGTTTGACCCTCCCTTAAGCAGCCGGAGCAACTGAAGCTCGCTTTCAAACGACTCCTTTTTTCCGCCGTCTTGCCAGCTTACAGTGCCCTGCCAGCCCGCATGATAGCGGTACTGAATGCAGACAGCAAAGGTTTCTGCATTCCCCTTCCTGGGCTCTCCGTCATATTTTTTTATAGTAAAGCCGGAAAGAATGATTCCCGAAAAGCAGCGCATCTGAAGGGTCTGCTTGGGGCTTCCCACATCATCAAGGATCTGGTCTACATTCAAAATCAGTTCCTGCACACTGTCAAAGCAGATTCCATGGGGAACACTCTCATGAAACAGGATTCCCTTCATGCTCCAATTTCCGCACTCATCCACTGCTATTGTAAAATAGTGATCTGCATTACTGACTAAGCTCATTCTTCCTACTGACATATTCTTCACCACGATTCTTTTGTAATGTTAACATTATAAGTCATACTGGCTGTATCAGTAATGATCCCCGGATACCTGCCTGTTTTTATTTAGCAGAAAAACGTCCAAATATAATATGTTTATAATGGTTTAAAGCACTCATCAAAATATTTCCAAGAACACCGATTGCAAGTATCTCACCAATACCCACGGTAATCATGGCATATATAATGAGATCTTCCGAACCATAGGCATACCGCAGCACCCATGGAATGACAATGGTATTTGCCAGAATTGGCGGCACGCATACCAACCACTTTGTTTTGCGAAGCTTATAGGACCCTATTGCTCCCACCAGAGTCGCCAGGCTGCCGAAAATAACATCCAGGGTAGCCGCGCCGCACAAAAAGTTGGACAGCAAACAGCCGATAAACAATCCCGGAATTGCGGCAGGCGTAAAAAATGGGAGGATACAAAGGACTTCCGAAATTCGGAACTGGATTGGGCCAAAGCTGATAGGCGCAAATATTAAGGTCAGTACGGTGTAGATTGCGGCAATAGCCGCTGAAAAGGCAATAAAGTAGGTCTTTTCAGATGTTTTGAAATTCATATTCAATTCTCCTTTAGTTTTGTTTTAGGTGTGGAAGGTCTCGAACACACCGGGGGGTATTGTGAAATCCCTTTGAAATCAAGGGTTTCACGGCCTTATTACGGGTGTAACTATAGCATAAAGGCAATGGAAATGCAAGTGTGTACCCCGTTTTATCCCATCCTGTATCATATCGGCATAAATTGTCTATCCATAAAGGCAATATTTAAATTTTCTTATTTTTCCGGCCTTTTTTTCTTACCTTTGGTTACCTTATTATATCTTTTTATGGCATTTCCCTCAAGGATGTATTCCAAAAACTTTGTACAAAGCTATCCCTAAGTCCAAACACCAGCTTGTGCAGAGTTTTACAAAGTGGCGCAGCAACATTCTTCTGTCTTTTGGTTATGATCCTTTAAACTGCCCAGTTTGAAGAAGGCTTTTACATCTTCTAACAGCATCGTCTATTTCTCGTGCCCCCTTTCAGCGGGCATTTTTACATTTGGGAGTTCTCCGTGCCTGGCACACATACAAAAAACGGAACTTTATAGGGTTCCGTTTTTCAGACTGGGCTACAAGGATTCGAACCTTGAAAATGACGGAGTCAGAGTCCGTTGCCTTACCATTTGGCGATAGCCCATCAATACAACAAGAGGAATTATACAAGATTTTTAACTCATTTTAAAAAGCTTCGTTACCACCCGGGCTCAATCCTATACTCCATATCAAAGTTTGTCCGGGTGGCAGAAGATTTTTATTCGTAAAGTTTCTTTCCAAAGATCTTTTTCAGTTTTTCCAGCGGAAGCTTAGGCGTTCTGTTTTCCCTCAGCAGACCGTTTGTCTCCTGCATGACATCCGTAAGCTGTGTATAACAGAAACCAGAAAATTTTCTGCTTTTAATCAGGAAATCCGTAATTGGTTCCAGACGTTTTAAAAATTCCCCTTCGCTTCCCACCTTATTGTAATATCCCCAGCCTTTTTCTTCTGCAGAAAAAGCGATGCCGCCATACTCTGTCATCAGGACAGGCTGCCCCCGGTACGTCTGCCCGTCCGCCAGAACAAAGCGGCGTTCCGCATGGCTATTAAGGACAGCTTCTAGAGAATCGTATTTTTCTTCTGTTTCCGGCATCAGTTCATAATCATGTAAGGCCAGTATATCGGTGTGCTCGGTCTGTTCCCAGCCATCGTTTCCACTGACCGGTCTGGTTTTATCCAGAGCTTTGGCCTGATAAAACAACATATTAGAAAAGCTCTGCTGGCTCTTATCCGTTTTTATGTTTCTCATTCCCCAGCTTTCGTTCGCTGTCACCCATGTAATAATGGATGGATGATTATAATCCCGTTCAATGAATTCAAAAAGCTCTCTGGAGGTATTTTCTACAGTACTGTCTGTATACCTATAACAGCTTGGCATCTCTCCCCATACAAGAAATCCCATCTTATCTGCCCAGTAGTAATATCTTGGATCTTCAATTTTCTGATGTTTTCTGGCCCCATTAAACCCCATTTTCTTTGAAAGCAGAATATCATTCCGAATGGCCTCCTCATCGGGAGGCGTGAGAAGGCTTTGGCTCCAGTAGCCCTGATCGAGAACCAGCCTTTGATATAACACCTCTCCGTTTAACAAAATCCTCCCATTTGAAATGCGGACAGATCGAAGTCCAAAATAACTGGTCACCTTATCATTTTGAAGATTTACTTCCATCTCAATCAGATTGGGTTTTTCCGGAGTCCATGTCAGCTGATCCCGTCGCAGATCCAAGTCCGGCAGAGCTAGAATTCCTTTTCCATAACCGTTTTCACAGGATATTTTCAAACTACCCAGATCCATTTCCATACCGCCTTCTGCAGGAAGGCTATGAAAGAAAACTTCCGCGGTCACACGCTCCATGGTAGAAATAAAGATTTCACATAAAGCTTCATTACGTTCCAGATCCGGCGTTGCCTTTATTCGTTTTATATAGGGCTTTCTCGCATATTCCAGCCACACGCTCTGCCATATCCCAGTTGTAGGAGTGTACCAGCAGGCAAAGTTTTCTCCTGTCCATGTCTGCTTTCCCCTCGGTTTATCCGCATCACTGTAATCCATGACTTTAACCGTTATAATATTCTTTCCTTCGGAAACCAATCCGGTAATATCTGCCTCAAAGGGAGTGTGGCCTCCTCTGTGGCCTCCTGCATAGGTTTGATTGATATAAACCTCTGCTTCATAATCCACGGCTCCAAACTTTAAAAGCAGACTTTTTCCACTTAATCTGCCCTTTTCTACAATGAACTCTTTCCGATACCACACTATATGGTGGACCCCTGTATCACCGATTCCACTCATTTCGGACTGATAGCAGAACGGAACCTGAATTTTTCGATCAAATACCGGTTCATCAAAGGAAAAATCCCATTCTCCATTCAGATTCGTCCAATCTTCCCTTTTAAAATCAGGTCTTGGATAACTTTCAATGACCATCTTCATTCTCCTTTCCATTTTTCAATTTTTACTTAAGACAAAACTTTGTCTTACCCTTTTAAACCGGAAGTACTGATGCCTTCCACCAGGTATTTCTGCAGGCAGATAAAAATAATGACTGCAGGCAGGATTGATAAGGTTGCCATTGCAAACATCGCACCGTAATCGGAAGAAGATCCCGGGTCAGAAAACAACTTTAAAGCAAGGCTGACCGGATATTTGGCAGACTCATTGATATAGAGCAGGGCGGATAGAAAATCATCCCATCTCCACATAAATGAAAAAATACTGGCTGTAATCAGCGCCGGGGATATAAGGGGCATGATGATCCTGGAAAATATTCCATAATAAGAGCAGCCGTCAATCTTGGCTGCCTCATCAAGCTCACGAGGGATACCATCTATAAAATTAATCATCATGTAAACAAAGAATCCCTGAATCGCAAAACAATAAGGTAGAATTAAGGGCTTATAGCTTCCTACCCACCCTAATTTCTGATACCACAAATACTGAGGGATCATCAGAACCTGAGCAGGAAGCATCATGGAAAGCAGCATAGCCACAAACAAAGCTCTTCTGCCAAAAAATCTGCATCTTGCCAGGCCATAGGCCACCAAAGCCGAGGAAAAAACAGTTCCCAAGGTTGCTGCTACAGCTATAAACAGGGAATTCTTAAAAAAAGTCGCAAACGTGATCTTTGCAAAGCCTTTCCAGCCATTGATATAATTGGAAAGCACAAATTTTTCCGGAATCAGCTGACCTGCTGTCAGAAAGATGGTATTGGTTTCCTTAAAAGAGCTCATAACCATCCAAACCAGAGGATAAATCATCACAAGCCCCAAACCGCAGACGATTACATGGTAAAAAATTTTACCTATTTTTCTTTTGGTCTTCATCTGTCTCACACTCCTTCCGTATAAACCCAGAATTTCTTTGTCGCGAACAGAACCGTTGTAATAATGCCTATAATTCCCAGCATTACCCAGGCCAAAGCTGCTCCGTATCCGGTATTATAAAACTCAAAGGATTGCTGGTACATATAAACGGTATAGAACAAAGTGGAGTTCATCGGTTTTCCCTGGGTAATAATGAAACACTGTGTAAATGCCAGGAAACCATTAATCATCTGCATCACCAGATTAAAGAAGATAGTAGGTGTTAAAAGAGGCAGCGTGATCTTGAAAAACTGAGAAAATTTATTTGCGCCATCTACTCTGGCCGCCTCATAAAGTGTTACAGGAATCTGTTTTAAGGATGATAAGAAAATCAGCATAGAAGAACCAAACTGCCAGACTGCCAGGATAATAAGGGTCCAGATAGCCGTATTCTTATTTCCAAGCCATGCAAAGCTGGTCTGAATCCCCATAATACCCAAAAGGTGGTTGACCACACCATCGGTTGCAAACATCCGCTTCCAAAGAATGGCGACTGCCACAGAACCCCCAATGATGGATGGAAGATAGTAAGCCGCCCGGTAAAAGCCGGTTGCCTTTGTTGTATTAAACAAAAGCATGGCCACTAAAAGCGCAAAGATTAAACGCAGAGGAACAGATACTAAGGCGAAGTAAAACGTGACCCCAATGGTCTGAAAAAACACTTTATCATCAGTAAACATTTTTATGTAATTTTTAAGTCCTGCAAAAACAGGCGGCGACAATATGTTGTAATCACATAAAGAATAGTAAAAGGATATTCCCATAGGCACCACCATGAACAACAGAAAGCCAATGATAAACGGAAGGCTGAATACCACTCCTGCTGTACTTTCTTTGTTAAGGAAATGCCTGAGGCCTGCCCCTTTGTTATCTTTCATAGACGTCCTCCATTCATGGATAAGGGTTTACTTTGACAAGTAAGTCCACCATCACTTATACCTTTCCGGCATTAAGGCGGGGACTTACTTGATGAAGTTAAATTATTTTTTGTTTATGATATTATTAGCCCCGTTAAAGAATTCTTCTGCGGCTGCAGCTGCATCATATGCTCCGTAGCACAGCTGTTCCTGAACCTGATTCAACAGATTGGAAACCTCACTTGCGCCGTCTGGCTGGGGTGGATTGATCGGAGAACAATTAGGGGTTACAACCTCATTGATATAACGGATTACTTCCTGATCCACATCACTCATCTTAGGTGCGAGCTCTTCGGAAATAACACTGGAGGCCGGAACACCTCTTTCACCCAGCAAAATATTGTTTGCCTCGCTGGAATTGGTCAGGAAGTTGAGAACTTTAACTGCTTCTTCCGGATTCTTTGTATGAGCGCCGACAGAGAAAAACATGCTGGATTTTAAATAACCGGATTTCTTGGGATCTGCTGACGGCCATGTGGTGATACCGATTTCCATCCCCTCCGGAGCTGCCTTTTGAATAGCAGTCAGCTGATTAGAGTTATAAAAAGCACACCAGGACATTGTTTCAGGACTGGAACCATAAACCAAAGGCTCCTGTTCAACGGAACCGATGGAAAGTTCTGCAAATACACCTGGATCAATAAACCAGCCTTCCTTAATTCCAGTCTCATACATCTGGAAAAATGGAAGATAATCGTTTGCGGTTCCGCCCATTTTTTTGTCTCCATAGAGAACAATGTCATAGCTTCTCATGAAATAATCCAGATAAGCTCCCGCATTATAATAGGCAATGTTTGTTTTATACCCTGTTTTTTCATAAACCTGACGGCATACATCAAGGAATTCATCCGTAGTCATGTAATCCTTGACTTCAATGCCGTTTTCTTCCAGCAGAGTTTTATTATACAGCAGAGAGGGTGCATTAATTCCTGCACAGATCGCGTATACCCCGTCATTTACCGTACCGCTGGCTATGGTGTTGTCAGAAATGTTGGAGACATCCAGGGTACCGTCTTCCATATACGGCTTTAAATCTACCAGCAGTCCGTTTTTTACATATTGATCAATAAACGAATAATCCATCTGAACAAGATCCGGAATCGCCTGTCCAGCTGCGGAAGTAGCCAGTTTATTCCAGTAATCAGACCACTCGGAAAACTGTCCTTCTATGATTATCCCCGGGTTCTGCTCTGAATACAAGTCTAATGCAGCCTGAGTTTTCTCGTTTCTGACCTGATTCCCCCACCAGCTCATGGTCAGCTTAGCATCTCCGCCTGCATTTCCTGCACTTGCTGCGGTAGTATCTTCTGCAGCGGAACCTGCTGTAGTATCTGCAGTTGTGGATGTGCCTCCGCATCCGGCCAGGGAAGCTGCTGCCATAGCTGCCGCCAATAGTAACACAATTCTTTTCTTCATGAAACCTTCCTCCATTCATTTAGTTTTGCTGTATCAAGCGTCTTCATTATACTTCCCATGATTATTCCAGTAAATGAGTAAAACCGGGTTCCAAGTTGAAAAAACCGTGTTGTCTGTATAATTTGAATAGTTCTTTTCCCTAACCGGTTGTTTTGCTGAGATGTTTTATATATAATTTAGCTGTCATCAGTTCAGTATGCGAAAGGCGGTTCTTTATGAAGCAGTTTATCAGAAATCTCTCTTTAAAAAAGAAGATTCATTCTATTGTATTCCTTTGCATTATCCTTTTGGCCTTCGTTTCTCTGTTCAGTATTCATCTGGTTTCCAAGGCCCACCAAAAAGTGCTCTATCAATCTGTGGCCTCCTCCTTATCCTATACTGCCAAAGAGCTGAATAACCGGCTGGACAATGTTTCCACCATGGCCGATATGTTTCTGGCTGATACCATTATCCAGAACGGACTTGGGACTTTAAAGGATTCTTCCAGCGTTCAGGACCGTACCATTGCATACAAAGCTCTTTACGGAACTTTAAATGAATATTATTTTTCCTTCCGGAAAAACAATATTAACTTTATGAGTCTTTATCAGGATCGTTTTTCCATTCATACCCATATCTCAGCGGAAAATACTCTTCCGGAAGCCGTCACTCAGGACCTTGTCACAAGAGGCGAAAATGCAAAGGGACGTACTCTCTGGATTACCGACTACAGTGATGAATACGGCCTGTTTATGGTCAAGAACCTGCGGAGGTCGGAATATTTAAGTCTTGATTCTCTTGGAACGCTTGTTGTCAGCTTAAATATTGACGGGCTGATCAATGCTGCCACCGGCACCAGCCACTTTTATGATGACACCCGTTATATCCTTTACGGTCAGAAGGACTTGATCTATAACTCCTCCAGTTTAAAAGCCAGCGAAATGCCACTTTTTGATAACCTTTTCCATTCCAGATACGGTCTTGTAAATCCTGATGGAAACAGCTTCTTTTACGTAAAAGGAATTATACCGGAATTTGACTGGGATTATGTTTGTCTGATTCCATATGGCAGCATCGCGGATTCCCTCCGTACCAGCTTAAAAATCTGCCTGACAATCATTACAGTCTCCATAGGGCTGGCCATCCTGCTTTCCTCTGCTTTGATTGACTCCATTACAAGGCATTTTGACAATCTGCTATTAAAAATGGAACGCTTTGCGGCGGGACAGACTGAAACCCCGCAGATTTCCTACGATTACAGCAAACGTACCGATGAATTGGGCATTCTGCACTCCTGTTTTGACCAGATGGTGGATAAAGTAAACCAACTGATCCGGACCAACTATTTAAATAAAATCCTTATAAAAGAAGCCCAGCTAAAAGCCCTGGAAACCCAGATGAATCCTCACTTTTTGTACAACACCCTGGAATCCATCAACTGGAGGGCAAAGACCATTGGGGCAAAAGATATTTCTTCCATGACAGAATCCCTGGGCACTCTCCTTCGCATTACTCTGGACCAGAAATACAAAGAAGTTCCTTTAAGCCGGGAGCTGGAGCTTGTGCAATGTTATATGACAATCCAGAAATACCGGTATGAGGACCGGCTGGAATATGAGATATCCGCTCCCCAGCATCTCTTCGGATGTGCTGTGCTGAAACTGACTCTCCAGCCACTGGTGGAAAATGCCATCCGCTATGGATTGGAGGAGAATACGGAGGAATGCCGGGTTCAGATTGTAGCCGAATCAGATGGTTCCACCCTTTTTGTTTCTGTTAAAAATAACAGTTCCTTTTTTGAAGACGACCTTTTAAAGAAACTGAAAACACACAAAATTGAACCTCATGGTTTTGGAATCGGTCTTTTAAATATTCTGGAGCGAATGGAGCTTACTTATGGGGAAAACTACGGGCTTACCCTCTATAATGAGGAAGACCAGGCCGTCGCCCAGTTATCTTTTCCCTTCAATCCTACGCTTCATGCCACTTCTGATACGAAAGGAGAGCGCAAATGCTGAAATTAATTATTGCTGATGATGAACGAATGATCCGGGAGTCTATTTCTTCCCTCATTGACTGGAACAGCCTTGGCATCGAACTGATCGGAACCTGCCGGGACGGCATTGAGGCCTATAATATGATTCTGGATGAATCACCGGACATTGTTATGACCGACATTCGGATGCCCGGCCTGTCTGGATTAGAATTGGTAGAACGTATTTCCCAGGCTGATATGGATACCCAGTTTATCCTTCTGTCTGGCTTTGGAGAATTTGAATATGCAAAACAGGCGATGAAATACCGGGTTCATCATTATCTTCTCAAGCCATGCAACGAGGAGCAAATCATGGAAAGCATGCGGGATGTGATCCAGGAATACTATCACCGCCAGGCGTTTCAGGATTTGAGAGAACGCCAGAAGGCGCTGACTGCCAACTTACACCACAGCATTCTGGCAAATATAATCAACGAAATGATTTTTCTGCCTGAATCGGCGGAATTTGTCTGGAACGCCTATTCCGGATTTATGGATTTCTATAATACAGGTTATGAAATGTGTTTTCTACACTATCTGGAAGAAGATCATTTTATCTCTGTTTTAAGCCGCATTTACGATTACATGGCCGAACATGCACCTGGTATCGAATTATACTGTATCTATGTAAGAAACTCCCTGATTCTGTTTTTTGAAGGATACCAGGTCTCCTATGATCCATTGGATTTCTTCATGCAAAGCTTAAATCCGAAAGCACAATCTGTGGAACTGGATTATAAACGTTTCACCTTTTCAGGCTTGGAAAAACTTTTAGAAACCCTGATTACAAAGATCAAACGTTACGGAATCATCTATTTTATGAATGGACTGCAGCCGGTCCCCACCTGCAATTATAAAAATTTGATTTCCAAAATCGAAGAGCTGACCACACATTTGATTCATGCAGACAGTTCAGCGCTGAAATCACGTCTGGATGAACTTACTGCAATTTTAAACGACATCACCAATCCTGACTTTTTAAAGCAGGCAGGTTCACGGATTCTGATTAAATTTGCTACGGAAAGCAGCTATCTTTCATCCATAGACACTACGGAATATTTAATGGATTTAAACCAGCAGAGTGAAATTTCCGGCATCCGCACCATGTTATGCGAAAAACTTAACGAGGTTTTAAAAGAACCGTCCAGCCATTCTCAGCGATACAGTCCTTTTATTGAAAAGGTCATGCAGTATGTAGAAGAACATCTGGATAATCCCAATCTTACATTGAAATGCATCGCTGAAAATTACCTTTTTATGAATGTGGATTATGTCAGCAAACGGTTCAGCAAGGAAACAAAACAAAAATTCTCAAACTACATTACTACCCTGCGCATCCAAAAAGCCAAGCAGTTATTGGCAGAAGGCCATACCGAACAAATTCAATGGGTTGCCCAGCAGGTGGGATGTGGAAATAATCCCCAGTATTTCAGCCAGATTTTCAAAAAAAATACGGGGATGACGCCCAGCGCATATGCAAAAAAATTAAATGGAGGAGAATGACATGACAAACAAAGAATTACTGCCAAAAATCCATCTTGTGAT
Source organism: Hungatella sp. UBA4396 (assembly GCA_002389905.1). Classification (GTDB taxonomy): domain Bacteria; phylum Bacillota; class Clostridia; order Lachnospirales; family Lachnospiraceae; genus Lacrimispora. The sequence continues at coordinate 72,495 of DGRE01000019.1, read as the reverse complement.
GGACAAGCTAATGAATCTTGGAGGGGCTGACTATGAAAATGACCGCTCTGTCGGAAAGGAAGAGGCGAGCCGCGGCATCATTGCCAGAGACTTTGGGATCGAAGAATGGGACTGGCCTCAGGGCGTAGGTCTTTATGGCCTTTTAAAGCTTCAGAGATTTTATGGAGATAACCGCTACCTGGAATTCTATGACAGCTGGTTTGAGAACAATTTAAAGAAAGGACTGCCCAGTAAAAATATTAATACGACTGCTCCCTATCTGGTTTTAGCCGAACTGCTTGATGATCTTAAGAACCCGAAATATGAGAAGCTATGTCTGGACCATGCTCACTGGTTGATGACCGGACTTCCAAAAACAAAAGAAGGCGGTTTCCAGCATGTTGTAACTGCCATTGGAAACCGTGACGGCGTCCTGTTAAATGATGGTGAAATGTGGATTGATACATTGTTCATGGCTGTTTTGTTTTTAAATAAAATGGGCCATCGTTTCCAGAATCAGGAGTGGATAGGCGAGGCTCTGCATCAGGTGTTATTACATATCAAATATTTATACGACAAACATACCGGGTTATTTTATCATGGTTGGAGTTTTCCGTTAAATAATAATTTCGGAGGAGTTTTCTGGTGCAGGGGAAACTCCTGGTTTACCTATGGAATTCTGGAATTTATTGAGTCCTACGAAGGAAATCTTGACCAGGGACTTGTCACTTACCTGACAGATACCTTTAAAGCCCAGGTAAATGCTCTCATAGGCTTACAGGCCCCTTCTGGTTTATGGCATACCGTTCTCACTGATCCTTCCAGTTACGAAGAAGTATCTGGCTCGGGTGCAATCGCTGGTGGTATTTTAAAAGGAATAAAAATGGGGATTCTTGATGAATCATATCATGACTGTGCAGACAGGGCCGTTAAGGCGGTATGCAAAAACATAGGAGAAGACGGAACCGTGTTAAATGTATCTGCTGGAACCGGGATGGGCTATGATGAAGATCATTATAAAAACATTACTATTCGCCCTATGGCCTACGGACAATCATTGGCTCTGATCTCACTGGTCGATGCGTTGAACGAATAGTCAATATTGCAATACTATCCCTTACCTTCCATCACCAACTTTCACCCATTAGAACGTGCGCCCGCTGGGCGCACCACAGCAAAAGCATCCCGCAAAAAACGGGATGCTTTACAATTGAATATTTTCTTAAAACCTTTATACCTCTTCTTCCGCCTCTTTTGAGCTTCCAAGAAAATCCTCCCGCTGGGGCGTAAAGATATCCAGGATCACAGAATCTTCCAATGCAGTGGCGCCATGGAGCACATCCGGTTCCACATAATAGCTGTCACCGGCTTTCAGTGTATATTTGACGCCGTCTGCTTCATACTGGAAGGAGCCGGATACAATATAGCTGACCTGCTCATGAGGATGCCTATGAAGGCTGCCGACCGCTCCCTTTTTAAAGGAAGCCTCTACCCCCATCATGCTGCCGCCTCTTGCAAGAATGCGTCTGGTGATCCCCGGCTCCGGATTCTCAGGGGTTATATCTTCATACTTTAAAACCATTTTACCGCTTCCTTTCTATCACTAATTAAATGAACACCTGTCCGCCATTGATCTGGATTACCTCTCCTGTAATAAAGGAGGCTTTTTCAGAAACAAGGAATCCGATGACGGAAGCTACCTCTGACGGTTCTCCAAGGCGCTTCATGAGAATTCCTTCCTTCCAGGAGTCCAGAATCTCACGTTTTGTAGCAGAGTGGAATGCTGTGTCAATGGTGCCCGGTGATACGGCATTTACACGGATTCCATATTCTGCAAGGTCTTTTGCCAGCGCCCGTGTCAGCCCTTCAATGGCTGCCTTGCTTGCCGCATAAATCCCTGCGCCCGGGCCTCCGCCGGAGGTAACCGCAATGGTGCTGTAGTTAATGATGGATGGATTTTTGCCCTTTTTCAACAGAGGAATAGCCCCGCGGCTTGCAAAAAATGCGCTGTCAAAGTTGAGAGCCATTACCCTTCTCATAAAAGAGGTTTCCATCTCTTCAAAACGCTGTCTTCCTCCAAGTCCTCCCACGTTGTTCACCAGCACATCGATGGAATCATATGTCTGGGCAATCTTTTCAAAGCAGAGGTTGACGTCTTCTTCTTTCATGGAATCCGCATAAATAAACTGGCTCTTTATCCCATGGTTCTCCAATGTTTCCAGTGCTGTTTTTGCATCCTCATGGCTGATTCCGGTAATAATAATTTCGTAACCGGCCTTTCCCAGCTCTATTGCCGCACTTAAGCCAATCCCGCTTGTTCCTCCTGTGATTACTGCTCTCATGTTTAATCTCCTTTTCTCAGCTTTCTTTATTGTTTTGTCTCCAGCATTATTTTCAAATGATAATGGGGAGAAGTTTCTGCACTCCTGAGTAAAATTGTATTTCTCCTTTGATTGACCGGATTGTCCATGGTCTTTAGCAGGTATAGCTGGTGGTTCTCTGCAAGGTCAATCCATATGCTCCATGCCGCATCTTCTGCCCTGACATGGAGCACGGCCTGATTCTCTTTTGTTTTCACCCGTTTGGTCTCAAGGACATGCTGATAGCCGTTCTCCTTAAATTCCAGGTCCCCGTCCTCCAGCTCCAGGTCATGTTCCAGGCAGAGATCGGATTCTAAGTGGAAAACATAGTCAAACACTCCATCCTTTTCGCTTTCCACCCGGAAATCATCAAGGAAGGAATCCTCCGTGATCTCGATTGTCCTGGTATAGTGAATCCCTTCATAGACCTCCCTGGCTGTGGCAGTGACCTTATTTTCATCATAATACAGGCATTCCCCTGGACTTACGGAGGTAATGTCCTTTCCATTCCAGCAAACAGTATTATGGGACAGGGTTTTCCTGTGCCATTCATTGCATAGGCGGGCCCGGTATCCTGCATTGGATAAGTCCCTGGATATTCTGTGATTCCCGCACATTAACTCCACATTCATAATGTCCGGGTGGGCATGGGATTTGCCGTTTAACCCATATTTCATGAATCCATTCCATGTGTTATTTCTTAAAATCACATAGTTGGATTTGGGGAAGTTATGTGACTTCTGTTTTACCGGGGTGAATCTCCCGTAATCAAAGTCAATGTTAAACAAAAGCTGCTCCAAACAAACCCTGTTGTTACAGTAATATGGCTCCGACAAGGGCAATGCCGTGCGAACTGAATCCGATGCTTCCATGTTCTTCAAAAGGTTGGCCACCGGGCTGTCTTCCCCCATGGCCCTGGCAACCGTATGATAGATATAGCTGAAGGTGCGCAGATTTAAGTTGGGCCAGCCATCATTGGGATTGGGGAGAAAATGATTGCCAAATGCATAGTTGTATGCCTGTACAAACATATTCTGTAAAATTTCAGCCCCTGTTTTACCAAAGTCATAATCGTAAATCCTGCTGAACAAAAACAGGTACGCAACGCCTTCCAGCAAAAAGAAATTATAATGGATAGAGCCTTCATACCAGAAGTAGTCCTTTGTTACACCTGTTTCCAGCTGTTTTCTGATATTATACTCGCTGCTGAATGCAAAATCGATCATCTCCTGATCCTGGAATGCCAGTCCCATCACACCGATGGCTGACAGATTCCAGCAGCTTATATTATGGATTCTGGTGGCCTGGAGGGCCAGCAGAGAATACATTTCGCGGAACATATTGTGATACATCAGGTCAAGAAATTCCTGGCTCAATTCATCTCTTAAAATCTCAATGGCCTGGACAAAACGTATGGCAACAATGGACTCATTAAGGCCTTGAGGCATCATTCTTCCGCAGCCCCATGGCATGGTATCATAGGAATCTCCGGTCAGGTTTTCTTTGTTATGTAGTGGGAACTCCTTATAATGTCTGGCGTAAAACTCCATCACTGACACAGAATAATCAAAATATTTCTTTTCCTTTGTAGCTTTATAAATAAATGCAGACACCAGGGCCATGATCACCGCTTTGTTCCGATAAAAATAAACCCATACCCCATCCAGAACCTCATCCTCAAATACCTTGCCGCACACCTCACACCGGTGCTTATGAGGGGAATTTAAATCGAAAATCAGCCTTCCTCCGTCATCATCACAGAAGTAATAATGCCCCCACCGGCTTAACCTGTCCGGCGAATCAGAAAAAAAGGGGAGGAATTCGTCTACTTCCTTTTTCATTTCCTGTACCAGTTCCCGGTTTTCGGCCTCCTCATTGATTAGCCGGTAAAAGCTGTCATTTACATACTTCATTTTCTTTCCTCACTTTTTCCTCAACATGATGGAATCCTATAGATCTTTCTCTCCCCGTTTTCATTGGGGACCTCTATGGTGATCTCAGACATTTCATCACCAAAAGTCAGCCGGTATTCCTTTTCTCTACACCTGATAAAAAGCTCATTTCCCTCATATGAAATTTCCGTATGGACTTCATCAAAGGTAAAGCACTCCATAAACATTTGCTTTTTAACTGGAGAAGCTGATTGAAATGCCAGTGTATTAATAGAAACCTTGCACACTTTGTCCGGCTCCTGGGTTGTCATCACGCTGACTACTTCCTGGGTATACTGGTCTGAGCAGATTTCATGATCTGAAAATACCGTGTATGTCATGCCTCCTGTTTCCATGGGATATTTATATTGGTGACCGCTCTGCTTTCTGGCGGGCATATCCGTATTGGAAATAATGCGGTAGATATGCTCTTTTTCAGATACACACACATCCACAAACAGGAAAAAGGATAACTGATCCGTAAATAGCAATCGGCTTACTTCTTTCATGGCAAGCTCTTCCGGGTATATCCCTGAGGTTTCACCTTTATAAATGACCATGGAACCGTCCAGCTCAAGGTGAACCACTTCTCCCCTGTATTTTTCCTCTATGGGATATAAAGGGTCTTTCTCCAGCCTCTTTTGGGCGCTGCTCACATAGATGTCATTTTCATCGGCTGCATCAGTGTATTGGCCGTCCACCAGAATTACATTGTGGTTATCCGGCATAATATTGCGGTTATATCCGTCTTCGCAGGTCAGATATTCACTTCCCCTTGCAAAGATATAGGAAAGGTTATCCGGATGATGGTGGGAAAGGGAAAGACATTCCACACCCTCCCTGCGGTATAAATCCCAGCCATTGACCCATTGCTTTCTGCCTCCGGGACAGCCGCATTTCATGGTCAGGACCTTGCTGCTTCTGCTCCAGTCCTCCCTCATATACAGCAGGCCAAGATCCTCAAAAAACCTCACTTTGGGAAGATCGGAAAGCTGTTTTTCCAAAATCTCAGGGTCATACCATAAAAATTCAAATGCCGCTTCCGGCAAAATGCCTGGCTTAATTTTGCTCTCTCGGGCTTCGGCTTCTAGAAATTCATCAAGAACCAGATTTCCAAAGGTCTGGGCAAACCCATCCTGATATTCAGCAGCCGTTTTATAATAGACACAGGGAACATGTCCGCTGTGGCGGTCATGGCAGTCTCCAAAATTCATCTGCTGCTCCAGATCGCCGCAGGATTGATACAGGCGGTAATAAAAGGTATTCTTCAAATAACCGCTTGTCTGAAAATAATCGATTCCTTCCTGAACCTTAAGGAGATGAGCATATACAAACAGCCACATGCCTCCGTATCTCCAATATGGAACGCCCTCATAATTGGAACCGTCATCGGCCAGCAGCGAAAACACTCTGGAAAAGTTCTTTTTTGCTTCCGACCTGTACCGGGCAGCCCTTTCCTCGTCTTCTGAAAGCGCATATCCGGCTGCCGCCAGACCGGTCATATTAATCCAGTTGTGGTTCTGGTAGTAATTGGTGGACCAGCCATGTCCATATGTATCCAGCTTGTACTGGTACATGATGTCCCCATGATGTTTGATCTTAGCCGAAATCCGCTCTTTTTCTTCTTCGTTTAAATACGGTTTCAGCCAGTCGTATCCAAGGCACAAACCGAATAATATCCAGGAAGCAGATAAATCTACATTTACCAAATGAGCGTTTCCCCATTTTTCATAGGACAGAACTGCTTCCATGAACCGTTTTGCCTCGGATAAGTATTTCTCTTCTTCACTGAGGCGGTAGGCCAGGGCAAGGTTCATAATTGCAATTCCCATATAAGTGGTGCTCTCTTTGGGATGCTGTGCAGGCAATTGATAGGAAGCATATCGGTCGGCCTGCTCCAGAAGCCTTTGATACTGCTTTTTCCTGGCTCCACCAACCTGTTCCTTATAAGGCTTTAAATCACCGATAAATACCAGACTGCTCATCCTGCTTTGCCCTCCCTTTCTCCTTCATTTGTGCCGCTTTATCCGCCAACTTGGTCAACAGATGATAATAGATAATGTAAATTGCAGCAAAGCCAATGGGCTCTCCCGGGATGATAATGGTCCCTTTAGGAAGGTGGAGCAGATTCTCCAGCAGCACATTTACACATTGGTAAGTCATATAGACAAAAAATACAAGAACCATATTTTTTAAGATTTCAGTCAGCTTGAACATTGCATTCTGCCAGCCACTCCGCTCAAAATAAGACTGATTGTAAATCTTTCCATTCCTTACAATATCAAACATCCGGTAGGCCACTGGGTTGTAAAGAAACAAGGTTGCAAGCCCCAGACCCAGGCCCAGAAAAAAAATCAGGTCTAACGGGTCGGCAAAACCGCCTGCCTGTGTGCCGAATCCAATAAAGAAGTAACACATACCTGCAATCCACCACCGGAGTATTGAAGCCTTGACATTGTCCGAAATTTTCTTTTTTCCATACTTCTTTTCTCTGTTCAACATACTTCCATCACCTGTTCTTTATTAATCCGGCAATCATCAAAATACCGGAAATTACATAAGCCAAAATGATCCCAATACTGAAAACCACCGCATTCCTTACCACGTTCACATCAAGGGAACGCTGCACGGAAATTGCATTCCGGTAAATGGCAACCAGATATAATCCCAATCCCGCCGCTGTAAAGCATATGAGCGCTGTAAAAATCCGTTCTGCCTTCTCATTTTTCTTAATGCGGGTTGACTCAAACAGAGCAACCAGCCCCATGAGGACGAATAAAAACATCACAAAACCACACATCTCATGTTCCAGGAGAAGCAATGCCTTTACATGAATATTGGTAAAAATCAGATGTGCGATTGAAACAATCGCGATGACCGCTTTCCCTATACCGGTTAACTGTTTATTCATCGTTTTCGCCCGCCTTTGCATACAGCACTAACTCTGTTGTTTCCTTATCAAAAAAGTAGAGATGTTCCATTTCAAAATGAATGTTGACCTGCTTGTCAAATCTGTCTTCTATACTCTCAATCTGGCATGCCAGAACTGTTTCCCCAATTCTTACATATAAAATATAATAATTTCCCAGGAACTCTTTATTTTCCAGCTCTCCTGCAATGGTATTTTCATCTTCTCCATCGGAAACGGAAAACTGTTCCGGCCTGATTCCCAATATGAGCCTTTTGCCGGAATATGCTTTTAAAGAATCCGCGGCCTTCTCCGGCAGAGAAAGGGAATGGGAACCAAATACAAACCGGTTTCCTTCAACTGTTCCTTCCATGAAATTCATCTGGGGCGCTCCGATAAAACCGGCCACAAATAAATTGCAGGGCTTATAATAAATCTCATTGGGAGTTCCTACCTGCTGAATAATCCCATCTTTTAAAACTACCATACGGTCTGCCATTGTCATGGCCTCCGTCTGGTCATGAGTGACATAAATGGTTGTTACCTTCAATTCTCTCTGAAGCCTGACGATCTCAGCTCTTGTGCTGGTCCTCAGCTTTGCATCCAAGTTTGACAGAGGCTCATCCATGAGAAATACCTTGGGCTTTCTCACCACTGACCTTCCAAGGGCTACCCTCTGCTTCTGTCCTCCGGACAATTGGCCCGGCAAACGGTTCAGAAGACTTTCCAGGCCTAAAATTCCAGAGGCTTCCTTCACCTTATCATATATAACCGTATCCCTTTCATGTCTGACACGCAGGCTCATTCCCACATTGTCATAGACAGACATATTTCCATATAACGCATAATCCTGGAACACCACTGCGATATCCCGTTCAACAGGCGGGCATTTATTGATTACCTTATCCTCCAGGATCAATTCCCCTTCGGAGATCTGTTCTAATCCCGCAATCATGCGAAGAACCGTTGATTTTCCGCAGCCTGAGGGGCCTACAAAAACAATAAATTCTCCGTCATCAACCTCCAGGTTGAAGTGATCGACTGCGCGGAATCCATTTGCATATACTTTACTTATATTTTTAAACAGGAGTTTTCCCATACCTTTCACCTCATCCTAGCCGGCATTTAGCTGATTTAACTGTTCCAGCAGCCGCTGTCTTCTGTTTGTATTCTTCAAGCTGATTAAACCGGCTGTCAGAAGTATGATTCCTCCCACAATATTTGCGGCTCCGATCCCGGCCTGTCTGCCATAGGGCTTTAATATGAGAGGCACCAGTACGGACATGCGGACCAGCATGTAAATCCCCAGAAAGACAGCGATGACTGCCCATTTTCTATGGTAAACGCTGACCTTCATGGCGCAGGTGAAGAGGGCAAATAAAATCATAATGTTGACCATAACCGTAATTCCCATCAGGTAGCTGACAGGCATCACATCCAGAACCATGATCACATAGACCAGTTCAGCCAATATGGAACATAGAATCATGGAATACGGCAGCACATTCTTTTTATAAAGTGACACGTATGCCTTTTTTTCCTTTTCAAGTAATCGGCTATCCATTCCTTGTGCCTCCCTTTTTCTGATTATTCAGGAATTTAACATGGCTCCGGCAAATGACAAAGCCATAATAAAGGCTGCAGATTATATTGGCTGTATAGATTCCTGTTCCTACCCGGAAGGTGGTGAAATGAGGCTCATAATCGCCTGCACTTTCCAGTCTCAGATATTGGAAATCCAGTCCGGTGTAATAGTTCTCTATGGCCTGGAGATTAAACATGGCATAGGCGCAGCACAGACAGCAGGCAATCAGTGACAGCTCCATTATGATCAAAGCAAATTTATCCGGTATCTTCCTGAAGGTCTCCAGCAGAAAGGAAAGCAAAAGAACGAGAACCCCAAATACTGCAAATGCAAAGATCTGTTTGTTAAATACCTGCAGGATGGAATCATGGAAAAAGGAAATCTGGGCATTTTGCTTTAATTTCAGTCCGAATAAGTCTTTATACTCTGTCATAAAGCAAAGAGCATATAGGAACACAGCCACCGCGATTCCGGCATGTAGCCATGCTGCCAATCTTTGAGTTTTTAAGCACTTCTGCATCATCCGCTTCCACCTCTTTATAGGGGAGGAGAATTTCCCCTCCCCCGACTTTACTGCTATTTTTCTGCTGTCATAACATCATAAGCTGCCTGATAAGTTTCTTCATAGATACCAAGGCCCCGCTCATTGAATTTTGCTGTGTATTCTTCATAGCTTTTTGCTACTTCTGCTCCCTGAGGCGCATTGCCCTTTGCCTGATAGCGGACGATGTTAAACATGTACTCTACAATATCATCCGTATCCAGGGAGGTTGTATCTGATATGGTTTCCTTCTGTCTGGAAGTCAGGGAGAACACCGGAGGCACCATCTTGTAGTAATTGGGGTTATCCCCTGTGATTCCTTTTCCCGCATAAGTTGCAAAGTTGGTTGTTGAATTTTGCAGAAGAGCCCAGCCTTCAAATCCCCGTTCAGAGGTATACTGATATTCAAAACCGATTTCCTTCTGGTATCCAATGGGAATGAGACAACCCATCCAGTCTCTTAAGAAGGTAGATAAATCTCCTTTTGCCACGTTATTTGAGGTTTCATATACCCAGGGAGTAAACAGCGGATACTGGATTCCATCGGGTCCTTCATATGTTTTTCCAGACTCCAGATTGATCGGTAATCCGTAATTTTGCAGTACGCTTCCTTCTTTTGTAAAGAAGTAATCCATAACCGCACAAGCTCTCTGAATCTCCGCTTCTGTGGAACCTGCTACAGAAACTGCCCAGCCATCAGGCTTAATGGCTCTTCCGTTATCCAGATAATACTGCCATGCGCCATTTACCTTGGCAACCGGAGGCAGAATCACAACGGTATCAGGATTTAAGGAATCAGCGGTGGAAGAAGCAATCCAGTCGTAAGTCATAAATCCAAAGGAAGGAGCTTCTCCAGTGTCAGTTCCCCATAAGGTAGAACGGTAATTGGTCTTTTCAGTCAGGTCATAGGCGTCGGAATAGATCAGTCCTTCCGCTTCCATCATGGATAAATACTGTAAAACCTTGTAAACGCCTTCCTCGGAATAGGTGTACTGTACATCGCCATTTTCATCAATATACCATCTGGCTCCATAGGAATCTGCTCCATGAACTTTTACACCGTCAAAGTATGTAGACAGCCGGAGTAAATCCTCACGGTAGTTGGACTGTCTGACAAAGAGAGGCCATACGGCGGAGGCCTTTCCTTCTGTCAGCAGAGCTGGATTGGCCTTAATACAGCGCATCAGGGCGATCATCTCATCAATGTCGTAAGCCGCAGCTTCTCCAAGGAATAATTGAGATGGATTCTCATAATCATAATTGTCTGCAATATACTGGATCAGCGCCTTTGTCAGGGTTTCTCCATTTTTTACTTCCAGTGCATTCTGGATTTCAATAATGCTCTGGTCTGTTTTCTTTACAATGTCAATTCCGATCTTAGGAGTAACAGTTCCTCCGTTTTCTCCGGTTCTGCGGTTTCCTTCCACATAAAAGCCGTTGTAGTGCACATCATAGGGACTCTGATCATAAGCGGCACCTTCTGCATCCAACAGTCCGGTCACCCATGATTCCCGGATAACAAAGGTTCTTGCGATCTGATTCAGCTCGGCAATATAAGGGACATGATAAATGTTTCCGTCGTAAGCTGTAACAGCAGATTTAACATCCGGGTTTTTTGACAGATAGTCTTTGAAATTCGGCATATAGCCTGCTTCCATTCTCTCAGTCAGGTTCACAAACTTACCTTCTGTTCCGTAAAACATGAGACGCTCTGCAATTGACTCGCCTCCGAAAATATTGGCTCCTGAAAAGTTGGAAGTGGATTCCGTCTGGATCATATCATTTGCTTTCACATCCTGTATGGTCACATCAGAAAACTTGCTGTTTAACTCCTTTTCCACATAGGACCACATTGGTTTGAGCATACCGGCGGTAACCACCGTACTGTCCGGCAGGGTCAATGGAGACTCCTGATTATAAGTCATGGTTCTTGATTTGTTTCCGGTGGCAATATTAAACTTTAACGGAACCACTTCTGATAAATCGGTCTTATCACCTGCCGCCTCTTCTGTCTGCTGCACTGTTTCTGCGGTTTCCTTGGTTGCTGCCTGATCCACGATGGAAGAACCGCATCCGGATAACAGCGATGCCGCCATCGCGGCACACAGAATACCCCCTGCTACTTTGTTTCTCATAAAAAATCCTCCTTCTGCCTTATGGCGAATAAATACATTTATCCTTTTACACCGCCTACATTCACACCTTTTGCAAAGTATTTCTGAATATACGGGTAAATAACTAACACAGGTATGATCGAGCATATGATAATGGCATAAGCCAGACTGTCCGCAGAATAGGTTAAGTTAACCGGAGATTCATCGTATAGCTTCTGATAATTTTCAATTAACTGCCTTAAATATACCTGCAGAGGCTGCTCATATGGATTTGCCAGCAGCATCTTTGACCAGTAATAACCGTTCCATCTGGAAATGGCATAAAATAAGGTTACGGTTGCAATGCTGGCCGTGGACATGGGTATGTAGACCTTCCCCAGCATCTGAAATTCATTGGCTCCATCCACAATGGCCGCTTCTTCGATTTCCTTGGGAATGCTGCTGAAATAATTTCTGAGAAGGATGATGTTATAGGCCTGAATTCCGAATGCAATGATCATTCCCCACCGGTTATCAACATGCATGGTCTTATAATTTAAATACAAAGGGATCATACCGGCACTGAACCACATGGTAAATACCAGTAAAAAGTTCCACTGCCTTCTGAACATCAGCTTTGTCTTCTGCAGTGCATAGGCGCCTGTAATGGAAATAGCCATGCTCCAGGCAGTTCCAAGTACGGTATAGAACAAGGTATTGGTATAAGCAATCCAAAAGCCCTTGTTGTGAAGCACCATGTCGTAAGCCTGGAAGGTCACTTCTTTTGGCAAAAGTACAATCTGGCCGCTTTCATATGCCACCTTTCCGCTGATTGATACGCTGAACGCATACAAGACCGGATACAGGGTCAGCAATGCAAAGATGATCACCATTGTATAGGAGAATACTTTAAATATCTTTTCACTTCTGTTTAATCGCTCCATCAATTCCACCCTTCCATGACTACCACAATGATGTTTTAGATATACTTCTGCTGATGGTATTGGCTCCGATGACCAGCGCAAAGGCAATCAGCGAATTGAACAAGCTGACCGCGGCTCCGATTCCGTAATTACCTGCCAGAATACCGATTCTCTGTTCAAAGGTGGAGAGCACATCTGCCGTCACATAAATATTGGCATTGTATAAGAGCAGAACCCTTTCATAGCCAATGGTCAGCATGCTTCCGATTCTCATAATGATCATGATAATCAAAGTCGGCGCCATGCCGGGAAACGTGATAAAGCGGATTTCCTGGAACTTGTTTCCCCCATCTACCTTTAATGCCTCATACAGAGAAGGTGAAATTCCCATAATAGCTGCAAAATAAACAATGGAATTATATCCGCTTTCCTTCCAGATCCCTGCCATAATATAGAGAGGTCTGAAATAGTTAGACTTCTGCATCATGGACATCCCCGGTTCAATCAGCCCCAGATGCTGGAACAAGGAAGCAATGATTCCGCTTGAGCGGACACCGCTGTATACCAGCATAAGTGCAATTCCCGTAATGGTAACTTCTGAAAGGAAATGAGGAAGATATGTAGCCGTCTGGGTCAATTTTCTGACCGTATCATTTCCGATTTCTGCAAACAGCAGAGCCAGTATAATGGGTACAGGGAAGCCGAATATGAGGCTGTAGGCGCTGATGATAAAGGTATTTCTGAATGCCTGCCAGAACTCAACCTTGTTGACCCCTGAAACCAGATTGATAAAATTGTCGATCCCCTTAAACTCACTGCCCCAGACACCGAACTGAGGATCAAACCTCTTAAATGCAATCAGCAGTCCTCCCATGGGCTTATATGCCCACAACGCAAACCAGACCACCAGGGGAAGCAGGAGCACATACAAGCGCCAATCCTTTTTCACTGCTTTCCATATCTTTTTTGCCTGAGGTTCCCGCATTTTAATTTCTTCCGTTTCCATTGCCTTCTCCTTCCGTATCAGTAAAATAATATCTCATATCGCAAATAAGTCCGTTCCGCATTTGCAGCACACAGCACACAATGATGTTGATGATCAGGGTAAAAAATGTTGCTCCAAAATAATCCACAGCTCCTGTTATTTCCCCTGTCAGCAAAAATATGGCGATTCCCTTTCCTGCAGACAGACTGCAATGGGAAAGGAAGATATAAAGCAGTAAAAAAACGTGTCCCCCGGCAATGGTATCCCTGTTCCTGTCCCCATAAGCCAGCATGGGAATTCCTATCAATGCATTTGACAGGACATAAAATAAAATCCCGGACCAAAGAGACATATCAGAAAACAGGATCCCGGGTATTCCTCCGATCATGGATACCACAATACCGGATCAGCCCCAGCGGATCATGGCGATCAGGCAGAGAACAGTGGAAAAGCTGAAGTGAAAACCGCTGTTCCAAAATCCCAGCATCCCGTAACTCATAACTTCTGAAACAGCGGCAAGTATGGAAAAAAACAGAAGATCCAAGTGCCGGAAGGAAAAAACCTCTTTTGCTCTGTTCATAATTAAGAACTCCGTTCATGATATTGTTTAATAAGAGAGATCCCCTTTCAAAGAGATCTTAAATTCCAAAGGTTCATATATAGGAACCAAGTTTTCAATATGAGCATATTATACATTTCATTTCATTTCTTGTCAACATAAATGTACACTTTATATTATTAATTCACATATTTGCATTGGCAGCCAACCAGACAAAGAAAAAATGCGAGAATACCTTTTTTAAGATTTTTCTCGCATAGCAGTATGTCTGGCGATCTATATAAAGAAGAAAGCTGTTACGGGTGGGGATTGTATCCCAAATTTTTTGATATGTGCATGGCTACTTCTTTCAGTTCTTTGGCAACCTGCTCATTATCAATGGCTTCATTGTAGATATCTGATAAGGAGACAGCCGCTATCACTCTTCCCGTATAGTCAAAAACAGGGGCTCCGCAGCAGCTTGTTATATTCTCTAACTCCCTCTGGTCCAGAGAATATCCACGTTCCTTGGTTTTTCTCAATTCTTCCAGCAGCATTTCCTTGGAAGTGATGGTGTAATCAGTTAAGGGCTTAAAGTCAATCTTATCTAAAACTGCGCTCTGCTCTTCCTTTGGTAAAAATGCCAGAATTGCCTTTCCAAGAGAGGTTGCATGAGCATCCTTTCTGGTTCCGATGGCACAGGAAGCCAGTCTGGCGTTCTGGGCCACGTATTTATGTACGTATACGATCTTGGTCCCATTTAAAACTGCCACAAAAGCGGTCTTGTTATACTTTTCAGCTATTGGCTGCAGATTCACAGTACATTCCTGTATCAGGCTCATTTCATCTACATATTTCATGCCCAAAGAAAAAGTCTCGATCCCCAGGCAATACTTTTTATCATTGTCCCGAAGTGTTGTAATGTAGTTCAGTTCCAATAATGACTGAACAATGACAAAAACGCTGCTCTTGGCCATCCCCATTTCATTTGTGATCTCCTGCAGAGTGATTCCCCTTTTCCTGCCGGCGATCAACTGCAAAATCATAAATGTGCGCTCCACGGTTCGATTCATCTCATACCTCCAAAAGTTTATATATACGAATCAGATTCATAATTACATTGATTGTATTCTGTTTTTGCCATAGTGTCAATATTGTAAATCAATGTTCCGGACTTCCTTGTTATCATTTTCTGTCAGAACGTCACAAAACCGGTTGAAAAATGTATCTGTGTCCGGTATAATTTTTAGCAACAGACACTGATTATGATGCGAAAAGCGGGTCTCCGGAATCCGTTTTTCTGTATTTCTGATAAAAACCGGAAAGGAAACCCATGGAACACCACTGCAACTGCTGTAACCGATTATGCACCTCCAGAATCCCTCTTTTTCAGCCTCTTTCCATCGAAGAACAGAAAACATTGATATCCAGAGCCCTTCATCTGGATTACAGAAAAGGGGATGTCATTTTACATGAAAACGACCCTGCGGAGAAAATTATGATCATCCGGTATGGAAAAATCAAAATTAATCACTATTCCCTGGAAGGAAAGGAGTATGTTCTGGACATACTGACAGAAGGGGACATCTATGGAGAGCAGAATATATTCGGAGGAAAGGATCTGGAGGCAAATGCTATTGCTCTGGAAGAAAGCGGAGTCTGTCTCATCTCCCTGTCCGATATCCAGGACCTGATTTTGAAAAAACCTGAAATCGGGATTAAAATGCTAAAGGTGGTAGGAGAAAAGCTTTCCCTGGCTAATGAGCTGACCCAGCTATTATCCATCAACGATGCAAAGGCCAGGATCGCCGGCTTTCTCTTATTCCGCAGCAGCCGGATCAAGGGGGAAACCATTGAACTGACCAGGGATGACATTGCCGCCTATATCAACATCAGAAGGGAGACCATCAGCCGGAAGCTGGGAGAGCTCCGGGCGGACGGGGCCATTGAACTGAAGGGAAACAAGGTGATTCTCATTCAGAATAAGGATGTTTTAAGAAGTATATTTGAAAATGGAAGCTGAAAATTTTCAAAAAAGTCTAAAATAATGATTCAGATCACATTTTTTCTCCTCTGATCCAGGTATACTGGCCTTACAAACAGAACAGATAGTTCTGAATATATCAGGGGTTTGAGGAGGATAAATTATGATTACAAATAAAATGAGAATCACCGATGTAGTTAAGGCCTATCCAAAAGCAGTGGAAATTTTCAATGATTTTCATATCGATTACTGCTGCGGAGGAAAAGACTTTTTAGAAGATGCCATACAGGAGCTTGGAATTGACTCCAAAAGCTTTATTGATCTGCTCAATAAAAAACTTGTCAAAACAGCCGGTGAGACAGATAACGGACAGGTTCTTCCCATGGAACGGCTGGAAAAAATGAATGTCCCTGAATTGATCGATTATATTATAGACACCCATCACACAAAGGAAAGGGATCTTCTGGCAGAATGTGATGAGCTGATGAACCGGGTTCTTCTGGCCCATTACGAACACCATCAAGAGCAAGTGGTTCCCCTTCACGGACTTTTTTCAGACTTGAGAAAAGAGCTTCAGGAGCATTTTGCAAAAGAAGAAAAGCTGATCTTTCCTTATATGAAGGAAAGCTATTTGAGCAAGGGAAACAGCGGATATGTGAAAGAATTGGAGGATGAACATGATGCAGCCGGAAACCTGATCAAGGAAATCACAGCCTGCACCAATGATTTTACTCCGCCCGAGGACGGTTGTGCCTCTTATCACCTGCTTTTTCAAAAGCTTCACCAGCTGGTAAAGGATATATACATTCATATATTTACAGAAAATTCACTATTATTTCAAAAATACGAGGAGGAATAGAAAGATGAAGAAACTTGTTAAAAATAATGTTTACTGGGTTGGATTTATGGACTGGGAGCTGGAATCCTTCCATGGAGCGGATTATTCCATCAACAACGGTTCCAGCCAGAATGCTTACTTAATAAAGGAAGAAAAGACCGTCCTCATTGACACGGTATGGAAGCCTCACTCCACAGAATTCATTGACAATCTGGAAAAAGAGATTGATTTAAAGGAAATCGACTTCATCGTTGCAAACCACGGAGAGGTGGATCACAGCGGTTCTCTTCCTGCATTGATGGAGAAAATACCGGGCACTCCCATCTACTGTACGGCAAACGGAGTGAAATCCCTGACAGGACAGTACCACCATCCGGAATGGAATTATCAGGTGGTAAAAACAGGAGATTCCATTGATATCGGAAACGGCAAAAAGCTGGTCTTTGTTGAAATGAGAATGCTTCACTGGCCTGACAGCATGGCAACGTATCTCACAGGGGATAACATCTTATTTTCCAATGATGCCTTTGGACAGCATTTTGCCGTAGAAGAATTGTTTAATGACAAAGCCGACCAGTGCAAGCTTTGGGAAGAGGCTCTTAAGTATTATGCCAACATCCTGACTCCCTTCTCTCCTCTTGTAAAGAAGAAAATCGAAGAAATACAGGGACTGAATCTGCCAATCGATATCATTGCCACCAGCCATGGCTCTATCTGGAGAGAAAATCCATTACGGATCGTGGAAAAATATTACGAGTGGTCCCAGAATTATCAGGAGGATCAGATTACTGTGGTCTATGATACCATGTGGGATGGGACAAAACAGCTGGCCCATAAAATCAGCGCTGAAATCTCACAGATATCACCGGAAACCAGAGTGAAGATTTTCAACATTTCCAAGACAAATAAGAACGATATTATGACAGAGGTCTTTAAGTCAAAGGCCATCGCTCTTGGATCTCCCACGGTAGGCGGCAGCATCCTCTCATCTGTGGGAGGCTGGCTGGATTTCCTGAAGGAGTTGAAGTATAAAGGAAAGAAAGCGGCTGTGTTCGGCTGCTACGGCTGGAGCGGGGAAGGCACTAAGGTTCTTCGTGAGAAACTGACAGAAGCTGGATTTTCAGTGGCAGAGACGGAAGCCAAATGCATGTGGAATCCGGAAGAGGAAGACTTTAACAATGCCGCAGAGGTTGCCAAAGCCCTTTGCCAATAAAAAGACGAAGGAGAAGTAATTGGCAAGAAGCCGATTACTTCTCCTTCTTACAAAACATAAACCCGGAAATTAGTGATGTGAGCGGGGACACCAAAACAAGTCCGATACACCCCACGAAGGTATGCAGGATTTCGGCCGCTATGGGTTTTGAATTAAGAATGTTCATCAGCGGCGTTCCCTGGGCCATATACACCATCATAACCGTGATATAGCCTCCCATATACGCAAACAGCAGCGTTGTGGTCTGGCTGCCAACTACAGATTTTCCAATTGTCAGTCCTGATTTTATCAGTCCAGCCCGGGAAATACCCGGGCTGTTTTTCATGATTTCCTCTAAGGCCGAGGAAATATCGATGGCCAGATCCAGGATAGCTCCGGTACTGGCAAGGTAAATACCTGCCTGAAAGATAGAGGTCAGATCCAAATTCATGAAACCCGCATATAGCAGAGATTCGGCTCCCTCCATAACGGCTCCGTGGATCTGAAAACTTCCTCCAAAAACTATTGCTAGAAGACAGGTGGCCAGGGAACAGGTCATAGCGCTTATAATGGCGGCATATGCTTTTTTTGTAAAACCAGCCACTAACAGAAGAGTGAAAACGGTCAGCACATTACCTACTGCTAAGGCAGCCAGCAGCGGAGGATAGCCCCGAAGCAGGGATGGGATGAGAACTTTCCAGATACTGAGCAGGGCAAATCCAAAGGAGAGCAGTGTGCGTACACCGGTATAGCCGGAAAACAGAATCATCACAAGAGCAAAGCAGCAGACTAAGAGAATCTCCTTATCCACACGATAATGATCGATCAAATTTGCAAAATTAATTTCCCCGGCTTCATCAAATCCAATCAATGCCCAGGCCTTGTCTCCCTCTTGAAATAACTTGTCCACCGTCAGACTGCCGGCGAGCATATTATTAGCCTGTACCCGTTCCCCTTTACGGGAACCGGTTTCTATCTCAATGACAGCACTTTGATCACCTATTTTTAAAATTCCCGAGCTATGTATCCCCATATTGTTGACAGAGATTACTTTGGCCCGTACTCCTTCAGTAAAACGGTATTCTTGCTTCTGAAATCCTGTGGGCATAAGAATCAGAACCGCCGAAAGGATCAAAAGTACCGTGATAAAAACGGCTTCCCTGCGGTTAATGTGATGTAATAGCTTGTTCAAGACATACTCCTTTTATAAATTGCAAAACAGGGCTGAAAAAGTTTTCACCCCTGTTTTGGCGCTGTTATTTCAGAACGTTTATTTCAGTCCGGTAATTGCCACCAGCTTGTCATATACCTCTGTGTTTTCATATGCACCATTGAACAGCTGTGCGCCTGTTCCCGCAGCATAGACCGGCACCGGAACGCCCGTATGGAAATAGGAGGTCCAGCCAATACCCGCTTTATTATTGAGAATATGGGTCAGCGTGACCGAAAGAGGATTGTAGCCGCCATAAAGCAGATCAGACTCCTCGCTGTCAGTAGGATTCTCCGCCACGGTTTCTTCAAAGGCTTTTTCCAGCCTCTCCATTTCCCAGTCTGACAATTCCAGTGTCATATAGCTGGGCTCTCCGGATCGGCTGATATCTCCCTTCAGAGTCCCATTGACAAGGCCAAAATTCTCCGTGATTACCGGCAGGATATCGGAAAAGGTTAAATCAGGGTTTGCAGCAATCATCTCATTGACAAGATCATCGAAGGCCACATAGGACATCTTCTGGTTCTCCAACAAATGAAATGCTGTGTCGTAATTGGTGGTCGCCTGACCGATGGTCATTCCGCCTGTCTCATGGTCTCCGGTTACGATGATCAGCGTCTCTTCCGGATGCTCCTTTGCAAAATCAATGGCTACCTGAACTGCTTCCTCCAGGGCCAGTACATCACCAATATTGGCTTTGGCATCATTGGCATGACCGGCCCAGTCAATCTTGCCTGATTCCGCCATCATGAAGAAGCCCTTTTCATTATCCAGCACGTCGATGCCCTTTCTCACAAAATCGGCTAAGACCAGCTCACCGTCTTTACTGTCAATGGCATAGGGCATGGCACCGCTGTCCTGCACCTCAGGTGTCACCGCATAGACCTTCCCGGAGCTGTTGTCCAGAGCCAGAATATCTTCCTTTGTCTGTGCCACCTGATAACCCTTTTCTTTCAGTATCTCATAGGCATCCTTTTGATCCTTCTCTTTACCGGTAGGCTGGCTGATTGTTCCGCCGCCAAAATAATCGAAGCCGGAATCTGCCATTTGCATTGCGATTCCATAATAATCGTTTCTGGAAGGCACATGAGCATAGTAGGCCGCCGGAGTGGCATGATTAATGGTTACGGTGGAGATAATGCCGATCTTCATGCCTTTTTCAGCTTTCAGTCTTTCTGCGATGGTCTGGGGAATCTGGCTGCCGTCAACGTTTTCCGGCTTGTTGCCAGTTTTATCTCCCACCGGCTTTAAACCAATGGTACCGCTCCAGGTCTTAAAGCCCGAAGAGAGAGATGTGGCTGTGGAAGCGGAGTCCGGGGCAAAGGAAGTAGCATCCTGAGTAGTCTGATAACCCACTGCCTCAAATCCCTGGAAGTTCATTTTATCCAAGGCCATTTGATTATGCTTATTGGTTCCCCCGTAGATTTGGGCGGAATTCACTTGTACGGCGGACATTCCGTCGCCAATAAACATAAAGATGTATTTAGGTTCTTTTGTTTCCTGCTCGTCTATGCCTTCTGGCTGGGTTGACTGTACCTGCGTCTGGGTTGTCTGCGGCTGCGTCTGTGAAACCTGGCTGGCTGAACATGCCCCAAGAGTCGATGTTACCAATGCTGTGCTAAATAAAAGTACGGTTGCTTTCTTTGCTGATTTCAATTTTTTTAACATCGGTGTCCCTCCATTTTTTATTAATTCCAATTTTTATTATACAGATTCAATGTAAAGTTGAAACCAAGGCACTATAAATTTTGTGTAAAGACCTGCTGCAAATTTGACAGAAACTTCCCTTAATCAAAAAATCTCCAGCCTGCAGGATTATTGCTCCTGTTGGCTGGAGATTTTTTAATCACACCCTGATGCTTCGCACAGAAGGGGTGATCATCATAGCAGACGCAAGTCCTATAGACAGAATGCCGCAGA
Source organism: Hungatella sp. UBA4396 (assembly GCA_002389905.1). Lineage (GTDB taxonomy): Bacteria > Bacillota > Clostridia > Lachnospirales > Lachnospiraceae > Lacrimispora. The sequence continues at coordinate 51,508 of DGRE01000019.1, read as the reverse complement.
TAAAAAAGCAGTAATTGACTCCTATCAATTCAGAAACGGTTCCTCCAAGCAAAAGCCCTAAGGGAGCGGCAAACAGACTTACGCTGTAGGCCAGGGAAAGGACTCTTCCTAAATATTCTCCCGGCACGCTGCTTTGAAAAATGGCAGTCCGAAGCCCATAGAAAAAGGGAAGGGTAAAGCCCATAATGCCTGACAGTATAACAAACAGTTTTAAACCGCTGGGAGGCAGCAAGCCGGACAGCATGACTCCCACCCCGTAAATACCGATGGATGCGGTGATTGCGTAGACCTTATTCACCTTATTTCCCACGATTCCAAGGATGAGGGCCCCCACCAGGGTTCCGCCGGAAAAGATGATTTCCACCACACTGGACTCTGCCACAGTTCCTCCAAAGTAAGTCATGGTAATTAGAGGATACAGGGAACCAATGGGGAAGTAAATAAATGCATACATGGTGCTGATGACCATAATCGCCATCAATCCCTTTTGCCTGCGAAGGACCTCAAACCCTTCCTTTGTATCCTGCCAGATGTGCAGGGACTTGCCCTCTTCGGCTCCTCCATGGCCCGGTATGGGAAGAATCCATACAATGGAAATGGCAATCAGCGCTCCCACCACATCTAAAAATATGATGGAGCTTAAATCCCACAGGCCAAACAGTACAGCGGCTATGGCAGGGCTGAGTATGAGGGATACAGATTCAAATCCCTGGGTAATGCCTGCACAGCGGGCCAATTGTTCCTTGGGAACAATGGAGGGAACCACTGCATTAAAGGATGGGGTATGAAACGCCGCACCCATGGAACGGACACACAGCATGACAAAGATAAGCCACACTGGAATCTCTCCCAAAAAAGCCACAAAGCCAAGGGATAAGGCCGCCAGGGCAATGATGAGATCGGAGAACATAATAATCTTTTTTCGATTGAACCGGTCAATGAAGGTTCCTGTAAAGAGCCCTAATACAGCCCTGGGCAGGTATCCGGCCAGGGTGGACATGGTCACAATGGCAGGCGAGCCTGTTTTTTGAGTTAAATACCATACGATTGATATTTGGAGGATTGAGCTGGTCAGCATGGATACCGCCTGCCCAATCCCCAGAAATATAAATTTTGCTTTCCAGTTTTCCATGGGTCCTCCGTGAAAAATTCGGGCTGCCTGCATTTGATTGTTTTATTGTCCGCAGGCAGTTTTAAACTCAGTCCAGATCTTGGCATGAAGATCCTGGGCTTCTGAGCTGATATTCTGGATCATTTCCGTATCACCGCTGAAATCAGCAGGAAGGGTGAGGAAATCCCGGTATTCCTCGGCAATGAGTCCGTCGGCAGCCTTGTTGGTGCTGTAATATCCCAGCCACTCAAAGCATTTAGCCGCATTTTCAGGCTTGAGCACATATTCCAGGAAGCTGTAGGCCGCATCCGGGTTAGGTGCCTGGGAGGGAATAAATGCCGGCATGATTCCAAGGCCGATTCCTTCTGTCGGAAATACCACTTCCAGCTCAGGATTTGCCATCTTGGCCTGGGTCACCTGAGAGGTGTACATAATGGCTGCATTGACTTCTCCGGAAATCAGGTCATCCTGGAGATTATCATCCTTGATCAGGCGGATATTTGGCGCCAGCTCCAGAAGCTTATCTCCTGCTGCCTGGATTTTATCCATATCCTCTGTATTATAGCTTTCACCCAGAACCTTGAGAGCCATGCCGTTGATAACCCGGTAATTTGCTACAATTCCTAAGCTGTCCTTTAAAGAAGAATCCCATAAATCGGCATATCCGGCAATGGGAAGGTCAACAGCCGCCGGATTGTATACAATAGTCTGCACACCGGCACCGTAAGGCACAGTATATTCATCGCTGGGATCAAAGAACTGTCCCTGGAAAATGGGGTTTACATTGCCGATGCTGGGGAGCTTGCTCTTATCCAGCTTCTGGGCCAGCCCCTCGGCAATGACCGTTTCCACAATATAGTCATCGGTGATCACAAGGTCGTATTCACCGCCCTTTGCTGCCTGAAGCTTGGTGAGCATGGTTTCACCAAAATCGTAATTGGAATAATTGATCTTGATTCCTGTCTCCTTTTCAAATCCGTCTAACACCTCCTGGGGAAACATTCCCTCCCAGGTATAGAGGTTTAACTGTCCTGCCTCCTTTTGAGGCTGACCGGCACTCTGGCCGGAGCCATTGGAAGAGCCGCAGCCCGTAAGAAGGCTGGCAAGCAGCAAAGAGGAAGCAATTTTTATCATAGATTTTTTCATAGTAACACTCTCCTTTTTTCTATATTTCATTTCCCGGTTTCAGATTTGGTCCTTCCGCTTTCTTCCGATCCACATGGAAAGGAGCCCTAAAAGCAGAGTAAAGCCAAACATCAGGGCACATAAGGCGTTAGTCTTGGGGGTCACGCCTGTCTTTAACTGGGTATATATCTTAATGGGCAGCGTATTGGTGTTCACATTGGTGAGAAACATGCTGATGATCACATCATCCATGCTCATGGCAAAGGAAATCAGCATACCTGACACAATGGCGGGCCGCAAAAGAGGGAAGGTAATGTCCCAAAAAGCCCGCATATCCCCTGCTCCCAAATCCCTGGCAGCTTCCACATAGCTTTTATCCATTCCGGCCAGCCGGGCCTTTACCATGGTAAATACATAGGGAATGCAGAAAACCGTATGGCCGATAATCAGGGAAGTCATGCCAAATGGCAGTCCGATCAGGGAAAAGAACACCAGAAACACCATACCCAGAATGATTTCAGGAATCATAATAGGCAGTGTGGAAAGATATTCCACCGGACCGTTGAAACGGCAGGCGGTTCTGGCCATGCCTGCTGCCCCCAGGGTTCCGATGGCTGCCGCACATAAGCTGCTGGCGGCGGCTAAAACAACACTGTTACGCAAAGCCTCAAAGATGGAACGGTCCCGGAAAAGCTCCCTATACCAGCTAAGGGAAAAACCTCCCCATACGGAGCTGATACGGCTGGCATTAAAGGAATAGAGAATGACCAGCAGCAAAGGGATATATGTAAGAATCAGGATCACTGCCAAATACAAGCCGGGAAACAGGCCTGGTCTTTTCTGTTTCATGTCATCCTCCCTTCTGTACATTTATAACATATCATACAAGGCCCTCCAGATCCTTTACCTTGGTTATGCGGCGGTAAAGGTAAATAAGCAGGCTGGTAAGAACCATGAGCACCACGGAAAATGCCGCTGCAAAGGGCCAGTTATGGGCTTTCATCAGCTGCTCCTGAATCACGCTTCCCACCAGTACCACTTTATTTCCCCCTAAAATATCAGCCACAAAAAACAGGCCCATGGAGGGAATAAAGGTCAGCACAACACCGGAAAGCAGGCCGGGCATGGTGAGCCTGAAGGTAATGGTGAGAAATGCCTGCATTCTGCCGGCACCCAAGTCCCTGGCTGCCTCCACCAGATTCCAGTCCATTTTTTCCGCATTGGAATATACGGAATAGATCATAAAGGGCAAGAGCACATATACCATGCCCGTCACCACGGCGGGATAAGTATAGAGCAGCTTCAGGGAATCCTGTATTACCCCTGCTTTCATAAAAATTCCGTCCAGCACTCCCCCGGCACGGAAAATAATAATCCAGCCGTACAGACGCATCAGGGAACTGGTCCACATGGGAATGATGAGGAAAAAGGAAACTACCCTGCGCTGTCTCTCAGGCAGCCTTGCCATAAAGTAACCGAAGGGATATCCGATGAGGGCAATGAGAGCGGTGCAGAGAAAGGCTAATTTAAGGGACTGGCGTATGGTTCCTAGGTATACAGGCTCCAGAATATTGATGTAATTGCGCAGAGTCAGGGTGTTTTCCACGCCCCAGGTCTCTGAGCGGCTTAAAAAGCTGAGGGCCACCATATAGGCCAGCGGGCCTGCCACAAAGACCAGGGTGGTGATATAAACAGGCAAAAGAGCCAGAACAGATTGAAGCTTCACCTTACCTCTCATAAGCTCTCCTCCAGATCAATCAGGGCCCCGTGCTCTGCCTCCCAATCCAGCCAGACTTTATCTCCTGCCTCCACATCAGCCTTAATTCCGCACCGGCTCACGACCATTTCTTCCCCGTTATCCAGGGATACCAGAATGCGCAGCATGCCGCCAGCAAGGTTTTTCTCTAACACTGTGCCTGCAAGACCGTGGGAGCTGCCTTTTTCTGCTTTTTGTATGTTCACCTGCTCGCCGCGGACGGCTGCATTTACCTTCTGACCGGGCCTTACGCCGGCTCCCCGGCGCTGGATGGAAAAGCTTCCGTTTTTATGTCTGATGAAGACCTCATCCTCTTCTACCTTCTCAATCCGCCCCCTCAGGATGTTGGCACTGCCTACAAAACCTGCCACAAAGCTGGTTTTAGGCGTGCTGTATATTTCATCAGGAGCACCGATCTGCTCAAACTGCCCTTCCCTCATGACAACAATACGGTCGGACATATTGAGGGCCTCCTCCTGATCGTGGGTGATGTAAATAAAGGTAATTCCAAGCTGTTTTTGCAGCCGTTTCAGCTCGCTTTGCATCTGGCGGCGCAATTGAAGGTCCAAAGCCCCCAATGGCTCATCCAGCAAAAGAATGCGGGGGCGGTTGACAATGGCCCTTGCAATGGCTACCCTCTGCCTTTGTCCCCCGGAAAGCTCGTTAGGCATGCGCTTTTCATAGCCTTCCAGCTGCACAAGAGATAATGCCTTTTCCACCTCCCGGCTGATTTCCGGTTTCTTTACCCGTTTCAGGCGCAGACTATATCCTATGTTTTCCTCTACCGTCATATGAGGGAACAGGGCGTAATTTTGAAATACCGTATTGACATCCCGCTTATTAGGCTCTGCCCACGTCACATCCCGTCCTCCCACCAGCACACGTCCCTGATCCGGCATTTCCAGACCGGAGATAATCCGCAGGGTTGTGGTCTTTCCGCACCCGGAAGGCCCCAGCAGTGTGATAAATTCTCCGCTGTATATTTCCAGATCAATGCCTTGAAGCACCTGGTTTTTGCCAAAGCTTTTGGCAACCTGCTCCAACTGTAAAATCACTTCATTCATTGTCCTACATCGCCGCCTTCCATATTTGCATTCCCTATGGCTTGATCTCAGGGAGTCATTGCCTTTTATGGGAATCTTTCGCAATAAGATAGATGGTTACTATCATAGTACTCTTTCTTTGCTGTGTCAATATATGGAAGAAGACGGGACAGCCGGCCCCTTTACGCAAAAGTGCTGTTTCTGCCATATAAATACGGAGAAACAGCACCTTATAAAATACCCCTGTTTTTACTGCATTACTCATCCACCAGCCGGTAACCAACCCCTATTTCTGTCATAATGTACCGAGGCTTTGAGGGATTTGCCTCAATTTTTCTTCTCAATCCGGCCATCAATGCCCGCAGAGCCTGGGTATCACTTCCGTAGTTCACCCCATAAAGCTCCTTTAGAATGTTTTTCGTTGTCAAAACCTTCCCCATGTTTCTAAAAAGCAGTGACAGCAGATTGTATTCCAAAGGCGTCAAATGAATTTCCTGTCCGTGAAGATAGGTCAAGTGCCGTTCAAAATCAATTTTCAGATCTCCCACCTGACGGCTATGCTCCCCGCCTGCTCCCTGTCTGTGTAAATGGCGGATCGCAACCCGGATACGGGCCAGCAGCTCCGTGGTGGAAAATGGCTTGGTCAGGTAATCATCAGCTCCCATATCCAGTACAACCGCCTTTTCCCTGTCCTGGTCCCTGGCAGAAACTACGATAATGGGGATCTCAGACCATTCACGCACACTGCGGATCACCTCCATGCCATCAAAATCAGGCAGCCCCAGATCCAGCAGCATTAAGTCAACCCTCCCTGACCTAAGACAGCTTAAGGCTTCCTCTCCTGCGCTGACTGCAAGGCAGGGAAAACCGGCCGTCTGGAGAGAGTATTGTATAAAACTCTGTATTTGCTTGTCATCCTCCACTATAAGAATTCGTTCTCTGTACTGATCCATCTTATATTCCTCCCAAGGGCAGTGTAAAAGTAAATTCTGCGCCTGAAACATTGGCGCAGTTTTTTGCTGTGATTGTTCCGCCATGCGCTTTGACAATCGTTTCACAAATAGAAAGTCCCAGTCCGATCCCTGGCCGGACAGCGGAATGAGGCGGCGGCGACGTGTAGAACATCTGAAATATGTGGGGGAGATCCTTCTCTCTGATTCCCAAGCCGTTATCCCTTACTGAAAATACGGCCTGATGATTCATCTTATCCTCTATAACGGAAATGCTGATTTCGCCGGAAGGCTGGGTATGCTTTACCGCATTGTCCAAAAGATTGATCAGAACCTGACTGATCAGCTTTACATCCATTGGTACCCAAAAAGGCTCATCCGGCGCACAGACTGCAATATCATATTGGGGGTAACGCCGGGATATCTGCCCTAAGGCCCCGGCAAGAACCTCCTCCACCGCTTCAATCTGCTTATCCACAACCAGCTTTCCGCTCTGGAGCCGGGTCAGGCTCAAAATGTTTTCGACCAGTGAATAGAGCCATCCTGCATCCCTTCCAATCCCCTCAATCAAAGGCCGCCGCTGGTCCCCCTCTCCGGTCATGTCAAGAAGCATTTCCGTAGTCCCCAAAATACCGGAAAGAGGGGTTCGCAGATCATGAGAAATGGAATGAAGCAGATTACTGCGGTACCGCTCCTGCTCTGTTTCCTCCCTCAGTTTAATACGCTGCTGGGCGGACCGGAAGCGGTCCATAGCCAGAGCAATGCTCTCTATCATGGAAATAAGCAGCCGCTCCTGAGATTTATTTAAATGCTGAGCTTCTTCCCTGGGCAGCCTTATCACTCCCAAAGTCGTTTCCCTGCCGCAAATGGGCCAGTCGTAAAACTCCGTCCCCTTAAAAGCTCCTTTTGAAGAGCCCTTTACCTGCTGCAAAAAAGACTCCGGATCAGTGAGCCGGCACTGGATTTGTTTTTCGGGGGATATCTGCTGGACAAAGGTTTGTTCCGGCACTCCCTTTTCATCAAAGCATAAGCACCCCGCCCTGGTACAGGTAACACTGCTGATGGCGCGGACGGCAATCCCTGCTATGTCATGGATGTCTGCCGCATCGGTCAGGCTCTTGGTCAGCCGGTGAAGTGCCTTTGTTTCGGCTTCGCTCTCCTGGGCCCTTTGTTCACTTAGTTTGGTATGTGACACCAGGGTACTTGTAATAAAGGCAGTCACCACCATGATTACAAAGGTAATAATGTAGCTGGAGGCATTGACTGTAAATGTAAAATGAGGCTCCATAAAAAGGAAATCAAATGCAAAGGCAGAGAGAACCGATGTAATAAACCCAAACAGATACCTTGGAATGAGAAGGGTGGAAAGCAGCACTGCCAGCAAATAGACAATGGCAATATTAGTCTCCGGGAGCCCCAGTCTGAGAAATACAATCCCAATGACAGAAGCAGCCCCCAGCATTAGCAGCATTGCCCCTATGCGGGGTATATAATTTCTGATAAACATCTTTGCTTTCATATATAAACCGCCTGTTAATTCATAGATATTTTTGTCATTGTACTTCTAAACAGCAAGATTTACAAGATAAACTTATTTCTAAAGGTATTTCCCTCACAGCTTTCTCACATCCTAACTATGATTCTCACACCACGCTCACATCATACCCGTTATAATGCTATTATGAATCAGTATAAAACACGAATGCACGGCAAAAATAGGCTTGTGCTGAATAAATACAAAGGAGTGTGACATTCTTGAATGCAAAATGGTTAAGTCCTGAAAGGTTTCTGGCCCTTGGTTTTGCCTCTGTAATCCTTTTAGGAACCCTTTTACTGCTTTTGCCCATTTCCGCGAATCCGGGCGTTACAATCCGCCCGTTGGATGCATTGTTTACTTCTACCAGTGCCGTCTGTGTAACCGGGCTGGTCGTTATGGATACGGCTGATTCCTTCAGTATCTTTGGCAGAACCGTGGTGGCACTGATGATTCAGATTGGAGGATTGGGAATCAGCGCTGTGGGTGTCACCTTTATTTTACTGGCAGGCAAGAAAGTGGGGCTGAAGGAACGGGTTCTTATAAAGGAATCCTTAAATCTGGGCTCCCTAAAGGGAATTGTGAAACTGATAAAATCTATTGTGATGATGACCCTCTGCTTTGAAGGAGCCGGTCTGATTCTCAGCTATGTTGTTTTTTCCCAGGACTATCCGCCCTTATCTGCACTTGGTATCAGCGCCTTTCACTCCGTTTCCTCCTTTAACAATGCTGGTTTTGATATTTTAGGAGGCTATCAAAGTCTTACTTCTTACCAGGATCATGTCCTGCTGAATTTAACAACCTGCGCATTGATTATCTTCGGTGGTTTAGGCTTTTACGCCATTCGGGAAATTCTGAATAAGCGCTCCTGGACAAACCTCTCCATGAACACGAAAATTGTCCTTTCCATGACTTTTTTTCTTCTGGCTTTAGGTACTGTCCTTTTAAAGCTTACAAACAATATCACATGGCTGGGCGCATTTTTTCAAAGCACTTCCGCCAGAACTGCAGGTTTCAACACCTACTCCATCGGGGGCCTTTCCTCTGCCGGACAGTTTATTATGATTCTTCTGATGTTTGTGGGGGCATCTCCAGGCTCTACGGGAGGCGGAATTAAAACTACCACTGCCTTTACCCTGATAAAAAGCCTTTTTTCTTACGCCACGAATCGGGACTGCACCGCCTTTCGGCGCAGAATTTCCCAGGAAAGTGTTTTTAAGGCTTTTATTGTAGCAAGCCTGGCCATATTCACCATATGCACCATAACCCTTTTGCTGTGCATTACGGAGCCGGACCTTTCCTTCTCCCAGATTCTTTTTGAGGTTGTTTCCGGCTTTGGAACAGTCGGACTGTCTACAGGCATTACCCCTCAGTTGAAGGACATCAGCAAATTCCTGCTGTGTCTGATCATGTTTATCGGACGGCTTGGTCCCCTCACCATGGCATGTGTCTGGGTGTATCAGCCTTCATCAAATCTTTCCTATGGGGAAGAGAGAATAACCATTGGATAGGAGATTACTATTATGTTTGATTATAAACTGGGCATTACCTTCGGTGTAATTGGATTGGGACGTTTTGGAACTGCTCTTGCTGAAACACTGGCTGAAAACGGACAAGAGGTTCTGGTTTTAGATAACTGCGAGAGCAAGATAAGACAGATTCAGGACAAGGTCCAGCAGGCGTTTATTACCCCCCGGCTGGATAAGGCCACTCTGGAAGAAGCGGGAATACAAAATTGCGGCACTGTTATTGTATGTATCGGCGAGCAGGTGGAAGTCAGCATTCTGGCAACACTTAATGTGATTGAGCTGGGCGTTCCCAGAGTGCTGGCTAAGGCCCTAAGTCCAGAACATGGCAGGGTACTGCAAAAAATCGGTGCAGAGGTGGTATACCCGGAACGGGACCGGGCCGTACGCCTGGCCAACTCCCTGACAGCCCCCAGAGCCCTGGATTTTATTGACCTTTCCAGCGAATACTCCATATCAGAACTGAGACTTACAGATAATCTTGCCGGAAAAAGCATTCTGGAGTTAGACTTCCGCAAACGATTCGGACTCAATATCATTGCAATCGTCCGGGAAACAGAAACCATTGTGGAAATTTCTCCTGATCTTATGCTGCACACTGACGATCTCATTGCAGTCGTAGGTAAGAAGAAAAGCATTTTAAAATTTGAACATCTTTTACTGACAAATGATGACCGATGAGTACGGCTTTCTCTCATGATGCGATAATGGAGCGGGGTTCAAAAGAACCCCGCTCCAACTATTTTCTTTTACTTTTTCAAAATATTTTCTTTCTCATAATAATTCCACAAGATATGTTCCTTAATACGTCCTGAAACGAACTCATGCCCTCTTTACCTCCTGGCGCATCCGCCTCACAATTTCCTCTTGAGGATTACTCCCATAATGCGCAATCATCTGTTTTATATAATCAATCAGCACTTCAGGACAATAATCTGTTACAGCATAGGGTTGTCCGGTTACAATGGAAACATTAATATAATTGGAATCAGAAAGCTTCATCCGCACCACATCACATAGCCAAAACCTCATTCCACTTCTCTTCCACCACCGGAATTCCCAGTTCCAGATTTTCCTTCATAGACCTAAGTTCCATCTCTCCCGGATAATACACCTCTCCTCCAACATTTACCGGAATTGACTGCTTTACATCCTCTACAATGCCAGTTACGATTTCATCTGTCATTTCCACCGTATTGCCCTTTGAAGGATCAATTGCTATCATGACCTGGGTCAGCCCCACTTCATCACCGAATGTACCTATGGTATGGACGGAATTCCCATTGGAGAGAACCGTTGCGATCAGATCAAGGGCAATGGAAATGCCGCTTCCCTTCCAATATCCCATGGGAAGCACCCTCCAGGTCTTTTCAATTTCAGCCGGGTCGGTTGTTAAATTCCCCTGGCTGTCATAGCCTCCAGGCACTGGAAGAGGGATCCCTTTCAGCTTGCAGTCTTCCATCTTTCCATAAGAAAACTGAGACACCGCACAATCAATGACAACATGCTCTCCGCTGCTTCTTGGAATTGCCATAATGATAGGGTTATTTCCTATTTTTTTATCCATACCGCCCCAGGCCGGCATATTAGGCTGGGTGTTGGACCAGCAGATCCCTATGCAGCCCTGGTCTGCGGCCTGCCAGCCATAGCTTCCGCCTCTCATCCAGTGATTATTATTCCCAAGGGCCACAACGCCGATTCCGTACTGCTTTGCCAGCTCCACAGCCCGGTCCATTGCCTTCTTTGCATTTAAAGGGCCAAACCCTCTATGTCCATCCCAGCGTTCAAAGGCCCCCATCTCCATAACGCAATCCGCCGATACCTTAGGATCAATTTCTCCCTTTTTTAAGTATTCCACAACCCTGGGAAAACGGTTTAATCCATGGGAATATACTCCTGCCAGCGAATTTTGTGCAAAGAGCTCTGCTGCATCAGAAGCATTCTTTTCATCAAAACCATATTTCAGCAAGACTCTTTTAAATTCTGATTTCATCACTTCATATTGAATTCTCATCATTTCCTCCTGACCTCAGCACCCCTTTTTTCTTAAAGGATGACATTGACCTTCATATAATTTCCCGGATTTTTTTCAATATCCCGGATTGTTCCGGCAGCCTCATCCAGGGCCACTGTTTTCGTAAGAATCCTGGCAACGTCCACCTGTCCGGAATCTATGAGGCGGATGGCTTCCTCAAACTCCCCTGCACTGGTACGGGCTCCGCAAATATCAATTTCTTTTTTTGTTATGACATCAGTGGGAATGGGAGTTTCTGTTTTAGGCCAGCCGGTCAGTGTAATCCTTCCCGCATTTGCCACCAGATCCAGGGCAGACCTTATGGCGCCGTTGGACCCGGAGCACTCCATGACCAATTCTGCCATCCTTCCAGCCGTATACTCCCTCACCTTTTCCTCGGTATTCTCTTTTCCTGGATTGATCACGTACTTTATCCCCATATCCTGTGCTTCTTTAAGACGTTCATCCACAAGATCAATCATGATCGGTTCCGCTCCATAGGCAAGGGCAGACATGGCTGCAAGAATACCGATAGGACCTGCCCCGATGATGGCCACATGCTCTCCGGCTTTTAACCTGCCCCGGTGGATTCCGTGAAGGGCAATGGTAAGAGGTTCCGCCATAGGCGCCAGTTCCCAGTCCATACTTTCCGGCAGCTTCCAGAGCATGTCCGCAGGGTGGGTAAAATATTCGGCCATGCCTCCCTCCACATGAACTCCCAGCACCTTTAAATCCGTACAGCAATTGGTCCTTCCGATGGAACATGGATAACAGGTTCCGCAGTACATATAGGGGTCTACGATCACATGATCTCCCTTTTTCAACCCTTTTTTATTATTTTCCGGAATGGAAATAACTTCTCCTGCAATCTCATGTCCAATGACTCTTGGATAGGACACCAGTGGATTGGTTCCCCGAAAAGCACCGATATCAGAACCGCAGATTCCGGCAGACCTTACCTTAATCAGGGCTTCTCCCTCTCCTGGAACCGGCTTTTCTATTTCCACGCATTCCACATCCCATGGTTTTTTAATTTTAATTCCCTTCATAGCTGATTTCCTGCTTTCTTTTTTATTTTACGTATCTCAGGCAAATAAACCTCACCGCCGCTGAAACCATAATAATTCCCGCTGCAATGCCAAATGCCGCCTCCCCGGTACTGACTGCATAAGCGTTGCACCGGGAAAAATCTTTAAGCACAGCATAGCTCATAGAATAATAAAGTCCTCCTCCCGGCACCAGCGGAATCAGGCAGGGAAGAAGAAATACCACCGCAGGCGCTTTCCGTTTGCGGGCCATCAGTTCCGAATAACCCGTAGCAAACATGGAGGCTCCCATATTGCTGATAAAACCGCTGCCTGATATCCGGAAAAATATGCAATACAAAAACCAACCGATTCCTCCCCCCAAAGCAACGGTCAAAAGCCGTTTTCGTTTCACGTTATATACGATTCCAAAAGCCATGGAACCGAGAGCCGCCGCAAAAGTCTGAAACCAAATATCCGGCACCTATCTTCCTCCCATCAATATCAAAGGAACTGCAAATCCTGCCGCAATGGAGCCTGCCGTCAAAACTGCGTCCACCAGACTGAAAAATCCTGTCATGGCATTGTTATTTAACATATCCCTTACAGAATTCATAAAAGCCATTCCCGGTATGAGAAGCATAATCGTTCCTATCATAATCTTGCTGGAACGGGCCTCCGGCACCAGCAGTCCCCATGCCATCCCGCAAAATCCCAGAATCATGGAACAGGCAGCGGTATAAACCAGCTTCTGGGGATTCTGACTCCCCACACGGCTGTCTATCTCAAACAGCAGTCCTCCCAGTATTCCGGCCACAATTCCATCCCCTAACCTGCCTCCGAAAAAACAGGCAAAGGTTGAAGCTGCCAGAACATAGCCTGCTGCCGTTTCCCACCTGCGAAGCTCCTTCTTTTCCAGGCACGCCTTCAAGCGGAGAGAGATTTCCTCCAAATCAGGCTTTTCTCCGCAGATATAACGGGACAGAGAATTTAAATCCTCCAGCCTTGCCATATTGATGCCTACCCGGTATATTCTCCTGGATTCTGTAAAAGACTCCCCTGTCCCGCCTTTCACAGTGACCACAATCAAGGCACGTATGGCAAAGACCTCTGCCCTCTCCAGATCATAAGCCCGGCAAAGGCGGTGGATGGTGTCCTCCACCCGGTGAATTTCCGCCCCTGCTTCCAGCATGGACTGTCCAATGTCCAAAAACAGATCAAGATACTGATTCATTCCTTAATCCACGCTCACTCCCAAAAACCGGCACAATTCCTGAATACAGGCTTCCTTATTCTCAGGAGTGAGCTCTGTCTGGAACATGAAACGGAAGATTTCCTCCATCTGCCCGGCCAGCATCTTAAGCCCTGGAATGGTTCTTAAGCCTCTCTTCTTAGCTGCCTCAATCACAGGTGTATCCGCCGGATTAATGATTACATCAAAGACAAGACATTCCTCAGGCAGCTTATCAATGAAGCCCAGATACTCATGAGTTGCACCATAGCCTGCCATCCCAAGGGGAGTCACCTGAAGGAAAATCCCGGCATGCTTTGCCGCTTCATCCAGATTTTCCGAAGTGGAAGTCAGGGCAATGGTTTCCATTGAGGTATGGCGGTTTAAAATGCCTGCCACCTCCTCTGCCTGGTCTGCCGTCCTGTTTAAAATGGTCAATTTTTTAATTCCCCTTTTTGAAAGTTCCAGGCCAATCACACCGCTGATGCTCCCGCTTCCCAGCATAACCGCTTCCTTGCCTTCCAAGTCAATTCCGCTGGTTAAGATGGCATTTAAAGCCCCTTTCCCATCCATTCCAACCCCATGGCTGGTTCCGTCTTCATCAATGCGGATGGCATTAACGGACTGGAATATCCTTGAGCTTTCATCTACATCGTCAAGAAGAGGGATAATGTCCTTTTTATGAGGCATAGTAGGGCATAAATAGCGGATTTTCAATATTTTACATGCCTCCAGAAACTCCGGAAGCTTTCCTTTTGGAATCTCCACCGGCAGCATGATGGCGTTCATATCCAGCTCACTGAACAATTTGTTATAGGCTCTTGGAGCGTTTGTCTTTCTCATGGGATCGCCAATATTTAACACCAGCTTTGTATCAATATCAAATTTAACATTTTCCAGTTTCATTCTCATCCCCCTTTAATCATTTGCTGATTTTCCCAGATAGACTTCAAGCAATGCATTTTGATCAACTCCATCTTTGGCGCTGAGCTCTCCTGCGATTCTTCCTGTATTCAGCATATAGGAACGGTCACTGACCTTAATAGCCATTCTGGCGTTCTGTTCCACCAGAAGAATGGTGACCCCGGTTTCCTTTAGTTTTTTTATAACTTCAAATACCTGCTCCACCACCAGAGGGGCAAGACCCATGGAAGGCTCATCAAGCAGCAAAAGCTTAGGATCAGACATCATAGCCCTGCCGATAGCCAGCATCTGCTGTTCTCCGCCGGATAAGGTTCCTCCCATCTGGCTTTTCCGTTCATAAAGACGGGGGAAAAATTCAAATACCTGTTCCAGTATTTTCTCATCCAGGGCTTTGTCTGCAGCCCTGGTATAGGAACCCAGGATCAGATTTTCCATTACCGTGGCATCTGCAAAGATCTTCCGGCCTTCCGGCACAATGGATATCCCTTTGGGAATGATCTCATGGGACTTTTTCCCCACCATTTCTTCCCCTTCGTATTTGACAGAGCCGCTTTCAATATGTACCATACCGATAATTGATTTTAAAAGAGTGGATTTTCCTGCGCCATTGGCCCCAAGAAGGGAAACCAGCTCTCCCTTGTCTACATGAAGGCTGATATTCTTAATGGCTTTAATCGCCCCATAGCTGGAGTTTAAACCGGACACTTCCAAAACCGTTCCATTCTTACTCACTATGATTCACTCCTTCCCAGGTACGCTTCAATTACCTTTTCATTGTTCCGGATCTCTTCCGGCTGGCCGCCGGCAATCCGTGCTCCGTAGTTAAGCACTGTAATATCATCTGAAATGTTCATAATCAGATCCATATCGTGCTCCACCAAAAGGACGGAAATTCCAAAATCAGTCCGGATTCCCCGTATGGTGCGGATCAGCTCCGTCTTTTCCGAGGCATTCATACCGGCTGCCGGCTCATCCAAAAGAAGAAGCTTGGGCCTGGTTGCCAGGGCTCTTCCGATTTCCAGGATTCTCTGGTGACCGTAAGGAAGGCTGCAGGAAGGTTCGTCTTTTAAATCAGCGATTTTTAAATACTCCAGAAGCTCTTCACTTTTCCTTCTCACCTCCCGGTCCTCTTCCAGCATCCCTTTGCGGTTGTATAATATATTGAGCATTCCGGCTTTTGTCCGGCAGTGAAAGCCTGTCATGACATTCTCAATTGCGCTCATTTTCTTAAACAGGCGGATGTTCTGATACGTTCTCGCCATCCCCATTTCCACAATCCTGTTTGGCTGCAGTCCACTGATGGAAACGTCGTTAAACAGAACCTCTCCCTCAGTCAGCTGATATACACCTGTAATCAGATTAAATACCGTGGTTTTTCCCGCTCCATTGGGACCGATCAGGGAACAGATCTGGTTTTCTTCTATTTTTAAGTCCACACCGGAAACCGCAGTCAGGCCTCCGAACCGTTTGGTCACATTTTTTAATTCCAAAACCGCCATCTTATTCACCTGCCTTTCCCCTGCGCTTTTTCTGCACATAATGGAGGAGCTTTGCTGCGTATGGCGTGATTCCTCCGGGATACCGGATAATAACCATCAAAAGTATGACTCCATACACCACCATTCTCCAATCCCCCAAAAAGCGCAGAGCTTCCGGAAGAATATTCATAATAACCGCACCAATGACCGGGCCGATGACCGTTCCCATGCCGCCCATAATGGCAGTCCATAAAAACAGGTTGGAATCATTGCCGGTAAAGCTGTCAGGGCTTACATAGTGAACCATCATGGCATAGAGAACCCCTGCAACAGCGGAGTAAGCCGCCGACAAAACAAAGGCTCGGATCTTGTATTCCGTAATATTAATTCCGGTCAGCTCCGCCACCTTATCATCGTCCCGAATGGCCTTAAAGGCTCTTCCTGTTCTGGAATCCATAAGCCATTTCTGATACATGATTCCGATAAAAACAAAGAATACGATGAGGTAATAATATTTAAATAAAGTATCAAAACGAAAGCCAAACACCGAAGGGGCATCAATCCCCACCACTCCTGCGGGACCGTTTGTCAGGCTGATCCAGTTCACCAGAACCATTCTGACAATCTCACCAAATCCAATGGTCAAAAGAGCCAGATAACTTCCCCTCACCTTAAGAGCCGGAATGGCAAGCACCACGCCGAACAGGGCGGTCACCAGAATGGATATGGGGAGAACTACTAAAAATGGAAGACCAAGCTTTGTGTTTAAAAGCGCAGTGGTGTATGCGCCGATGCCATAAAATGCCGCCTGTCCAAGGGACAACTGCCCGGTGTAACCGGTCAGAATATTAACTCCTGTACCAACAATGGCAAAAATGCCGATCATATTCACAATCTGTATAATGTAGTTGTTGGGAAGCAAAAACGGAAGAATCAGTATTGCTGCCCCTATGATTGCAGACAGCCCTATTTTATTTGCCTTTTTCATCTATGTACCCCCCTACAATTTCTGCTCAATCCGCTTCCCAAGAAGACCGTTGGGTTTAAAATACAGGAACAGGAATAACAGGACAAATGATATGATATCCTTATAAGCGGCTGTGGCATAAGTGGCCCCCAAAGCCTCTACAATTCCCAGAATCAATCCCCCGATCATAGCGCCCACAATATTGCCGAAGCCTCCTAAGATAGCAGCAGAAAATGCCTTTAAGCCTACCAGGGTTCCCATATCCACACTGACGTAGAAGATGGGGGACAGCAAGATGCCTGCAACTGCGGCAAAGGCCGCACTGATCCCAAAGGTCAGAAGACGGCAGAGATTTACATTGATTCCCAGCATGGAAGCACCTTCCGAGTCATTGGCTGCTGCCCTCATTTGTTTTCCTTTTTTTGTTTTGTAAAAGAACAATTGCAGGATCACCACCAAAACCAGCGCAACGCTGATGATCCCGATATTCTGGGGCAGAAGCAGAAGCTGCCCCAGATGGATGGGATCGGTGCTGAAAAGGGCCGGGAATACCTGTGGCTCTGCACCCCATATAACGATTGCCAGATTCTTCATAATGTAGGAAACGCCAACGGTTGCGATCAAAAGGTTTGTAAAGGAGCTGAACTCCAGCTTTCTGTAAATAAACCGCTCCAGACAGGCCCCGATGAAGGCTCCGGCAAAAATCGTTAATATAATAGCTATAGGAATAGGAACTCCCACATTGATCAGAGTCAGACAGATAAATGCGGAAATCATAATGGTATCGCCATGGGCAAAGTTCAGCATTCCCAGTGACTTGTAAATCATGGTGACTCCTATTGCTAAAAGCGCATAGATACTGCCATTGGTAAGACCATTTAAAATCTGTTGAAATAGCATAACTCCCTCCTTATCAGATCCGCCCTCTGTCAATCCAAGGGTATGATCGTATGCTTTCCGTCCTGAATCTGCACCACCATAAGAGTCTTGACCATTTCTCCGTTGGGGGAGAAATTATAGATTCCTGCCACACCTTCAAAATCCTTGGTAGCCAGCAGGGCATCTCTTACGGCCTGGCCTTCTACTGTCCCCGCTCTCTTTACCGCATCTGCCCAAAGATATACGGAATCGTATGCCTGAGGCGCATTCTGATCGTAGCTCTGCTGGTAGATTTCCTTATACTTTTTGTCAAAGGCCTGAACCTTTTCGTCCGGATTGGCCTCTGTAAAGGCTGTTGTGAAAATAAGACCATTTACCGCATCTCCGCCTAATTCCACCAACTTGGGAGAGTTATAGCCCGTACCGATGAGGGGAACTTCAATTCCATTTTGCTTTGCCTGCTTGCTGATCAAGGCTGCTTCTGTGTAATAGCCCCAGATGATGATGGCATCAGGATTGGCCTGCTTGATCTTGGTCAGATGAACGGAAAAATCTTTTTCTCCGGAATTATACATTTCACTGGCAGCAACCTCTGCGCCGTATTCAGAAGCCATTTCCTGGATCTTGCTGAAGGCACCTGTGCCAAAGTCAGAAGATTCATATAAAACCGCCACCTTCTTCCCCTTGATTTTATCCCTGAAATACTGAAGAAGAGTCTTTATATGTGTGGTATCCGTAGCCGTTGTCCGGAAAATAAATTCATTTCCCTGCTCTACAATGCTTTGTGCACTGGAACATGGAGTAATCTGAGGTATCTTGTTAGCTGCCGTGATTTCCATATCAGCCAGTGTGCAGGAGCTGTTAAGAGCTCCGATTAAAACATCAATGTTATTCTGGTTTACCAGCTTTTGAGTGACTGTTACTGATTTGGCAGGAACTCCCTCATCATCCTCTTTTACAAGCTTAATCATATACTTTCCGTCAATCCCCCCGGCTGCATTGATCTCTTCCACTGCCATTTCCACCGCATTGGCCTGTACCTGTCCGCTGGCAGCCGCATTTCCCGTAAGAGGACCTACAACCCCTAATGTAACTGTTTCCTTTCCATCCGCAGACTTTGTTCCTGTCTGGCATCCGGAAAGCATTCCCAATACTGCTGCGGCTGCAGCAAACCCCATTGCTGATCTCCAATATTTTCCCATAAACAAACTCCTTCTTTTTATTTTTTCATTCTGATGAATGGATGTTCTTAAAGCTTCTGTCCTATAACCTGGCAATCTCAGCCGTTGCCTTTAAGAACGTGTCAATATCTTCCACACTATGACAGTGAAGAGGGGATACCCTGACAATGCCCTCTAAGTCAAAGGGGTGAAGGGATCTTACGGAATAGTAATTGGAATCACTTCTGTCATAGACAATAATATTCCGCTTCACATATTCCGTTACCGCATCCGGACAACTGATGTTATCAAAGGTCAGAGGCATGATAAAATCTCTGTTTTCCAGGGACTCCCGGTCAAACTCCACTCTGGCGTGAGGAATATGGCGGATTCCCGGAACTTCCTCAGTTCCCTCCAAAGCCCGGTACAGCAATGCCCTTTCATGCATCTCAATCCGTTCCATTCCCTCTGTATACAGCGCTCTCCTGTCAGTGCTGTCAATGAAATGGCTTCCGATCCAGCATACATGATCTACGATGGCGCTCACGCCGGCATACATAGCCGGAGCCGGACCTCCGATTTCCCACGGATCACCTAAGTTGCCTAAAATTCCGGGACGATTTAAGACAGCAAGGCGGTCAGAGACATAGGCTGCTCCAAATCCTCTGCATCCAAAAATCTTATAGGCTGCGAAATTGATTCCATCAAGCTGCAGATCCTGAACATCCACAAGACCATGAGGGATGTGCTGAACCGCATCAGAAATAATATACAAATCCGGCTTAATGGCTCTGGCGGCAGTGACAATTGCCTTCATATCCATAACAGCTCCGGTATGGTTGGAAGCGTAAATGCAGACCAGCAGAGCCGTATCCTTATCCACCAGACGCTCAATCTCCTGTACGTCAATTCCTCCCGTTTTTCTGTTTGGCTTGGCAACCCGCACTTCCATGCCTGCCTTTTTTCCATAGTACATAGCAGAATCATAAGCAGAGGGGTGATCCAAGTCTGTTACCACCACGTTGCTTCCTTTTACGTTTTCAAGAACTGTGCGGACCATTTCAAACATGACCTTGGAAGAAGATTTTTCAGCTATAATCTGGCCATATTTAGGAGCATTGAACATAACTCTTAAATCTGCAAACCCATTGAGAGTCAGCTTTCTTAAAGCCTTTGCTCTCGGATGCTTTCTGGAATCGCAGTCCGGGAAGGAGTCAGCTTCCTGGTACGCCTTGTTGACTGCCTTTAACCGAAGAGAGCCGCCTGCATTTTCAAAAAATAATCTTTTTCCTGCTTCCGGGTCAGAATCCACATGCCAGAATCTGTCCTTAATTTCTTTCTGAAGTTTTTCATCAAATAACAATCCGTGGGGATAATCCTTTATATTCATTTTCATTTCCTCCTTAATCAAAGACAACTTTTCCCTGGTCAAAAATCACTTTTCCGTCTACTTCAATGGTTGGGTCTTTAAACATCATATCAATGTGAAGCAAAAAGTCCTGATTATCTGTTTCGTTATTTCCCAAAGCCACGTGGACATATCCCATACAACCCTCATCCTCCAGCATTCTGCCGCAAAGGCTGGCATCCGGGTTAAGCCCAACTCCAATTTCACCGATGCGGTAAATGCGGGGGTCTCCCACTTCTTTCAGAACCTGTTCAAACCGTTTCGCTTCCTCCCCGCCTTCAAGCTTTGTTACGAAGCTGTTCTCTATGTATAAGGTAATTGGTTCCTTTAAAAGTCCCATAGCCGGATGGGTAATGCTCCCGTCAATGACCACCTTTCCAAAAGCGGTTCCCGGAATCGCACCTGTGGCACACTCGATATCAGGCGGAGAGGAGGTCTGTCCCCTCTGATGACTCATGCCGTATTGAGGAAATATTTTATGGCCCTTAATGCTGCAGGTGTAATCAGTTCCCAAGGTGGAAGTGATGCGGCATACGTCGCCATCCTTAAACCCCTTTGCCATCTGATCCACATATTTTTTATTGGCTTCAAAATCTGTATACAATCCGCCTCTCTCCAGCATATCCAGATCATAATCGCAGCAGTTTAAATCCCTTGCTCCTGCCTCGCAGGCCTTGCGCCTTGCAGTGCTGTGGGAAAGGGAAAATGTGGTTGCCCGAAAGATCACATCTGCTTTCAACATTGCCGCTGCAACCAGATCCGTAGGCTCCTCTCCATGCATCTGCCTTGGATTCATCAGAACCAGGGTCCGGTTGGGAAACCGCTCCGCTGCATCCCACAAAGCCATTCCAATATCCATGCTGTCCTCATCGGTTACAATCAAGATGTTTTCATCCTCTTTGCAATGGGAGCATACAGTCAGCAGTCTCTCACAAGCTTCATAAATTTTTTTCTTCCTCATTTTGATTCCTCTCTCTTTTTCTTTTTTTATTTATAATACCCAGTCTTTTCAGAGTGGATATTTATAGCAGTAAACATTGTTACATAAACAGATAATTTTATATTATTTATGATAATATTTATTCGAATAAATATTGAGTAAAATGAAAAGGAACTCAGGTTTCCTTTCATTTTTTAATCACGCTTTTTTCTTTATCAGGCGCTTTCCCTGATAATCAGCTTCACCCCTACAAACTCTTCCTCAACAGTCTTTCCCTCAACCATAGCCAGCATTTTTTCCACATAAGATTCTGCCAGCCTGTCCTTGGAAACATCAACTGTGGTAAGGGCAGGAGCCATAAGCGGTGCAATCTGTGTGTTGTCACATCCGATTATGGATAAATCATCAGGCACTCTTATATTGAGTTTCTTTAAATACTGCATGACCTGGGCCGCCAGATAATCGTTTCCGATTACCAGGGCAGTGGGCTTTTTATCCTTGCCGGAGGAAACTACCATGCGAAACACCTCTTCATAGATATCCTCCAGGGTCTGGGTCCTTGTGCACACCAGCTCCGGATGGACGGGAATCCCATTTCTCTCCAAAGCCTCTACATACGCTTTTACCCTGAAATCACTTCCGGTGATTCCCTTTGTCATATACTTAACCGGCGGAATCAGGCCAATCCTTTTATGACCCTTTAAGATCAGGTAATCCATGGACTTCTTAACAGCGTCGTAGTAATCCGGCACAACTGTAACGATTCTGGGATTGAGGTCCTCATACTTTTTGGTTTTATAAAGTATAATAGGAATCCCGCTTTCTGCAATTCCATTAAGCTGCTGAGCCTCAAATACATTGGTTGCCATGAAGATTCCTTCCGGCTGCCGGCTGACAAGCATATTTAAGAACTCTTCCGTATTCCTGCTGTAATTTAAGGACACATAATATCCGTGTTCAAACAACCGGCTTTCTACCGCTTCAAACAGCTCTGCCTGTATATTGTCGCATACAAAGATGAATTGAGAAGAACGGCTGGTTCTTAAGCCTCTGGCTAACTGGTTGGGTATGTAGTTCAGCTCCTTGACCGCTTTTAATACCTGCTCCCTCTTTTCCTTACTGACATAGTTGGAATTATTCAGCACATAAGACACAATAGTAGGGGATACATTGGCAAGCCTGGCGACATCTTCTCTGGTAACCGTCTTATTACTCAATTTACTTATTTTCTCCTTTTTATAAACTCGTATAAATATTTTTATTCTTTATGATTAATATATAGCACTTTGAAATACCTATGTCAACATATTTTTTATATTTTACCAACATTTTTTATATTTTATTTCCCTTAATCCTTTTTCTTTTCATCATTTTACACAACATCTTTATACGTCATATTATTTTTACGTGTCAATATCAGCCCGAATATTGACAGGGACATTAGTCTACGGCAAAAATCCTGACGGTCAAGGAGCGGAGAACGATTATTGCTTTAGATTTATACATATGTTATAGTTTTTAGGTAAGAAAAGTCAAATCAGCCATCCGTCAAAATTAATACATACCGTAAAATGTGAGGTGAAGAAATCATGACAGACAAAAAATTTATAGTACAATTTACAATTCTGACATTTTGCATAGCCTATCTTGTATCAGGTACTTTGATTATTCTTGGCCAATTCGGATATTCCGTTCACAATTGGGTTCACTCGTTACAGCAATTTGGGATGAATATTCCTTTTGCAATCTATATTTTGTCGCCCGCGATTGCTTCCTATATTGTTCTGAAGAAAAACAATAAAATAGCAGGTTTCAAGGAATGGCTGAAAACTGTTTTTTACGTCAAAAATAATATATTTCTCTATTTGTACGTTGCTGCAGGGCTTACATTGTATTTTTTGATACATCTTGCAGTTTCAGGCAGCACACAAATGGGGCTTCCATTTTATACGTTCTTCCTTGCCCTGCCTGGTAATCTTTTTATCGGCGGCTTGGAGGAAGCCGGCTGGATGTACATATTGCAGCCTGAGCTTGACAAAAAATATGGCTTTGTTTTATCTTCTGTTTTTGTTGGACTCATTTGGATTTTATGGCATATCCCTCTCTTCTTCATTCCGGGGACGAATCACGGAGAAGGACTCATTAACTTCTGGATGTTTGCAGTTCAACTCATTGCGTTTCGTTTTTTCAACGGGGCAATCTATAAAATATCAGGAAAAGGCCGTGTGTTTATGTGTGTATTATTCCACACCATGTTCAATGCGGCATCCCCCATCTTTGGCACCATGACTATGACTTGGGCGGGAACCATTGCCGCAAATACTGTGATTGTGGTTGTTTCCATTGTAACCGCTGTGATATATGGCAAAAAGAGCAGGCGAATGGTATAAGTATTTAATGCACAGTCCTAACCTTTGTTGCAAATAGAACAGTTTGCACAGTCTGCCGGCGTGCAGTGCATACCGGGCCTTAGAAAGGGGGCTGCTGTAAAACCGCATTCTGACCGGCTGAATGAACGGCCATCAATGATTACCGTGTCCTTCTCATAATCAAACTCCAAATGCAGCCCTGACACTGTGAACGTGTCATCATATAATGGATGGGTTTTTACCTTCGGCATAAATGTCTCCATAACCCCTTCTTCCGTCTGTACATGAATCAGATTGTCACAGGTAACAAGACTGCCTGTTTTTCCATCTTCTGTAAATACCAGGGAATTACTGTCTGCATTCAGTCCATTCTGGTCAGGGTCATAAGCGGCCAGTTGTCCCAGGGGCGTTTCCACCAGCACTGCTTCTGCAGGTTCTACAGAACGCAGTGCACCCGATTCATATAAGGAAAGGCCCACACCGGTCTCCGCCTCTCCAAAAGGCGTTGCAACTGCGATACGTTCACCTGGAAACAGGGTGATGCTGCGGATTCCTCCATCCCGGTAAAAACAGATACCGTTTAACATCGCCTGAAAAGAAGTAAAGCCCAGGTGAAAGCTTAAAGGAATATTCAGTGCCCGTTCATCGGTCTCTGACCAGAATCCGCTGATCTGTCCGTCCAGGATAAACAGGCGGTAAAGCTCTCCCGTAGAATAAAACTTAACCCGCTCAGCAGGCAGTTCCCCAATTGGTGTCCGCACCTCCTGCATTTCTTCCAGCACCACTCCGGTCACCAGGCCCTGACGGTCAAATTCTACCGATGCCTTGTTTTTACGGCGGCTGTTTTCCGTATAAGCAGGAATCAGCTCTCCAATCTCCGTCACGATTACATTGCGTTCCGACAGTCTCAGACTTTCCACTTCTCCGCCTGTGTACGTGCTGATTGCATCCACACCTGCAAAAACACCATAGGATGTCTGAAGATATCCATTCTCAAGCCACATATAATTTTGCATCTTTTCTACCTCCGCGTCAGCATTGTTTTTTAGTCAGAACCGCATGTACGGCCCCATCACGGGACTGGGATTTCAGTTCAAAGCGTTCCTCCCGTTCCAGCCACGGTGGGATATGGGCACAATCGATACGAAGTTCCAGAAAGGGCACCGTATCAAGAAATTCCCGCAGCGCTTTTTTTGATGATATCTCGGGGCATTCCTTCTGAAGCATAATCAAATCCAGGACGTATATTCCAGGCTCTTCTGTCTCTGCCGGTCTGGCATTTTTTATGATTTCCTCCCGGACTCGTTTCTTTTCATCACTGGCTTCAATATCCTCCAGAATTCCATCTAAGGTCTGGTCATTTACTGCATCAACGGAAAAGATACAGTAACCGGCCCGGTCAAATTCAGCAAAAGGTATCCCCGTGATTTCCCCACTGCAAATTGCATCTGCTTCTCCCGCAAGAGGCAAAATCCCTTTCATTCCCAGCCTTGTCTCTCTGATGGTTCCCGCCGGTATGGGAGAAAACGATGCTGTATCCGCAAGGCTCCAGCCATCTTTGCCTTTTTCATAGATATACCCCATGTTACACTCCACGAAAGGAGCCAGATTCCCATCTTTTAAAAATACCGCAATCTTCGCCATAGAATCACCTCTCTACTTCCACTACATTTCCATTAATCAGCTTTGCCAGAAATTCCTCCAGCTCCAGCCATGCCTCCTCTTCATCAATCCCATTTTTCACTTCCAGAAGTTTAACCAAATCAGAAAGAGCCGCTCCCCTCTCTAAATTATTCCAAAGAAAAATACAGGTTTCATTGACGGAAGGCAGGCCGTCAAGAGAGCCGCTCTGACTGTCTTTTTCATCAAAAATACAGAATTCTCCCCCCAACTCTTTCAATATATAGCCAGGCTTTAATTTGACGTTTTTAATATTCATAACTGCCCCTGAGCCTTTCTACATCCACGCCGCTTTCCATCAGTTCACGATCCTCCCTGTCATAGCCGGTGCTGACCATGACCGCTCCTGTGGTCAGCCACATGGCTGTCAGACTGGTGATTTTCCGCAGAAGAAGAACGAAAAGACCGGCGCTCACTTCTTTGCCGGACAGACTTTTTCTCATTCCTGCCAGAACGATTTTTTCAGCCGCCGTCTCAGCAGAAATTCCATCTGCAAAGCCTGACCGCAGCATCCCGTATTTCTTCACAGACTGGGCATAAGCAGCCGCATATTCCAGCCGCAGCTTTTCTTCTTTCACTTTCACTGTTGTCTCACCCCCTGCATAAATCACAGGTACCTGGCCGGACAGCCAGGCAATCCGTTCTCTTAAGACCTGCTGGTCATAAAAATTGGTTTTCGGGTCCTCAATCAGCTCATGTATGCCGGCAATACGCCGGGCAGATGCTTCACTGGTTCTGCCTTCCACCACGGAATATGCTGCCGCTGCCTCTATGGTATCTGCCATTCCCAGCATTTCCGGTGAAAGTTCTTTCCATGATAAGAGGTCATATTCCCCATACACCCTGGTTCCGGTAAGCACTGCCAGATCTGCCAGCATATCCTCCTTCCGCTTTCCGATGCCAGGTGCTTTTACGGCCCAGACAGCGATTCTCCGGTTTTCCATATTGGTCTTTAACAAGGTCAGGGCTTCCCCTTCAATCTCATCTGCCACCAAAAACAGGGGACGGTTTCCCAGCTTCTCCAGCAGAGGAAGCAAATCGGAAAAAGAGGACAGTTTACGGCTGGTAACCAACACCTCTACCCCCTTTAATGTGGCCGCCCTTCCCGCAAGAAGCTGCCCGTTGACTGTCATCCCCTTTATAACTTCCATTCTGGTCTTCACCTGCATGGAATCCTTAATAATCACCTGGCCTGCCTCCATTGCCTGAAGAACCATCTCAGCCAGCTCCTCGTCTCCTGTAATCTCAATTAACTGCTGCCCCAAATGGGCACACTGGTGAATCGCTGTCTTTTCTGCCGCATCCGCCATCCAATCCGCTGCCTTTCGGATCTCCCTGGACAGATATACGGGATTGATGCCGGAACACACCGCCTGCTCACAGGCTGTCACCTGGGACAGAAGCATGGAGGCCGCCTCTTTCGTACCGCAGCCGGTTCTGGCATTGATTTCTGCTATGGCTCCCGCTGCCAGCCGGATGCCCTGGTTCATATACAGATCTTCGCCTTCCATATGCCTGGCTGCCGCTGCCGCCGACATGGTGTAAGAGCCATTCACCAGGATGGCTCCGTCACAAGCCAGAACTCTGCAGAGTTCCCGGATTCCCTCCGCCAGCTTTTTTCTTCCGGTTTCCTCATATACCATCTGCCGTATCATGATTCTTCCCTCCTGCCATTATCTCTTTTAACAGGATCTCCGCCCGTCTCACATCTGCTTTCTTCACATCCAGCTCAAACTTTCTGCCGGCCGCATGTACAAACTCATACAGATCACAGTTGCCGGCCCGCTCTCCTATTCCAAACAGTGTCGCATCCACCATATCCGCACCTGCTGCTGCCATGACAATGGAATTGGCTGCTGCCATTCCAAAATCATTGTGCTCATGTATCTCTATTTTAAGGGAAACTGCTTCCTTCAGTTCCCGTACCATCTGTCTGGCCCTCTGGGGAGCCAGGATACCAACCGTATCCGCCAGCCGGACAGCCTCCACGCCCTGTCTTTCCATCAGCCGGAGCAGATGATTCATAAATGCCACATCAGCTCTGGTAGCGTCCTCCAGTCCTACTGTTACGCCCACGCCATAATCCTTTGCTACCTGTATACAATCCTGGAGCGTCTTTTCCACCCATTTTTTGTTTTTCTTCAGTTTGTGGTAAATCTGGACATAGGAGACAGGGGTTCCAATATGGATCAGATCCGGCTTCTGCCTGGCAGCCTGTTCCACACATTCAGGATTTAACAAAGACCATACGGAAACCAGCGCTTTCTTCCGATTCTCCATAATTCTCCGGATATAATCACGCCCCTCCAGCCCCGCATCGTAAAATCCGGCTTCTATTTCATAGACTCCAGCCTGGTCAAGAAGCCCTGCCAGACGGATTTTATCCTCAATGGAAAAAGTAATTCCCGGACGCTGCTCCCCGTCCCGGAGGGTGGTATCCACGATGCTGACTGCCTTACGCATTGTTCCTGCACCTCCCTGCAATCTCCAGAAATTCCTGGTCGGTTACATCTTTCCCCTTCTTTATACTAAGGCGTTTTACCTGACCAAGAATTCTTGCCTTGTCATATTCTGCCTCATCCAGTCCCAGGGCTTTCAGCTTATACCGGACAGAGGCTTTACCGGAATGCTTTCCCAGAATGATTTCCCGGCGGGCTCCCACCATTTCCGGAGGATAGGACTCATAATTGGAAGGCTTTTTTAAAACTCCATCCACATGAATCCCGGACTCTACGTAAAAAATCCGTTCCCCTATGACCGGTGCATGGTCATCAACCGCAGTACCGGTCATCTCCTCGAACAGCTGCCGAAGCTTCTTAAGCCCCGTAAGGTCCTGGTTCGGTTTATAGCGCTGCATCACCCGCATGGCTGCAATCACCTGTTCCGTAGCTGCTTTGCTGCCGATTCCTGTAAAAGTAGTCATCACCGTGCCGCCATTAAAACGCTGCAGATAACTGACCGCAATGGCCGTGGCACAGTAATATGCATTCTCCGGATACAGAATCGGTGCAATCTTTACCAGCTCCTCCATGGCCCTGTCATAAATCCGCTCGCTTTCGTAGGTCAGTAAATCATCCAGGCCGGTCAGCCGGAACCGTTTCTCCGGGTCCTCTGCGGGAATCCCTTTTAAGTCTGCCAGTTCATTAATCTGGTAATTTCGGATACAGCTTCCTCTTCCGCTGCAGTATGTGGAAATGAGATATTGAACACCCGGGTACTCCTTACATTCCGCAGACATTCCCGTCAGTTCTAAGTAACCTGTCATCCGTTCCGGTATCTTTCCTCCCAGCAATTTATATATTTCAGGAGAAACCGCTGCCCCGTCAATTCCGATTTCCAGCAGAAGCTCCAGGAAACGCTGCGCCTGAGCAGCCGTGACCATGTAATCATCCAACATGGTCAGCGTCGCATCGATAATCCTAACCATACGGCTTCCCTCCTTTCGGAAATTCAGATCATTAAATCCTTCACCGGATTCCCGCCTTCAAAATGCTCATCAAAAATACGTTCTACATCATCTGTGGTTACACTGCCATACCAGACTCCCTCCGGATAAACCACAACCACAGGCCCTTTGTCACAAATTCCAAAGCATCCGGTATTATTAAGAACTACGTCGCCGGAAAGCTCTCTGTCCTCAATCTCCTGCATAAAAGTCTGTACCAGGTCAACGCTTCCTTTCTGGAAACAGAACCCTTTCTGAGTTCCGTTGATTCTGCAGCTGGTGCAGATAAACACATGATATTTCGGTTGTACCATCTCCTGCCCCTCCTTTTCTTATATGCTGGATGCTGCTTTTCTTACTGCCTCCTCAATCATGTCATAGGTATTGATTGCTATAATCCCTTTCTGCTTCAGTTTCCGCTTTGGCTCTGCACCAATGCGCATGGCGATGACGCCATTGCAGCCATCCAGGGTTGTGATAATCTTCTGAATGGTATCTTTTTTCTCACCGCATTCTTCCACGCCTTTGCAGTACTGGTCCACACTGCGCCTGCCAATAAAACGAACCTCCCCATCTGCATAATCATAAATATAGAATTCCTTTGCATGGCCAAAATGAGTATCCACAATCATACCGCTTTTGGAGGCCACTGCGAAACGTACGGCGGTCTTTTCCGGCTTTTTCATTTCTTCCGGGTCCGGGACAGTCTCCTGCACCGGATTCACGATTCCCCGTAAATCAATGGACTGGTCATGATCCAGGGTCCCAACAGCATCTGCCCTGCAATGCTGGCAGTGATACATCTGGGGCATAATGGTTTCGCACTCTTTGCGGATCTCCTGAATCCGTTTTGATGAGATCGGCTCCAGGTTCTCAAAGGCACTTCCTTCTACCGGAATCAACTGCATGATATTAGTAATGTAACATCCCATATCTTTTACGGTTTTTACAACTTCCGGAATATGGGCTTCATTTATGCCTCGGACAGTTACGATATTAATCTTGACAATGATATGGTTTTCCACCAGCATACGGATTCCGGACAGCTGATTAGACACCATAATGGCTCCGGCAGCATCCCCTTCATAATTCTGTCCCATGAACCGGATGTATTTATATATCTGACCGCTGATATGGGGATCTACCGCATTCAGTGTCACTGTCACATGAGATACTCCCAACTGCGCCAGCTCTTTGGCATACACGGGAAGCTGCAGCCCGTTTGTAGAAAGACAGAAGGTTACATCAGGATCATATTCCCGTATCAGACGGAAGGTTTCACTGACTTCTTTCCAGTTAGCCAGTGCGTCACCAGGCCCTGCGATGCCTGCCACAGTCAGGTTAGACATCTTTTCCTTTACCAGCCGGTACCGTTCAAATGCCTCTATGGGAGTCAGAATTTTGGAAGTAACTCCCGGACGGCTCTCATTTGGGCAGTCAAATTTTCTCACGCAATAATTGCACTGCACATTACAGGCCGGCGCAACCGGAAGATGAATTCTGGCATGTTTATGGGCGCCGCAGTTGTAGCAGGGGTGTTCCATTGTCTTTTTATGTATTATATCCAGCCCGGATTCTGTTCCGTCAGAGGAGGCAGGACTTTTCTTATCAATCAAAGAGCCTTTGTAATAAGTATCATAAATTTGTTCACGGAATGTGGTCTCTGTGGTATCAATCAGTACATTGGTAATCTCATCCAGATACTCCATGCTGCCCTCATATCCCAGCATCCTGAGACGCTGTCCGCCTATATGGTCATGGATGGGAAAACCGCGGCGGATGAGCGGCAGTTCTTCCTCTTCGGCAACTCTCCTGCCATCGGAGCTTCCTGCCATTATATTCGCATGGAATGCTTTAGCCATCTGTCCGATATCTTTAAAGTCCGCCCGGTCCATAACGGTATATTCATCTACAAAGTACATATCAGCCAGTTTCTTCAGCTCCGGCAGAAGCATATCCTTTAACTCCGGACATGAGGAGCCGGCAGCACATACAACCGGCATAACACCGCTTTCACACATCATTCGGACCGTGGAAAGCACCAGATCCGGTTCCCCGAATACTACGGCCCGCCCGGCAGAATTATATTTGTGGGAATCAATCATGGCATCCAGGTATCTTCCCCTCCCGGCCCTGATTTCCTCCGGAACCGGTATGCCTGCAAGCTCTGATAAAACGTTTAAAAATGCATCCGTATCACGCAATCCCACCGGCAGATTCATCTTTTTACACGGTACACCATACTTTTCCATGAGCAAACCGCCTACGGAATGTTTATGGGGCAGGCCGCTCAGCTCCAGCGTCATCCTGGCTCCGCCCATTTTCCGGATTTCTCCGATGCTGGTACCGCCCTGGGGAAGCCGGTGATACTCTTTTGCATGGCTCCCATCCAGATTGTCAGAGATATCCGGCAGAATAACCGGATTCAGTCCGAACAGCCGGAACACCCGCTTTAAATACCTGGTGTCCGCCGGGCTCAACTGAGCCGTCACCACATTAATTCTGTCATTTTTCTCTGCCTCCATCTCCACGGATGAAACAATGGAATACAGCGCTTCAAAATAGCCTTCATACTGGCTTCCGCCATATCCCGGTGATGGACATGAGATAATATGAATGTTTCGGTATTCCGGATTTTCTTCATAAAACCCGTCGATGATTCCCGGCACATCCTCTCCGATTGTCTCTGCCAGACAGGTGGTCATTACACCGATGACCTCCGGATGATACAGCTCAATCAGATTTTTCAGCCCTTTTTTCAGATTTGAGCTTCCTCCATAAACCGTTCCCTGCTCTGTCAGGGAAGAAGAAGCGATATCCACCGGCTCATTGTAATGAGTTGCCATATGGCGTCTTATGTATGTTGCACACCCCTGTGAGCCATGGAGAATTGTCATGCATTTTTTTATTCCGTAAAATGCGGTTGCACTTCCCATGGGCATACACATCTTACATGGGTTAATATTCATATTTACAAGTGGTTTTACTTCACTTTTCATGGCTGTTCCACCTTTCCGCTGCCAGCTTTTCAAAGAGCCTTCACATATTCCCAAACCGGATTATTCATACTGCGGTTAATCTCCCGCGTAAAGTTGTAAACCCCTTCGAATCCTGCCAGAGGATGTTTTCTCTCATGGTTGTGATCGCAGAATGCCACGCCCAGCTTGTAGGCCAGCGGGCGTTCCTTAACGCCTCCCACCAGGATATCCGCCCCTTTTTCCTTCATAAATGTCTCAAGTTCTGCCGGATTGGCATCATCCAGGATAACCGTATCCCGGTCCACCAGGCTTTCGATGACCTGGTATTCATCTTTTTTCCCTGTCTGGGTTCCCACCAGCACCGTCTGAATTCCCACTACGTCAAACTGGCGGATCAGTGAAATGGCCTTAAATCCGCCCC
This sequence comes from Hungatella sp. UBA4396, assembly GCA_002389905.1. Taxonomy (GTDB): domain Bacteria; phylum Bacillota; class Clostridia; order Lachnospirales; family Lachnospiraceae; genus Lacrimispora. The sequence goes on along the minus strand of DGRE01000019.1, from coordinate 19,544 downwards.
CTACATAAATAGCCGCTTTCTTCCCTTTTAAGCTTTTTGTATATTTATCCAGAAAGCCCTGCAATTTCTCAGTTTCTTCCTTGCAGAACTGAACCGCCTTCTCTCTGGCATCCTCATTTCCAAGGGCTTCTGCCACCCGGATCAGAGAGGATGTTGTATCTTCCACACCAAAGAAACTGACTTTCATATAAGGAATTCCAAATTCCTCCTCCATCCGCTGTGCCAGATAAGTACTGGAACCGGCACACTGGACAATGTTCAATGACGCTCCGGGCGCCTTCACCATATCATCATAGCTGGCATCTCCGGTAAATCCGCAGATTACCTCAATTCCCATCTTCTTAAAATAATTTTTAATGATCCACATTTCCCCTGCAAGGTTAAAATCCCCCAGAATATTAATGGCTTTCTGTTTTGCCTCTGTCTTGTGGGGGCGCAGGACCTCCATGATCGCATCACAGGCCATCCGGTATCCAGTGGATTTATTACCGGAAAAGCCGGGAGATTTGACCGGAATCACCGGAATCTGATACTGCCCGGACTTCAGCCGGCACACCGCATCCACATCATCCCCGATTACGCCCACAATGCAGGTTGCATAGATAAAAATCAGCTTTGCTTCGGGGTGGAATTTCATCAGTTCATCCACTGCGTCCTCCAGTTTTTTCACTCCGCCGAAGATGATGTCCGTTTCCTGTAAATCTGTGGAAAAACTGTTTCGGTAGATATCCTCCCCGCTGGTCAGAGAACCCCGAATATCCCATGTATAGCTGGAACAGCCGATTGGGCCATGTATGATATGGTACGCATCCGTAATCGGATTGAGCACGACACGGGCACCGCAGTAAACACAGGCCCTTTGGGATACCGCACCTGATACACTGTCGCTGTCACAGCTGATTCCGCTTTTGGGCCCGCCGCAGTCATCTTTAAACAAAATAGAACTTTTCCTGTCATCCAGTATATTTCCCATTCAACCACTCCTCTCTGATACAGCAACAGGGAGGGACCTTCCCTCCCGGTGCTACATAATTGTATCTGGCACTAAAATCTACATAACAACATCAAAATCCTCATCCAGCGCATCCCGGTCCTGACGGTCCATCATGGCATCTACGATCTTCTCCACATACCGGATTCCGCCTGCATAACCGACAGAAGCCTGGATAGGATTTCCGTACCGGTCAAGCACTGGAAATCCCATTCTGACCAGGGGAATATCTTCCGCCTTGGCGATCTGCTTGCCATAGCTGGAGCCCAGAAGCAGATCCACGCCTTCATTTTTAATCAGCTGGTGCAGGTAAAATAAATCCGTATCAGCTTTTACCACATACTCTGACTCATCTACTCCATACTGGTTCATCAGGGCTTTGATCTCTTTCACCCAGGCTTCCTTGGGAGTGCCGGTGATGATATATTTGGGGCACATGCTCAGCTCCAGGCAAAGAGCCGTAAATGCATAGACCACATCCGGATCTCCATAAATGGCAGCCTTCTTTTTATGGGTATACTGATGAGAGTCCAGCATCAGATCCACCAGGCGTCCTCTCTCATCCTCCAGCACCTTTGGTACCTCCTGCTTTGTCACCTTCTGAAGCTCTGTCACATAATTGTCTGTCAGCGCTACCCCTACAGGAAGAGGAATATTGGCATAAGGCATACCAAACTGCCGCTTCATATAATCCGACGGTTCCTGGCTGCAGTAGGTTCCCATGGAAATCAGCTTTATGCAGTCACCCAGAGCCTCCATATCCGCCAGGGAGGTTCCCGCTTTGGCATGAAAATATTCATTTTTTCTATCCATGGGATGATCCAGGGTCCCGTCATGATCCGGGAAATAGATATAATCCGCCCCCATCAGTGATGCGATTCTTTTTAATTCCCGGTCATCCCCCGGATTGACCCAGCCCGGGAAGATGGCTGTTTTACCATTGGGCGTGCCCGTCTTTTTCGACAGGTACCTCATGAAACCGATGACCATATTAGAAAAGCCCTGAATATGGGAACCTTCATAAGACGGAGTACTGGCAAACAATACCTTTTTATCATCGGGGATTTCCATATCCATAATGTATGATCCTACGTCATCACCGATGGTCTCCGATAAGCAGGTGGTATGTATGGCAATAATATCAGGATCATAAAGCTCAAAAATATTTTTCACCGCCGTGTTAATATTGCTTCTTCCTCCAAATACGGAGGCTCCCTCTGTAAAAGAACTGGAAGATGCTATAGCCGGCTCTTTGAAATGGCGGCTCAATACTGTTCTGTGGTAAGAGCAGCAGCCCTGGGAACCGTGGGAGTGGGGCATACAGTTTTCCACACCCAGTGCACAGAACATGGCTCCCACCGGCTCACATGTCTTACAGGGGTTTATGGTTATGTGGCGTTTCTCCATAATTTCTTTTGGAGTTAAATCAAGCATTATCTTCCACCTCCTAAACTTCCTACCAGCATGGGTTTCGTCTTCCATGGCGGACTTACCAGCGCCCAGGCATTGGTGTACAGGCTCATGGTCACATCTCTGCCGAAAATAACAGCACCCCGGAATCCCGCATAAGGGCCTGAATAATCATAAGAATGCATCTGTCTGGAAACTACGCCTCCATGCTGGATTGCATATTTGTCTTTGATACCGGAAAAGAAGATATCAGGCTTATATGCTTCAATCAGCCGGTCAGTTTCAAACATATTGTAATCATCCACTACCATGTGGCCCTTTTTCATATCTTTGATCATTCCGTCATAAGTATCCAGTTCCACGCGGGAGGCCCGCAGTTTATCCAGTTCCTCCTCCGTATAGCGGTCCGTATACCCCTCTTCCCGCTCAACGGTGATTTCTTCAATGTTCTTGGAATCAGCGTCCGCTTTAATCTGCGGAATAATTTCCCGGCCCTCGTAGTCATCTCTATGTGCAAACTCATATCCCGCAATAGTAGTCTCAATGCCAAAATCCCTTAATAAAAGCTGATAATGGTGAGATCTGGAGCCCCCTACGAATATACCGGCTGTCTTGCCCTTCAGCTTGGACTTGTAATACTCCATATCCTCCTGAATCTCTGCAAGCTCCTCTGCAATTACTTCCTCCGTCCGCTTTGTAAGCTCCGGATCATTGAAATACTCTGCCATCATGCGTAGAGACTTGCAGGTCCCTCCCACACCGATGAAGTTAACCTTCAGCCAGTCGATTCCATATTTTGTCTTCATCATTTCTGCAATATAGTTAATGGAACGGTGGCACATAACAATATTCAAGTCTGCCAAATGGGCATTTTTTATGGTTTCGTAGGAACCGTCTCCGGTAAATATTGATACGATCTCATACCCTATTTTTTTCAAAATCCGCTCCTGCTCCCAGCCGTCACCGCCGATATTGTACTCGCCCAGGATGTTAATGCTGTACTTGGTTTTTGGAGCAATTTCGCCTTTTCCGATGACATAGCGCATCAGTCCGTTATTGGCTATATGATGTCCGGCAGACTGAGAAACGCCTTTATAGCCTTCGCAGGAATACCCCACTGCCGTGATTCCGTATTTTTCCTCAACCCGGCGCGCAACCGCCTGCACATCGTCACCGATCAGACCAATGGGACAGGTGGAACAGATAAAGATACATTTGGGACTGAACAGCTCCATGATCTCATCAATTCCCGCCTCCAGCTTTTTCTCTCCGCCGAATACGATATCCGGTGCCTTCATGTCGGTACAGAAAGAATATGGCACAAAGTTGGGTTCTCCCTTATAGGAAGACTTGGCTTTATTTCTTCTGGTACCCCATGAATAAAATGCACATCCAATGGGCCCATGGGTAATTACAACCGAATCCTTCATGGGTCCCACAACAACCCCTTTGCATCCTGCATAGCAGCAGCCTCTGGCAGTTACAATTCCCGGAATGGCCCGGGTATTAGCCCCAATCTCATCTGGTGTGTCACCAAATTCCAGCTGGGTAATATGACTCTTTCTGTTTTTAAATACTCTCGCTGAGTATTTATCTAATAATTCATCTCTTTCTTTTGCCATGGTTTTACCTCCTAATAAGCCTCTACCGTCTTTTCTCCGCTCCTGACCGTATATGCTTCATTAATCGGAAGAATAAATATTTTGCCGTCTCCCGGATTGCCTGTTTGATTGGCCTTGATCAGGATTTCCACAACGCTTGACACTTGACTGTCATCCACTATGGCAGTGAAAACCCTCTTTGGAATCAGCCGAAACGCTTCTGTCAAATGTTCTCCTGACATATTCAAGGGCAGTTCTCCATTCTGGATCACAATGGATAAAAGCTGGGGATCAATACTTTTTTTACCTCTGCCCAACACCGGCCTGCAGGTGAATGCCGGAAAACCGCCTTCCGCTAAAGCCTTTTTCGTCACATTTACCTTGTTGGTGCGGATAAACGCCATTACTTCCTTCATCACTTTTCTCCTCTCATGAAAACTGCATCAAAGTCCCTGCTTTCCGCTGCTGATGGTGTAAGCATCATCTACAGGAGAAACGAAAATACGTCCGTCACCGAAATTGCCTTCACCGGTTTTGGCTGTTCTTAAAATCACCTTAACCAGATCATCCTTATCTTCATCATTGCAGAAAAACAGCAGCATTTCCTTGGGAATTTCATCATAATAAATATCGCCGACCTGGATACCCTTCTGCTTGCCCCGCCCATATACATCCATTTTTGTCACTGCCTGAAATCCGGCCTCTGACGCTTCTTTCATCACATACCCCGACTTTTCAGGCCTTACAATCGCTCTCACTAATAACATATCCATTCTCCTCTCAGCGGATTATCAGTCCATTACTCCATATTCCATCAGAATTTCTTCCAGCTCCTCAATTTTCATGGGGTTTGGAATCACAAACATCTCGTTGCTGTCAACCTTCCTTGCCAGCTGGCGGTACTCATCTGCCTGAGTTTCCTCCGGCGAGAAGTCAATAACGGTGCGCTTGCGAATTTCTGCTCTTTGTACAGCATTATCACGGGGAACAAAATGAATCATCTGGGTTCCTATCTTAGCAGCAACCGCCTGAACCAAATCCTCTTCCCTGTCTACCTTTCTGGAGTTACAGATCAGACCACCCAGGCGAACCCCTCCGGACTTGGCATATTTTGAAATACCTTTAGAAATATTGTTAGCTGCATAAAGTGCCATCATCTCGCCGGAACATACGATATAAATCTCCCGAGCCTTGCCTTCACGAATGGGCATTGCGAAACCGCCGCACACAACGTCACCAAGAACATCGTAAAATACATAGTCCAGGTCGTCGGTATAAGCTCCCAGCTGTTCAAGTAAGTTAATGGAAGTGATAATACCGCGTCCTGCACATCCAACCCCAGGCTCCGGACCGCCTGACTCCACGCCTTTGATTCCGCCGTAGCCTTCCTTCATGACGGCTTCCAGTTCAATGTCATCTCCTTCATCACGAAGAGTATCAAGAACTGTTTTCTGTGCCAGACCGCCCAGTACCAATCTGGTTGAATCAGCCTTAGGGTCACATCCTACAATCATAATGTGCTTTCCCATTTCTGCAAGTCCTGCGGTTAAATTCTGTGTTGTTGTTGATTTCCCGATTCCGCCTTTTCCATAGATAGCAACCTGTCTCATAGCATATCCTCCTTTAGAATAAAAAAAGGCAGCAAGCAGATAAATATCTGTGCCACCACATTGTAACAGTGTGTTTCCCTGAAGTTTTGTCGACTACTTAGGTTGCATTAATCATATTGGTTTTTCCCCTTGATTTCAATATTGCATAATAAACAAAAAAATTTCTCATTAAGAGCTTGTTTCCACTATTTTTTAACAGCATTAAATTGTTTTCCGACGATTATGCTGTAATTGGAACTGTTTCTAAAAACAATCATTCTCTTTCTTCCCATATATCCGCTGGGCAAACAATGAAAAGGCCCTCCACCTTACGGTGAAAGGCCATATATTTTATGGAGAAAATTCTCAGTTAAGTTCAAAACAGACCATTCCGTCCTCATTAGTCCCGGTCATCTCATATTTGCTGGTCTTCAAATCCGCCTTTAACCTGGCTTCATACCCGTTATTTTTCCATGCAATCTCCAGCCTTGATCCATCACCCTGTATCTCCATTTCCGAATCAAAACCAAAGGCCGGAAAGCTGTTTCTAAACCGCAGCATTTCAATCTGCTTTTTCACCACATCAAGTCCCAGCTTCTCTTCCACCTGTCCCCTGGACAGATTGGTGCGGTTCACTTCCTTATGCCCGGCTGCACCGGCTCTTTTTACGGCTTCATAATCATTTTTGCCTGCGAAAAGATCCAGATACCAAACCTGGGGCTTTCCGGGCATAAACAACTGCAGTGCCCTTGCAAACAGCATCTTCTTGTCATCTTCCCCAAGAGCGCTGTAATAGGTGGCATTTACCTGATAATAGACATTTTTCTGTCCATGAAGGTTTTTGACAAAACCGCCCCGGCTCACAACTGCCTCAATTAATTTCTCAATTTCCTCATCAGGAATCAAGCCCTTTAGGTCTAAAAGAGGAATTCCGTCGTGACAGCCCAGCATGTTTACCACTTTGATTTTCTTTTCCCGCAGTTCCTTTGCCCAGCGCACCAGATGTTTCCCGCTGCCACTTTCCAGGGCATGAATGATGAGGCCGGGAAGGAAAAAGTCATAGGTCATATACCCTTTTTCAGACAACAGTTCAAATGTCCCTTCTCCGTAGCTGGAGTGTATTTCCGGCAGAAGCTGTACGTGGTACTGATCCGCCAAATCCTGTACCCGTTTCAGTAAATCCCAGGTTCCCGGATCATTTAAAAAGTTCTTTTCTCCGGGAGCCTTGGGCGCATATGCAAATGCATCCAAACGCACGATTTTAGCACCGTATTGAGAAAGAGTTTTTAAGGTGTTGTCATAATGTTCCCAAACCAGAGGGGACTGAATATTCAAATCCATCTGTCCAAGGTATTTCCGCCTTGATTCCAGCAGTTCCACCAGGCCAGCTTTATATGTTTCATATTTTCCCAGCTCAATTTCAGAGGGCTTCTTACCCTCTTCCAGGGCCTTGTTTGCGATCTCTGCCAATTGCTCTGCCGATGCATACTGAATCTCCATTTCCTGAATCAAATCCCAGGCATCCACCTCTTTGTACCGGACTTCTTGATAAAAGGTATTCCAGTAAGGCACATTTTTCCCGTCAGGCAGGCGCACCATTAAAATAGGCAGACCAGGCTTCCGGAAAAACATGTCCTTTATAAGGGCTTCATCAGGCTGGATATAGCCGCCCTCTGTCATAGTTCCGTGGCCTTTCCAGAACTTGTTCCAGTCAATAAAGAAATCCCTGTACCTGGATTCTTCCCCGTGCTTTAAAATATCCTGAAAGGGTTTTGACAGCACGGAGGAATGGTTTAAGATAAAATCCAGCTTCAGATCAATATCTAAGCTCTTTAAGTCCTCCATATCCTTTCTGTCTGCCAGCAGCTCATTCAGCCCATAATCAATGACGGAAAATCCCCGGTCCAGGTCGGTGTTGAAAATGCTGGGCAGAATGTAAAAGGAACTGAATACGTCTTCCATCTCCGGTTTCTTTAAAAAATCAGCAATATGGGACAAGGTGCCGCCCATACTGTCGGGATAAGCATTGAGCATTACCCCATTGTCAACGGACTTTCCGGCCTTCTTACTGGTCATGACTGCCTCCTTTGCTCTCTTCCATCTGTCTGCAATACTGCCCATAAGACAGCAATTCCCCGCTTTTGGAAAGGATGACAGCCGCTTTAGAGGCCTGGGCCTCCAGCATAGCCTGCTCTAACTCCAAAACCATAGTGGTAAATGGGCTGTCTGTGGCACCATCCCTGTTTCTGGCCCTCCGGTGAGCCAAAGTCTCCTCCGGTGTGCTGTTTAACAGAATCGGAATATCCACTCCCCGATAATTGCTGCTGTTTCCATGAGTCCATTCAATGATTAAAATATTGATGTGAGAGAAATCTACCTTGCTGTACCAAAGCTCTGTATCCTCTCTCCCCATATGCTTTAACCATATCTCTTCTTTTCCGCTTTTAAACTGGGTTAAAATATCCTCTATTTCATCAAAGGCAATTTCCTTAACGGTTCCAAGGTAACTTCTCAGCCCTTCCCTTCCTCCTGATAAATAGGACTCATACCAGGGATATTCCTTAACATGGGCTGTATTGGCATCGTCACCTTCCTTTTGAAACTGATGGATGACCTGAAATTTCTCTTCATCAAAGGTCCCGGCCTTTACCATGGCTTTCAGGGCAGATTCCCGAAATATATGAAGCCGTTCCGCGTCGTTATACTTTGGAATCCTGTGGGGATAATTGTCTCCCGAAAGGGTGTAACTTCCAATACCAAGCTGATTAAAATAATAAGACAGCAAGGAAGCGATCTCTGATTTTCCCACGCCTGAGCCGCCGCATACGGTCAGAACCACTTTTTCCGTTTTCCGTTTTTCTAACATCTCTGACAGCTTTAATAACAGCTCCGGAAAAATAGTATTGGCCTTCTTAATATGTACTTCTCCAATTTCAACCTTATCCCCCGGCATGTCTCCGTGAGGAATGTCTCCCGGTATTTCAGGCCCTTTCCAATTCCCGCCTTTTACAATAGCTTCAACCGCTTGCTTCAATTCCATCTTTCAAAGCCTCTCTTTCCTTCTAAGCTTATTCCTTTACTCCCCAATATCACAGGGTATCACAAATTTTTCATTGAGGCGGGACAGCTCTTTTTGAGAAATACCGCACTCCTGTAAGAACCCTGTAACAGATCCCCATTCCTCCACAATCTCGTCAAGCAGCTTCTGCATATTGCTGCCATGAGATCCGGAAATATCCTCTGTAAAGCTTCTGATATAGTGGTGGCTCATTTCATAATCTGCTATAATGTCTTCCCGGCCCACTCCCACTGCCCCTAAAAGCAGCATGGCTAAAATCCCGGTTCTGTCCTTCCCGGCCGCACAGTGGAACAGGGCCGGACCCTCAGCCTGAATCATGGCCTGAACCGAATCCTTTATCTCAGCTCTGGAACTGGCTATAATCTGACGGTACATGTTGATCAGAGTCTTTGTATCCTCTTCCTCATCATTGACATCAAGGTCCTCCACCGGTATGGTTCCCAGCAGAGAAATTCCCATCCAGTCAGCACCCTTGACCGGCACATCCGGCTTTTCTTCCCTCTCCCCAGGATAGCGCAGATCCAGAATACGGGAAATTCCCACCCGCTCCATGACCTCCACATCCTCCTCCACTGCTTTATGAAGGCTGGTACTGCGGAAAAATACCCCCCATTTTGTCATGCCGCCGTTACACGAATATCCTCCCAGGTCCCTGAAATTAGCAATTCCCTTCATGGGATAACGCCGGTAAGTCATCATCTCTATTTCCCCTTTTCTTAAAAATTATTGTTCATCTTCTGCCGGAAGCGGATCTCTTGTGGTTTTCGCATCACCGAAAAAGAAGAAGAAATCCTGAAGCTCTGTTTCCATCATTCCATGAATCCTGTTCAGTTCCCTGGCCTCCTTTAACGGCTGGCTTCTGTCATAGGGAACGCGGCAGAAGCGGATTTCTCCACCCTCAATGACCATATAGTGAGCGGTCTTTTCCGGATCATCGGGCCTGCGGTAAGAAACGCTTCCCGGATTGAGCCACATCATATCCTGATCCAGAACGTGAACGCAGGGGCGGTGGGTATGGCCGAATATCATCCGCCTCTTTTTGCTGTCAGCGTATTCCTGTCCGGCGTGTTTTTTCCAGAATTCTTCAAACTGATACCGGCTTTCAATGGTTCCATAGGCGTGGTCATACTGATGCTGTATCATGTAGACATAACCATCGGCCTCAAAAGTCTGATGAATGGGAAGGTGCTCCAGAAAACTGATTCTGTCTTCATCCAGCCTGCGGCAGTTGTGATGAACCCATTTATATTCCTCAGGAGCTGCATCCTGGAACTTTCCCTGTCTCCAGGTATTAGCCGTGTGGCGGTCATGATTGCCCTGAACCACCACTCTGGACCCACACTGCCCGATGCGGTCTATCACCTCCCGGGGAGCCGTTCCATAATCCACCAGGTCCCCTGCACAGCATAATAAATCAATATTCTGTTCTGTTTCCAGCACCTTTTCCAGAGCCCAGATATTGCTGTGTATATCAGATATCACCAATAGCTTCATAATACATACCCTTTTTCCGCCTTCACTGGGAAACAGCGGACCTTTCTTTCCAACTATCTTACCATATACTTCCTTTTTGGATAATAGAAAAGGAGGAAATATACTCCCATCCTCCTCTCTCAGCCAATATAAACGATCATACCGTCATAGGACACGGTAAAGCCCTCCGGTCCCATCAGTTTTTGAAGGTCATCATGGATGATTCCGCTCATATGGGATAAATGGTTTAAATAATACCGGGTTTTTGATCCCGCACACCCCATTTGCTCCAGCCGTTTCTTAAGCTCCAGGTTTTCTTCGATTCCCATATGCCCGTCTCCCGGCAAGGTTCCCCTTGCGCAGTCCATGCTGACCACATCAAAAACCAGGCCAAGGCTGCCGACCATCTGAAGACTCTCTTCCGAAAGTGTTCCCGTATCATTGGCATAAAGCAGGCTGGCCGCTCCGTCTGTCACCGCATAAATGTGGCACATCTCATCCTTTTTATGGTTTGCCTTTAAGGGACAGAACCTTAGATTACCGGCCTGAAACCATTTTCCCGGTTCCACATTTACAAACCGGATTCTGGCATCGTTGGCATAAGGCTCTTCCTCCAGGGCCTTGTCAACAGCCGCCTTTACAAAGCTGCTTCCATATACGGATAAGTAATTTTCCTCTTCTTTTCTATCCGGCAGTATGGTGGCTCCGTCCCTCGCCCTCAGACCCAGGAAAAAGGAGTCAAAATGATCCTTATGAGTATGGGTTACAACCAGATCCTGAACCCGGGAAAGCTCCAGCCCCAGGTTTAAGGACTGGGCATACAGGTCAGGAGATAAATCCATCAGCACATGGCCGTCAATCAATGCACAGCTTCTGGTCTTTAAATTATGGCCTCCGGCCTCTCTTGCCCGCCGGCAGGCGTCACACTGGCAGAACATTCCCGGAAACCCTTCTGCCGCTCCGGTGCCGATATACTGAAGCTTCATAAAATTCTCCTAACCCTTGATTCCCGACATGGTCAGAGACTGGATAAACTGTTTCTGGAACATGAGGAAAATGATAAACACAGGAATGGTCATTAAGGTGGCAAATGCAAAAATCTGTCCCCAGAAAATATATACGTCCGTAGAAAGAGCCCGCAAAGCCAAAGGCAGGGTCCGGTATGTTTCATCTCTGGTCACCAGAGTGGGCCACAAAAGATCGCCCCATGTACGGATAAATGCCATAATGGTCACAGTGGCGCAGATGGGCTTTGACAGAGGCAGCATGATACGCCAGAATATTCCGCCATAAGTCTCTCCATCCACAATAGCCGCTTCCATAAGTTCCTTAGGCATCCCTTTAAAATGGTTATAATACAGAAAGATATACATGGGGTAGCCAATGGTAGGCAGAGCAAGTCCTGCATAGCTGTTGAGCATACGAAGTTCATTGGCTACCATGAAACGGTTGATGATCACCGCCTCCGTAGGAATAATGGACAGCGCAATGATCAGGGAGATCATCAGGTTCTTTCCCTTAAATTCCAGAAGTCCCAGGGCATATCCGATCATGGCATTGACAATGACTACCAAAGAGACATTGATTGCAGCCACAACAGCAGAGTTCTTAAAGAACTTCATAAAATTCACCCGGTCAATTACCTGGACAAAGTTGTCAAAGGTCAGGGTTCCCACCGGGAGAAATGCCTTAAAGGTGGACATATCGGTCACGATCTGAGCATCTGTTTTTAAGGATGAAACGGTCATATAGACAATGGGAGCTATAAATATAAATGCTGCCAGGATATAGGCCGCATACATCAGCAGCGTATATATTATCTTCTTTTCTTTTGACATAGCTGTTCTCATCAGTCATCCCTCCCCAGCACTTTATTTTGAATCAAGGAAATTGTCAGTACGATCAGGAAGAATACCACAGCGATAGCAGAAGAATAGCCAAGCTGGTTGTTTACAAAACCGGATTTGTACAGCAGGTAAATAACCGAAGTGGTAGAACCCTTAGGCCCTCCGCCCGTCAGTACATATACCTGGGTAAATAATTTCAGAGTATTGATGGTTGTTGAGATCAAAACGTATACCAGAGTGTTTTTCAGCATGGGAACAGTAATGTACCAGAAACGCTGATAGGCGTTGCAGCCATCCATTCGTCCTGCCTCGTATAAATCCTCTGAAATAAACTGAAGTCCTCCCAGGATAATCAGCATCTGCATTCCAAGGGATTGCCAGATATACATAACCGCAATACAAAACAGAGCCCACTTTGAGTCCTGAAGCCAGGCCTGAGGCTGTATTCCGAACGCCCTGAGGGCAGAGTTCATCAGACCATCAGGTCCGGGAGAAAAAATAAAGGACCACACAATAGCCACAACGGTCATGGTAATGATCTGGGGGCTGAAATAAATAGTACGAAACAGCTTTACTCCTTTTAAGGAGTTATTGACCAAAACTGCCAGTACGATTCCCAAAATAACAATAACCGGAACCACCAGCAGGGCATAAATCCCCGTATTGATAAAGGCCTGCTGGGCCGATCCATTTGTCACCAGTCTTATAAAATTTTTCAGGCCTACAAAATCAACGGCCTTTCCTGCCTTCTGCACCAGCATCCTATTTGTAAATGAATAAAAAATGGACATGCAGAAAGGCAATATTACAAACAGTGTAATGGGAATCAATGCAGGTGCGCAGAACAACCAGGCTGTCCGCGTCTGTCCATCCCGAAGTCCCCGTCTTCCTCCTGTTTTTAAATGTCCTTTCATCTTTTTCCTCCTCTGATGAAGCCTGTAAATGACGGCCTCTGACCGCCTCCTTCAATAAACCGGGGGCTGTTGCAGCAACAGCCCCGATTATTTGTTTCTAAAATTTATTCAAGATTCCATTCGTTTTCAAGGATGATCTCGTCAATGGACTGAGCTGCTTCCTTTAATGCCTCTGCTGCATCAGCTCCTCCGATGATATCAGAAGTAGCAGATTCCATAGCACTGTAAATGGTCATGTGGGCAGGAGTCAACGGTCTTAATACAGAAATTCCTGCTTCCAGCTGCTCACGGTATAAGTACATACGTCCGCCTTCTTTTAACTCGTCTCTTGTGTCCAGAACGGATTTTCTGGAAGGAATCGCTCCGTTAAAGTCTACCATCTGGCTGATGTATTCCGGCTGAAGGGACACTTCCATGACAGACCATACGGCATCTGCTGTTCCGTTGTCCTTTGCTGCTGTGGTCATAGCCCAAACAACAGAACCGGAGCAGGTGTAAACACCCTTTCCAAAGTCAGGAACAGGAACTAAGATGGCATCATCCCCAAGATTGGTTACGTGATCGGTGTATTTCCAGTGGCCTAAAAGAGCAAGGGCACTTTCTTTTCTTCCATAAAATGCATCTTCATAATCGCAGGCGCCGTTGATATATCCCTGGTCAACAAGCCAGCTAATGTAAGAATAAGCAGCAATGGTTTCCTCGCTGTCAAGAACACCCTCTGTCAGCATGGTGTCACGGTTCACATAGTCTCCGCCGAAGCTGGCAAGAACCGGCATAAAGGTGAAGTACAGGGAAGAAGGCTTGTTCTGACGGATATAAAGAGGATATTCCACTCCGCTGGCCTTCAGCTTTGCAAGCACGTCTTCGAATTCAGCTTTGTCCCATGCGTCTTTATAGCTGACGGGAATGCGGACACCTGCTGCCTCCAGCATGGATTTGTTAGCCCAAAGAGCCATACCTGCATCAAACTGGGCAGTGGTAACCATGTGTCCGTCATAGGTGGACTCATCGATAATAGACTGAAGCAGGTCGGACTTAATATCCTCCGGCATACGGTCCTCTAAGGCTTCGATCATGCCTGCCTCATAATAAGACGGAATCTGAAGGTAATCAGCAATGATCATATCAGGAGCATCTCCAACTACGGGAGCCACCTGCATCTTGGTGTCCAGCTCATCCTTTGGATAGTACTCGTCATTGATTTCCAGATTCAGCTCTGTTTCCATTTTCTTAAACATCTCACGGTAGACATCATCCTCTGCACCGGAGCTTACCCATACCTTAATGCTTCCTGCTCCCTCAGTGCCTTCGGCCTGGCTCTCTCCCTGGCTTCCTGCTTCGTTTTGGGCGGCAGTAGTAGGAGTATCCGTCACCTTTTCTCCGCAGCCGGCTGCTGAAACTGAAAATGCCAGCACAGCCATACCAACTGCTGCTTTTTTCCACAATTGTCTCATAGTCTCTTCCGCATGACAGTCTGGAGCCGTCATGCTTCCTCCTCTTTTATTTGATAGGCTCATTATATATCTCTGTCCATAATATGTCAAGCGGTTGATATAAACTTTGTATAATTTGTTTGTCTTATTTTTCACATTTTTGATGCTATTTATACAGTAATTAATTCGCTTATTTTCGTCAATTCGCTGTTTTGTATACCCTTTATCGGAATTTGTATGAATTTACTATCCTTGTTTGCGCATTTTTTTCTTTTGTGGTATGATAGTAATAAGTTAAGCGATTAACACGAAAGAAACATCATAATTCAGGAGGAGCTTATGCCGACATTAAAAGATGTGGCTGAAAAAGCGGGCGTTACCGTGACCACGGTTTCACGGGTAATCAACAACAGAGGGTATCTCAGCGAAGAGACGAAATATAAAGTAAAGCAGGCCATGAATGAACTCCATTACCGGCCCAACGAGCTGGCCCGCTCCCTTTCCAAGCAGGTGACCAATACCATAGGCATTATAACCCCCCACATTACACACCCCTATTTTGCCCAGCTCATCAGCCAGTTGGAAAATGCGGCTTCTAAACGGGGCTTTAAGATTCTGCTCTGCAATTCCAAGGAGGATCACTCACGGGAGGCGGAATACATCGACTTATGCAAAAGCAACCGTGCAGTGGGGATTATTTTCTGCGGAATGATTCTGGCTTCGGAGCAGTACACACAACAGGGAATCCCATTTGTAGCCATTGAATGCAACAGCCCCTTGTTCGCCTCCACAATCTTATGTGACAACTACGAGGGCGGACGGCTGGCGGCAGAGCATCTGATCGCATGCGGCTGTAAAAACTTAGTCCATTTCAGCGGAATCATTGACCAGGAAATGCCCGGTGACAGCCGGAGCCAGGCATTTAAGGATGTCTGTCAGAAACACGGCGTTGATTTTGAGATCGTATGGACCAGGGACAACACCTATTATTCCATGGATTACCGGGATTCCATCAGGCAGACCCTTTTAGGCCTTCCAAATACTGACGGTATCTTCGCCAGCAGTGATTTGATTGCCGCCCAGGTCATTCAGGTCTGTGCAGAAATGGGGAAACAGATTCCCCAGCATATAAAATTAGTGGGCTTTGATGACGTTGCCCTCTCATCCCTGACCACCCCTCAGATTTCCACCATACACCAGCCCACAAAGGAAATGGCGGAAATGGCCGTGGACTCTTTGATCAGGTCCAGCAGCCGGGAAACCGTCCCCAGCAAGCTGGTTCTTCCCGTGTCCTTAGTCAAGCGCCAGTCTACAGGCTGGTAACATCTGTTTATAGCGCAAAAAGGCTTCTGCAGCAATCCGCAGAAGCCTTTTTATCATTTCTTTAAACCTTTTTATCCCTTCACAGAACCGCCCAAATAATCCGGCTTCAAATACCTCTGAAGCACAAACGTAAGCAGTATGACAGGAATAGCCAGAATGGTGGAGTAAGCCGCTCTCTCAAACACGCTTCCTCTTGACACATAATAGTAAATCATAAGGGGCAGGGTCTTTGAGTTGGTGGACAAATACATGGCATAAGTGAATTCATTCCATGCATTGAGCCACACATACATGGCAGCCACTGCAATTCCCTGCATAGCCACCGGAAGGATCACCAGGCTTATGATCTGGAATTTGCCCGCTCCGTCAATGGCCGCGGCCTCGTCCAGAGTAACGGGTATTCCGGAAAAAGACGACACCAGAATCCAGGCCATAAAGGGAATCTGGCTTATCATATTAGCCAGGATCAACCCCTGCACCGTATCCGTCAAATTCATCTTAATAAAGGTAACGGAGATGGGAAGGGCAATGGCCACACTGGGAATCATCCTCGTAAAGAACAGAGAAAGGATAAAAACATATCTCATCTTCTTTGACATTCTGGAAACTACATAGGAAGCCGGAACCACGATCAGCATGGCAAGGAGGGTCGTGCCGGTGGAAACCAGCAGACTGCGCTTTAGGGGTTCCCATAGATTTCCGGCCCGGAATACATTGCTCCAGTGTTCCAGAGTGGGATTGTGAAGGAGCAGGGTCGGGTGCTGGGTCAGAACCTCGGCCTTGGCACTGAAGGAAACCTTAGCCAGAATATAGACCGGGCTGATCATGATCAGGCAGACCAGAATCATCAAAGCATAAAACAGCGCTTTTTTCACATTCTTTTTCATGGTCTCTTCACCTTCCTTTCCCGTTCCACAAAGAACATATAAAGTGAAACAATCACCAGAATAATCATCAGAAGCAGAGTCGATGCTACCGCTGAGTTGGCATGGTTGTTATAAGAGTACTCTTCATAGGCAATGGTGGCTAAAAACGGAGTGCTCTGCCCCACCAAAACCTTGGGAAGCTCGAAAATCCTGAGAAGGTCCACCACCCTGGTCAGAACCGTCATGGTTACCGTAGCTTTCAACTGGGGAAGGGTGATGTGCCAGAACTTAGCCATAATTCCCGCTCCATCCACATTGGCCGCCTCATAAATTTCCGTCGGAATGGCCTCCAGTCCGGCCAGGAAAAGCATTACCACCATGGGCATAACCTTCCAGCTGTCTGCAACTGCGATCACAAGGAGGCTTCGCAGCTTGGTAGCCGTCCAGTCAATGGGAATGGGCGCAAGGCTGAGCCGGTAGAGGACTTCATTGATATAGCCTGAGGTGCTGAATAAATAGAGCATGGCGACACCGGATACCATGGTGGGGACCCCCATGGGGAGGAGCACAAGAGTCCTTGCAAGCCCCTTCCCCACAAAAGTCTGCCGAAGCATGGTGGCAATGAGATATCCCAGGGTCATCTGCAAAATAAGCCCGATGACGGTAATGGCAAGGGTGTTGAAAATTGCCTCCCCGAAAATACCTCTGGTAATAACGCTTTTATAATTATCAACGGTCCAGGCCGAAGTCGTGGAATCCTGAAAGCTGATCAAAACAGTTCTTATAATAGGTACAATGGTAAAGCTGAAAATAAATACAATAAGAGGAAGGATCAGTAAAATGTTAAAGCCATTTTTCTTTAAAAATCTCTTCGTATCCCTCTGTTGTTTCACTCAATCACTCACCCTTCTGAGCCTTTGCCGCCTCAATCTGATCATGGTACTTATCAAGGGTACCCTGAACATCCTTATTTCCGTCAATTACAATATCCTTAAATGCATCGTTAATCGCTTTGTCCACATCAGACCAGTATGGCACGATTGGCCTTGACTGTGCAAACTGAAGAGCTTCCTGTACATCCTCAACAAAAGGCTTCTGCCACTCTTCGATTTCTCCGAATGCATCGCTGCGTGCCGGAGCCCAGCCCAGCTTGCTGAATAAGGTGTTCTGAACTTCTTCTGACATTAAGTATTCCAGGAACTGAACAGCCTCTTCCTTATTAGGAGTTCCGTTTACAATACCCATAACCGTTGTTGTGGTAACCTTGGAAATGCCCTCCGGTCCTTCAAATCCAACATAAGAAACAACCTGGTCTTTTCCTCCGTCCTTAACAACTACGGTCGCGCAGTACGGCCAGTTGGCACCGTAGTAAATGGATTCTGTTGCAAGAAGCTCATTGATTACGTTAAAATCAGCCCTCTTGGATTCCGGAGACAGGTAAGGCCACAGCTCCTGAAGGAAGGTAAATGCCTTTACAGAGCCTTCGTCATTCAGTACCAGAGGATCGCCGCCTGCGGAACGGATAAATTCAAGGGATGTAATGGTAAGAGCGGACCCGGAGTTTGCCTGAATAGCAACACGGCCTACGCCTTCCTCTTCATAAAGCTTCTTTGCCACATTCAGAAGCTCATCCCAGGTCTTAGGAGCTTCCAGACCGTATTTTTCAAACTTGTCCTTGTAGTAGTAATTGGTCTGTACATTAGGACGAAGGGGTACAAACTGCACCTTGCTGTCAAACTGGAATTCTTTGTATAAGTTCTCCGGAATGGAATCAGGAATCTCAATCCCGCCGGTTAAGTCCTCTGCCAGGTCCTTGTCAATGATTCCCGGAAGATATACGGTGCTGGGCGCAAAAATGTCGATCTCATGTTTTCCTGCCTGCTTTAAAGCATCCAGCTTGTTCTCCATATCCTTGTTTTCCATCTGGATTCCGTTGATCTTAATTCCTGTTTGCTCTTCAAAAGGCTTGAACACGTCCTCACGGAATACCTGCCACTCTTCCTCTGCCAACGGAATAGCAAAATTCAATGTCACATCCTTCTTTTCCTTTGCCGTTTCCTGTCCTCCATCTGCTTTTGAAGCCTCGTTCGCCTTAGTGGTCTCTGCCTTGGACGCTCCGCCGGAACACCCGGTCAGTGCAAATGCTGCTGTCATCACAGCCGCTGCTGCTGTTACTAATGCTCTTGATTTCATAATAAACCCTCCATTCATTTTTTTAAATATTTATCGAAACCTTTTATCCCTTCTGTTTTCACAGGCTGCATAAAAGATATCTTTTACGGCCTCTTGCGGCTTTCCAGATACCGGAAAAACCGTTCCTCATTCATGTTTAAAATCAGCTCTTCCGGAAAATCAATGCTCTGAAGCATTTCCATAGCCAGATCTACCTTACCGATCTTAGCTGCAAAGTGGGCATCTGTGGAAACCACAACCCAGACTCCATGCTTCTTGCAAAGCTCAGCAATGACAGGGCACCGTTCCTTTGAGCCTGGCCTTCCGATGGGGGAATGAGCATTGATTTCAATGATCTTATTGTATTTCTTAGCCTCTAAAATCACCTTCTCATAATCATAAACATAGTCATCATTTCCGGAATGGCCCAGAACATCCACATAGGGATTGTGGATCACATGGAAATATCCTCTGGTGTGGTCCTCCGGGGTTTCCGGGGTACAGCATGGAACATGATAAGAAGCGATGACCCAGTCCAGCTTCTTCAAGAACTCCTCCGTAATATCCAGCACTCCGTCAAAATTCATAATATTGGCTTCCGCACCTTTGAGGATTCGGATTCCGTCAACCTCAGGCCCAATGGCGCTTTGATTTCCAAAATGCCATATATGAGGGGCCCCCGGCATCTCCGGCCCGTGATCCGTAACCGCCAGTCCCTTCATCCCATACCGCCTGGCATATGCCACTCCCTCCAGCACAGTGCTGTAAGCATGTCCTGAGGCAACGGTGTGGTAATGTGTTTCGATCACAGAATACATTCACTCATCTCCTCGTATAATATTTTTA
>DGRE01000020.1 GCA_002389905.1 Hungatella sp. UBA4396 | reverse complement strand
GGTTCAAGTCCTACTCGGGGAGCTTTGGCCCCATGGTCAAGCGGTTAAGACATCGCCCTTTCACGGCGGTAACACGAGTTCGAATCTCGTTGGGGTCATTAAGCCGATGTGGCTCAATTGGCAGAGCAGCTGATTTGTAATCAGCAGGTTATCGGTTCGAGTCCGATCATCGGCTTTGGAAAGCTTCATACATTTATTTCCAGTTAATAATATTTAGGACCTTTAGCTCAGTTGGTTAGAGCAACCGGCTCATAACCGGTCGGTCCCGGGTTCGAGTCCCCGAAGGTCCACTGAACTGAACTAAATATTTGATAATCTGGCCCGGTGGCTCAGCTGGTTAGAGCGCCGCCCTGTCACGGCGGAGGTCGTGGGTTCGAATCCCATCCGGGTCGTTGGCTTACCTTTCCAAAAGAAAGTTTGCCATTCGATAAGCCAGAAGCAAGTCGAAATTCATTTTTTTAGTAATACAAGCTTTACAAACCAGTATGTAAGTTGTATAATACTTACTAGATTATTTGGGATCTTAGCTCAGCTGGGAGAGCATCTGCCTTACAAGCAGAGGGTCATAGGTTCGAGCCCTATAGGTCCCACTTTCATGAGAAATCATGAAAATGCCGGCGTGGCGGAACAGGCAGACGCACAGGACTTAAAATCCTGCGGGCTTAATCGCCCGTACCGGTTCGATTCCGGTCGCCGGCACTTGCCTATAAAGGTAAACAATCAGATATGTGTGTGTAGCTCAGCTGGATAGAGCACTTGGCTACGGACCAAGGTGTCGGGAGTTCGAATCTTCTCACGCACGTAGGGAAAGGCATTTACATGAAAATGTAGATGCTTTTTATTTTACCTATAATCGGATAAAGCGCAATTTGCCAAAATTATCCCTTGATTTTTTCTGAAAATTTATTATACTTATACATAGGGCTTTGGAAGATTTTCAAAGGTTTGGATCAGGTGCGATGAGGTGGCTGTATATAAAGGGTGCAGTGCCTCTTTTTTTATATAAGGTTTCCAGATTTTGTTTGTTGGGAGTGGATATTGATGAAGGACAGCATAGTAAAGAAATTGGAAGGACTTCCAGGAAGAGTTAGTTTCGTATATGAGAATCTGGTCACAGGGGACAAGGCTTCCTATAAGGAAGATGAGCCCATGATGGCGGCCAGCGTCATTAAGTTATTTGTTATGGCGGCGGCTTTTGATAGAATAGAAAAAGGACTTTTAGACCGGTCGGAAATGATAGGGGTAAGGCGGGAGGAGTGTGTGCCTTCCTGCGGAGCATTGACTTATCTTCATGAGGGGATTTTAGTTACTGTTATGGATTTGATTACGCTGATGATTATTTTCAGCGATAATACGGCTGCCAATTTGTTGATTGACCTTTTGGGAATGGAACAGATCAATGGGTTTATCAAGGATCAGGGGTTTGAAAAGACCCTGCTTCAGAGAAAGATGTATGATCTGGAGTTATCCGGCCGGGGAATTCAAAATTACATAACTGCCGGTGAGACCGGCAGGCTTTTAAAGATGATGTATGAAGGAAAATTGGTCAGCGGACAGGCCAGCGAGAAGATGATTGGTATTTTGAAAAACCAGCAGCTTTGCAGCAAGATTCCTTTTTATCTCCAGGCCCTTCCTGAGGAACCGGAGATTGCCCATAAGACGGGAGAGGACCGGGGGATTACCCATGACGTTGGGATTGTTTATGGAAAAGATCCATTTTTGGTCTGCTTTTGCGGGAATGAAACAGATACTCCGGCTTTTGAGCGGGTTATGGCTGAGGTTTCTCTGGAATTATATGAGGGCTTAAATGAGATTTAGGAAAATGAGGTAATCAGGATGAAAATTACAAAGATCGATACGGCGGAAATCAGCATTCCTTTGGTAACGTCTTTTAAAACGGCTCTCAGAACCGTTGACAGTGTTAATGATGTTGTGGTCAGAATTACTACGGAAGACGGGCAGGTGGGCTTTGGAGAGGCCCCTCCTACGGCGGTGATTACAGGGGACACCAGAGGGTCCATTCTTTGTGCCATTGAAGATTTTATCGCTCCAAACCTGATCGGGATGGAGGTTGAGGATTTAGATGGAATTATGAGTCGGCTTCATGGCTGTATATTGAAGAACACTTCTGCAAAGGCAGCGGTGGATATGGCTGTTTATGACCTTTTTGCAAAGTCCTGTAATAAGCCTTTATACAAGGTACTGGGAGGCCGGAAAAAGGAAATAGAGACGGATTTGACCATCAGCGTCAATGGCGTGGAGGAAATGGTTGAGGACAGCTTAAAGGCAGTGTCTCAGGGCTTTCGCATCTTAAAGATTAAGGTGGGCAAGGATGGGGCCGGAGATGTGGAGCGGATCAGGGCCATTCGCCAAGCTGTAGGGCCGGGGGTTAAGCTGCGCATTGATGCCAACCAGGGCTGGTCTCCCAAGGAGGCAGTCCGGATTATAAGAACTATGGAAGACATGGGGATTGGGATGGATCTGGTGGAACAGCCGGTTAAGGCCCATGACTTTGAAGGAATGAAATTTGTTACCGGTCAGGTGGATACGCCGATTCTGGCTGATGAGAGCGTTTTTTCTGCAGAGGATGCCATTCGCATTATTCAGGAGCGGGCGGCTGATCTCATTAATATTAAGCTTATGAAAACAGGGGGCATCCATGAAGCGTTAAAGATCTGTGCCATTGCGGAAAGCTTTGGGGTGGAGTGCATGATTGGATGTATGTTGGAGAGCAAGATTGCGGTCAGTGCTGCGGCCCATTTGGCGGCAGGAAAGGGAATTATTACCAGGGCAGATTTAGATGGCCCGTCTCTGTGTAAGGAAGATCCCTATACAGGAGGTCCGGTTTTTGAGGGACCCAGGATTCTTATGGGGGAAGAGGCTGGGTTGGGCATTACCAGAGTTCCCGTGTTTTTTGACTGATTTTCATTTTTGACTGATTTTAAACGTGATACTAATCCCAATGGGTTTAGAATATTAGGAAAATGGAGGAGTATTTATGAAGAAGAGAAGATTAATTGCTTCTATGCTATGTGCTGTTCTTACTGCTTCCGTGGCTTTAAGCGGATGCGGAGGAAAGACGGGAGGCGGTTCCCAGGGCGCAGGAAAGGAAACTGAGGCCGGTGGAGGGAGTGCAGCTCCTACAGTTTATACCAGACTGTATGGCTCTGAGGCTACCACAGTGAATTACCTGGTTACCTCATCACAAAATGATCACTGGCTGCCTGCAAATACCATCGACACCCTGATTGAATATGACAACAAGGGACAGATTAAGCCGGGACTTGCTACCGAATGGGAGCATGATGAAGCTGCTCTGACCTGGACCTTTACTCTGAGAGAAGCCAAATGGGTTGACCATACAGGTGCCGAAGTGGCTGACGTGACTGCTCAGGATTTTGTGGATGCTATGAAGTATGAGCTGACTCCTGAGTATGAAAGTGCCAATGTTCAGAATCTTTTCGGTGTTATTGCAAATGCAGAAAAGTATTATAACGGACTGGTTTACAATGGCGGTGCTGACGAAGACGGCAATGTGTGGGAGCCTATTGATTTCTCTGAAGTAGGTGTGAAGGCAGTTGATGAACATACACTGGTTTATACTCTGGAAGAAGAGGTTCCATATTTCCTTTCTTCTCTCGCTTACGTGGTATATATGCCTGCTTACGGCCCACAGCTTGAGGAACTTGGCAAGGAGTTCGGAACCGGTGCTGATAAGATGTATTACAACGGTGCATATTATCTGGCAGAGTTTTCTCCGCAGGAAAGACAGATCATGAAAAAGAATCCTCTGAATTATGATGCGGATATGGTATACATAGACGAAATCCACAGAGTCTACAATGCAGAGTATAATACCATTGGGCCTGAGATGGTAAAGCGGGGAGAAGTGGATTATGCAGAGATTCCTGCAGATATCCTGGATGACTGGTTAAATGGTGAGGATACCAAGAACTTAATCAGCCGGGAAAGACCGAGAACCAGCTATTCTTACTTCTATAGTTTTAACTTTAATCCTCAGTTTGACGCTCAGTATGAGCCGGATAACTGGAAAAAGGCTGTAAATAATGAAAACTTCCGTAAGTCCTTATTTGCAGCGCTGAATAAGGTAAACCCAATCGCAATTACAGACGCAAATGCGCCTGAGGATTTTGCTATCAATTCCATTACACCGGCTAACTTTACTTTTAATGCGGATGGTGAAGATTTTACGACAGTAGGTGATATGGCAGCATTGGGACAGACCTTTGACGAGACAAAGGCAAAGGAATACCGGGATTTGGCAAAGACAGAGCTGGAGGCAGAGGGAGCAACCTTCCCTGTAAAGATTCTGATGCCTTATAATCCTTCTGAGCTTAACTGGGATAAAGAGTGCCAGATTGTAGAACAGCAGATGGAAGCACTTCTTGGATCAGATTACATTGACATTATTGTTGAGGCAGGTCCTGCTGACGGATTCTTAACAGAAGTACGCCGCAACGGCAAGTTTGCATTTATGAAGTGCAACTGGGGTGCAGATTATGCAGACCCGGAAACCTGGACAGACCCATTCTACCAGAAAAAAGGGGAAGAAGGATATGATCTGGGATATAAGTATGGAAATATTGCAAAGGCCATTGAAGAGGGAACTCCTTCCGCAGAGGCAGCTCTGGAATATTTTACTCTGGTAGAGGAAGCTAAGAGCCTTAAGACAGATATTAATTCCCGTTATGAGGCTTTTGCCAAGGCAGAGTCAAGTCTTATTAACCATGCGCTTGTTATTCCTTTCAGTATTACTGTCAGCAGATATGTTGCAGACACCCTGAATGCATTTGACGGTCAGTATGCACCATTTGGTGTATCTAACCTTCGCTATAAGGGACAGACCATTAATGATCATTACATTTCCATGGATGAGTTTAAGGCCAACCAGGAAGCAAATGAAAAATAAACTGTAAAAATGACCGCCGGACCAGGCGCAAAGTTTCCCGGTCCGGCGGAAAAATGCCGTCTGAAAGAGATGTGCGCAGTACGTCTTTTTCAGAGAGTATTTTTACTATGAGGAAGTACAATACTTGATTAAGAAAATTATATAAAAGGAGCCGAAAAACTGATGATAAAGTATTTAGGAAAAAGAATCGCCCGCTCACTTCTTACACTGGTCATTATTCTGACTGTGGTCTTTTGTCTGCTTCGTCTGATGCCCATTGAAGGGTATTTCCAGAATTTCGATAAAATGACAGAACAGCAAATACAGGTTGGCTTAAAGGAAATGGGGCTGACAGATCCTCTTCCGGTTCAAGTTCTTCGCTTTTTCAAGGATCTTCTTCGGGGAGATTTAGGTATGTCCAGAATTTACAGGGCAAATGTTCCTGTATCACAAGTTTTGGCTGATAAGATTCCCGTTTCCATTAAGCTGGGGGCCTGGTCCATGGTGGTGTCTCTTCTGGTGGGACTACCTATGGGGGCTTTGATGGCAAGGTATAAATACCGGTGGTTTGACCGGATCGGAACCCTTTTTATTGTCTGTATCCAGGCGGTGCCGGCGGCAGTTTATTTTCTGTATATCCAGCTTTATGGAACCAAGCTGATTGATGTGGGACTGCTGTTTCAGATGAATGATCCAAAATACTGGGTTCTTCCGGTAATTTCCATGTCTCTTGGAAACATTGCTTTTTACGGCATGTGGCTGAGACGGTATATGGTGGATGAGAGCAATAAGGATTATGTGAAATTAGCCAAGGCAAAGGGAATGTCTGAGGGAAGTGTGATGTTTAAGCATATTTTCCGCAATGCATTTGTGCCTTTGGCTCAGTATATTCCTACGGCATTTTTAAATACGGTTATTGGTTCTATTTACATTGAGTCCTTATACAGCATTCCGGGAATGGGAGGTCTGCTGGTTACTGTAATTAAAAAGCATGATAATACCATGGTTCAGGGAATTGTTCTGCTCTATGCCTGTGTGGGCGTCCTGGGACTTTTATTCGGAGATTTACTTATGGTGCTGTTAGACCCCAGAATCAGTCTGGGAAAGAAGGAAGGTGACAGATGATGAAGCAGTTTTCATACCGCCACTCAAAGGAAGCAGAATTTATGGAGAACATGGAGGAGGCAGAGTTATTCTCTTTTCAGGAATTCAATGAGATGGAAGTGGAGAAGACGGGGTACAGTAATTATTCTTACTGGAACAGCACTCTTCATGCCTTTTTGAAAAACCGGGGAGCATTTATCCTCTTGGTGCTTTTAGCGATTCTTCTGGCATTTACTTTTATTCAGCCCTATTTACCGGGGCAGTACGATCCTAATAAAATCATCAATGATGCGTCGGGAATGCAGTTTCGAAATGTGCCTCCGGGAGAGGAATTCATTTTGGGAACCAACTCCATCGGGCAGGACTTGTGGGCCAGAATCTGGGCGGGGACAAGGACTTCTCTGATGATCGGCTTGTCCGTGGCTCTTGCAGAGGCTGTTATCGGCATCACCGTAGGCGTGATCTGGGGTTATGTACGGAAAGCGGATTTTATTTTAACAGAAGTTTACAACATCATTGACAATATTCCAAATACGATTGTTCTGATTCTGATTTCTTATATTTTAAAGCCAAGCATTAAAACTCTGGTATTTGCCATGTGTCTTACTGGCTGGATTCAGATGGCCCGGTTTATCCGGAACCAGATTCTCATTATCAGGGACAGGGATTACAACGTTGCCAGCCGCTGTCTGGGAACACCGGTGAGCCGGATTATTATTAAGAACTTGTTGCCTTATCTGGTGTCGGTTATTATGCTGAGAATGGCTCTTACTATTCCGGCGGCCATTGGAAATGAGGTGTTTATTACCTATATCGGTCTGGGGCTTCCTGTTAATATTCCCAGCCTTGGAAATCTGATCAATGAGGGAAGGGCATTGATCACCAGCCCGGCTCTGCGGTATCAGCTGGTTTATCCTACCATCATCCTTTCATTTGTCACCATTTCCTTTTATATCATCGGCAACGCTTTCTCCGATGCTGCTGATCCCAAGAACCACGTTTAAGGAGGACCAGAATGAATCAAGAGAAGATTTTAGAAGTAGAGGACCTGGATATTAAGTTTGAGCTGAGGGGGAAAACCCTTCACGCTATTCGCGGAATATCCCTGGATTTATATAAGGGAGAAATTCTGGCTATTGTGGGGGAATCGGGAAGCGGAAAGTCTGTGTTTACCAAGTCCTTTATGGGGCTTTTGGACAAAAATGGGCGTGTGGATGGAGGAAATGCCGTTTATTACGGGGCTGATGACGGGAAGGAAGTAACCCTCACTGATGTGAAGAGGGAAAGGGACTGGCTTAATATCCGGGGGCATGAGATTGCCATGATCATGCAGGACCCTATGACCAGTTTAAATCCTTTAAAGACCATTGGGGTGCAGATTATGGAGGCAGTGCTCATTCATCAGAAGGTGAATCGGGCGGAGGCTAAGAAGCGTACCCTTAAATATCTGACGGACGTGGGAATTCAGGACCCGGAAAGGCGTTTTTTCCAATATCCCCATGAATTTTCAGGAGGAATGAGGCAGAGGGTGGTAATTGCCATCGCCATTGCCTGTAATCCTCAGATTCTCATTTGTGATGAACCTACTACGGCTCTGGATGTGACCATTCAGGCTCAGATTTTGGATTTGCTTAAGGAACTGCGCCATAAGTATAAATTGTCCGTCATTTTGATCACCCATGATCTGGGAGTGGTGGCTAATATTGCGGACCGGGTGGCTGTTATGTATGCCGGTGATATTGTGGAAATCGGCACATGCGAGGACATTTTTTATGACCCAAGGCATCCTTATACCTGGGCTCTGCTTTCTTCCCTGCCTCAGGTGGGAGTAAAGGGAACTGATCTCTTTTCCATTCCGGGAACTCCTCCCAATCTCTATACAGAGGTAAAGGGAGATGCATTTGCGCCCAGAAATCCCAAGGCTCTTAAGATTGATTTTGTGAAGCAGCCCCCTTATTTTGAAGTGTCGCCCACTCATAAGGCCAAGACCTGGCTGCTGGACCCAAGGGCGCCTAAGCTGGACCCGCCGGAAGTGGTGGCTAAAATCAGGAATGGAGGTCTGATCTGATGGAACGGGAAGTATTATTAGATGTAAAGGATTTGGATGTGACCTTTGGAGAGCGCAGAAAAAAGTATGAAGCAGTGAAAAAGGTCAATTTTAAGGTATACAAGGGAGAAACCTTTGGGCTGGTGGGAGAGTCCGGCTCAGGAAAGACCACCATTGGCCGGGCCATTATGAGGATTGTTCCCAGTTCAGGGGGGGAGATTCTTTACAAAGGCCATAGAATAAACGGGAAAATCCCGGCAGAGCTGGACCGTCAGGTGATCAGGGAAATACAGATGATCTTCCAGGACCCTCAGGCTTCTTTAAACGAAAGGGCCAAGGTGGATTACATCATCAGCGAGGGGCTGATGAACCTGGAAAAGGGCTTGGATGAGCGTGAGAGAAAAAAAAGGGTGGATCAGGCTCTTTTGGATGTTGGTCTGCTGCCGGAGTTCTCAAGCCGTTTTCCTCACGAATTTTCGGGAGGTCAGAGGCAGAGAATTGGAATCGCAAGGTCCCTTATTATGAATCCGGAGTTTGTCATTGCCGACGAGCCTATTTCTGCTCTGGATGTGTCGGTTCGGGCCCAGGTGCTGAACCTTCTTGCGGATATGCAGAAGAAGCGTCAGATTACCTATTTGTTCATTGCCCATGATTTATCTGTTATGCGGTTCATTACGGACCGTATTGCGGTAATCCGGAAGGGGGAGATCGTGGAAATGGCGGAAACGGAGGAGTTGATCACTCATCCCCTCCATCCCTATACCAGAGCCTTGCTTTCTGCAATTCCCATGCCTGATCCGAAGCATGAGAAGGAGAAGAAGCTTTTGGTTTATGAGCCTTCTATTCATGATTATTCAAAGGATGAGGCTTCCTGGCAGGAAATCAAGAAGGAGCACTTTGTTCTTGCAAATCAAAAAGAGGCAGAAGCGTATAAGCGGTTATATGAATAGCCAGGTTCTTATATAAAAAAAATTAATAGGTAAAGGGGTATACCTCGTATTACTTTATAAGTGAAACTCTGGTATAATGAGAGTAATTTTAAATCACAAAAGAGGAGAAAGCAGTATGAAGGTAAACCTTTTTAAAACGCTTCGGTTTAAGCTGAGTTTTATGCTGATTTTTTTTGCAATTGTTCCTTTAATAGGCATGAGCATTTTGTTTATAAGGAACCTGGAAGAAACGTCATTGGCAGATCAGAAAAGTTCGGTTAACAAGCAGTTGTCTATGGTGAATAACAACGTGGATGCCGTGTTTAATGAAATGCTGAACAATGTCCGTTATTTTGCAGAGGGCAGTCTGCTTCAGACTGTGGACCAATCGATTACCAGTTACGCAGGTACCAAGTCTCCCACTAAAATGACACCGGCACAAAATGGTCTGGTAGAGCGGGAGATATATAAGAGCTTTTCAGAATTTGGAAAGAGCCATCCGGATTACCAGTACGTTTATATGGGAACGGAACAAGGCGGTTATATCCAGTACCCTGACTCGGAGATAGGCGCTGCCTTTGATCCCAGAGTCCGCCCATGGTATCCAAGTGCCAAGGCAGCACCGGGAGCGCCTGTTCTGGGAGACCCTTATTATTTTGAAACGGATGACATTGTTATTATCGGTGCCTCTCAGGCCATTGTGGACAGCCGGGGAAATGTGACCGGGGTTATGGCAGTGGATATGAGCGTGGATTCTGTTACAAGGCTGTTTGAAATGGCGACTCACGATTCTAAGGGCTACTATATGCTGGCTTCCGGTGACGGTACCATTATAGCGGACCCCATCAATCCTGAGAATAACTTTAAAAACCTTTCTGAGGCATATGGAGAGGGATTTTTAAAGGCAGTCAGTCAGAATGCTGATTTTCAGAAAATCACCATAGAAGGACAGCGCTATTTTCTTAAGAGCATCAAGTCTGAAAAGACCGGCTGGAATTATATTTCCGTAGTGTCGGAAGCCGCTTTGTTTGAAAGCGTACACCGGCTGCAAGGTGTTATCTACATGACTCTGGCAGTTATATTCTTCATGGTGCTGGCTGCGGGAGCGGTGGTGAGCAACAGCATTGCAAGGCCCATTAAGGCTGTAACCAAATCGGCCAGGGAGGTTTCAGAAGGAAACTTTAATGTGGATATTAAGGTTAAGGCTGACGGGGAAATCGGGCTTTTGATTGATGCATTTCAAAAGATCGGCGTGACCCTGAAGGAATATAAAAAATATATTGAGGAAATTTCTTCGGTTTTGAATCAGATTGCCCAGGGAAATATGGCATTTGAACTGGAGTCGGATTATGTGGGAGAGTTCTATTCCATAAAGACTGCCCTCTTAAATATTTCAGGAACCCTCACAGATACTTTGGAGCAGATTAAGGTGGCATCGGATCAGATCGCTTCCGGCTCCGGTCAGGTGGCTTCCGGGGCCCAGATGCTGAGCCAGGGTGCCACAGAG
Source organism: Hungatella sp. UBA4396 (assembly GCA_002389905.1). Lineage (GTDB taxonomy): Bacteria > Bacillota > Clostridia > Lachnospirales > Lachnospiraceae > Lacrimispora. The sequence goes on along the minus strand of DGRE01000020.1, from coordinate 97,585 downwards.
CAGGCGGCTTCTGTGGAGGAGCTTTCTTCTACCATCAGTGAGGTGACCAGGCAGATCAGCTCCAATGCAGAAATGGCTCAAAAGGCCAACGGACTTTCCAGAGTGACGGTTTCCGGGGTTCTGGAAGGAAACCAGCAGATGCAGAACATGATAAGCGCCATGGAGGAAATCAACTCCAGGACAAATGAGATCAACAGCATTATAAAGATTATTGATGATATTGCGTTCCAGACCAATATTCTGGCACTGAATGCGGCAGTGGAGGCGGCCAGAGCCGGAGATGCAGGCAAGGGCTTTGCTGTTGTTGCAGATGAGGTGCGGAACCTGGCACAAAAGACGGCAAATGCAACCCATGATACGGCAGAGCTGATTGAAGGCTCTATCCGTTCCACCAGACGGGGAAGCGGTCTTGTTGGGAAGACGGCAGAGTCTCTGTCCAGCATTGTAGAGCATGTGGAGCAGGTGGCAGGAATGCTGGAGGAAATATCCAATGCTTCCCTGCAGCAGTCGGAGACTATGGAACAGGTGGCGTTGGGAGTGGATCAGATTTCTTCCGTCGTACAGATCAATGCGGCTACGGCAGAGGAATCTGCGGCTGCCAGCCAGGAGCTTTCCAGCCAGTCTGTCCTGCTTAACGGTCTTGTGGGGCAGTTCCGGTTGAGAAAATAACAGGAAGACCTATGGAACAGACGTAATTGCTGACGGAAATTGAGGTATGCTCCCCTTGCTGCAGGTGGTTTTAATGAAAAGCCTGTCTGCAGCAGGGCGGGGCATATTTTTGTGAAATAAAGATGGAAAGGACGGGAGGAAATTACTATGGAATGCTATGGAATTGTTAAATTACCGGTTGCCGTGATCTGGGAGATACCGGGGGAAGTCAAGGAGAATCGTTTTGGAGAGGCGGTGTCTGCCATTGCTGATGAAGGCCTGTACGGCATGGGGCTGGCAATAACCGGGGAAGAGGTACAGGGATTTTATCCGGTGCGGACTTTCTATGAGTATACTGGATTTGTCAGGAAAGAGGATGTTGAAATTACGGACCTGGCTGGAATGAAAGGCTGGGAGGAGAGCTGTCTGATGGTGGTGGATGGAATCCATGTGGATGTACTTTCCCTTCCAAAGGTACAGGGAGTTTGCCTCATAAGCCTTTTTAAGGGGGCTGTGATAAAGGTGCTGGCTTTTGATTCTGAGGAAGAGGGCTGGGCTAAGGTGGAGCTTTTATACGGACGGACCGGATATATGAGGAACCAGTATTTAAGGAAAAAGGAGTTTTCCCAGGCCGGATTGTGGACCGGAGAGCCGGTTCAGAAGAACATTGTGGATGAAGACTCTTTCCGGAAGGCAGTGGTGAAGACGGCAAAGCAATATTTAGGAGTTCAGTACCGCTGGGGAGGAAGGTCTACGGCAGGAATTGACTGTTCGGGGCTGACTTCGGAAAGCTATATGCAAAGTGGAATCCTAACCTACCGGGATGCCAGGATTGAGCCTGGATTTCCGGTGCATCAGATTTCCAAGGAGGAAATGCTGCCAGGAGATTTGATGTATTTTCCGGGGCATATTGCCATGTATATGGGAAATGGGGCTTATATCCACTCCACCGGAAAGGTGGGAAGCGGAGGTGTGGTTATAAACAGCCTGAATCCGGAGGCAGAGGATTACAGGGCGGATCTGGTGGAAAGCTGGTATGCGTCAGGAAGTATTTTTTAATATAAGAAAAGAGAAAGGGCCTTATCATATGGATTCCAGACTTACATTAGAGAAAAGAATTGAAGCAGAGCTTATGAGCTATGACGGGAAAATGGGGATTTATCTGGATGATTTCCACGGCAATGTGATTTCCGTTCATGGAGATGAAGCTTTTGAGACTGCCAGTGCTATCAAGACCTATATTCTGGTATGTTTATTTGACCAGGTGGAAAAGGGGAATAAAAGCCTTGAGGATGTGATTGAATATAAACAGGAGCACGTTGTGGATGGAAGCGGCGTGCTGCCTGCCCTGGAGCCGGGAGCTATGCTGAGGGTCAAGGATGCAGCTACCTTTATGATTATTGTGAGTGATAACATTGCCACCAATATGATCATTGATTATCTGGGGCTTGAGACCATTAATCAATGCATCAGGGACCTTGGATGCAGGGATACGGTGCTTCATAATCCTATTCATTTTGAGAAATATGACAAGCTGGGAACCAGTACGCCCAGGGATTATGCCAGCATATTTACCCGCCTGGCAAAGGGAGAGCTGATCAGCCGGCCGGCGGATCAGAAGATGGTGGAGATATTGAAGAAGCAGCATTATAACACCATGATCACCAGGGATTTTCCTCCTGTTTATATGGACAGCGACAATACGGATGACATTCTCATTTCTGTTGCCTCCAAAAGCGGAAGCATGGATTCCTGCAGAAATGACGGGGGAATCGTGTTCACTCCTTACGGGCCTTATGTGATCGTTATGTTTCATAAGGAATTTTCTGATGCCATGTATTATCCGGCCCATCCGGCCACTGTGTTCGGTGCCAGGGTCAGCCGGATGATTCTGGATCAGTTTTTGGCCTTGGAGGGTAGGCTTTATAGATAAAATGCTGTATAAGAATATGATTTAGTTCAAAAATTACGACATTATTACTGGTTTTTCGGTATTCTCCCGAACCGTTTTTTGGTAAAATAGAAAAATAAAAAGAACGGAGGGAGAAATCTGTTATGAAGAAAAAAATGGCACTTTTAATGGCATGTGCGGCTGCTCTCAGCCTTGCTGCATGCGGATCCAAGGGAGGGGAGACATCTGCTCCTACGACAACGGCTGCGGCCAATGCAGAGACAACAACGGCTGCTGCAGGAGAGTCCGGAGGAACCGATGATTTATCAGCTCTTATTGAGGCTGCAAAGGCAGAAGGCGAACTGACCGTATACGGTTCCTGTGAAGAGGAGCATTTAGCAGCAGTATGCAAGAACTTTGAAAAGATCTATGGAATTAAGACCAAATTCCAGAGACTTTCCACTTCTGAAGTATACACCAAGGTTTCAGAAGAGGGCGGAAAGCCGTCTGCTGATGTTTGGTTCGGAGGAACTACCGATCCTTACAATGAGGCTGTTGCCGCAGGACTTTTAATGCAATATGATGCTGTCAATGCAAAGAACTTAATCAGTGACCAGTATAAGGACACTACAAATTCCTGGTATGGTATCTATAAGGGAATCTTAGGCTTTATGGTGAATACAGAAGAGTTAGAAAGACTTGGCCTGGAAACTCCAAAGACCTGGGATGACCTGACAAAGGAAGAATATAAGGGATTGATCATGCTGTCTAACCCCAACACTGCCGGTACAGCAAAGCTGGTAATCAACACCATGATCCAGATGAAGGGTCACGACGAGGCAATGGAATACTTTAAGAAGCTGGACAAGAACGTTGCACAGTATACAAAATCAGGTTCCGGACCTTCCAAGATGGTAGGACCTGGAGAGTGCGTAATCGGAATCGGCTTCCTTCATGATGGAATTTACCAGATCCTTCAGGGATATGACAACATTCAGCTCATTGTTCCTGAGGATGGAACCTCTTATGAGGTAGGTGCTACGGCAATCTTTAATGGCGCAACCCATCCCAACGCTGCAAAGCTGTGGGTTGAATACGCTCTGACTCCTGATGCTGTTGATATTGCCAAGGAAAACGGCGCTTACCAGTTCCTGGTACTTAGCAATGCAACTCAGCCGGAAGAGGCTGCTCAGTTTAATCTGGATATGAACAATACCATTGAATATGACTTTGAGGATGCAAAGGCAAACAGTGCAAAGTATGTAGAGGACTTCTTTGAAGCTCTTGGAAGCTCTGCTGAAAGCGCTGACGGAGGCCGTTTCCTGACAGAGTAATGCGGTATTTTAGCTCCGGCATAGCTGAAACGTAATGTTGTATATGGCAGGGCGGGAAGGCTGCCTGCCGGAGAGAAAAAGGATGCTGCGTAATATGGATGAGAACCATTACGCAGCATCTTTTGTATATGCGGGAGCAGACCAGTTCTGCTCAAACGGAAGAAAGGGGGTCTTTTTGTGGCCAGTTCTCAAAGTGTTCGTTTGGAACGTAAAAAGTTTTTTTCAGATCCAATTTTAGTCAGTATGATCGTGGTGCTGTTGATTTTTCTGGCCCTGTTCATTCTCTATCCTCTGCTTATGCTTTTGGTAGACAGCTTTTATGCAGAGGGAACCATTACCCTGGCTGTTTTTCAGAGGGTATTGAATTTACAGAGGTTTAGAAATGCATTTAATAATACCCTTGCCCTGGGCTTTATTACAGGGCTTGCCTCCACTGCCATCGGTCTTTTATTCGCCTATGTGGAGGTGTATGTGAAGCTTCGCACAAGACTTTTAGAGAAGTTGTTTGGCTTGGTTTCCATGCTTCCGGTGGTGTCACCGCCCTTTGTTTTGTCCTTGTCCATGATCATGCTTTTTGGACGAAGCGGCATTATCAGCCGTTCCTTGCTGGGAATTTATGATTCTGATGTATACGGGCTTAAGGGGATTGCCATTGTTCAGACTTTGACCTTTTTTCCGGTATGCTACCTGATGTTAAAGGGGCTTTTAAAAAACATCGATCCTTCTCTGGAAGAGGCGGCAAGAGATATGGGAGCGACCCGCTGGAAGGTGTTTACAAGCGTTACCCTTCCCCTGCTCCTTCCCGGTCTTGGAAATGCATTTTTGGTGACTTTTATTGAGTCTGTAGCGGATTTTGCAAATCCCATGCTCATCGGCGGTTCTTATGACACACTGGCTACTACCATTTATCTCCAGGTGACCGGTGCTTACGATTCCACCGGAGCTGCGGCCATGTCTGTGGTTCTGCTGATGCTGACTGTGGTGCTGTTCTTAATTCAGAAGTATTATCTGGAGAAGAAGACCGCAGCTACCTTGACGGGAAAAGCCTCCCGGGTGAGAATGCTGATTGAGGAAAGAAGCGTTACGGTTCCTCTGACTGTATTCTGCGGACTGGTGGCGGCTTTTGTACTGCTCATGTATATTATGATTCCTTTTGGAGCCATGTTTACCCTTTGGGGAAGGGATTACAGCTTAAGCCTTAAGTGGTTCCAGTACATGTTTAAGACCAGCGGGTTGAAGGCATTTAAGGACTCCTTTATGCTTTCCATGATCGCAGCGCCTTTGACAGCTTTCCTCTCCATGGTTATTTCTTATCTGGTGGTTAAGAAACGGTTTAAGGCCAAGGGCTTTATTGAGTCTGTTTCCATGCTGGCTATGGCTGTTCCGGGAACGGTTCTGGGTATCGGATACATTCGCGGATATGCCAACGGACTGTTCCGGTCAGGTTTTATGAGCGGACTTTACGGGACGGGACTGATCCTTATTATCGTGTTCATTGTTCGGAGCCTTCCGACAGGAACCAGAAGCGGTATTTCTGCCCTGAGGCAGATCGATAAGTCCATAGAGGAGTCGGCTTATGATATGGGTGCCAATTCTGCCAAGGTATTTATGACGGTAACTCTTCCGCTGATCAAGGATTCGTTCTTCAGCGGTCTGGTAACGGCTTTTGTGCGGAGTATTACTGCTATTTCCGCCATTATTCTGCTGGTGACTCCGGAATTTCTGCTGATCACCTGTCAGATCAACGAACAGGCGGAAAAGGGAAATTACGGCGTGGCATGTGCTTATGCAACCGTATTGATCATGATTACCTATGGCGCAGTTCTTATTATGAATACTGCCATGAAGTTCTTTGGTGTCAGCAGGAAGATTAAAGATGATAAGGAACCGGCTTAAACAGGAGGAAACAAAATGGAAAAACAGAAAAAAGGTGTTCGCTTAGAGAACATTTCCAAAATATATAAGGACCCTAAGACGGGAAAGGATTTTTATGCGGTAAAGGAGACTTCTCTGGACATTGAGCCGGGAACCTTTGTCACCCTGCTGGGGCCGTCGGGCTGCGGAAAGACCACGACTCTGCGTATGATTGCAGGTTTTGAAAGCCCGGATCAGGGAGAAATCTATCTGGGAGAGGAAGCCATTAACAGTCTGACTCCCAACAAAAGGGATACTGCTATGGTATTTCAAAGTTATGCTTTGCTGCCTCATTACAATGTTTTTGACAATGTGGCCTATGGACTTCAGATCAGGAAGGTGCCAAAGGATGAAATCAGGGAACGGGTTATGAACATCTTAAAGCTGGTGGAGATGGAAAATATGGAATCCCGTATGACCAACCAGCTTTCCGGCGGGCAGCAGCAGAGGGTGGCTCTGGCGAGGGCTCTGGTCATTGAGCCTGGAGTACTGCTCTTTGATGAGCCTTTGAGCAACCTGGATGCCAAGCTGCGTGTGACCATGAGGACGGAGATCAGAAAGATCCAGCAAAAAGTAGGTATTACGGCCATTTACGTGACTCATGACCAGTCTGAGGCCATGAGCATATCTGATAAAATCATTATTATGAACAAGGGAAAGATCGAGCAGGTGGGAAGCCCAAGGGAAATTTATTACCATCCTGCTTCCAGGTTTGTGGCTGATTTCATTGGAGAGGCAAACTTCTTAAAGGCAGAGGTTTTAGAAGGAAAGGGAGAAAAGGCAACCATCCGGGTGGCTGGAAATACCATTGAGGTTAACAATTTTGCCAAGGCAAACTCCGGCGATGAGGCAACTCTGGTAATCCGCCCTGAGGGTGCAACCCTGGCGGAAAGCGGAGTGCTGGAAGGCCATGTTACCCTTTCCACCTTTATGGGCTCCTATCAGTATTATCAGGTTATGGTAGGGGATATGGAAATTCAGATCACAGACTATAATCCGGTCAACCGGAGGATTTATGAAGTGGGAGAAAAGGCTTATCTGGATTTTGATCCTAAGGGGGTTTACATTCTGTAACAGCGTTGTTAGAATAAGATTATACTATTGACAGGGCGGAGACGGGGCAGATGAAAAAAAGGATCGGATACACTGGGGCATTTTTGTGCATAGCCTGTTTGACTGGATGTGCCTCTAAGCCCCCTGTTCCATCGGCAGAACTGAATATGGACAAGGAACTGGTGGTATACAGCCCCCATCCTCTGGAATTTATCAATCCCATTATTTCTGAATTTGAGGAACGGATGGGAATCGGGGTGGAGGTATATACGGGAGGAACCGGGAAATTGTTGCGGATGATAGAAGAAGGGGAGGAGCCTGAATGCGATGTTCTATGGGGTGGCTCCCTTTCTTCTGCTATGCCCGAAGGAGATTTATTTGAGCCCTATATCAGTGAAAATGAGTCCATGGTCCAGGAGGATTTTAAGAACAGGGAAGGAAATATGCCCCGGTTTACCGATATTCCCAGCATCCTTATGGTCAATACCAATCTGGCGGGGGACATTGTAATCGAAGGGTATAAAGACTTATTAAAGCCGGAGCTGAAAGGGAAAATCGCCATGTGTGATCCTTCTGTTTCCTCCTCGGCTTACGAGCATGTGATCAATATGCTGTATGCCATGGGAGAGGGGGAGCCTGAGGCCGGCTGGGGCTATGTGGAGGAGTTTTGCCGCAATTTAGACGGGATTCTTCTCAAAAGCTCCCAGGAGGTGTATCAGGGAGTGGCAGAGGGGCGCTTTACTGTGGGACTGACCTTTGAAGAGGGAGCGACCCATTATATTGCCTCCGGTTATCCGGTTAAAGTGGTGTATATGAAAGAGGGAGTTATATCCAAGCCTGATGTGGTGTGTATCATAAAAGGAACCAGGCGCAGAGAGGATGCGGAGAAGTTTGTGGATTTCGTGACGGGAAAGGATGCACAGACTGTCATATCTTCCCGCCTGGGGCGGCGTTCTGTAAGGATTGATGTGGAGGAGCCGGGATATCTGCCTGACAAGCGGGAGATTTACTTGATTCACGACCAGGAGGAAGTGGTGAGGGAAAATAAAGACAGATGGTCCTCCCGGTTTTCAGAGATTTTTCAGGGTACCCTGAATTAGAAAGGGGACGGGCTGATGAAACGGGAGCGGTATTTTAAGGATGAACTGCGTCAGCTATTTATGGGCTATGCCATTATTCCGGCAGTGGGTTTTACTCTGGTCTGTACCCTGGTCTTTTTTGGGGCTATGATTTATGGAAAGAAAAGCGGAAATGAGTCCCATAATTCCTATGTGGCACAGGAGCTTGACCGGGCTTTAAGAGGATATGAAGAGAATCTAGAACGGCTGGCTTTGGATGAAAGGCTTTTTGAAAAGAGTCTGGAGGCTTCCGGGCGAATGGAGATATTTCAGGAATTTTATCAGGTTTCCAACGGACTGGGATATAAGGCGGATGTGTTTATCCTGGACCGGGAGAAGCGGCTTTTGCTCTCCAGCGGAGAGGCACCGGGGTATTTATCGGCTTCAGACGGCATTCAATGGGGGCTAATAGGTGCCATGGATGAGGAGCCTGAAAAGACAAAGGTGTTTCTGGCGGAGCCATGGAAGCGTTCTGACCGGGATATCGCCATGGGCCGGGCGGTTATAAATGGGACGGAAAAAACGGGATATGTGATCTTTACCATTAACAGCAGCCAGTTTAAGGAGGTGCTGGACCGGTCTGAGAGCCGGACTATTATTACAGACCGGTTTGGCTGGGTCTATTTAAGCAATGATTACGGACTGCAGGATATCAGCAATCAGGTGGTAAAAGAGCTTAAAACGGCGGGCCAATATTTGTCCTATGACAAAAAGCTGTTTCTTGTATCCACACAGTCTGCGTACGGCGGACGGTTTTTTGTTTATTCGGCAACAGATATCCACAATATTGTGATTTCCCTGGGGCTTAGCAGCACGTTGATTATAACGGCCCTTGCCCTGATGACGGTATGGGTATTTGTCAGCACAAAGAAGGTGACGGAGAGGAAGACCAGGGATTTTTATAAGATTCTGGAAGTGATGGAAATGACCAGAAATGGAAACCTGGATACTCCTATTCAACTGGAGCGGGAAAATGAGTTCCGGATTATAGCCGATGCTTATAATAAAACCATGGACAGCTTGAAACACCAGATGGAGAACAATAAGAGGATGGCGGAACTTTTGGCAGTGGCTCAGAATAAGCAGCTGGAGTCTCAGTTTAACCCCCATTTCTTATACAATACTCTGGAAAATATCCGGTATATGTGCAAGATTGAGCCGGAGACAGCGGGGAGGATGGTATTCAGTCTGTCAAACCTTTTGCGCTACAGCTTAGATGGAAGCAAGGCCGAGGTGACTCTGGAGGAGGATATGGGGCACCTGGAAAATTATCTGACCATTTTAAAATACCGGTTTAACCGCCGTTTTTCCTGCGTTGTTGAAGTGGAGCCGGAGGCCATGGGCTGCCAGATTCCCAAGCTGGTGTTACAGCCTATGATTGAAAATGCCGTCAAGTATGGCTTTGGCAGACAGGAAAATTTGAATGTGGAGATCAAGGTTTATATCCATGAAGAGCGCCTGATGATGATTTGCCGGGATGACGGGGCGGGAATGACCATGGGGGCTCTCCGGGAGGTTCTGGCGCTTTTGGAGCAAGAGGAAAATAACAGCAGGCATTCGGGACTTTATAATATTCACAGACGGTGCAGGATTCTCTATGGCAGGCCTTACGGCGTGGATATACGGAGTACAGAAGGACTTGGAACCACCTTGATTGTCACTCTTCCGGTGAATAAGGAGGAACAGAATGTTACGGGTAATAATAGCAGAGGATGAAGATATTATCAGAAAAGGTCTGGTTTATATGACGGACTGGATCGGCATGGACTGTGTGATTGTGGCGGAAGCAGCCAATGGGCAGGAAGGACTTTTGAAAATACAGGAGCATAAGCCGGATGTGGTGATTACGGATATCTGTATGCCCTTTATGGACGGAATTGAAATGATAAAGGAAGCTTCTAAAAGCGTAAAGTTTAAAAGCATTCTGCTGACCAGCTATGCGGATTTTGAGTACGCAAGAAGGGCCATCGAGGCCAGGGTCAGCGAATACCTTTTAAAGCCTGTGGATGAAGAAAAGCTGGCAGTCCTCATGAAAAAGCTGGGTGAGGAGGTTGCCAGCAGCCGTCAGATGGAATTTGCCATGGGAAAGGCGGATACAGAGGCCGGGGTTATGAATCTGGAATATTACATGAAGCTGGATGTTTCGGAAAACAAGTATGTTTCCAAGGCATTGGAGGAGATTCGCTCCCGCTATGCGGACAAGCTGAGCCTGGAGTCCATTTCCGAAGAACTGGGGGTCAGCACCAGCTATTTGAGCCGTAAGTTTAAGGAGGTGACGGGGCAGACCTTTCTGGACTTTTTAAACAAGTACAGGGTTTCCCAGGCCATTGTCCTGTTAAATACGGGCCAGTACCGGATATTTGAGGTATCTGACGCCACCGGTTTTACGGATTATAAACATTTTTGTTCGGTGTTTAAAAAGTATACCTTAAAGTCGCCTTCCAAGTTTATGAAGGGGATTGGTTAGAGGTTTAGGTCAATCAATTCTGAAAGGTCTGTGATCTGGTAGGTAGCTTTTGTGGTGGCAGGAGCCTTTGGAGGGCTGATGAGGCAGGAGTCGATTCCGGCATTGATGGCTCCCTGGATGTCAGAGGATAAGCTGTCTCCCACCATAATGGTTTTTTCCTTTGAAAAATCAGAAATATGTTTAAAGCAGTGTTCAAAAAAGGAAGGGGAGGGCTTTTCATACCCAATCTTTTCGGATATGAACATTCCGTCAAACAGGTCATAGATTCCTGCTTTTTTCAGCCTTTGTATCTGGGTGTGATAGACGCCGTTGGAGGCTGGATACAGCTTTTTCCCCTTCTGCTTTAAGTGCAGAAGGGTTTCTTTTGTATTGGGGAGCAGGTCCGCACCTTCTCCCAGATGGAGGCGGTAGCGGGCTTCTGCCTCTTCTCCGTTTATCTCTAAGCCGAAGGAACCAAAGAGCCGGGTGAACCGGGTGTTTAAGAGCTCATCCCGGCTGATCTTTTGCTGTTCAAGCAGGTCCCAAAGATCCCGGTTTAATTTTTTATATTCTTCCAGCATTGTGCTGCGGTATTGTATTCCATAGGATTCTATGAGCTTTTCAAATCCCCGCTTTTCGGCGGCGTCAAAGTCAAGGAGTGTGTTGTCGATATCCAGCAAGAAAATTTGGTACATGGTTGATTCCTCCGTATCAGAGAGTTGGGTGTTTTGAGGTGTCTGTCATTATGATATCATAGGAAATGGGGGAATGACCAGAGGAAGTTTCAAAGAAGGCCGTTGTTTCTTTTGCGTTTTTTCGCTATAATGGGGGATATGGGATAAAAGCTGTAATAGAAGATGATGCATAAAAAATGGAGATTGGATACATGCCGGTAAATAAGAAGGAAAAGGAAGAAGGACTTCTTTCATTTGAAGATGGAAGCAGCTATCCTTATGAGATTATAAAATCAGACAGGCGCACCATGGCCCTTCAGGTCAAAAAAGGCGGGGAAGTGGTGGTGAGGATTCCCAAGGGACTGCCTTTTCGCTCCGGTCATGAGCTGGCGCAGAAAAATAAAAGCTGGGTTTACGCTCACATGAAAGGGATTCAGGCTTCTTTAAAAAACAAGGAAGAGTTTCATTGGGAAGAAGGGGCAAAGGTGCTTCTTTTGGGAAAAAGCTATATTCTCCGTGTGGTGCCGGATTCCTGGAGAAAGAGTTTTCGGGTTTCTATAAGGGAGGGAGAATTGATCCTTGCAGGGCCGGTGGGGAAACAGGCGGGGCCTGAGCTGGAAATGGTGATCAAAGAAGTGATGAAGCAGTTCTACCGGCAGGAAGCCAGGAAGTATCTTGAGAAAAAGACGGTTGGGTGGGCTGCGGATATGAAGATAGGATATGGGCGTATTGCAGTCAGGGATCAGGCGACCAGATGGGGAAGCTGCAGCACAAAGGGAAATTTGAATTTTAACTGGAGGCTGGTGCTTTTGCCGGAAGAGCTGGCGGATTATGTGGTGGTTCATGAACTGGCTCACCGGATACATATGAACCACTCTAAGGAGTTTTGGGGATTGGTGGAAGGAAAACTGCCGAATTACCGGCTAAGGCGGAAGTTGTTAAAGCGCTATGAGGAAGAAGTTTACGGAAATTATTAAAGCTTAGGTAATATATCAGCAGCCTGGGATGGCTGAACTGGATGGATTGAAGCGAAGGAGATATAAAAAAATGGCAGCAGAGAGATGGATGCTTCAAACGAAACGGGCTGATTTTGACGAGATAGCCAGAAGCCATCGCATAACCCCGGTAACGGCAAGAATTATACGGAACCGGGATGTGGTTGGCCGGGAAGCGGTGGAACGGTATTTAAGGGGAGGGCTGGAGGCGTTATACAGCCCTTATTTGTTAAAGGATATGGAACTGACTGTGGCAATTCTTAAAGAGAAGACCAGAGAGTCGAAACCTATCAGGATTGTTGGAGATTACGATATAGACGGGGTTTGTTCTACCTACCTTTTATACCAGGCCTTGACCCAGGTGGGGGCAGTGGTGGATTATGAGATTCCCGACAGAATTAAAGACGGGTATGGAATCAATGAATCCATTATCAGGGCTGCGGCAGAAGACGGGATTGATACTATACTGACCTGTGACAATGGGATTGCTGCGGTTTTGCAGATCAAACTTGCAAAGGAATTGGGGCTTACGGTTCTGATTACGGATCACCATGATATTATGAAGGATGAGGGCGGGGATATTCTGCCGCCTGCTGATGCGGTGGTAAACCCAAAGAGAAGTGATTGTTCCTATCCCTATCCGGAGATTTGCGGAGGGCTGGTGGCTTATAAGCTGGTTCAGGCTCTTTATGAAGCTTTTGAAGTTCCCATGGAGAAATGGCTTGAGATGCTGGAGTTTGCAGCAATTGCAACGGTAGGGGATGTGATGAAGCTGCAGGATGAAAACAGGCTCATTGTAAAGGAAGGTCTGAAACGGATGGGGCAGACCAGGAGTCTGGGCCTTTTAAAGCTGATGGAGAAAAATAATCTGGATAAGAATCAGATTACTGCCTACCAGATCGGATTTGTCATTGGTCCATGTTTAAATGCGGGAGGCAGGCTGCAGACTGCAAAACTGGCTTTGTCCCTACTTTTGTGCCAGGATGAAGAGGAAGCGGACCGGATGGCTCTTGAATTAAAAGAGCTTAATGATCAGAGAAAGGATATGACTAAGGAGGGGACTCTGGAGGCTGTCAGGCAGGTGGAGGAGCATTATGCTGATGACAAGGTTTTGGTGGTGTATCTGCCGGAGTGTCATGAATCCTTGGCCGGAATTATTGCCGGGCGGTTGAGGGAGCATTTTCAGAAGCCTTCTTTTGTTTTGACAGATGGGGAAGAATCGGTAAAGGGGTCTGGACGTTCCATTGAATCTTACCATATGTTTGAGGCGCTGGTGGAGGTGAAGGAGCTGCTGCTTAAGTTTGGAGGGCATCCTATGGCAGCAGGATTATCGTTGTTAAGGCAGAATGTGGAGGAGTTCCGCAGGCGCTTAAACGAAAGGACGGAGCTGACAGCGGAGGATTTTGTGCGGAAGGTCTGGATTGATGTTCCCATGCCTTTGGAGTACATAAGTGAGCCTTTGATTGAGGAACTGGAGCTTTTGGAGCCTTTTGGGCAGGGGAATGAAAAGCCGTTATTTGCTCAGAAGGGGCTGCATATACGGAGCGTCAGGGTCCTTGGGAAGAATAGGAATGCGGTGAAAATGTCTCTGGCAACGGAGCAGGGGACGCCTATGGATGGGATGCTGTTTACGGATGGGGATTTATTTCTGGAGGAGTTGGGGGATAAGCGGAGGCTTGATGTGGTTTATTATCCTGGGGTGAATGAGTATAACGGAAATAAGTCTTTGCAGATTATTATAAGGAATTATAAGATTCCGGGGGAAGTATAAGGAAGAAATCTTGAAATGCATTGACAAAAGGGAAGAGAACAAATAAAATACAGTAATATCAGTTAAAATTATAAAAGGTTTATTACATGAGCTGAGACAAAAGGGAAAGTGAGGGAATGAACGTGGTAAATGAAGTGATGAAGTTTATTACCGGATATGACAGGGAAGTGGGAGAGGCTATTGAAAAAGAGTGCGCCCGCCAGAGAAGAAATCTGGAGCTGATTGCATCGGAAAATATTGTTTCTGAGCCTGTTATGATGGCAATGGGAACTGTGCTTACCAACAAGTATGCGGAAGGATATCCCGGAAAGCGTTATTACGGCGGATGTGAGGTCGTGGATGTTGTTGAAAGTATTGCTATAGAGCGTGCAAAAGAAATATTTGGATGTGATTATGCCAATGTTCAGCCTCATTCCGGTGCTCAGGCCAATATGGCGGCTTTTGTTGCCATGCTGGAGCCGGGAGATACTGTTTTAGGCATGAATTTAAATCATGGTGGACATTTGACCCATGGAAGTCCGGTAAACTTCTCAGGTCTGTATTTTAATATTATTCCTTACGGCGTGGATGATCAGGGCTTCCTTGATTATGATGAGATGGAGCGCCTGGCCCTGGAGCATAAGCCGAAGCTGATTGTAGCCGGAGCCAGTGCCTACGGACGTGAGATTGATTTTAAAAGATTCCGTGAGGTTGCTGACAAGGCAGGCTCTTATCTCATGGTGGATATGGCTCATATTGCTGGTTTGGTGGCAGCAGGCGTTCATCCAAGCCCCATTCCTTATGCTGATGTAACTACCACGACTACTCATAAAACCCTTCGCGGCCCCAGAGGCGGAATGATTTTAGCCAATCAGGCGGCAGCGGATAAATTTAACTTTAACAAGGCTATTTTCCCGGGTATCCAGGGCGGTCCTTTGGAGCATGTAATTGCAGGAAAGGCCGTATGCTTTGGCGAGGTGTTAAAGCCTGAGTTTAAAACTTACCAGGAACAGGTGGTAAAAAATGCAAAGGCTCTGGCTGCTGCTCTTATGAAGCAGGGCTTTAATATCCTGACAGGAGGAACCGACAACCATCTTATGCTTATTGATTTGAGAGGTATGGAGGTAACCGGAAAGGAATTACAGAACCGCTGTGATGAGGTTTACCTCACCTTGAATAAGAACGCTGTTCCAAATGATCCAAGAAGTCCTTTTGTCACCTCTGGCGTCCGTGTTGGAACTCCTGCCATTACTTCAAGGGGATTAAAGGAAGATGATATGGAAAAGATCGCAGAGTGCATCTGGCTGGCTGCTACGGATTTTGAGAACAAGGCTGATTATATCAGAAGTGAAGTGACAAAGATCTGTGATAAGTATCCGCTGTATGAATAAAGAAATGTAAAAAAAGAAGGCTGTAAAAGAATCATTCTTTTACAGCCTTCTTTTTGATTTTAAGGAGTTTCCGGAGTGTTGGCGAACATCTGATTAAGCAGCTTTTTCCCTGCTTCTGTTTTAAAAATATTATGATATGTATTTTGTATGGTTTCATTTTTGCACTGGTTTTCATATAGATTTACGAGAAAATCAGCTTCTACTAAAATTTGATAATCCATACCGTCAATATTAGAGTAAGTATGGTGATGGGCCACCAGGTAGCGGACTCTTTCAATGACCTTCTGGTTAAAAGCAAGCTTTTTCAGTAATTCTTCTGCATAGGCAGGGCCTTCCTGTTCCTGAAGCTTGCCGTTGCATTTTCCGTACTTTTCCATAGAAACTTTGATTCCGATATCGTGAACAATGGCAGCAGCTTCTAAGATTTCCATATCATCAGATGGAATGTTTTCCATGGAACCAATCAATTTTGCAAATTGATGTACTTTTATAAAATGCTGGATCAGCTCTGGTTCTCCTGCGTCAAATTGGATCATTTCTAAAATCAGATTGCTTATCTTATCCATAGTGAATGCTCCTTTATTTTTTTGTGGATACCGACCATAACTGTCTGCATTATATCATCCCACATGAAAAGGAACAAGTTTATATTTTACACATGAAATACTGCGCAGTATGAGGCTGCGCAGTATTTTCAGGAGGAAACAAAATCTGGCTGTTATGCCTGGTTTTTAAAGGATTCGCAGTCAGTACACTCTTTTTTTACCGGATTTTTCTCGTGGGTTCCCACTTTGATTTGATCCAGAGTGCAGTAATCTTCACTCTTTGCGTGATAAGCACAGTTTTCGATGGAACATCTAATACATTCATTTTTCCCGTTTACTAACATAGATAAGCCCTCCTTATTTGATTGTTACATCTGTTATTGTGGACGAAAAGAGGCGAATTATTATGCCAATTTTTTCTTCATGAATGATGGTTTTGCAGTTTTAAATTAAAAAATAGAATTTTGACGAATTTTGGGAAAAAGCTAACAGAACCATTGCCAAAGAAGTCATGTGTATGGTATACTCTTTCGTGTTTCTAATATATAAAGCCTTATTTATAAGTATTACTAATTAAAATAAAGGTTTTTAATGATAAATAAGGCCGAAACCGGTTAGGAAGCAATAAAAAGTCAGAGAGTCAATAGGAGGTTCCAGTGATTCGATTTAAAAATTATGTAAAAGCGGGAAGTCTGGAAGAGGCTTACACCCTGAATCAGAAAAAAAGCAGCGCCATAGGCGGTGGAATGATGTGGATGAAGATGCAGAAACGGATGCGGATGACGCTGGTGGATTTAGTCGGATTGGGACTTGATGAAATAGAGGAAACAGAGGAAGAGTTCTCCATAGGAGCCATGTGCAGTCTGCGCCAGTTGGAGATTCATGAAGGTTTGAATCAATATTTTGGCGGCATTTTTAAGGAATGTACCCGTTCTATTGTAGGAATTCAGTTTCGAAATGGGGCCACTGTGGGAGGAAGCGTATTCGGACGCTTTGGGTTTTCTGATATTATTACCTGCCTTTTGGCTCTCGACACCTATGTGGAGCTTTATCAGGGCGGACTGGTTTCTCTGGAGGAATTCTGCCGGATGAAGCAGGACAGAGATATTCTTGTAAGGATTCGGATAAAAAAGGATGGGAGACAGGCGGCTTATGCGTCCCAGAGAATAGCCAAAACAGACTTTCCCCAGATTTCCTGTTGTGTGGCAAAAAAGGAAGATCAGGTTTACGTTTCCATAGGTGCCAGGCCCGGGCTTGCTGAGGTTGTGGCTCTGAAGAAGACAGGGGACTGTGATTTGGAGGAGATTGCAAAAAAGGCTTCCGACAGCTTCCGCTACGGCACAAATACGAGAGGCAGTGCAGATTACCGAAAGCATCTGGCGGAGGTATATACCAGAAGGCTTTTAGCAGGACTTCATAAGGAGGAAAAGTAAATGAGAATCGAATTCACCTTAAACGGAAAGCTGATCTATGCGGAGGCAAAGGCTGACACCACCTTATTTCAGCTTCTCAGGAAGAAGAACTGCTATAGCGTGAAATGCGGATGCGAAACAGAAAACTGCGGACTTTGTACGGTCTTAGTGGATGGAAAGTCCAGACTTTCATGTTCCCTGCTGGCAGTGAGGGTAAATGGCTGCGAGGTAGTGACTCTGGAAGGAGTTCAGAAGGAAGCCGAGGAATTCGGTACATTTCTGGCGGGAGAAGGAGTGGAGCAATGCGGATTCTGCAGCCCCGGGCTGATTATGAACGTGCTGGCGATGGAAAAGGAAGAAGGCGTTCTGGATGACCAGGATATAAAGGAGTATTTATCCGGAAATTTATGCCGGTGCAGTGGTTATATGGGACAGCTTCGGGCGGTGAAAAAGTATTTAAACAGAGGAGGAGACAGGGCATGAACTATAAAATGAAAAGCGTCAATACTTCTGTAGTGAAAAAGGACGCCATGGCATTGGTGACCGGAAAGCCTGTTTATACCGATGATCTGGTTCCTAAGGACTGTCTGATTGTAAAGGTGCTGAGAAGCCCCCACGCCCATGCACTGATCCAGGAAATCGACTGCTCCAGAGCTGAGAAGCTGTCTGGAATTGCCTGTGTCCTTACTTATAAAGATATGCCGGGGAAGCGGTTTACCATGGCAGGGCAGTCCTATCCTGAGCCAAGCCCTTACGACAGACTGATTCTGGATCAGAGACTGCGGTTTGTGGGAGATGCGGTTGCTATTGTGGCCGGGGAGACAGAAGAAGAGGTGGATCAGGCCCTGAGCCTTATTAAGGTGAAGTATGAGGTTTTGGAACCGATTCTGGATTTTAGGCAGGCAAAAGATAATCCTATTCTGATTCATCCGGAGGAGGATTGGCAGAGTCTCCTTCCGGTGGGAGCGGATAATAAACGAAATCTGTGTGCTTCCGGAGGAAAGGAACAGGGGGACGTAGATGAGGTTTTAGACCAGTGCGATTATGTGGTGGATCACGTTTATCATACAAAGGCAAACCAGCAGGCTATGATGGAGACATTCCGTGCCTACTGCTTTCTGGATACATACGGACGTTTGAATATGGTTGCCTCCACCCAGATCACCTTTCATGTGAGAAGGATTCTGGCTCATGCCCTGGATATTCCAAAGTCTAAAATCCGTGTGGTAAAGCCCAGAATCGGCGGCGGATTCGGAGCCAAGCAGACGGTTGTGGCTGAGGTTTATCCGGCTATTGTTACCATGAAAACCGGAAGGCCGGCTAAGATGATTTTCAGCCGGTATGAATCCCAGATCGCTTCCTCTCCCCGTCATGAAATGGAAATCCGGGTCAGGATCGGTGCAAATAAAGACGGAATTCTCCAGGCTATTGACGTACATACCTTATCTAATACAGGTGCTTTCGGAGAACACGGGCCAACTACCGTAGGGCTTTCCGGGGAAAAAACCATACCTCTTTACCGGACTCCAAAGGCTTTCCGCTTTGCTTATGACGTGGTTTATACCAATGTAATGTCTTCCGGTGCTTACCGGGGCTACGGGGCCACACAGGGCATATTTGCGGTGGAGTCTGCGGTCAATGAGCTGGCAAAAAAGATAGGAATGGATTCGGTGAAGCTGAGGGAATTAAATATGGTAAAGGAGGGGGATTACCTTCCTGCTTATCATGGAGAAACCTTAAATAGCTGTGCCCTTGACCGGTGTATGGCAAAGGCAAAGGAAATGATCGGCTGGGATGAAAAGTATCCGTCAGTGGATATGGGAAATGGAAAGGTCCGGGGCGTAGGTGTTGCCATGTCCATGCAGGGTTCTGCCATTTCCGGTTTGGATGTGGCTTCGGTGGAGCTGCGTTTAAATGATGACGGTTTTTATACCCTGATGATCGGGGCTTCTGATATGGGAACGGGATGTGATACCACCCTGGCCCAGGTGGGAGCGGATTGTATGGAGTGTGATGTGGAGGACATTGTGGTTCATGGTACGGATACGGATGTGTCTCCTTATGATTCCGGTTCTTATGCTTCCAGCACCATGTATCTGACGGGAATGGCAGTTGTGAAGGCCTGTACGGAGATGAGGGAGAAGATTATAAGCAAGGCAGCCCAGTATCTTTCCTGTGATAAGGAGTCTTTAGAGTTTGACGGAAAGAGGGTATATCAGCCGGAGGGAGAGCTGGAAATATCTTTAAAAGATATCGGAAACAGGGTTATGTGTTCCAATGAGGACATGCTGTCTGCAGGCGCCTCCCATACCTCCCCTGTATCTCCGCCGCCTTTTATGGTGGGAATGGCAGAGGTGGAAGTGGATCAGGAAACCGGCGAGATGGAATTGGTGGACTATGTGGCAGTTGTGGACTGCGGAACCCCTATTAATCCAAACCTTGCAAGGATTCAGACAGAGGGCGGTATTGCCCAGGGTATTGGTATGGCAATGTATGAGGATGTGACTTATACGGATAAGGGGCAGATGGTTCAGAATTCCTTTATGCAGTACAAGATTCCCACCAGATTGGATGTGGGAAATATCCGGGTGGAATTTGAAAGCAGCTATGAGCCTACAGGGCCTTTTGGGGCTAAATCTATTGGGGAGATTGTAATTAATACTCCTTCTCCGGCTATTGCAGATGCTGTGGC
This sequence comes from Hungatella sp. UBA4396, assembly GCA_002389905.1. Lineage (GTDB taxonomy): Bacteria > Bacillota > Clostridia > Lachnospirales > Lachnospiraceae > Lacrimispora. The sequence continues at coordinate 77,722 of DGRE01000020.1, read as the reverse complement.
AAATGCGGTGGGGGCAAGGGTGAGAGAACTGCCTGTTACAGCGGAGAAGATTTACAGACATATGAGGGGATGAATTTAATATAAATGCTTTAAGCATTGCCGCAGAATGCAGGAATAATTGTATTCTGCGGCTTTATAATTATCCCCAAAATATGTTGACTTAATAGGTTTATAGTGTTAGGATTAGAAAAATCCAGATGGAAAAAACTGTTTTGAAAGCGAGAATGATATATGATAAAAAGATTCATGGGATTAACCTTAATTACTATTACACTTGCAGTCGTATTACCTGGCTGCGGGAATCATGAGAAGGCTGCCGAAATGGAAGTGGCTGCTGCCAATGTGGAAACAACTGGAGAAATCATAGCAGAGGAGACAGGAGAATATACCTTTCAGGACGATTTGGGAAGAACCGTAACGGTAACAAGCCATGAGCGTGTGGCAACCCTAATGGGGAGTTTTGCTGATATCTGGCTTTTAGCGGGTGGGAATATAGTTGCTTCTTCCAGGGATACATGGACTTCTTTCGATTTGGGTTTGTCTGAAGATGTAGTTAATATCGGGAACTTGCTGGAGCCTGATATGGAACAGTTAATTGCGGCTCAGCCGGACTTGGTTATTGCCAGTGCCAATCTTGATGCACAAATAGAATTAGAGGAGACTCTTGCTCAGGCAGGAATTGCAACTGCATATTTTGATGTGAATAATTTTGACGACTATCTTCATATGTTGGATATCTGTACACAGATTACGGGAAAAACAGAACAGTATGATACATACGGAACTGCTGTGCAGAAGCAGGTGGATGCGGCCATTGCCAAGGCGGATGGAAGTACACCTACAGTCCTGTATTTAAGAGCATCTTCTGACAATGTGAAAGCAAAAGGAAGTGTAGGAAACGTCGGTTCTGAAATTCTCAGGGAACTTGGATGTCTGAACATTGCGGATTCCGATGAGAGCCGGTTGGAAGATATTAGTATGGAGACAATTATAACAGAAGATCCGGATTATATCTTTGTGACTACACAGGGAGAAAACACAGAACAGGCAATGCAGGTGGTGGAGGATATATTGCTGACAAACCCGGCATGGAATTCTCTGACGGCAGTTAAAAATGGAAACTATTATGTATTAGATAAAAGGCTGTACAATTCCAAACCAAATGCAAAATGGGGAGAAGCCTATGAGCAATTGGCAGATATTCTATACGGTGAGGAGTAATTATAGGGTCTATTGGATATGAGGAAACATAAAGGATTAATTATTTTTTTATTAGTTATCCTGCTATGTGCATCGGTTTTGGCAGGGATTTTACTGGGAAGTGTTTCTATTTCGGCACAGGATATTTTTGATTGTCTGACAGGAAAGGACACGTCCTCAAAAAATTACATATTGATTACGGCTGTCCGCCTTCCACGGGTGTTAGGCGGATTGGCGGCAGGAATGGGTTTGGCAACTGCCGGAGTAATCCTACAGGGAGTTATGAATAATGCCCTTGCAAGCCCCAATACCATTGGTGTAAATTCCGGCGCAGGGTTTGCGGTAATGCTTGCCATGGCGCTTTGGCCCGGTAATATGACGGCAACTGCGTCAATGGCTTTTCTTGGTGCATTAATTACCACGCTTCTGATTTTCCTGTTGGCATATCTTGCAGATAGTTCCAGAACCACCATCATTCTTGCCGGTGTTACGGTTTCCAGCTTTTTAAGTGCGGGGATTAACACAATTAAATTGATGGATTCGGATATTACGGTGAATATGACTTCGTTCATGATTGGATCATTATCGGGAATAACCTTCAAGAAACTGATTCTGCCTGTGTATGCGGTAATGATTGCGGTAATTCTGGCGTGTATGCTGGCAAGAGCACTGAATATTCTAGGGTTGGGGGATGACATAGCAAGGTCATTGGGCCTGCGTGTGAATCTGGTAAGGTTTGTGCTGCTTGTCATAGCCAGTATATTAGCCGGTGTGGTAGTAAGTTATGCGGGATTGCTCAGCTTCGTTGGATTGATTGTGCCTCATATATGCAGACATTTGTTTGGAAATGATAATCGTTTACTGCTTCCGTGCAGTGCGTTGCTTGGAGGAAGCTTTGTGCTGATTAGTGATATGATTGGAAGGACACTGTTTGCACCGTATGAACTGCCGGTGGGCATTATTATGTCCTTCCTGGGAGGACCGTTTTTCTTATATCTTCTTCGGCGTAAGAACGGAGGGCGAAGGGTTAATGCTTAAATTTGAACAGGTCAGCATAGGGTATAGAAATAATCAGGTACTGGATAATATAACAGTAGAATTTCCGGAAGGGAAGATTACTTCTCTGATTGGTCCAAATGGCTGTGGGAAAACTACACTTTTACAAGCTCTCAATGGAAGCTGCAGGGTGACATCGGGTAAAATATGGGTGAATGATTCTGATTTATTCTCATTATCTCCGAAAGAACGGGCAAGACAGATCGCATTTCTGCCCCAGGTGCGAACTACGATACCGGCTCTTCCTGTCCGGGTGCTGGTAGAGCATGGCAGATTTCCATATATGGGTTTTTCCAGAAAACAGTCCTTAAAAGACACGGAAAAGGTACATCAGGCTATGGAATATGCTAATGTTTTGCAGTACGCAGATGAGCAGGTAGATAAACTGTCGGGCGGAATAAGGCAGCGTGTGTTTTTCGCCATGATTTTAGCTCAGGATAGTGATTATATTATTTTGGATGAACCGACTACCTTTTTAGATATCAGAGGACAGCGTGATTTCCTGAAACTGATAGGTGGATTAAAGGAGCAAGGGAAAACGGTAGTGATGGTATTACACGATATTCATCAGGCAATGGAAGTGTCGGATCATATTATTCTCATGAAGGACAGGCAGATCATTGCCCAGGGGGCACCTGAGGAATGTATTGAAAATGGAATGGTAGAAAGGGCTTTTGATGTAAACTGTCTGCGGTTTAAGAAAGGTGAGAAGGAGTATTATTTTTTCGAATAATATTCCTTCTCACCTTTCTTCCGTTTTCTCACATAAATCGCAGACATCATTGACTGCAATGACCCTGATTCATTTCTGGGAGATAAATCAAAGATAAGGCATTTGTCGATAAAAACAATCGTCAAGTTTTATTGACGAATGCTTATATCATATAGTAACATTGTTATATACATAAATAAAAGGGGAGAAAGGAGGAGCTATGGAAGTTCTCATAAAGGCGGAGCAGGTTTGCAAGGATTATGTCCTGGGTGAGGTCAAGGTAGAAGCCTTAAAAAATGTGTCTTTTGAAATTCACCGGGGAGAGTTTATTGTCATATTGGGGCCCAGCGGGTCCGGGAAGAGCACTCTTTTAAATATTCTGGGCGGCATTGAAACGGTTACCAAAGGCGCTGTTTACTATGAGGGAACCCCTCTTTCCTGGGAGGATTTAAAAAGCCTTACAGCCTACCGCAGAGCCCATGCGGGGTTCATATTCCAGTTTTATAATCTGATGCCCGGACTTACGGCACTGGAAAATGTGCAGCTGGCGGCAGAGCTTTCCAAAGACCCTCTGGATCCGGAAACTCTTCTCGGACAGGTAGGACTTCTGGACCGGGCGGGGCATTTTCCCAGCAGGCTGTCGGGAGGGCAGCAGCAGAGGGTGGCTATTGCCAGGGCCTTGTGCAAGAATCCGGATATTCTCCTCTGCGATGAGCCGACAGGGGCCTTAGACAGCGGTACGGGAAGCCAGATTTTAAAGCTTTTATCGGATTTTAACAGGAAATATAAAAAGACAGTTCTTTTAATTACCCATAATGAGAACATTGCGGAGATTGCAGACCGGGTTTTTTATTTTAAAGATGGGTATCTAGAGCGGATCAGGGTCAATGAGAAACCCTTAAATCCGGAGGAGGTGGCCTGGTAGTGAAAAGCTTCCGCAAAAATGTATTTCGGTGTGCCATGCAGAATCCGGGGTCTTTTTTAGGAGCAGTCTTTATCATTGCCATCGGGATATTCGTATATGCGGCAATGATGGATACCCTGAGAAATTTAAGGGATCAGGTGGAGCACTATTATGAAAACAGTTCTATGGCCGATGTATTTGCCCAGGTATCGGGAATATCGGAGGTGGAGCTGGAGCGGCTGAAGGAAATTCCGGGAATATCAGAGGTTTCGGGGAAAATGGGGGCTGACGTAAGGCTGCTGGCTCCCTCCCAGACGGACATTGTGACAGTCCATTTATTGTCCTATGATTCTTCTGACGCCTTAAACCAACTGCTTTTTAAGGGCGTAGAGGCTGGAGAGGATGGCATTTTCTTAGGAACCAGGATGGCGGGGATCTATCAATATGAAACCGGGACTCCTATGACTCTTTTGATTGATGGAAAAAGTGTGAAAATGGAGCTGGCAGGAACCTGCTATGGGCCGGAATACATATATGCCATTCCTCCGGGAGGGGCCATGATACCGGATGGCAGGATATATGATATTGCCTGTATGGAAAAAAGCAGAATGGAGGAGCTGACCGGAAAAAGAGACTCCATGAATGAGCTGGGTTTTAAGCTGGAAAAGGGATACCGGTACGAGGATGTCCGTTACCAATTGACAGACCGTCTTCAGGGGTACGGCCTTATTTCCCTTTCTTCCAGAGAAAACCAGGCCAGCTATCAGATGGTGGAAGGGGAAATCAATGAGCTGTATTCCATGGGTACGGTCCTTCCCATCCTGTTTATGTCTATTTCCGTATTCATGCTTTACGTGGTTTTAAGGAAGATGATTGACAGGGACCAGAGCCTGATCGGAACCATGAAAGCCTTTGGAATGAGCGACGGGGAGCTGATTACAGCCTACTTATACCAGGGGGCAGAGGTGGGGCTTTTGGGAGCCATTCTTGGAAATATCCTGGCAGCACCCTTTGGACGGTACATGTTTCAGCTTTATGTGGGCATTTTTAATCTGCCCAATACTGTGTATCACAGCTATTGGAGCACCAGGTTTGGCAGCACGGCAATGGCTTTGGCAACGGGATTTTTTGCGGTATATCTGGGAGTCCGGGGGATATTAAAAATCAATCCGGCCCAGGCCATGAGGGCTAAGACTCCTGCATCTGCGGCCATATTACGCCTTCCCCATTTTTTTGCTGAGAGGCTGGATTCCATGGGGAAAATGGGAGTCCGCTCCATTGTAAGAAACCCGTTTCGGGGATTTCTGATCGTGTTAGCCATTGGGTTTCCCTTTTCTATGTCATCTGTGCTTTTTTCCTTTGAAGGGGTAGCCAATCAGATGTTTTTTGACCAGTTCAGCAAGGTGCAGACCTATGATTTGCAGATATCTCTGGACCGTTACGTGTCCCCTGTGCGCGGAGAAACAGCAGGGGAAGGGCTGAGAGGAGTGGCAAAAAGTGAAGCTATCATTCATATGGCGGCGGAATTAAAGCATGAAAATTTATCAGAATTTGCCATGATTTATGGTTTGAACCGGGAATCTGATATGTGGCGGATTATGGATTTATTCGGACAGTATCATGAGCCGCCTGATGATGGGATGATCATAAACAGCCGGATTGCAGGTAAGCTTCATCTGAAGGAAGGGGATTTGATGGAAATATCTGTCCCTGGTCTGACAGCAGAGCGGGTCAAGGTTCCGGTGAAATCTGTTATAGAGGAAAGCCTGGGCAGCGGATGTTACTTATCAACCAAGGGCTTTTACCGGTTTTTCAATTCTGATCCCATGGCGGGAACCGTTCTTTTAAAGGTGGAAAACGGAAAAATGGAAGAGGTTCGGGAACAGCTTTTAAAAACCAGCCGGGTGACCTGGATGGTGGATACGGACCGGATCAGAAGCGGTTATCAGGATATGATGGGCAGCATGATGGCCATGATTCAGATGTTTGCCTTTATGTCGGTGGCAGCGGGAGGAATTCTCATTTATAATATATCCATGATCAATATCCGGGAAAGGATTACGGAGCTTGGGACTCTGGTCATCATGGGAGGAACAGACCGGGAAATCGGAAGGATTCTTTTGTTTGAGCAGGCGGTTTACTTTGTACTGGGAATCTTTACGGGAATATTGGGAAGCAGGGGAGTGAAATATCTGATTGAGCATCTGGTTGTATCTGATACCTACACTATTGATCTGGCTATCAGTTCTTCCAGCTATCTGACCGCATTTCTCACCTGTCTGGGAATGGCAGGGATTTCTTTGCTGGCTCAGACCCGGTTTGTGAAGAAGATCAAGCTTACGGATATTTTAAAGGAAAGGGAATAGGTTTATGAAAATCCGATTGGAAGGAAGAAAAAAGAAAATCTGTCTTTTGGCGGCAGGAGCCGCTGCCCTTCTGTTTGTGGGAGGAACGGTGGTAAAGGGCTTAAGGGGAATTGAAGTGGAAACAGCCGCTGCCTCTTTACAGACAGTGGAAGACCGTTATACGGAAGAGGGAATCATCACCTCAGGAGGAGAATTCCGCCTGGTTTCAGAGGTACCGGGCCTGGTCAAGGAGGTTCTGGTAAGGGAAAATGACATGGTAAAGGAAGGGGATACTCTGTTTACTATTGATGATTCCGACCTTCTGAGGGAAAAATCCCTTTGTGAAAGTGCCTTATCCGGCTACAGGGCCAAACTGGAACAGAGCAGGATCGGACAGGTGATGGAGCCTTCTCCTCAGGAGTATTTGGATTCCATCAGGCAGGAAGTGGCTGCCAAGGAAGCAGATTATCAGGCGTCAAAAACCGTTTATGATGCCTCCCGGACCTTGTATGAGGCAGGAAGTATTTCTAAAGTGGAGTGGGAGCAGAACAAGGCTTCTCATGAATATGCGGCACTGGCATGGGAGCAATCTAAGAACCGGTATGAGGAGAGCAGACGTTTTCTGGAGAGCTTAAAGACACAGGGAATTGATGAAACCACCATTAACGGAAGGTTCTATGAGAGCGTGGAGGAACAGCTAAAGGCTCAGATCAAGTCTCAGGAAACCACCCTGGAGCAGTTGGAAAGCAGGCTGCAAAAGTGTATGGTGACCGCGGACCGGGATGGTATTGTGACTTCTCTTCCTGTTAAGGATATGTCTTATATCCAGGCAGGAGAAACGGCAGCAATCATAAGCGGGCAGGGAAATATTCAGGCTGAGTCCGATGTGCTCACCAGCATAGCACCTTATCTGGCGCCGGGAGATCCGGTTACAGTGGTTTTACAGCTTAGAAATCAGGATGTAACGTACAGCGGAACCATCAGTCAGGTCTATGATTATGCGGCTAAGGGAATTTCCGCCCTGGGAATGGAGGAGTACCGGGTTCATGTAAAAATTGATATGGATGAGCCAGAAAACTTAAAGGGAAAAGAAGGATACGGAGTCAATATCCGCTTTATGTTATACCAGGGGGAAAATAAGCTGGTGATTCCCTCCAGCGCCATATTTGAAGCTGATGGTCAGAATTATGTCTATGTGATTCAAAACGGAAAGGCGGCAAAACTGCCGGTGGAAGTGGAATACAAGACTACCTCCCAGACTGTGATTAAAGAGGGGATCTCAGAAGGCCAGAAGATCATTGCCCATGTGGATTCAGAAGGAATTTATGAAGGCGCAAAGGTATATGACGGTTCATAGGCAGCAGAAATACGGATCTGCTTTTTAGAAAAGAGGCGGCAGCATGGAGTCAGTGCTTCCGCCTCTTTTGCAGCACTGAATTAATGAGTGGTTTCATTTAGATAATTATAAATACTGTACCGGGACAGTCCTAAAAAATCAGCCAGCTTTTCGGCTGCTTTTTTTATGAGGAAAAACCCCTTGTCCTCCAGGCCGTGTACAATAGCTACCTTTTCTTCCTTTGTCAGATTTCCTACGGATTTTCCGGTCATATTGACCGCCTCTTTCATCATGATTTCCAGCAGCTCATCCACATTGCCCACAAAGAGTTCCGGTGTCTGGGGAATGGAGGCGTTGCTGGAGCTGGTGAGGGAGCGAAGGGTGTTTTCGCATTTGATCATATCTGTAATGTCCAGATTGATGCACATGCTTCCGTTCACTTTTCCATACTCGTCTCGGAAATATTTGCTGGAGGAGCGCAGAATCCGCCCGTTGGGGGTGGCATTGATGTAGCTGTACTGGTCGTCCGGTGATGCGGAGCCTTTTAATATTTCCAGTCCGGCGTTAGTACCGCCGTCTCCGATCTTTCTTCCGGTCACATGACCGTTCCAGATTGCGACGATTGTTTTGTCATATGGCAATGTGAGGTCGTGGAGAACTACCTCACAGTTTTCTCCGAACTGCATGGCAATACATTTGGCAATATCAGACAGCAGGTTTAAGTTATCAGAAACATATCCCATAGTAGTGTTTTCCTTTCAACAAAATGTATAAATAAATTATAAATGAAATGTGAGGCAAAGTCCAGTGTTAATAAAATATTTGTTTAAGATAAAAAATTAACTATTAAAAACAAACAAAAAAATAAGCTGAATTGAAAAATTATTGTTGACAAAAGATAAAAATCATAGTATATATAAAATATAATTAAACAAAAAGTTGAAGCAAAATCAACAAAAAGTTCAAAATCATATTTTATAAGGAGGTAATTTATGAAAAGAGCAATCAGTTTTATCATGGCAGCAGGCATGGCAGCATTGGCGGTTACAGGCTGCGGCGGCGGGTCAACAGGCCAGACCACAGCTGCCCAGACAACAGCAGCAGCGGGAGGAGAGACAACCGCTCAGGCAGGAAATGCAGAAGCAGAGGTGATCACCTTCTGGTACAACAACACAGGTGATGAGGCTCTTGTCTATGAGAAGGCAATCAGTGAGTACAATGCTTCTCAGACCAAGTACAAGGTAGAAGGCTTAAGCGTTACCGACGATCAGAAAGTAATCGTAGCCATGAGCAGCAACGAATCACCTGACGTAATCAAGATCAGCAACCAGACCGTTATGCAGTACCAGAAGAACGGACTTCTGGAAAACCTGCAGCCATTTGCAGATGGGGAATCCTTTGATGCCTCCATTTATTCTGAACAGGCTATTGCAGCCAATACCATTGACGGAGATATCTATGCTCTTCCTTTAGATGCGTACACAATTCAGATGTTTTACAACAAGGACTTACTGGAAGCAGCAGGCTTTACCGAGCCTCCAAAGACAATGGAAGAAATGTATGAGATGGCAGCGGCAGCTACCAAGGTAGACGGAAGCGGCAACATCGAAGTTCTGGGCTATCCCTTATTCCCATATGCATCTGCCAGACAGGAGCTGATTTACGGCTTTGGCGGAAGATGGTGGAGTGAAGATGGAAAGCCAACCCCAGAGGACCCAGGCATTTTAGCCAGCTTAAACATGAATGTGAAGTTCAGAGAGCAGTTTGGAGGAAAGGCTCTTGACGGCTTTATCGGAACCGCTAACACAAACCGTTACACCGAGCAGGATATGTTTTTCCAGGGCAAGCAGTTGTTCCGTCTTGACGGTTCCTGGCTGCCTACCATGATGAAGAACTTTAAATCAACTGTTAACTGGGGCATTACCCTGATTCCCGGAACAGAAGCCAATCCTGAACTGAGAGGAACCAGCCGTTTTGAGACTGACTCCGTAGCAGTTCCTGCTATGGCTAAGAACAAAGAGGGAGCATGGGATTTCACAAAATGGCTCTGCAGTGAGGAAGGCGCTAAGATCATTGACCTTGGAACCGGAAATCTTCCTGCTGTAAAGGCTTTATATGACGATGCTGATATCATCGCAGTTCCTGGATTTGCAGAGTTTATTGATGCACTGAAACTGGAAAAAGGAATCCAGTATCCGGCTATGGCTGATTACGGCGAGTACATATCTATGGTAAATGCCACACTGGATACGGTTTACGCAGGAACACAGACTCCTGAAGATGCACTGAAGGCCCTTGCCGGACAGAGCGCAAACTTAAAATAATAATTCATCTACCGGGGGCGCTGTAAGCAGAAATCTGCATCTTGCAGCGCCCTGATCTTAATATTGGAGAGGGGACAAAGGAATGAAAGGACGAAATAAGGCGCAGCGGAATTTTATCAACGGTCTGCTGTTTTCTTCCCCGTGGATTTTGGGGTTCTTGGCTTTTAGCGTATATCCGTTAGTAAGCTCCCTGTATTACAGCTTTACAAAATTTAATGCGGTAACAGCGCCCCAATGGGTGGGGCTTGATAACTTTAAAGATATTTTTGCCGATCCTCTGGTGTGGAAGAGCTTGGGAAATACCTTATTTATGGCTTTTGTATCCATGCCTGTTAATTTAACTGTGGCTCTTCTTCTGGCCAGCATTGTATGCGGAAATTTTAAAGGAAGGGGATTTGTCAGGACAGCGTTTTTCCTGCCTTCCGTCATTCCTATGGTTGCGGCTACCATGGTGTGGATTTGGATGTTTGATCCCACTTACGGTTATATTAACAATGTATTAAGCTGGTTTGGTATCAGCGGACCTTCGTGGCTGATGGATGCCCGTTATACAAAATGGGCTCTGGTGCTCATGGGAACATGGAACACAGGAACCATGATGCTGGTATGTATGTCAGCTCTCCAGTCTGTTCCGAGAAGTTATTATGAATCGGCAGAAATTGACGGTGCCGGCAGAATCGAGAGGTTTTTTTATATTACGATTCCATGCATTGCCCATGTTTTGGTCTATCAGGCCATCTTAAGCCTGATTAATGCCTTCCAGTATTTCCAGCAGGCTTACATTATTATCAGTGCAAATGCAGGTGTAAAGGGCGGAAGTGCAGCAGGAGGTCCTGAGAACTCCATTCTCATGTATCCTTTGTACGTGTTCCACAATGCATTTACTTATCTGAAAATGGGTAAGGCCACGGCAATGGCATGGGTTCTGTTTGTCATTGTTGCAATCTTAACCGTTGTTATGACCAAGGTAACCAAAAAAGCAACAGAAGATGCAGGAGGTGAATAAGCATGAAGAAGCGTTTAGGCAGTATTTTATTTTTTGCCATGGTTGCTGTGCTGGCTTTGATTTTCATATCGCCTTTTATGGTAATGGTGCTCACTTCTTTTAAAACCAACAGCGATGCCTTTACCATTCCTGTAAAGGTATTTCCCCGGCAGTGGGTGACAGACAACTACCCGGCGGCATTTGCGGCCATTCCATATTTCCGGTATATGGGGAATACGGTGTTTATTACGGCCATTTCTCTTGTGGGGCAGCTTTTGGTTACTCCCTTGATTGCTTATTCCCTGGCAAAGATTAAGTGGAAAGGTGCGGATATTATTTCCGGTCTGGTCATGGCGACCATGATGATTCCCATTACAGTTACCATGGTTCCCATGTATAAAATTTATTCCAGGCTTGGACTGACCAGCACTTATATCCCCCTGATTCTGCCTGCATTTTTTGGGAAGGCGTATTATATCGTCATTGTCCGGCAGTTTTTTGCAGGAATTCCCAACAGCTTGATTGAGGCGGGAGAAATTGACGGGGCGACTGAGTTCCAGCGTTATTATAAGATTGCCCTGCCTCTTTGCAAGCCGGTTTTAACCACAATCGGAATTTTTGCATTTTTGGATGCATGGAGTGATTATCTCTATCCCTTGATTTTTATTACAAAGCCTTCAATGTATACACTTTCCCTGGGACTGCAGCAGTATATGAGCGAGTATTCCATAGACTGGTCAAGGCTTATGGCGGCAGCGGTTGTATTCGTGCTTCCGGTTATTGTCTGCTTTGCCGTTTTCCAGAGAAACTTTGTAGAAGGAATTGCAACCAGCGGATTAAAGGCGTAACAGGAGGGGAAAGGCATGGGCAGAATACAGTCTTTAAATGGCGTTTGGCAGTGGAGCCTGGAAGGGGACGGTTCCGGCTCCGTATATGAAGGGAAGGTTCCGGGAACTGTGATCAGTCACATGCTGGAGCAGAAGCTGATTGAAGACCCTTACTGGAGATGCAATGAATACGGCGTCCGGGAGCTGATGGGAAATAATTATACTTATAAGAGAAGCTTTCAGGTGTCAGAGGAGGATCTGCAATCGGATTTGGTGGAGCTTGTGTGTGACGGAATTGATACCATTGCTTCTATCCGTGTCAATGACAGGCTGGCGGCAGAAACGGATGATATGCACAGGACATACCGTTTTCCGGTGAAGGAGTACTTGAATCCGGGGGAAAATGAGATTGAGGTTTTCTTTTACTCCCCTCTTGATTTTGTAAGAAATGAAGATGCGGGTAATGATATATTTTATGCTTCCACCGGCTGTATCCGGGGAAATGCGGCTCTCCGCAAAGCCCATTATATGTTTGGGTGGGACTGGGGCCCCCAACTTCCTGATATGGGGATCTTTCGTGACATTGCCCTGGAATATTCCAGCGGTGCAAAGCTGGAGGATGTGCGAATCCGCCAGAATCATGAAGAAGCCGGAAGGGTGAAGCTGAATTTTGAGGTAACGGTTAAGACTTTTTCCGGTGAGGCAAAGCCAGGGCAGAAATGGTTCACAAAAGTGGAAATCAGGGACCCGGAAGGTGTCCTGATCTCAGAAAAGGTTCAAGACAGCAAAGAGGTACAATCGGAAGAGATCATCAAAAATCCCCGCCTGTGGTGGCCCAATGGCCTGGGAGACCAGCCTTTGTATAAGGTGGGCGTATTTCTTCTTGATGAGGCAGGAACCACTTATGACAGCTATGAGTGCAGAATCGGCCTTCGGACCGTAACCGTAAGCACAGATAAAAATGAATACGGAAATGAATTCGCCCTTACAGTCAACGGGGTAAAGATCTTCACCATGGGAGCCAATTATATTCCGGAGGACAGCATTTTAACCAGAGTGACAAGAGAACGGACAGAGCGTCTGATTGAGGACTGTGCTGCCGCCAATTTTAACTGCTTGAGAGTCTGGGGCGGAGGCTATTACCCGGATGATTATTTCTATGATAAATGTGATGAAAAAGGAATTTTAATCTGGCAGGATTTAATGTTCGGGTGCAATGTCTATGCCCTAAATGACCGCTTTGAAGAAAATATAGTAGAAGAAACCAAGGACAATGTATGCCGTTTAAGAAACCATCCCTGTCTGGCCCTATGGTGCGGAAATAATGAAATGGAATGGGGCTGGGGAGATGAATGGGCCAGAATCAAAGGCCACCATCCCAGATATAAGGCGGATTACATTAAGATTTTTGAATACATTCTCCCCAAAGCCATAAAGTCCTGCGATGACGTAACTTTTTTCTGGCCTTCTTCTCCGTCTTCAGGGGGGGCCTTTGACAACCCCAATGCAATTAACAGAGGGGATCAGCATTACTGGGAGGTATGGCATTCAGGAAAGCCATTTACCGAATATGGAGATTTCAGCTTTTGTTCGGAATATGGATTTCAGTCCTTTCCCCACAGCAAAACCATAGCGGCATTTACCCTGGAAGAGGATCGGAATATTTTCAGCAGGGTAATGGAATCCCACCAGAAAAATCCGGCGGCAAATGGAAAAATATTAAACTATATCGCCGATTACTTCCTTTATCCCAAGGATACGGATTCCCTGGCATACATCTCTCAGATTCTCCAGCTAAAGGCCATTGAGTACGGCGTGGAGCACTGGAGGAGAAAACGGGGGCAGTGCATGGGCTCTCTTTACTGGCAGCTTAATGACTGCTGGCCTGTCGCATCCTGGGCCAGCATTGATTATTACGGCCGCTGGAAAGCCCTTCACTACGGAGCGAAACGGTTTTACAGCCCCTTTACCATTTCCATCGGGGAAGAAGAGGAGATGTCTCCTCATGTGTCCTATTACGTCCATAACGATACCAGAGAACAGCAGGAGTGGAGGACGGAAATTCTTCTTCAGGATCATGATTTTCAGGTGTTGTGGAAGGAAACAGCGGAAGGAACGATCTCTCCCCTGTCCGTATTAAAAGCAGCAGAAGCTGATTTTTATCAGTGGACGGATCGGGAGGAAATCCGTTCTTCCATCTTTTCCGCATTCCGGTTATACCGGGGAGGGGAGCTGGTTGAGGAACGGACGGTTCTGTTTGTAAAGCCAAAGCATTTCGATTATAAAGCTCCGGTTTATGATGTTGGGATTTTGGAAACAGAGGACAGTTTCCGGATTACGGTGAAAGCCTCCTGCTTCTGCCAGTATGTGGAGCTTTATTTCAAGGATTATGATGTTGTTTTCTCTGACAACTTTTTCGATATTACGTCAAGGTCAGGAGTTACGGTCTTTGTGAGTAAAAATGAATTTAAGAACCTTGTATCAGTGGATTTGTTAAGGAAAAACCTGGTGGTCCGCAGTGTGGCTGACAGCTACAGCAGGTGAGAAAGGATGAGATGAATATGAAGTTGACCCAGGAACAGATTCAGCAGTTGGAAACGCCCTGTCTTGTCATTGACGTGGATTTGGCTAACGAAAATATAAGGCGGATGCAGGAAGGGGCTGACAAGGCGGGCTGCCGTCTGCGCCCTCATATTAAAACCCACAAAATGCCGCTGTTTGCCAAAATGCAGACAGAGGCAGGAGCAGCGGGAATCACCTGTGCTAAGGTGAGCGAAGCCGAGGTCATGGCAGAGGGCGGCATGGAGGATATTTTTATCGCATACCCTATGATCGGAGATTTTCGGATACAGAGGGCCATTGCACTGGCAAGAAAAGTCAAACGGCTGATACTGGCTATTGACAGCTTAGAGGGAGCAAAGGCGCTGGAGCAGGCGGCTTCCGCTCATGATATGATGCTGGAGGTCCGCATGGAAATCGATACCGGAGCCGGGCGTACGGGAGTGCCCATGGACCGGGCGGCAGAGCTGGCCCTTGCTGTTAAGGAAATGAAGCATTTGAACCTGACCGGTATTTTTACCTTTAAGAGCCTGGTTTTATCGGGAAAGCCTACGGAGGATAATCAGCTTGCTGCGGAGGAAGAAGGAAAGATGATGGCTGAAACAGCCGGACTTTTGAGGGCAGCAGGAGTGGAAATACAGGACATCAGCGCCGGTTCCTCCCCCACAGGCATCCAGGTGGCCCGGACAGGAATGGTAAATGAAATCCGGCCGGGGACCTATATTTTTGACGACTTTATGCTGACCAAGGAAAAAGTGGCTGAGATCAGCGAAATCGCAGTCCGGTTTTATGCAACTGTCGTTAGCTGCCACCATGAGGAATATGCGGTGATAGACGGAGGAACCAAGTGCTTTCCAACGGATGTGGCTCCGGGACAGCCGCCCTATTACTATCCCGGTTATGCGGTTGTGGAAGGGGATGACAACCTGAAGCTGTCACGGATGAATGAAGAACACGGCATTGTAACTGCTTCCAATGGCAGCCACGGACTTAAGGTGGGGCAGGTGCTGTCCTTAATTCCCATTCATGTGTGTACGGCTGTCAATATGCAGAATACAGTGTATCTCCTGGAAAACGGTTCTCTCAGAAAACAAAAGGTAGATGCAAGGGGGATGCTCATATGACCTGTACCCTGATCAAACGTGGAATGATATATGACGGAAGCGGGGCACCGGGCTTTGAAGGGGATATTCTCATAGAGGATGGTAAAATCGCAAAAATCGCTCTCAATATTGAGGCTGACGGTGCCCGGATCATTGATGCGTCGGGAAAGGCAGTGACGCCGGGCTTTGTGGACATTCACCGCCATTGCGACATTGCTCCCTTTATTCACCCCCATTTTGGGGAAATCGAGCTGGCCCAGGGGATTACCACTACCTTTGTAGGAAATTGCGGCCTTGCGCCTGTTCCCTCAGTGCCCAGGTGGCGGAAGGATTTGTATGATTATCTGGAGCCTGTTATTGGAAAGGTGCCTGAAGATCTGGTTTTTGAAACTTATGAGGATTACTGCAATGCGCTGGACGGGGCTGACCTTCCCATTAACATGGGCTTCTTTGCTGCTTCGGACAGCATTAAGGTGGCTCTGATGGGGTTTGGAAATAAGGCTTATACAGAGGAAGAGCTTGCCAGGGCCCAGGAATATGTAAAAAGCGGACTGGAGCAGGGAGCCTTTGGGGTTACTCTGGGAATTATGTATCAGCCGGAATGCTATTCCAATAAAGAAGAACTGGCTGCAGTGGTTAAAGCGGCTTCAGGCCATGACGGAGTAGTCTGCACCCACATCAGAGGGGAAGGGGACAGTCTGGTGGAATCTGTGGAGGAAGTCATTGACGTTGCTGCCAGAGCCGGAGTTTCCTTAAACATCAGCCATTTAAAAGCCACAGGAATCAGAAACTGGAACCAGAAGATTTTTGAGGCCGTTGACAAAATTGAAAAGGCGAGAAAACGGGGCCAGGATGTGACGGCAGACTTTTATCCCTATGACGGCGGCTCCACCACCTTACAGTCTCTCCTTCCTCCTACTGTAATGCAGGATTCCATAGAGGCATTGGTAAAGAGCCTGTCAAAGCCTGAAGGAAAGGAATATCTCCGGTCAGAGATTAACAAGGTTCACCAGGGGTGGGACAATATGGCCCAAAGCATTGGCTGGGACCGGATTTTAGTCAGCTCCGTCAATTTAGAGAAAAACGGATTCATGCAAGGGCAGACCATTGGCGCCCTGGTAGAAACCCTGGGATATAAAGAACCTTCGGATTTGGTGGCGGATTTGATCGCAGAAGAACATGGCAAGGTGGGTATTATTGTGCTGAGCATGTCCCAGGAGGATGTGGATACTGTGGCACGGCTCCCGTTTACCATGCTGATTTCAGATTCCCTTTACGGAGGTGACGGGAAGAATGCCCATCCCCGTCTCTTTGGAACCACAGCCAGGTTTTTAAATGACTTTGTTTTAAAACGCAGGGTGCTGTCCTTTGAACAAGGCATCCACAAGATGACCGGAATGCCGGCCAGCCGGATGGGCATTAGGGACAGGGGATTTTTAAAGGAAGGATATCAGGCTGATGTGCTGGTATTTAAACCGGAAGCCTTCCTGGACCATGCGGATTATACGGGAAAGCATGATCTTTGTACGGGGATGGAGCTGGTTCTCATAGGAGGAGAGACAGCCTTTGAACATGGTGTCCTTATGGACCGTACCAGAGGAAAACTCTTAAGAAAGAGCTTATCATAATCAGAAGGAAAGAAGGAAGCAGACATGAATGTTTATGAAAAATTAAAGGAACTGAATTTGGAAATCCCGGCTGCACCGCCCAAAGGAGGAGTGTATTCCCCATGCCAGGAGTTTGGAGATAATCTGGTGTATATATCCGGCTGCGGGCCTGTAGTCGGAGAAGAAAAAATTTCCGGAAAGCTGGGAAAGGACTTCACAACCGAGGAAGGAAAGACACTTTCCAGAAATGCCATGCTCAATGTGCTGTCAGTGCTTCAGGATAAGATCGGAGATTTAAATAAGGTAAAAAAGGCAGTAAAAATACTCACCTTTGTGGCAAGTACTGAGGACTTTTACGAGCAGCCTGCAGTGGCAAATGGAGGAAGCGAGCTGCTGGCAGCTCTTTTCGGCCAGGAATGTGTTCCGGCCCGTTCTGCCATAGGCGTCAATGTACTGCCCGGTAACATTCCTGTTGAAACAGAAGCTATATTTGAAATTGAAAAATAACGTCAGGTGAGGGACGAACATGGATAGTCAATTGAAGAATAATCTGATAGAATCACTATATATACATTACCCCTTAAAACCGGAGCACGACAGAAGCATGGAAACCTATAACTTAAAAAAGCCGGTTTTATCTTCTGTCAGTTTGTGGGATGGAACCAGCATGGAGCCATGGAGTTTTGAGGGAGAGGGAAATGTCCATGTAAAGGAAGAGGGTATCCTGTGCCTGGAGACTAAGTCCCGGGCAGACCACTGGCCGGATAATGAGGTCCGGGCCAATGATGTGTCAGCAGGGCTTTATGCCACTTTTGGAAGTTACATTGCAAAGCTCAATGTAAAAGGCATGGGTTTGAAAAAGACAAACAGGATATGGTTTAAAATCCGTCCTGTATGCCCTGGTCTTCACAGCCCCATTGTGCGGGTGGGATTTGTCAATAAAGGGGAAATCAAAATCCCTGATGTTTATTCCAGAGAGGGTTTTCATGCTATTAATTTAAACAACAATGAGTGGAATACCTGTACATGGGAAATTGAGAGCATCGCCCATGATGCTATTGAGGAAATTTCATTTAATATCCACCGTTACGGCAAGGAAGTGAGTACCGGGGATGATATGTACTTTGAGCTTTGCGATATCCAGCTTCAGGAAGTAAAACCGGGAGTTGTTCACGGCTGGCAGTGTGAGGAAGAGGAGGTTACATTTTCCACCACAGGTTATTTTACCGATGGAAAAAAGACTGCAATTGCCAATACCTCAGCTGAAACGTTTGAGATTGTGAAGGAAGAAAACGGATTGGAAGTAATTGCATACAAGGGGCCGGTGAATACGGTGGAAAATCACCTGGGGAAATTTAAGGTTCTGGATTTTTCTGATTTAAAGGCACCGGGAACTTATCGGATCCGTTTTGGAAATACTATAAGTGAGACGTTTTCCATAGGTGATGATATTTTAGAAAGCTCTTTGTGGAAACTGATCAACTTCCTCTATTGCGAAAGATGCGGCTATCCCGTTCCTAACCGTCATGGAACCTGCCATCAGGATGTGGTTGCAGAGCACAACGGGGTGAAGCTGGTGTTTGCGGGAGGCTGGCACGATGCGGCTGATGTTTCCCAGCAGACCATGCAGACGGCGGAGATTCTGGATGCCGTCATTGCCTCTGCACAGAAGATAAAGAATTCCGACCAGATGCTCTACCGCAGAATGATGGAGGAAGCCAACTGGGGACTGGATTTTGTTTTGAGAATGAGATTTGGCGACGGCTACCGAGCCTCCAATTCAGCCATCCGCAGATGGACTGACAATCTGATTGGAAATATGGATGACTGTGAAGCTGATGTTCACAACCGTTCCTTTGAAAACTTTGTGTTTGCCGCCGTAGAAGCCGGGGCAGGAGAGGCCTTTGAAGAGCTGGATAAGGAACTTGCATGGAAGTGTGTAGATGCAGCTAAGGAAGATTTTAAGTTTGCCCATGAGCGTTTCCAGAAGGTGGGAGTGGAAGGACCTGACCACCTGCTGGAGCATACGGCAGGCTCCAGCCGCTCCCAGTATTATGCTGTAGCGGCCTGGGCTGCTGCCAGGATTTACAAGATCACCGGAGATTCCTGGTTTGCTGATTGTGCCGCCGGGTATGCGGATCAGGTGGTTTCCTGCCAGGAGACTGGTGATGAATTACCTATGAAGGGCTTTTTCTACCGGGATGAAACTAAGAGCCATATTGTGCATTTTTCCCATCAGGCCAGGGACCAGGTCTTTGTTATAGGTCTGGCAGAGGTGTGCAGTGCTTTTTCAGAGCATGAGAATAAGCCTCTGTGGGAAGAGAGCATGAGGCTTCACGGAGAGTATTTAAAAAGGCTTCAAACCTATACGGCTCCTTATGGAATGCTGCCGGCCGGAATCCACCACATCAGCGAGGCAGACGACCGGGAGGCATTTCATGTGGTCCATCCCAAGGTGGATTATGAAAGAGAACGGATCAATTATATTGAACAGCTGAAGCAGGGTGTTGATTTGGGAGGGGGATATTATGTCAGAACCTTCCCGGTCTGGTTCTCCTACCGGGGAAACTCAGCCATTCAGCTGTCCATGGGAAAGGCCGCTTCTATTATAGGAACGTATTTTAAGGATGCAGAGTTAATTGAAATCGGAAGAGAGCAGCTTTACTGGACCCTGGGGAAAAATCCCTTCGGCCAGTCCTTGATTTACGGGGAAGGAAATCACTATGGACAGGAGTACACAGCCTTGCTGGGAGAAACCGTAGGCGAAATGCCTGTAGGCGTTCAGACCAGGAGAAATGAAGACCTTCCCTACTGGCCCCCTGCCAATATTGCCACCTACAGAGAGGTGTGGACAACACCGCCGGGGCGCTTTATGTGGATTGCTGCTGATGTGATTTAGCGGGGAGGGGCTGCACGGATTATTGCGTATTTAAAGCGGAGGAAGTCATATGATGAAGCAGTACATTGCTGGATTGGATATCGGAGGCACAACCGGAAGGATGATATTGAAAAGCCTTGACGGGCAGTCCCTGGGAGAGTTTTATGGACCGGGATGCAGTCTCAATACGGATGGAGAGGAAAAAAGCGGGGAGAGATACCGGGAACTGGTTCTTCCTGCCCTGGAAGAAAGGGGCTTAAGGCCCCAGGACTGTGCCTCCATCTGCATTGCGGCCAGCGGGATTGATTCACCTGAGCTGGAAAACATCTGCCGCAGGGCCTTTCTTGCCATGGGATTTGGGAAAGACACCATTATCATCC
Source organism: Hungatella sp. UBA4396 (assembly GCA_002389905.1). Taxonomy (GTDB): domain Bacteria; phylum Bacillota; class Clostridia; order Lachnospirales; family Lachnospiraceae; genus Lacrimispora. The sequence goes on along the minus strand of DGRE01000020.1, from coordinate 57,506 downwards.
AGAATGACTGTGAAATATATCTCAATCTGTCTAAAGCCCCTGCTCTGGTTCTGGTAGCAGGAACAGGGTCCATCAGTTATGGAAAGGATGAGAGGGGAAATGTTGTGAGAACCGGTGGCTGGAACCATATTTTAAGTGATGAGGGAAGTGCCTTTCACATTGGAATGTGTGTCATAAAGCATGTGAGCAATCACTTGGATGGCAGGGAGAGCTGCCCGGTTCTTTACGGGGATTTTTATGAAAAAACCGGGATCAGTGATTTGTCCCGGCTGGATGAATTCATCAATGCCAATTTAATGGATAAGGCGGTGATCGGAGCTTTGGCCCCCCTCTCCTCCCTGTCCTTTGAAGCCGGAGAGGCAGCGGGAATTTCTATTATAGAGGAAAGTGCCGGGGTTTTAGCTGATCTGGTGAAGGATACCTGCCGGAAGCTGGAGCTGGGACAGGATCAGGCTGCTCATCTGTGGTTATGGGGAAGTGTGTTGGTTCATAACGGCCACATAAGAGAACGGGTGATGGAGCTGGTTCATGACAGCTATTATAATATAGAAATAAAGATTCCGGAAATACGTGCTCTTGATGTGGCGGTGTGGGTAGCGGAAAGCAGAATATAAAGAAGGCAATAGAAAACCCACCCTTGTATACTGGATGGTATTGGGTGGGATTTCTACTCATTAATCGGGCAACCCCTTGTGGAGGGGCGGTTATTCCTTTATGATTTTAACATAACATATCTGGCAGTGGGATTCAAGAAACAAATATATTGTTCTTCAATTCGCAAAGTGAAAATTAACTTGACAAACATCTATATAACAAGACCAACTTGGAATACTAAAAAGAGCCAACTAGAATTAGTAGTTGGCTCTGTAAAAACAAATTATTATGTTGATTTAAATATAATAAAGTAAGTTATTTAGTCAGTTGGCAACCCGACATCTCTTTAAGACCCATAGGGCGTGATAGCTGCCTGTTCTATCCTTAAATAACTTACTCTTTATTATTATATTCATTTATATTAATATAATAACACCTTCTATTAAATACGCCAACCATTTTTCAACCATTAATTGGAAATTTCACGGTCTTCACCAAACTTCCAAGCACGCTCATTACCCCTGTCAATTATTATGGATTCAATTATATACCAAAATTCCCCATATTTCTACAAGAACGTAGGTTTTTACGATAGGGAGAGGAGTTAGGAGGTTACTTTACGAATTAGAGATATTGTTGGCTCTATCGAAAAATCCGGCACCAACTTAAACCTGTTCTTTTTAGCGTTCAGAAAAGCTGATGGCTTCAACAGCAACACTTCCGCCGCGGACAATTGAGAAACGGTTGGCAAAAACTTTCTCAAAAAGCTTGATTAAATCATTATTTTTCTGTTCCGTCTGCACACATTCAATTAAAACGTGATCGATGTCATAGTCTATCATTTTCACGCCAAAGACATCAATAATATGAGACAATTCAATCATATCCTGCTGAGTACAGGAAGATATTTTTATAAACATCAGCTCTTTCATATGGATGGATACATCGGTGAAGTCGATGACCTTTATCACTTCAATACTCCGGTTGAGCTGTTTTTTTATTTGTTCAAAGGTCTGGTCATCACTGGTTAAACTTATGGTCATGCGTGAAATGGTGGCATCTTCCGTAGTGCCCACGGTCAGGCTGTTTAAATTATAGGATTTTCCGGAAAACAGACCGGAAATACGTGCGAGAACGCCGATTTCATTCTCCACAAAAAGACTTATCCATCGTTTTTCATCATACTCTATTTTCACCTCCCAAAATCATATCTTTCAGTGGATTTCCAGGCAGAACAATGGGCAGGACATTTTTCTCCCGTTCAATAATAAACTCAATGACAGTGGGGACCTTTGCGGTGTTTTTAGCCTCTGTCAATGCGGACCTGATTTCTTCTGCTTTTTGCACCCGGATACCCTTTGCTCTATAGCTTTCAGCCAGGCGAATAAAGTCAGGGGTGTATTCCGGATATCTGCAACAATGGGAATATCCACAACAATATTTCTGGAAATGGAAGCGGGGTCAATATCCACGTGAATGATGGACGCATTTTTGTATGCGTGTACTTGCTTGCTTAGGTGGTTTTTAAATACGGTACCATCTGTGTGACAGTACCGTATGGTTAACAGCGGGGTATCCCTTCAATGAATGTGGCAACTGTGGATTTAATGTATGCTTCCCTGCTTATGTTTGCACGTTTGCCGTTAAAAGAAGCATTTAAAAAGATAAACCCAAATGTGCTGGAAAGGATTGTCATGGCAAGACATTCAAAATCCAGATGGGGTATTTCCCCCCCCTGCTCCATGTTCTGGAAATAGCTGATGAGTGATGATATAAAGGCATGCGGAACCTTCATAATTAAGGGTGCTGTTTCCTCGTAGATCTGAGGGGCTCTCAGGCCGATGGAAAGCTTTACGGAATCCGGTGTCACCCGGTCCATATATGCCTTTATGAACATTTCAAGGTCAGTCTGCAGCTCCCATTGAACTTTTTGAAATACCTCCGATGTAACCCTTCCGCACCATTTTTCCTGCTCCATACCATTCATCACAATATCTTTTTTATTCTTGAATTTACGGAACAGGGTGCATTCATTTACGCCAGCCAGTTTGGCTATGTCTTTGGTTGTAGTTGCAACATATCCTTTATCTTTTATTAAAGACATGGTTGCATCTATGATCTTTTGACTGGTTTCATCCATATTTATACCGCTCCTTAGCATGCAAGTGTCCACTTTCACTCTATCGTTTTACAGGCCCGATGTCAAGCCATTATAACACCCGGAAAGGTCGGAGAAAATAATCAAATCCTTAGGAAGCAGATAAAAATGGAAAGAAAAGGTTTACAAAATTATGTTGACAAGTTACACAATAGTTGGGTATAATAACAACGATAATTTAAGCATATGGTATCGGACAATGTAGTCTAAAAAGTTTCAGGATTTTTTTGACTGCATTTTTTGTTACATAATTAACAAACTTCCTTTCGGAATATCCGGTACTTATGCAGTATAGAGGAGGACATTATGAAGAGAGTTAGTAAGTTGGCAGCCCTCATGCTCGGAACTCTGATGGTCGTTTCACTGGCCGGCTGCGGCAGCAAGCCCAGCACCGGTACCGGTACAGAGACAACACAGGGCGGAAGCGAAGCAGGCGGCAGTAAAGACGCTGCATCAGGCAAGGTATTAAAAGTGCATTTTGATGTGGAGGTAGCCTCCATGGATCCGCAGATCGCTACAGACGGAACTTCCTTTGAAGCAATTGCAGCAATCACAGAGGGACTGTATTCTGTTGATGAAGCAGGATCTCCGATTCTGGCAATGGCTGAATCTGTAGACAAAAGCGATGACGGCTTAACCTATACCTTTAAGCTGAGAGATGCTCAGTGGAGCAACGGCACTCCCGTAACTGCAAATGATTTCGTATTTGCTTGGAGACGTCTGGTAGATCCTGCCGTAGCAAGTGAATATGCATTTATTGCCGGAATCGCCGGTATTGATAATGCAGAGGCAATCACTGCAGGCGAGGCAGCTCCAGACCAGCTTGGTGTAACAGCTCAGGATGACAAGACTCTTGTGGTAAACTTAGATGTTCCGGTACCATTCTTTGAGTCCCTGATGTCATTCCCATCCTTCCTGCCGGTAAATGAAGAATTCTTTACCACTGCAGGCGACAGCTTCGGAACCTCACCAGCCACTATTTTAGGAAACGGACCGTTTATGATCACTTCCTATGAGCCGGCTGCAACCTCCATCACACTGGCTAAGAGCCCTACTTACTGGGATGCTTCTAAGGTTGCTTTAGACGGCATTCAGTATCAGATCATCAAGGATTCCCAGCAGGCTATGCTGTCCTACCAGAATGGTGATTTGGATTTGGCAGCTCTTTCCGGAGAGCAGGTAGAGCAGTTCCAGGCAGATCCTGAGTTCCATAACATTATGGCAGGATACCTGTGGTACTTATCTCCAAACCAGACCATAAAGGGACTGGAGAATGTAAATCTTCGTAAGGCCATGGCTTTATCTTATGATAAAGAAGCTCTGGCAAAGAATGTCCTTAAGGACGGTTCCATTGTAGCTGACTTTGCAGTTCCTACTTTACTGGCTACCGGACCTGACGGAGAGGATTTCCGTGAAACAACAGGAACTTATTTTGAAACTGACAAAGCTAAGGCTCTTGAATATTGGGAGACTGCAAAGGCTGAGTTAGGGGTAAGCGAACTGAAATACATCATGATCGTAGAGGATACAGAATCTGCCATCAATGTGGCACAGTTTATCCAGTCTGAAATCCAGACTACCTTACCTGGAATTACCATTGAGCTTCAGACTATGCCAAAGAAAAACCGTGTGGAGAGAATGCAGCAGGGTGACTTTGAAATTGGTTTAACCCGTTGGGGACCTGACTATGCAGATCCTATGACTTATTTAGGTATGTGGAAAACCGGCAGCCCTAACAACTATGGTTTCTGGTCCAATGCAGAGTACGATGCAATCATTGACTCAGCTACAAAGGGTGAACTGGCTGTTGACGTAGAAGCCAGATGGGAAGCATTAAAGAAAGCAGAAGAAATTGCAATGGATGAAGCTGTTATCATGCCTGTATATCAGAAGGGTGATGCAGTAATGATTAAGACCGGTGTTGAAGGAGTTGAGTTCCATTCCGTAGGCATCAATCGAATCTATAAAAATGCGGTTAAGAACTAATCGGTAGAAGCAGACTATTCCGCTTTATCAGGAATGCATTGTAGTGACGCTGTCGGGTGTGCCTGCCACAGAAGACGGCGTCACTATTTTTTACTTACTGTTTTTCTTACTGCAGATAAGGAGTGTGTATCTGTGAAAAAATATATAATGAAGCGGGTTGCAATATCCGTCGTGACCCTGCTGGTGATCCTTTTGATATTATTTTTGATGCTGGAGTTTATGCCCGGATCACCATTTAACGACGAAAAGCTGACGGAGACCCAGCGGGCCATCCTCAACGCAAAGTATGGGCTGGATCAGCCATTGATGGCACGTTTTTTTAATTACATCAGAGCAATGCTGAGCGGAGATTTTGGGGTTTCCTATACCATATCCAAGAATACGCCCATTACAGCCCTGCTTGAAACAAGACTGCCTATTTCCTTAAGAATCGGAGGCCAGGCAATCCTGATCGGCACAATTATCGGCTTGATTCTGGGCATTATAGCGGCAATCAAGCATAACACCATTTATGATACCATTACCACTTTTATTTCCGTATTGGGTGTGAGCCTGCCATCCTATGTATTTGCTATGGCTCTGATTTACTTCCTGGGATTCCGGCTGAAATGGTTCCCTCTGCTTTATCAGATGCAGGCGCCTGTTTATTCCTCTATTATGCCTACCATATCTCTTTGCATGTTCACCATAGCGACGGTGGCCCGTTTTACCAGAACAGAGATGTTGGAGGTATTGGGTTCTGATTACATGCTTTTGGCAGAAAGCAAGGGACTCAACAGCTTCCGTCTGATTTTCAAGCACGCCCTGAGAAATGCCCTGATCCCTATTATCACGGTATTAGCTCCTCTGGTGGTGGGACTGATGACAGGAAGCCTGGTTATTGAAAAACTGTTTTCCATACCTGGAATCGGAAGTCTTCTGGTATCAGCCATTCAATCCAACGACTATAATGTGGTTGTGGCGCTGACCTTTATTTACAGTATTATGTATATTGGAATTATGCTCGTGGTGGATATTCTTTACGGTGTCATTGATCCGAGAATCAGACTGGCAAAGGGGAATGATCATGAATAAAACAGAATTTGAATTTGCACCGGACGACTTTTTACTGGTCGGTGCGGAAAAAATCTCCCGTGTGGATGAAACCTTTCCAAGCAAACCCATGTGGAAGGATATTCTGGCAAGGTTTACAAAGAACAAAGGGGCAGTTGTGGGAACCGTTCTCATTCTGCTTGTTATCCTCATGGCTGTGATCGGCCCCAATATGACGGAGCATACCTATGATTCCCAGATCATTTCCCATCAGAACCTGGCTCCCAGAATTCCAGGAATGGAAAAGGTGGGCATTTTTGACGGTTCTGAACAGATGAGCACTTCCACAGGTATCATTGTTCAAAATAAATATGTATCAAAGGACGGTACCTCTACCGGGCTGGAGGATGTTTATTACTGGTTTGGAACTGATGTCCTGGGAAGGGATATCTTCACCAGAACCTGGACCGGAACCAGAATTTCACTTTACATCGCTCTTGTTGCTGTTATTGTGGACATGTGCTTTGGCATGATCTATGGCTTGACCTCCGGATACTTCGGTGGCAAGGTGGACATGGTGCTGCAGCGTATTTCTGAGGTGCTTAACGGCATTCCTACACTGGTGATTGTTACCTTGTTAATCCTGGTATTTAGGCCGGGTCTGGTCACCATCACTCTTGCCCTGGCTATTACCGGCTGGATCGGAATGAGCAGAATTGCAAGAGCCCAGGTGTTAAAGCTGAAGGAGCAGGAATTCATTCTGGCTTCCAAGACCCTGGGGGCTAAGGATTTGTTTATTATCTTTAAGGAAATACTGCCGAACATTTTCGGACAGTTGATTATTATGTCCATGTTTTCCATCCCTAACGCAATATTTACGGAAGCGTTCCTGGCCTTTATCGGTCTTGGAGTACCCCAGCCCCTTGCATCTTTGGGCTCCCTGATCAGCGACGCATTTAAGTCGTTTACAACTCATCCTTATATGATTATCTTCCCGGTAATCGTGCTGGCAATCATTATGCTGAGTTTTAACATGATGGCAGACGGTCTCAGGGATGCGTTTGATCCCAAGATGAAGGAAATGTAGGAGGCGGAAGATGGAAAAGAAAAAGATTTTATCAATCAAGGATTTGTCCATATCCTTTAAAACTTCAGCCGGTGAAGTGAACGTAATCCGGGGCATGAACCTTTCGCTGTATAAGGGAGAAACCCTTGCTATCGTAGGAGAAAGCGGCAGCGGTAAGTCGGTAACAGTAAAAGCGATTATGGGCATTTTAAGCAGCAATGGAAAGATCAACAGCGGAAGCATTGAGTTCACATACAACAGGGGAAATGAAGAGGTGATAACGGACCTGCTCACCCTCTCAAAAAGGGACATGAGAAGCCATATCAACGGCAAGAGAATTGCCATGGTATTTCAGGACCCTATGACCTCCTTGAATCCGACCATGACCATAGGCGCACAGATTATGGAGGGAATGATTTATCATTACCATACTCCTAAAAAGGAAGCCTATGAAAAGGCCATCAAGCTGCTGGAGCTGGTAGGTATTACAGACCCGGAGAAGCGGATGAAGAATTATCCCCACCAGCTTTCCGGAGGTATGAGGCAGAGAGTGGTAATTGCCATTGCCTTATCCTGTGATCCGGAGCTGCTGATCTGTGATGAGCCAACCACGGCTTTGGATGTGACCATTCAGGCTAAGATTCTGGAGCTTATTAAGGATATTCAGGCAAAGACAGGGATTTCTGTTATCTATATCACCCACGATTTAGGAGTGGTGGCTAAGGTTGCGGACTATGTTGAAGTTATGTATGCGGGCAAGGTGGTGGAAATGGGCACAACCGAGGAGATTTTTTACCAGCCCAGACATCCCTATACCTGGGGGCTGTTATCCGCTATGCCGGATTTAAACAGCACCGATGACAAGCTTTATACCATACCCGGAAGCCCGCCCAACCTGCTGGGAGGTGTGGATGGAGATTCCTTTGCTCCCCGAAATATTTATGCTTTGAACATTGATTTTAAGAAAGAACCGCCCATGTTTAAAATATCGGATACTCATTATGCTGCCACCTGGCTTCTTCATGAGAATGCTCCTGAGGTTTCTATGCCGGAAGAGCTGAGAAAGAGAATTGATATGATGTTGAAAGACGGACCGGTTACGGAAAAGGAGGCGAGATAGTGATGGAAAAGAGAGAGCCTCTGTTAAAGGTAAATGATTTAAAGCAGTATTTTAAGGTGAGCCGTAAGTTTACGGTTCGAGCGGTGGATGGCGTTTCCTTTGAGATTTATCCCGGGGAAACCTATGGACTGGTTGGTGAATCAGGAAGCGGAAAGTCCACCATCGGACGTTCCATTATCCGGTTGTACGAGCCTACGGCAGGTGAGGTGATTTTTAACGGACAGAATATTTCCGGGAAGCTTTCTGCCAAGGATACGAAGCTTCTCCGCACCAGAATGCAGATGATTTTCCAGGACCCTATGGCATGCTTGAATCCCAGGAAAAAGGTTATGGATATTATTGCACAGGGGCTGGATATCCACCACCTGTATAACAGCCAGGAGGAGCGCCGGGAGAAGGTGTATCAGATTCTGGATATGGTGGGACTTGCAAGCGAGCATGCGGACCGTTATCCCCATCAGTTTTCCGGCGGACAGAGACAGCGGATCGGCATTGCCAGAGCGCTGATCATGAACCCGGATTTGATTATTGCTGATGAGGCAATCAGTGCGCTGGATGTGTCCATTCAGGCTCAGGTAGTGAATCTGATGAAGGACATCCAGACTAGGACCAATACAGCCTATTTGTTTATTGCCCATGATTTATCCATGGTAAAATATATCTCTGACCGGATCGGAGTGCTTCACCTGGGACATCTGGTGGAAACGGGAACAAAGGATGAGATTTTTGACCATCCGATTCATCCCTACACCAAGTCCCTGCTTTCAGCTATACCGCAGCCCAATCCCATTGAGGAGAGGAGCCGGACAGCTGTCAGCTATGATTATAAAACCAGCGGAATTGATTATGGAAAGGGAGTACAGCAGCACATCGGCGGCCAGCATTACGTTCTGGCAACGACTGAGGAGCTTGCGGCCTGGACCAAATAGAAGAGACGGAACGAATAAAGAAATCCCCATGAAAACATGAAAAAATGACAAGCCCCCAATCCCTTGAATTTACTGGGATTGAGGGCATTTTTTTGCTCTCTTTGCTACAAAAGTCAGGCTAAAGAAAATGCACTGACATATCATTTTGAAAGGGCAATATTCTTTTGAAATTCATAAATCATTTCCCCCAGTGCTGATGCTGCCTTAGAACGGTATTCTGCATAAGGATATGCCAGTGCAAGATCCACGTAAACACCCTCAGTTCCGATGGAAATATAAACAGCTTCGTTGAATTCACCAACGCATGAACGATAAGTAAAAGCAAGACCTAAACCTTCTCTCGCCATTGCCGCTGCCATTGCCGCAGTAATTGTTGTATTTCTGGCATATGGCTTCAGCCCGGCTTTCCGAAATGCCTGCCTGCTTTTTATTCCCAAGATGGTATCATAATCACTTAGTATAAACTCAAAATCAATAATTTCTTTTAAATCAACCCAGGCAAAAGGGTAGGTGTCTTTTTTGTGTAGGCAGTTGGTTATGGGATGTGACTTATTCGTGACCAACAGTATTTCGTCAGACTTTAACACCTCCACTTCATGGTTCAGCTTCTTTAGCGGAAGTGCTACAAGGGCCAGATCAACTTCCCCTTCCAGAATTTTTTCTTCCAAAGCAATACTATTGGCTTCTACAACATTTACTGTTATTTTCGGATAGTGCAAATAAAACTGCTTCAGGATCGGCGGAAGCATGTAAGAGCCTCTGAAAGAACTGATTCCTAAGGTGATCTGTCCCTTCTGCAGATGTTCCATATCATACATCTCGTTTCTCACCAGCCGGTAATGATAGAGAATGCTTCTTGCATTTTCTATAAACAGGTTCCCCGCCGCTGTGGGACTCAATCCTTTTGACGTCCGGACGAATAGCGCCATGCCCAGCTCTGCTTCATACTGCTGTAAAAATTGGCTCAGGCTTGACTGCGCCATATAAAGGCGGTCTGCAGCTCGTGTGATGCTTCCTTCATCTGCCAATGTCACCACATAATTTAACTCTCGTAAATGCATCTGTATTCTCCCATCGGTTTTTCCGATATGACATATCTATTCTTTTCGATTCCATTAATTGCTTTGCTATTATAGAATAATTTTAAACAAATAACAATAGGAAGGGAGAATGAAATGTGTAAAGTTTCGCTAAAAGGGGTGATTGATATGCATGTGCATTCCAATCCTGATATCCGCCGCCGTGCTTATGATGACTTTGAACTGATGGAAGCGGCGATTGGGGTTGGAGCAAGAGCCATCGTTATCAAAAGCCACCAGGGCACTACTATGGACCGGGCATATTTATGCAACCGCCACAATGAATTGGTGCATAAAGGCAGCAATGATTTTACTATGTTTGGCAGTATAACTTTAAACCGTCAGGTTGGAGGTATTAATCCTGCGGCTGTAGACAGCGCATTAAGACTGGGGGCAAAAGTTGTCTGGCTGCCTACCCAGTCAGCCAGAAATCACATGAAACAAAACAAGCAAAATCCCATTGATTGTGTGGACGTTATTGAGAACGGAAAGATTGTCCCTCAGCTGAAAGACGTATTCCGTTTAGTTAAGGATTCTGATGCTGTATTAGGCACTGCCCATCTTTCACCAGACGAGTGTTTCCGGGTTGTGGAGGCAGCGCGGGATGCCGGAATAGAGAAAATTGTGGTTACACATCCGGAATGGTGGCTCGTGGGAATGTCACTGGAAGATCAGGTTAGAATAGTCAGAGATTATGATGTCTTTTTAGAACATTGTTTTGCCCAGCCAATGGGAGGCGGCAAATACCAAAGCAATATGCCTGTCAATCTGGAAGCCATTGAGGCTTGCGGATATAAAAATGTTATTATTTCCACTGATGGCGGACAAGTAGAAAATCCTAACTGGGAAATTGCTCTTGAACAATATATGACTTATCTGCTGGAACAGGGCATACCTTTGGAGGAAATCCATTATATGACACACACAATACAAGAGAGGTTATTGGGAATTACTAATTAAGGGAGATAAAATTATGCTGAGTATTCTGATTGTGGGTGCAATTGCTTTGGCAGTTGCCATTGGCTATAAAACGAAATATAATACTGGATTATTTGCAATTGTTTTTGCGTATGTGATTGGCTGCTTTGTAATGGGGATGAAAACCAAAGAAGTGATCGGCTCATGGCCTGTGAGCACCATGTTCGTTATTTTTTCAGTGTCACTGTTTTATAATTTTGCATTGGTGAACGGGACATTGGAAAAAACTGCCCGTTACTTGTTATATGCTTTCCGCCATTTTCCTGGCCTGCTTCCATTTGCCCTTTATTTTGCCAGTGCCGGAATTGCCGCACTGGGAGCCGGCTTTTTTACGGTTATGGCATTTATGGCGCCAATTGCTCTTCTTATTTGCCGTGAAGCTAAAATGGATAAATTAGTCGGAGCGGTTGCGGTAAACTGCGGAGCCCTTTCCGGGGCAAATTTTATGACCAGTGGAAGCGGTATTATTTTCCGAGGTCTGATGGATGAAGCTGGATTTATTGAAAGTTCATTCCAGTATTCAGCAGTTATCTTTATTTCCAGTGTTGTATTTTCACTTCTGCTGATTGCCGGATTTCGTTATATCCCACGCGGCAACCGGAATATTGGAAAGGGAGCTTCATTTGAAAAACCAGAGAATTTTAATGCAAAGCAGAAGATGAATCTTTATCTGATTATTGGGATGATTCTGACCGTTCTCATATTTCCTGTTTTAAACATTATTGTTCCGAGCAATGCAACAATTTCGTTTATTAACAGCAAAATAGATGTTGGTCTGGCTGCAATTATTTTTTCAGTAATTGCTCTGTTCTTGAAATTGGCGCCTGAAAAAGATGTAATTGCCAAAGTGCCATGGAATACAATTATTATGATCTGTGGCGTTGGAATGTTGATTCAGGTGGCAATAGCAGCAGGAACCATTGACCTTTTAGCTTCGTGGGTGGGCAGCAGTCTGCCGGGCTGGGCAGTTCCGGTTGCAATGAGTGTAGTCGGTGCTATTATGAGTTTCTTTTCCAGCACTTTGGGAGTGGTATGCCCGGCACTTTATCCTCTGGTTCCGGCTGTTACCGAGGCTTCAGGAATCAGTCCCTTACTGTTGTTTACCTGTATTGTAATCGGAGCACAAAGCTCCGCCATTTCTCCCTTTTCTTCAGGAGGAAGTCTGGTGCTCGGCTCCTGTTCTGCAGACGAAGAAAGGACCGCAATGTTCCCGAGGCTTTTGTTTTTAGCTGTGCCGGTCAGCGTTGCAGCTTCTACAATATTTAATTTAATTCTGTCAGTCATTCTTTAAGAATAAAACAGCTGCTTTCACATCAGGTGAATGCAGCTGTTTTATGGTGTTTAGATATATTATATGTTTTTATATCAACCCCATCAGGGTTGGAATGCCAAGGGACAATGCCGGAATATAGGTCACTGCCAGCAGGAGCATGAACAGGACCACAAAGTAGGGCAACAGTGTTTTTGCCACGCTTTCGATGCTGATTTTGCTGATACCGCAGCCGACAAACAATACAGAGCCAACGGGAGGTGTCATGTTGCCCAGACACATGTTGAAAATCAGCATGACTCCAAACTGGATGGAGGACATCCCAAGGCTTTCGGCAATCGGCAGAAAAATCGGTGTGAAAATCAGGATTGCCGGTGTGATATCCATAAACATACCAATCACCATAAGAATCAGGTTCATCATCAGGAAGATTACATATTTATTGGTAGATATGTTCATGATGGCCTCGCTGATTGCTGCAGGGATTCCGGAGTATGCCATTACGAATGACATAGCCGAGGAGGCGGAAATCAGGAACAGAATGATGCCGCTGGTGCATGCGCTGCTTACCAGGAGGTTCTTAAAGGACTTAAAATCAATGCTTTTGTAACAAAGTGACAGTATCAGGCAGTAGAGCACAGATACTCCTGCACCCTCTGTTGCAGTGAAGATCCCGCTTACAATACCGCCGCTTACAATGATGATCAGAAGGAGGCTCGGTATGGCTTCAATGGTTACGCGAAGCGCCTCTTTCGGGGAAGGCCTGCCGCTGACCGGATATTTATGCTTCTTTGCATAGATATACGCCACAATCATGGAACCCAGACCCATTAAGATACCGGGCACGTAGCCTGCCATAAAAAGTGTTGAGATGGATACACCTCCTGCCACAGTGGAGTATACAATGAACGCACTGGTGGGGGGAATAAGAAGTCCTGTTGGAGCCGATGCAATATTTACTGCAGTGGCAAATGCCGGTTCATATCCCTCTTCCTTTTGGATTGGGTAGATACAGCCGCCCATGGCGGAAGCAGCTGCCACGGAGGAACCGGACAGAGCTCCGAAGAGCATATTGCCCAAGATATTTGCCTGGGCAAGGGAACCGGGGCACCAGCCCACAAACAGTTTTGCAAAGTTTACGAGACGTCTGGCGATACCGCCGTTATTCATAATGTTTCCCGCCAGGATAAAAAGAGGAATGGCGAGCAGGGAAAAGCTTTCTACACCGCTGTTCATCTTCTGCATCGTGATGAATGTAATTTGGTCCCAGGAAAGGGAGGAGACCGCCGCCGTTATAGCTGAGATGACAATACCGACGGAAATCGGGCAGCCTAAAAACAGCAGAATGCCGAATACGGTAAACAGGATAGCAGTTGTAAGTCCGATACTCATGATTCATTTCCTCCTTCAATAATGGTTCCGGTCACATCCTCGTAAATATTGATGATTTGAGCAACGATGATAAACAGTCCGGATATGGGTGCCATGGCATATACGAGGCTTCTTGGTATGCCGAGAAGGGCAGAATATACTTTCTGGGCGCTCATTGCCAGTTTAAAGCCGCCAATTGTGATGATAAAGACGGCAAACAGAAGAATCAGGACATCAAGGAAGGTCATGAGGACCTTGCGTCCTCCCGGACTCAAGCTGTCACGCAGGAGAACCAGAGACATGTGCTGTCTGGTACTGAATGCGTAGGCGGCTCCGATGAAGCCGGTCCAGATAAGGGAGTACCTCACCAGTTCTTCCGTGAAGGCCGCCGGGCTGTTTAAGACATAGCGGGTGAATACCTGGTATAATACCAGCAGGGTCATGGCTGATAGCAGTACGGCAGCAATCCGGGAAAGCAGGAAATTCATCCATCGTTTTACGGTTGTCAATAAGTTTTTCATATGTCGTTCCCCCTTTATTCTACGGAATCAATGATATCCAGCAGCTTCTGAACTCCGGGATATTCCAGGCAGTATTCATCAATCATGCCGCTGGTCGCTTGGCGGAAGGCTTCTTTATCTACGTCGTTAACGAAGGTAACGCCCATTTCGGTTTCAGCTTCATTGACTGCATCGTTGATTGCAGCATCCCACGCAACTTTGTGGCCGTCGGTGGATTCGTACGCTGCTTTCAGGATGATTTGCTGGTCCTCCGGACTTATACTTTTCCATATCTTGGAGCTCATAACCATAACATCAGGAATCATGGCGTGTTGATCGGTGGAAAACACCTTACATATTTCACCATGCTTGCCGACGGTCAGAGCTGTCTCATTGTTCTCCGTACCATCGATGATTCCGGTTTGAAGAGAGGTATATACATCCCCGTAGGACATTGCTACCGGAATTCCCCCCAGAGCCTTCAGCAAGTCGGTCTGGGATTTCATATCCTGAACGCGGATTTTCATCCCCTTCAAGTCCGCCGGTGTTCGGATGGCCTTGTTCTTAGTGTAGAAGGAACGGGCGCCGGAGGTGTAGTAGGTCAGTGTCACAAAACCGTCATCTCCGGAGGACAGGAAGAAATCCCGCATTGGCTGGGAGTCCATCACATGGTAGAAGTCGTCGGTATTGTCAAAAACATATGGCAAGCCAAAGGTGTGGTAGGACTCGTTGTAGGTTGCCAGTCCGGGAGCAGAAACTTTTGTCATGGAGATGACTCCGGCCATCAGCTGCTCCATGTTTTCATTTTCCGATCCAAGCTGTCCGTTGGGGAAAATCTCCACCACAATCCGGCCGCCGGTTCGTTCCCTGACTTTTTCTGCAAATTCCGTCATTGCGATATGTACGGTGTGGGTCTCGCTCAGCCCATGGGCCAAGGTGAGAATCATAGGGGCTTCTGCTGTTGCCAATGCGCTGTTTTCTGCATTGGATTGTGCGCATCCGCTCAATCCGGATGCGGCTAAGCAGAGGGCTGCTGCAATTGCTGCAATTTTTTTCATTTTCTTCACCTCTCTTGTTTACATTCCAATCAGGTCAAACTGTTCAAAGGAAATAGTTACCTGATGATCCTTTTTAGGGTTCTTATATTTTATCTGGACGGATTTCATCCTCTGGCTGTAATACCAGCCACATTCCGCCTCCTCAAATTTTCGTCTGTGAAGGAAGTGGGGAAGCTTATCACCATCCACCTTTACCCAATAGGGGGCTTTCTCACGGTGGATGACATCAAGCTCCATGGTTTCAACAGCGGTTATATAATCTCCCTCATGGCGGAAGTCCAGACAGGTGCATGTTCCGGCGGTTACAGAAATCCCGGTTTTTAAATAGATGCCCTTTTCATAATCCAGGGAAGTGCCGTCATCCTCATACAAGGTAAACTGGCTGTCGTGATCCGGAGCGCATAGAAGGAGGAGGCCATTTGCTGCCTGTGTCTTTAAGTTATCAAGCCTGTTCGTGGAAAACGGGATGATAGCGCCGCTCTTTACAAACAGTGGAATACTATCCAGGGAGACCGGAACTTGGATCACTTGTCCGCCTTGATAATGTTCTCTGGTATAGAAGTCGTAAAAATCTGCACCCTTCGGCAGATAGATGCTCCGGGTTACTGCTCCCTTCTCCACTACATTTGCAACCAGGAGAGAATCGCCCAGCATAAAGTCCACACCTTCATCATAGCATTTAGGGTCATTTTGGAATGCGCTGCACATGGGCTCCATGATAGGCAGACCGTTCTCGTAGGCGCGTTCCATTAAGGAGTAGAGGTATGGGCTCAGCCGGTAGCGGAACTCGATAGCCTTCTGTATGATGTCTTTACAGACGCTGTACATCCACGGTTCCGTTACGGTGTTGTCGGTGTTGGTGGAGTGAATGGAAAACCGGGGTTGGAAGATACCGTTTTGGATCCAACGGACAAACAGCTCTTTTTCTGGAGAGGGACCATAGAATCCGCCGATGTCGCAGCCCTGGTTGGCGACGCCGGACAGACTCATGCCGAGCATTGTCGCAATGTTGTATTTCAGGGAATCCCAGCAGGTTAAGTTGTCACCCGCCCAGGTTTGGGCATACCGCTGGATGCCGCAGTGCCCGGAACGGCACACAATGTATGGTCTGGTATTCTGAAAGGTTTCCCGGATAGCTTCATCGGTGATATGGCACATGATGTTGGACATGACCGATTTGAGCTGACCGATGGTGCCACCTTTTCCTTCAAAATCGCAGCGGCAGTCCTTGTCCACCAGACTGTCATACTCGCAATTGTCGTTCCAAACGGAGTTGGTGCCGTATTCCAGAACGTTTTCTTTCAGAAGGGCTTTCCAATCCTCCCTTGCGGAGGGTTTTGTGAAATCCACGAACATGCCTTTGCCGCCCCACCAGGTTCCGATGCCCGGCTCGTCCCTGTCACTTGCCTTTATAAACATACCCTTTGCTTTCATTTCCTCCAGCTTCGGATGGATCAGCAGGATGCCGGGCTTTACGTTGGGAGAAACAGTTATGCCCCGGTCCGCCATCTGTTTAAAAAAGTTACTGGGATTTTTAAAGCGCTTCCGGTTCCAGGTGAATACACAGCGCTTGATGCCTTCGCTGGTCTCCACGGCACAGTAGCCGGAAGAGAGCTGAAAGCCGTCTACAGGAATATTTTCCTCCATGGTTGTATCAATAAATTCAGTGATGGCGTCATCACTGTCGGAATCCAGCTCCGGATAATACATGGAAGAACCTAAATAACCCAAGGCATAACGGGGAAGCATTGCGGATTTTCCAGTCAGCCCGGTGTAGCGTTCAACCACATCCCTTATAGAAGGGCCAGAAATTAAAAATAAGTCGATATCCCCGCCGTCAGCCCGGAAGCGGCTGTGCATTTTCCAGTAATTGCTCTTTTCCCGGCCCATATCAAAGTCACATTCCCAGACACTGTGATAGAAATAACCGACAGCCTTCTTTGTACTGCGGTTTAGCTTGATGTAAAATGGAATATGTTTGTAAAGAGAATCGGTCTCTTTTGGGTTATAGCCCATGGCATCTTTGGGACTCATCCCCATGAATTTCTGTGCTTTATTAAAATCGCCGCTCTTTTCGCCAAAGCCGTAAAAGCAGTCCTCGGAAGAAATCTCGCTGGTGTGTATCCGGCGGTGATTGGAGTCTTCCATATATGCCAGATCCACGATGTCTGCATGAAGCAGCGTACCATCCTGGTCATAGACGCAGATGCGGAATGGATTTTTCTCAATGACTACTTTCAGCAGATTCCCCTGAATTATAGCATGGTCGGAGCCGTCGGTCAGGACAGCGTCCGCGGCTGGGATGCGTTTTCTATATTTTTTCAGAAAACTGTCCATGCGGTCCTCCCATGAAGTGGTTACCAGGCTGTAGGATTCTTCTGCAAAATCCCTGTCAAAACCTGCACGTATCCGGATAATGGAATCGGTCATGAACAGCACACGGATTTCTACGCAATTGGTTTCGATGGAAAAATAATTTTCCACTTTGCTAATAGTTCCAGCAGTCATACAAACTTTCATAATTACGATTATCTCCTTCTTTTTATTAAATCAATTTGCGATTTTAATAATAATAAAAATAGCAGAGCAAAACTAGACAAATATTGCAGTGATTTCGACAATATTAAACATTTCTTGCATTCCTCTGTAAACAATGATAGTATATTTTCGAAGAGTTTATGAAAAAAACAAGAGGGGAGATGAGAATGGATGCTTGATCAGGCGGGAATTATGATGGCGCAGGGAAGTATGATTGCCAGCGAGAGAATTTACGGTGTTAACGATAATATGTCACAGTCTCATTACCATGACTATTTTGAGCTGTATTACTTGGAAGTGGGAGAGCGGTATCATGTGGTTCGTGACCAGGTATATTGTATGCATCAGGGAGAATTTATGCTATTTCCACCTTATGTAATGCATCATTCTTATGGAAAGGATAACATACCTTTTAAGCGGCTCTTGTTGTACTTTAGAAAAGAAGAGGTGGCTTCGGAACGGCTTCTTGATGCGCTGCGCTCTTTTGGCGGGATACTCTGCCTGGGGGAAAAGGCAGGGATGCAGATACATCGGTTTATGGAACAATTGTTAAAGGAACAGGAGCAGGCTTCTATATTTCATGAGGAAATGATGAGTACGATTCTGAACATGCTGTCATTAACTTTGGTCCAGCTTATTCAGCAGGAACAAACGGTGGCTGTTCCGGAGGAGCAGAGTTGGATGGGAAATGTGATTAATTATATCCATAACCACTATGCTGAGGATTTAAAACTGGAAAATCTGGCTCAGATATTCTATATCAGCCCATATTATCTTTGCAGAGAGTTTAAGCGCCATACCAACCGCACCATTACCCAGTACATTAACATTACAAGGATTATGAATGCCCAGCGCATGTTTATGGAAACGGACAAGAATGTGACAGAGATCAGCAGGAGCACGGGATTTTCTAATATAACCCATTTTAACAGGGTGTTTAAGAATGTGACCGGTATGACCCCCTCAGGATACCGGAAGTCTAACCGAATAGCGGACCATACTAATATTGGAAAATCCCTGTAATGTTCGTTTAGAAGGAAAATAGGGACTGCAGAAGTGGAAAAGGCTTACAGCTTCAGTGTAAACCATCTGCTTTACAGGTGGTCATGATTAAGATTCATTAAAATCCTTTCACAAGTTCCAGATATAGTAATAACTGTAAACAAGGCCAGGGCCTTTTGATATAGACTTTTTTTCATATTCAGCCGGCAGAGATTTTCCCGCCGGCTCCTCCCCTTTTTTGAAAGTGTTATCTATTTCGATATCTAAATTTAATAGCATTATGTTTTCCCATTCTGTAAAAATCTGAACTTTCACAGCCAGGACATGAACCTCCGGCGAATATCCGTTTAAAAATTATTGAATATAAAATATCAAGCGCTGGTGACTATTTATGTGAATAACAAATAAAAATTCCTTTTTATAATATGTATTTTTTGACTAAATAACAGAATAATACATGTTTCTAACAGGATTATACGAGAAAATTATATGATAGAAATGTTATTATCAATATGAATAGAAATACTAATGTCAGCAATTATTAAGCATGACAATATTGAAAAAGGAGAATGAATCAAATATGAAATCAATTGATGTTTTCTGTCATTTAATGCCCGAGAGGTATGCCGAATTAGCAATGAAAGAATCTCCGAATCAGTCCCATATGTTTATGAGAGCTTTGAAAATGCAGGCAATGTCAGATATGGAGTATCGTCTGGAGGTAATGAGTAAATTTCCTGGTTACAAGCAAATTCCTAATATTGTATCGCCGCCGGTAGAGTTGTTTGCAAGCCCTGATAAGTCTCCGAAAATTATGGCTGTGGGAAATGATGAGATTAAGAAGATTACTGATGAAAACCCCGATTATTATGACGGGTTCATCGCCGGGATTCCGTTCAATAACACTATTGCATCAGTTGATGAGATTAAGAGATGTAAGGATATGGGGGCAAAGGGCATTCAGATATATGCTCACATGAATGGAGAAGCAATTGATCAGGAAAAATTTTGGCCAATCTATGAAATTTGTGAGAAACTGGATCTTCCTGTACTGATTCACCCGGTAGGCGGCCAGATGACACCAGAGTATCCTACAGAAGATCGTTCTATGTATGAACTCTGGTTCCTGATTGGCTGGCCATATCAGACAACAGTTGCCATGTGCAGACTTGCCTTTTCTGGGATTTTTGAAGACTTCCCCAACTTAAAGATTGTGACACATCATGTTGGGGCAATGATTCCCATGCTGGAGGGACGAATTGGAAACGGACTTAAGATGTACGGAGGAAGAACAGCGCCGGATCTTAAGGAAAGGCTTACGAAAACAAAATTAAAAGGTAACCCGCTGGATACTTTTAAGAAGTTCTATGTAGATACTGCCTCCTTTGGATCCGCTTCTGCAATTCGCTGTGGTATTGATTTTTTTGGGAGGGATCATGTCCTTTTTGCTTCTGATATGCCATTTGATCCGGAGAATGGCGCAGGATACATAGATAGAACTTTGAAGGCAATCGACAATCTGAATCTTTCTGAGGAAGACAGAATGATGATTCTTCATGGCAACGCAGAGCGTATCTTTTATGTTTAACTAAAGGGAGGGGATTATATGTTAAGTATTATCAATTCTATATTAACGGATCAATTTTTCTTGATGTTTATAACAATTGTTACTGGGCTTTTGGTAGGTAAGGTGAAGTTTAAGAGTTTTTCGCTTGGTGTTTCCGGGGGTATTTTTACAGGAATTATTATTGGATATTTTGTTACGAAATGGGCAGATGGCGTTCAGGAAGGAGGGCTTGGCTATGCAAATGCTAAACGTATTCTTTCCACTGGTGTTGTAGCACAGGCTTTTTTTACATTTTTCCTTCTTTTGTTTCTGGTCTCAATTGGACTTAAGGTAGGAAACAGTATAGGAACTATTTTTAAAAAATATGGCATGAAGTTTGTTGTTATAGGTGTTTCCATTCCGGTTGTATCCATGATTGTTGCAATTACTCTCTATGCTACCGTATTATCTTCCAATAAATCTATTACACCTTTTGAAACTATTGGCATGTATGCTGGAGCAATGACAACAACTCCGGGATATGGAACTGCTTTGGATGCTGCAGGAAATGTAGATTATGGAACACTATATGATGAGGCCTCCGCTGAGGATAAGAATAAAATGCTTCTTAAAGTTGACTCTTCTGGAGCATTGACAGCAGAGAATACCAAGGTGCTTAATGAGGAGCAGATTGCGAAGTACAAGGAAGCAGCTTCTTCTGCAATCAGCCTGGGATATACTGTTACATTCCCTATGGGTGTTCTGATTATTGCCGTTTTAATTCCTATTATTCCTAAATTATTCCATATTGATATAGAAAAGGAAAAGGAAAACTATCAGAAAGAAATGAACGAAGTGAATATTTCCGGAAAGAATATAAAAGAGCAACCACTGAACTTTATGGTTGTGTCATTGGTTGCAGTAATTGGTATACTCGTAGGAAGTATTACTATACCTCTTGGTAGTTTGGGAAGCTTTTCTCTTGGTGCGGCGGGTGGAGTGCTTCTTGCGGCCCTGGTTTTAAGCTATATTGGTCAGATCGGGCCTGTTAATTTCAGAATGGAATCCAAATCTCTTGGAATCATGTATCAGATGGGGTTGACATTTTTTATGTCAGTGGTTGGTCTCCGTTATGGATATGATGTAGTTACATCATTAATGGGAGCCGGACTTGCACTTGCATTATCAGCGCTTGTTATTGAAGCAATTGCAATTTTTGTCAGCTTCTTCATTGGGCGTAAGATATTCAAACTAAATTGGATGATTTTAAGCGGAGCAATAGCAGGTGGCTGCACATCAGCTCCGGGTTTGGGTGCGGCAATCAGTTCTACAGGTTCAGAAGAACCCACGGCTGGATATGGTGCGGCACAGCCCTTTGCAATTCTTGCAAATGTATTGATTGCAACGATATTTTTTAATATTATGTTGTAAGTAGAAGTTAGATCAGTATTACACCAATGTCCTGGTGATGGGAGGAACTCACTGAGATAATGTTTCGCGGAATAGATTATAAAGAGAGGAGGAGCTTATGGAGGATTTCTGGATTGAGCATCGTTATAGCTCCTGCAATTACAAGCTTCCACAACATTATGAACATACCTATCAGGTTTTGTTTGTTCTAGCTGGAAAAATACTGTATCATGTAGGTGAAAAAAGGTATGAGGTTGCCAAGGGCGGAATTATTGTGCTCAATACGTTGGAAGAGCACACACTTGAGGTATTGGATTATCCCTATGAACGATATATTATCCAGATTAATCCAACATTTTTTCAGCATGAAGTAAAATATCCTGAAATTATATCAATTTTTATTAAACGTCCGGCGGATTTTTCTCATCAACTTACCCTGACAGAACCGATTTGGAATTATCTATACGAATTAGTCCTTGAGATGGAAAAGGAATATCTTGGGAAAAGAAAATTCTGGGAAATGTATATTGGTTCAGATCTTCGCAAGATGTTTATTACAATTTTCAGGGAATATGCGGATTCTTTGTCGGAAATGAAAATGGGGGCAGGCGTTGCAATTGCTTATAAAGTGCTGAACTATCTAGATCATCGCTACACAGAAGATATTTCGGTTGATAGTATAGCTTCGGCACTTTTTTTGAATAAACATTATATTGCACATGTTTTTAAGGATGAGACGGGGTACAGTCCCATGGATTATGTGATTTCACTCCGAATGAATCGGGCGAAAGCGCTTCTTACAGAAACTGACAAGAATATTTCTGAGATTGCAATGGAATGTGGGTATAAAGATTTCACTTATTTTTCAAAACAGTTTAAAAAACATACAAATTTATCTCCAAGTAAATTTAGAAAAGCTGTTCCGCAGATAACAAGGTAAATGACACTATAGATAGATTTTAATTCACTCAATATGGGGAGAGGATATAAAAATGAAACTTAGTGGTAATATATGCAGGCCTTACCCAGCTTTGTACCAACGGATGTGGCCGGAGATGATGAAAGAGAGTTTCTGGAAGATTATTTTGAAAATACGAGAACAGCATTAGTTTGAGTTACAGACGTACGATTGCAGGGCTCCTGCTAAGTGGCCCGATTATGTTAGTTTCTGCTGCTGCACTAAAAGTGGATACAGAATAGATAGGAGTTATAGATGTTGTAAGGCTGGATACAATAAAGCAGCGGCATTCTCTTAAGGGAAAATGCCGCTGTTTTATTACTGAATTAACTATTTCATTTTTTTAATCAAATCAATTCTTATTTGAATTTTTCATAACCGGATTCCTTAATAGATCCATCGCTGTTGGTTACATAATACTTCTCGTCACCATCTTTGATGTTCTTCTTATTCTTAGCAAGCTTTCCGGAGGTTCCTACTAAGTATTCTTTTCCGTCGTATTCCACTACTTTGTATTTCTCGTCCCTGTCAGCCTTTAACAGTCTGCCCTGAACATAGATGCTGTCATCGTAGATGGAGTTGTAACCGGCGCCCCTGCTGCTTCCGGCTTTGCGGAAGTTGTAAGTATAGGTTTCGCCATCAATTTCAAGAGTGGTCTTGCCTGTAACCATTGCGCCTTCCTTTGGAGAGTTGCCGAAGTAGTAAACCTCTGCAGCGTCATCAACTCCCGGCAGATCGTCTTCTGTTTCGATTTCCTCAGCGGAAGCGATCTTTCTGCCATCCTCAAAGGTCAGCTTGTAAAGGCCGTGAAGCATTTCACCATTTTCATTGAAACCATAACGCAATCCGTTAATGGATTTAATCTGGCTTTTTGTCAGTTCTCCGCTGTTAACAGCATAGAACCAGTATTCTGTACCATCTTCATGAGCTTCAGCATCAATGTCTTCGCTTGGCACGGTCTTGAACCAGCCTTTTGCAAGCCAGGACTGCTCAGGAAGGTTGTAGTATTTAGCGGAAGAAGAGGTAGAAGCAGTGGTTTCCTGCCATTCTGATTGGGCAGCACCATTTTCATCAAAGAGGTACTTTAAGCCGTTGATGGTCTTGCTGGTATCCCTCAACTTTTTGCCGTTTGTTCCAAAATAGAACCAGTAAGTTCCGTCAAAATTGTCTTTTGTATTGTTGTCATCCTCTGCTTCGATGAGTTTCCAGGCACCATTGGTCTGGGCTCCGTCTGAGGAATCTCCGCAGTAAAAGATGCCTTCTCTCCAGGCGTCATCTTCTGAAAGTCTTGTAGATTCTTCTGTAACCCATCCGAACAGCATTCTTCCTTCGTCGTCAAATGCATAATTTTTGCTTTCTCCGCTTGCGATTTTGATGGATTTAAATGTGGTCTTTCCGGAGGAAGGAGCCTTGTAGGCCTTACCGTTGCTTCCGAAGTAATACCAGTATACATCAGGGGCATCCTCTTCCTCATAATCGGAATCAATAGCCCTCCACTCATTGGCAACCATGGCACCTTCTGAGTTTACATAATAGTAATTTCCGTCAGATTCTACCAGGCTGCTGGTGACGATCTGTCCGTCCTCGTCCAGATAAAACCAGTGGTCTCCGGATTTGCGCCATGCATCGGTTGTCAGATCCCCGTCGGAATCATAGTACACCCAGGAATTGTTCTCCTGAGCCCAGCCCTGTGCCGCAAATGATGTCATGGAAGCACCTATTGTAAAAACAGCGGCAGCACATGGAATCAGCCATTTCAGTTTCTGTTTTTTCATTCTTGTTCTCCTTTCGGTTTAAGAAAATCCTGTTTGTTTGCTCAGCGCTTTTTGCTGATGGAATGATCATAAACCATGGACTAAGTCCAGGGTCAAGTGATGTAAAAAAGGCGTAAGAATGCGTAAGAAATGGAGGAGAACTTAAGGAAATTGTTATGATATTGTCTCAATTTGGAAGGAGAGGATGAGGATGGAAGAAACTCTGAATTTGAAGTATGTATTTACAATTCATATTTATGTATAGTTAATTTTAGATTAGGGAAAGGAAGAGGGTGCAGATAATGAAAAGTTCCCGGAGGCAAAGATTCTTTTGGCTTTGGGTCATGCGTCAAAAGCTGCTTCCATTGCGGTATCCAGGCTAGGCGCTGCGCCTTCGATTCCTATGAGGGATGAGGTCATAAAGAGTTATTGAAGTGGAAGAATACAAAAGGAAGTCCGGGGAGTACCCAGGCTTCCTTTTCTGATTATAAAGATATTTTGCTGCTGAATTCCCGGAATTCGGGGACGCGTAAAAGAACGGGAAGCAGTACTCCGGCTGAAATCAAACTGAATAGATTCTGCACCAGATTAAATGGAACATTGGAAGCGGCGGCAGCCCAGCCGTACACGGCAAGCTCAAAGGCGAAATAGCCGCCTGTGACAATTGCACTGCAAACGGTTCCGGCAGCCAGAAAAGGCAACGGGCGGAAGCCTCCTGTTCTTTGCCGGCAGGGCAGGTGTTTATACAGATATCCGCCTGAACATGCAGCCAGTCCTTTAATAATCAGGGTAGCCGGTGCATAAAAGGCGTAGCCGGACAGTAAGTCCGCCATCATGGAGCCAATGCCACCTGCTGCCGCTCCGGCCATTGGCCCCAGAAGTATGCCACTCAATAATACCAACCCATCCCCCAGATGTATATAACCGCTGAATGGGGAAGGAATGTGTATGATCATGGTGGCTGCTGCAGTGAGTGATGCCATTAAGGCGCTGAAAACGATTTTTTTTGTTTTGTTGCTGTTCATATCTTTCCCTCTCTCATAGGCCATTTGTAGTTTGTTTAGCTCTATGATATAGGGATACTGGTATTTTTTAAATATCCAATTTGATAAAATTTGTACATACCAGTTTTGGGAAAACATTTTATTCTTAAATTTGGAAATCTAACCATAACACAGTCCGGTTGATAAGCCGTGGTCAGGAAAATACAGATTTTTGCAATGAACAAAGGGGCGTCACAAAATAGATGAAAAATCATCTGTGGATTAGCGCTCTTTTTTTGTTCTAAAAATTAGAAAAAAGGTGTGGCAAAAAGCATTAAACTGCCTTCTATCAAATATATATTATCGTTCATATGGGCCGGAAGATTCAATCCTGTTTTTTTGTATTTGAATATGGTATAATTTAAAAATCAGAACTAATGAACGAAATAGAGAATTATGTGATATTAAAAAATATAATCATAATCCGCAAATACAGATGATGAAGGACCATGAAGAAAGGGGCACATTATGGCAAAGACACCTGTGAAAGAAACAATTCATGCAAAAGGGATCGACATTGGAATTTATACAATGGATTTCCAGAATGAGTATATTTCAATAACTGACATTGCTAAATATAAAAGTGATGAGCGAAATGATGTAATTAAAAATTGGATTCGTAACCGTGATACACTTGAATTTCTGGGTTTATGGGAAAGTCTGAATAATCCGGCTTTTAAACCCGTCGAATTCGACGGGTTTAGAAGCCAGGCAGGGATGAAGCAACAATCAATCAGCTTCTTGTGCTTGCCAATATAGAAAGTTATAATGCGATTTTAATTGAACAGGGGAAGCGACAGTCGGAGCGTTTGGTGATTCTTCATGATTTAGTAGTCAGGCAATTGCAAACGATGGCAGCCTTGAATACCTCCAGGTTACCGCAGATAGAAGTTAATACGTAAAAAGAACAATTACAACCTTAATGGTGAAACAACTCTCGGAAATGGAGGAGTGTTCGAGAGTTTGTGGAGGCAATTTTATCACGAAAAAACAGGG
Source organism: Hungatella sp. UBA4396 (assembly GCA_002389905.1). Taxonomy (GTDB): domain Bacteria; phylum Bacillota; class Clostridia; order Lachnospirales; family Lachnospiraceae; genus Lacrimispora. Next base: position 31,118 of record DGRE01000020.1, on the reverse strand, counting down.
AATATTCAAATCGCATGGCGTGAAGGAAAATATGATATAGTTCGAAAGGCTGTTTCCGTTGGACGTAATGACATTTGCCCTTGTGGCAGTGGAAAAAGGTATAAGAAGTGTTGCATTAAGAAAGAAGTATAAATAAATGGGGCATTGCAAAATAGATGAAAAATCATCTGTGGAGCAGCGCTCCTTTTTTTGCAACACCCTCTTCTTTATTGGTATGTTTCACATTATTTAAATTTTTCTTGACAGGAAATAATTTATAATCCCTCTCTTTTTATGTATATATCATACCACAAAAATGACTTTTTTTCAAGTCTTGTAATTTCACCCCTTTGAGCGTAGACTTGGTATTTATCAAAGGAAAGGGGCGTTTTTTATGGAAGATAAAAAATGGCTTGAGGCCGTAAATGACAGTATGCAGCTTGAGAGAATCAGGAAGGCTAATGACTATACAAAAAAGTTTGGCCTGTTCCTGTCAGAGGAGGAAGGAGCCCTGCTTTTAAGGGAAAGAAAAGAGGTTTTAAGGAATCAGGAGCGGGTGGAGTTTGGAGAAGGAATACTGCCTAAGCTGATTTATGCCTTCTGTGACTCTCCCTATATTTATCAGGACAATTACGTGGAAACAATGGGACGGCTTCAGGACATTTTTTATTTTTATAAAAATGAATCCCTGGATGAGTATACGGATGATGAGCTGATTGATTTTATGAAGGAACAGTTTGACGGACCCTGCCAGGGTTCCCTGGATTATCTGGAGGATACCCGGCTGGAAACCTTTGCAAGAAGGGCCCGCTTTGGACGGGGACTGTATGAGGAGGAAGATGAAGAAGGATAACATGGAAGAACTGCTTCCCCTTGTAGGGGAGCTGGCTGAAAAATATACGGGTAAGGAGAGCACTTCCATCACCTATGAAAAAGCGAGACAGCTTATGAGAGCGGTCCTGTACTGCATCCGGGAATATGAGGAGGGGCTGGAAGGGGAAGAGGGCCTTATTTCCCCTGATGACCGGGTGGACCCCCAAACAGCTTACCGGCTGGGCTATGAAAAGGTCCTTAAAAAGGTGAAGGAAACCCAGGCACTGTATAACCGCATCATAGGGGATTTTAACTCCTATAGAAACCGGTGTTATTATGATATCTTTGTAAAGGGAATTCCCTCTTTCTTTTTGTATTATGATCCCCGTTTTGCTCCCCAGAATCACCTTCTCACTCTGGATTATCCTGTTTTGCATCCAATGGATTCATTGCGGGGGATCGATGCCATCCACGTCTATGTGAAAAGCATCGGCCAGGAACAAATCTTCCTTGGAAAGTTTCCGGAGGAATATATCTTTCATGTGCTGAAATCCTATTCTGCGGATTATAAGGACCTTTTCATCAATATAGCTTCTATTGTGCTTCGAAATGTGTTGGGGTGCAGAATAGCAGGAAAGGGGATTCATACAGGCAAATATACGGATGAGGAGATAAAACGGCTGGAAAACTGCATAAACTGCAATTCCGCCAAAGAATTGGAACGCTATCTGAAAGAGCTGACTGATGAACTTATGGACCTTGGATACGGAAACAATGAGGAATTGGGAGAGTATTTAAAAAAGGATCTCCATGATTATGCCTTTGAATTGAAACAAGGTATTAAAAACCGGTGTCTGGGCCGGATTATCGCCATATAGGATGCAAAATGAGGAGGAACATAGTTCCTCCTCATCAGCATGTTAACTCATTTCCCGCTCCATATCAGCGGGATTTTCTTTATTCAAGTTTTTCTGAGCCGTAGAAAGCATCAGTTTAATTCGGTTTAACTGGTTTACCTCACTGGCGCCGGGGTCATAGTCCACGGCAATGATGTTGGAGTCGGGATATGCCTTTCTCAGCTCCTTGATCACGCCCTTTCCAACGATGTGGTTGGGAAGGCAGCCAAAGGGCTGGGCGCAGACAATGTTATTGGTTCCGGTATGAATCAGCTCCAGCATTTCTCCGGTCAGGAACCAGCCTTCTCCGGTCTGATTTCCGATGGAAACAAATTCCTTTGCCATGTCCGCCAGATTTCCAATATGAGCCGGAGCAGTAAAATGTTTGCTCTTTACAAGTTCTTTTTTTGCAGTCTTACGGAAGTATTCCAGCAGGGAAATTCCCATGTTGGAAAGGGCAGCAGTCTTTTTCCTGCCTCCCAGGTTTTCCGCTTTAAAGTTATTATTATAGAAGCAGTACAGCAAAAAGTCCATTAAATCCGGCATAACGGCCTCGGCCCCTTCGGCCTCCAGAAGCTCTACGATGTTGTTGTTAGCCAAAGGAGAGAACTTCACCAGGATTTCCCCTACAATGCCCACCTTAGGCTTTTTAACCTCATTTCTGGGCAGGTTGTCAAAGTCTCTGATAATTCCCTTTAAATTCCGGGAAAATGTCATCATGCCCGGTGTTTTTGCCGACAATGCTTCGACGCAGCGCTGTTTCCACTTATCATGAAGGGAGTTGGCGGAGCCGGGGATTTTTTCGTAGGGTCGGGTGGCATATAACACTCTCATAAAGACGTCCCCATATACCACAGCCTGCATGGCCTTTGTCAGAAGGGGCAGGGTGATGGAAAAGCCCGGATTAGTCTCCATGTTGCCCGCATTGACGGAGATAACAGGAACCTGGCTCATACCAGCCTTGTCTAAGGCCCTTCTGATAAAGCCGATATAATTGGAGGCCCGGCAGCCTCCGCCGGTCTGGCTCATGAAAATGGCCGTACGGTCTAAATCATATTTGCCGGAAAGAAGAGCGTCCATGATCTGCCCCACCACAATGAGGGAGGGGTAGCAGGCGTCGTTGTTCACATATTTTAACCCGGTATCAACGGCGGAGCGGTTGTGGTTTTGAAGAATCTCAAGCCGGTAACCAAAGGAACGGATAGCAGGCTCCACTAAGTCAAAATGAATGGGTGACATCTGGGGGCAGAGGATGGTGTAATCCTTTTTCATCTCCTTGGTAAAGGTGACTCTGTGATAAGCACTGGAAACCACTTTCTGCTCATAATGGCTCTTGTCCCTGACCTTTAATGCAGCAATTAGGGAACGGATGCGGATTCTGGCGGCTCCTAAGTTATTGACCTCGTCGATCTTTAAAACCGTGTAAATCTTTCCTGAGCCGGTCAGGATGTCACTGACCTGGTCCGTGGTAACGGCATCTAATCCGCAGCCAAAGGAATTGAGCTGGATTAAGTCCAGGCAGTTTTCATGCTTTACCAGGCTGGCTGCCCGGTAAAGACGGGTGTGGTACATCCACTGGTCTGTTACAACCATAGGGCGCTCAATTTCAGCCAGATGGGAAATAGCATCCTCAGTGAGAACAGCAAAGCCATAGGAGGTGATCAGCTCCGGAATTCCGTGATTGATCTCCGGGTCCACATGGTAGGGGCGGCCTGCCAGCACAATACCCCTCTTGCCATTTTCTTTAAGCCAAAGAATCGTCTCTTCTCCCTTTTTCTCCATATCGAAGCGGGAGGCCAGAAGCTCTTCCCAGGCCTTGTGAGCAGCCTCGGCGGTTTCTGAAACCGGAATTCCAAAGTCTTCGGCAAATACTTCTGTCAGACGTTTTGTCAAAATTTCTTCATTGGTGAAAGCCATAAACGGATTTAAGAAACGGATGTTTTCTGTCTGAAGCCCTTCCACATTGTTTTTTATGTTTTCCGCATAAGAGGTGACAATGGGGCAGTTGAAATGATTTCCTGCGTCAGGGGACTCATTCCGTTCATAAGGGATGCAGGGATAAAAAATGGTCTTGATTCCCTGGCGGATCAGCCATTCCACATGACCGTGGGCGATTTTTGCCGGATAGCACTCCGATTCGCTTGGAATGGACTCAATACCCAGCTCATAAATTTTTCTGCTGGACTGGGGGGAAAGCACGGTGCGGAACTTTAATTCCTTAAAGAAAACGGCCCAGAAGGGATAGTTTTCATACATATTCAAAACTCTGGGAATACCGATGGTTCCTCTTTCGGCCAGGTCTTCCGCCAGAGGCTCGTAATCGAACATGCGGTGGAATTTGTAGTCAAAGAGGTTTGGCACATCCCGCTTGGCCTTTTCTTTTCCAAGGCCCCGCTCACAGCGGTTTCCTGTGATGAACTGGCGGCCCCCGTCAAAGCGGTTGACAGTCAGCACGCAGTTGTTGGTACAGCCTCTGCAGCGGGCCATGGAGGTCTCGTAATGAAGACTGAGAATCTTGTCAAGGCTCAGCATGGCAGTGGTCTTGGAATCCTCGTACCGCTCCCTGGCAATGAGAGCGGCTCCAAAAGCGCCCATAATGCCTGCGATGTCAGGACGGACGGCTTCACAGCCTGATATTTTCTCAAAGCTTCTTAAGACGGCATCATTGTAAAATGTGCCGCCCTGAACAACCACATGCTGCCCTAAGTCAGAGGCGTTGGTGATCTTAATAACCTTAAATAAGGCATTTTTTATAACGGAATAAGCCAGACCTGCGGAGATGTCGGAAACCTCAGCTCCCTCTTTCTGGGCCTGCTTTACGTTGGAATTCATAAATACGGTGCACCTGGTTCCTAAATCCGTAGGATTTTTGGCAAACAGGGCTTCTGTGGCGAAGTTTTCCACAGTATAGTTTAAGGAATTGGCAAAGGTTTCGATGAAGGAACCGCAGCCGGAGGAGCAGGCTTCATTGAGCTGAACGCTGTCCACGGTGTTGTTTTTAATGCGGATACACTTCATATCCTGTCCGCCGATATCCAGAATGCAGTCCACCTTTGGTTCAAAAAAGGCGGCGGCATAGTAGTGGGAAATAGTCTCTACTTCCCCTTCATCAAGGAGAAAGGCTGCCTTTAACAGGGCCTCCCCGTAACCGGTGGAGCAGGACCATACGATCTGACTGTCCTCTGTCATCTGCTCTTTGATCTCTCCCAGGGCCCGGATAGCCGTTGCCAGGGGATTTCCGTTGTTGCTGCTGTAAAAGCTGTATAACAGGGTGCCGTCCTCTCCTACGACTGCCACCTTTGTGGTGGTGGAGCCGGCATCAATTCCCAAAAAGCATTTCCCGTGATAAGAAGACAATTCTCCTTTTTTTACGCAGTGGCTGTTGTGGCGTGACAGGAATTCATCATATTCCGACTGGTCAGCAAACAAAGGCGCCATGCGCTTTACTTCAAAATCCATCTGAATGCCGGTGGACAGGCGGCCAATCATCTCTTCTAAAGAGACAGTTTCCCCCTTGCTTTCTTCGGCGTTTATGGCAGCTCCCACGGCAGCAAATAAGTGGGAGTGGTCAGGAGCGATAATAGCGTCCCCGGATAAGTTTAAGGTGCGGATAAATGCCTTGCGAAGCTCCGGAAGGAAGTGGAGAGGCCCTCCTAAAAAGGCCACATTTCCCCTGATGGGCTTTCCGCAGGCCAATCCGCTGATGGTCTGGTTCACTACAGCCTGAAAAATAGAGGCCGATAAATCCTCCCTGGTAGCCCCTTCATTGATGAGAGGCTGGATATCTGTCTTTGCAAATACTCCGCAACGGGCCGCGATGGGGTAAATGGCCTTATAATTGGCTGCGTATTCGTTTAATCCGGAAGCGTCGGTCTGCAAAAGAGCGGCCATCTGGTCGATAAAGGACCCGGTGCCTCCGGCGCAGATTCCGTTCATTCTCTGGTCAATTCCGCCGGTAAAATAAATTATTTTCGCATCTTCTCCCCCAAGTTCGATTGCCACGTCGGTCTGCGGGGCATAATCCTTAAGAGCGGAGGCCACGGAAACCACCTCCTGGACAAAGGGGACCTTTAAGTGCTTGGACAGAGTTAAGCCTCCTGAGCCTGTAATAGCAGGCTGGAGAACCAGGGGCCCCAGTTTATCATAGGCCTTCTTTAAAAGACCGGCTAAAGTTTCCTGTATATTAGCATAATGCCGCTCATAATCAGTAAATAGCATTTCGCGGCTGCTGTTTAATATAGCAATTTTTACGGTTGTGGAACCGATATCGATTCCTAATGTGTTATATGTAATCATATGCGCGGGATAATCCCTTGCCTCCTTTTGTGCAAAAGTAAGTTTGTGGCTCACCGGACATCAGTTTACCATAAAATAAGAAATAATACAATTCCGTTCACGTGATAAATATATGTTAAAACTAGCAAAATTTGTTTAAGTTCACTAAATCTGCCTTCATTTTGTTTGACAAAAAGGTTTCTGGAAACTATAATGTATAAGTCGAAGTATGCAAAAATTTTTTAGTAGAAAGGGGAGAAAGCCATGATTCGGATTTATAAAACAGAGAACGGCCTGATCCAGCAAAAGGATGAACTTTTACCAGGCTGCTGGGTGGCTCTTACGAACCCTACTGCGACGGAAATTCTGGAAATTGCCGATACGTATCAGATCGATCCCGACGATTTAAGGGCTCCTCTGGATGAGGAAGAGCGTTCCCGTATTCAGGTAGAGGATCACTATACCCTGATTTTAGTGGACGTTCCCACTGTAGAGGAAAGAGGCGGAAAGGACTGGTACGTGACCATTCCTGTGGGTATTATCACCACAGAGGATGCCATTATTACAGTCTGCCTGGAGGACACTTCAGTACTCAATGCATTTATGGATGGAAGAGTCCGGGATTTTCATACCTATATGAAAACCCGTTTTATCCTTCAGATTCTGTATAAGAATGCATCTCTTTATCTGCAATATCTGAGGGTCATCGACAAAAAAAGCGGAGAGGTGGAAGAACAGCTTCATAAATCTACCAGAAACCGGGAACTGATCGAGCTTCTGGAGCTGGAAAAGAGTCTGGTGTATTTCACCACATCTTTGCGCTCCAATGAAGTGGTGCTGGAAAAGCTTATGAGGATCGAAAAGATCAAGAAGTATCCGGAGGATACGGAGCTTTTGGAAGATGTTATCGTTGAAAATAAGCAGGCTATTGAGATGGCTAACATTTACAGCGGCATTTTAAGCGGAACCATGGATGCCTTTGCATCCGTTATTTCCAACAACCAGAACATTGTAATGAAGTTTTTGGCAACCATTACCATTGTCATGTCCATCCCTACCATGGTAGCCAGCTTTTATGGAATGAATGTGAATACCAGAGGAATCCCCTTTGCGGACAGCCCTTACGGCTTTTCCGTTGTCTTGGGCCTGACCCTGGTTCTGACCCTGATTGTGGCATGGATTTTTTCCAAAAAGGATATGTTTTGAAAAGAGGAAAACATGAAATTTTTTTACAACCTGGAACGCAGATTCAGAAAATATGCGATTCCAAATCTGATGTATTACATCATCGGCATGTACGGTGTGGGACTTCTGATCACCTGGTTTGCCCCGGGATTTTATCTGCAGTATTTATCTCTTGATGCAGGAAAAATCCTTCAGGGGCAGGTATGGAGGATTGTGACCTTTATGATTTATCCTCCGGGAAGCGACCCGTTTTTTGCTGTTCTCAGCCTGTATTTATACTATATGCTGGGAACCAATTTAGAGAGGGTATGGGGCCCGTTCCGTTTTAATGTCTACTTCTTTATGGGAGTGGTTGGACATGTGGCCGCTGCTTTAGTGGTTTATGCCCTCACAGGGGTGAGCGCGCTGATTACCACCCAATTTCTCAATTATTCCCTGTTTTTTGCTTTTGCCGTCACCTTTCCGGATCTGGAATTTCTGCTGTTTTTTGCCATTCCTGTCAAAGCTAAGTGGATGGCCCTTTTTAATGGTATTTACTTCATTTACGGATTCTTAGTGGGAGGCATGGCAACCAGGATCACCATTGTTATGTCACTGCTTAACTGCATTATCTTTTTCCTTCTGACCCGCAATTTAAACCGTTTTAATCCGAAGGAGATGAAGAGAAAGCAGACATTCCGCAGGCAGATGAAAATAACACCCCAGGGAGGAGCCCATCACCGGTGCGCCGTATGCGGACGGACGGAAAAAGACTCCCCTGATCTGGAATTCCGTTATTGCTCAAAGTGCCAGGGCAGCTATGAATACTGTTCTGAGCATTTGTATACACATAAACACGTTACGCCGGATCACCCTGTATCCGGAGACACGATTAACTAGCTACGGAGGACGATTCATGAAGAGAACCAAGATTATTTGCACTATGGGACCTAACACCAATGACCGGGAACTGATGAAAGCCCTGGCTGAACATGGAATGGATATTGCCAGATTTAACTTTTCACATGGTGACTATGAAGAGCAGCAGGCCCGCCTTGATGCCTTAAAGAGCATCCGTGAGGAATTGGATATTCCCATTGCAGCCCTTCTTGATACCAAGGGACCGGAGATCCGTACCGGACTTTTGGAAGATGGAAAGAAAGTAATTTTAAAAGATGGAGATACTTATATCCTGACAACAGAAGAGATTGTGGGAAATGCCTCAAGAGGACATATTAACTATGACGGACTGAACCAGGATGTAAAGGCCGGAAACCGCATTCTCATTGACGACGGTCTCATTGAGCTGGAGGTTCTTGAAGTAAAGGGCAGTGAAATCGTCTGCAGAATCATTAACGGCGGGGAACTGGGAGAGAGAAAGGGCGTTAACGTGCCCAACGTAAAGGTAAAGCTTCCGGCTCTGACAGAAAAGGATAAACAGGACATTCAGTTCGGTATTGAACAGGGCTTTGATTTTATCGCTGCTTCCTTTGTCCGTACCGCAGCTGCTATTTATGAAATCAAGGAAATCCTGGAAGCCAGCAATTCCAGTATCAGCGTTATCGCCAAGATTGAAAATGCAGAGGGCATTGAAAATCTGGATGAGATCATTGAAGCCAGCGACGGCATCATGGTTGCCCGCGGCGACATGGGTGTGGAGATTCCGGCTCAGGAGGTTCCCTTTATTCAGAAAAGAATCATTGACAAGTGTAACGAAGCATGTAAGCCGGTTATTACCGCAACCCAGATGCTGGATTCCATGATCCGCAATCCCCGTCCTACCAGAGCAGAGGTGACGGACGTGGCAAACGCTGTTTATGACGGAACCGATGCTGTTATGCTCTCCGGAGAAACCGCTATGGGCAAGTATCCGGTGGAAGCCCTTTCCATGATGGCCTCTATTGTAGAGGAGACAGAAAAGCATCTGGATTACAATGGCTACCGCAAGCGCAAGGTTTCAGCCGTCAACGTTCACAACGTGTCCAATGCCGTATGTTATTCTTCCGTGTCAACGGCTCATGACCTGGGAGCAAAGGTAATTGTAGCTCCAAGTATTACAGGCTTTACTGCAAGGCTTTTATCCAAGTGGAGACCGGAAAGCCAGATTATCGGTTTGTCCCCAAGCTCTGCCGCCCTTCGCCAGATGCAGCTTTACTGGGGAGTGAAGCCCCTTCATGCAAAGCGTGCGGAATCCACTGACGTCCTCATCTATTCCTCTATGGAGCTGTTAAAGGCTAAGGGAATTGTAAAGGAAGATGATATGGTAGTGGTAACTGCCGGAGTGGTGAGCCCGGTGAGAAAGCATGAACCGGCCGCACATACCAACATTATGCGTGTGGTGACTGTGGACTGATTAAGTTACAGGTAATTTGAATATTTATACAATATATATATAGACAAAGGAGTCTATCCCCGGTACAATAAAGCTGAAAAGCAGATGTGCCGGAGACAGGCTCCTTCTGCTGTCTAAAGCTGCGAGAGGAGAAAAACATGGAAAAGAGACCATTTGTAACAAAGGAAAAATTAGAAGAAATTGTGAGGGAGTATCCAACACCCTTTCATTTATATGATGAAAAAGGAATCCGCGAAAATGCGGTGAAGCTGAAAGAGGCATTTGCCTGGAACAAGGGATTCCGGGAATATTTTGCGGTAAAGGCCACGCCAAATCCTTTTATCTTAAAGATTTTAAAGGACTATGACTGCGGGATGGACTGCTCTTCCCTGACAGAGCTTATGATGTCTGAGGCGACAGGTTTTACCGGCCCGGATATTATGTTTTCTTCCAACAATACCCCTGCTGAAGAGTACCGCTATGCGGACAAGCTGGGAGCTATTATCAATCTGGATGACATTACCCACATTGATTTTTTAGAGGAATCTATCGGCTATATACCGGAAACCATCAGCTGCCGTTACAATCCGGGTGGATTATTTAAAATAAGCACAGACATTATGGATAACCCGGGAGATGCCAAGTACGGAATGACCACGGAGCAGATCTTTGAGGCATACAAGATATTAAAGAGCAAGGGAGCCAAGAGGTTTGGCATTCACGCTTTTCTGGCAAGCAATACGGTGACCAATGAATATTACCCATTTCTTGCCAAGGTGCTGTTTGAGCTGGCGGTGAGGCTGGAGAAAGAGACGGGAGCTGATATCGCATTTATCAATCTGTCAGGAGGAATCGGAATCCCTTACCGTCCTGATCAGGAGCCTAATGATATCCATGTAATCGGAGAGGGCGTGCGCAAGGTCTATGAAGAAATCCTGGTGCCTGCAGGCATGGGAGACGTGGCCATTTATACGGAGCTTGGACGTTTCATGCTGGCGCCTTACGGCGGTCTGGTGACAACGGCGGTTCATGAAAAGCATACCCACAAAGAATATGTAGGCGTGGATGCCTGCGCCGTGAATCTGATGAGGCCCGCCATGTATGGAGCTTACCACCACATTACGGTCATGGGAAAGGAAGGGGCTGCCTGTGATCATAAATACGATGTGGTAGGATCTCTTTGCGAGAACAATGATAAATTTGCCATTGACCGGATGCTGCCTGAGATTTCCAGGGGAGATTTGCTGTTCATCCACGATACGGGAGCTCACGGCTTTGCCATGGGATATAATTACAACGGAAAGTTAAAATCAGCGGAGCTGTTGTTAAAGGAAGACGGCTCAGTCCAGATGATCCGCAGGGCGGAGACTCCAGAGGACTATTTTGCCACCTTTGATTTTTGTGATGTGTTAAAAAACACCGAAAAATAAGATCATAGGTTAAAATAAATTTTCTGTTTTGCTAAAATTATTTTAGAAACTGCCGATATACACAGTATAAAACATAAAAACTAACAAGGGGTGCAGTTCAAATGGGAGAACAGGAAAAACAGAATTCAATTGCTCTTAGTAAGAGATTGGCAAGGGGATTCAGGATAGTGAATATCACCACGGCTTTGATTTCGCTGGTAAGTATCTTCGCTGTTTACGGGTTATATTCTAAAAATAATGTTTCATCAGGATTTTTTGTGCTTTTTTCAGCGGCAATACTGCTTTTGACCGTATTGTCTTTCGTTGTAAGCATAGTTGTGAGCAGGGTCTTAAACAAGAGTATCGTCCGTCCTCTTAAGATACTCAGCAACATAGCACAGCAGTTATCTGTGGGGGACGTCAGCGCAAATGTACGGGTTCTTACAACTGACGAGGTGGGGGAACTGATGCAGTCCTTCAAGACAATGGTGGAAAACACCAGAAATCAGGCTCATACAGCCGAGGCAATCGCCAATGGGGATTTAACGGTTCATGTGAAAGTTAATTCGGAGAAGGATGTCCTGGGCATTGCCTTAAGCCGGATTGTGGAGAAAAACAACCGCATTCTGTCCCAGATCTGCGGCGCATCAGGCCAGGTAGTGGGCGGTGCCGGACAGATATCAGAAGCCAGTGTACGCCTTTCAGAAGGGGCAAGCCGTCAGGCCGCCTCTCTTGAGGAGCTGGCAGCAGCAGCGGAGGAGGTAAAAAACCAGATCAGCTTAAGCGCAGACCATGCAGCAGCAGCCCGGACATGTGCCAACGATGTGAGGGAGGGGGCTGTGGAAGGAAACAAGCACATGGAAGAAATGCTCCGTGCCATGGATGAGATCAACGTATCCTCTGCCAATATCTCAAAGGTAATAAAGGCCATTGAGGACATTGCTTTCCAGACCAATATGCTTTCCTTAAACGCTTCGGTAGAGGCTGCAAGGGCAGGCAAATACGGAATGGGCTTTGCGGTTGTGGCCGATGAGGTGCGCAGCCTGGCGGCCCGTTCTGCAAAGGCTGCAAAGGAAAGCACAGACATGATAGAAAGCTCCATACAAAGGGCTGAATACGGAACCAGGATTGCAAAGACCACTGCAGATGCCTTTAATAAAATTGTGGGAGGAATCGGAGAGGTTGCAGACCTGGCGGAGAAAATCGCCGGAGCATCGTCAGAGCAGGCCCAGGGCATTTCCCGGATCAATGACGAGCTGAATCAGGTTTCCTCAGTGGTGCAGGCGAACTCGGCAGCGTCCGAGGAGAGCACTGCAGCTACTTCCCATCTGTACCGGCAGGCTGAAACCCTGAAGGATATGGTACAAACCTTTAAATTGAAAAATCCATGTGAATAAGAAAGAGCCGCTGCAAAAAGGTGATTAATTGCCTTTTTACAGCGGCTTTTGTGTGTCTTCTTTCCCGAATTAATAGAAAAATCCCTGTGCCACATGACACAGGGAGATTTTTCTTAGGATTTTCGGATTTCAAAAAGGATGTAAGGATAATTATTTCTTGTGCATTTCTTATGTACTTAGTATAGCACAAGACCTCGGGAAAAGTTTGTATATTGTTTGAATAGATTATGAAGATTTTCTTAATTCAATCGATTCTCTAAGAAATTGGATGTGATTGAGAGTGGGACAAAATGGGGATTTCAGCAAAATTGGGTTTTGGGGAAAACAATGGATTTATTGCAACTAGTGACATAAGTATGACGCATTAGTAACACTATGGAATCAGACAAACAGCTTTACGCAGGTCTTCGATTGATTTATGGATATAGCGTTCATGGGCGTCTCTGGGAACATGGCCAAGGAGTTTTCTTGAACATATTTCATTGGCTTCGTATCTATTAAGCAAGCTGCCAAAGGTGTGCCGGCAGTCATGAGGTGTGTGCTCATATATTCCTATCTGGGCGAGTGCTTCAGCAAATAGGGCTGAATTTATGCAGAAAGGTGACTGGCACAAGGCGCTGGTGGATTCTATCCACAAATATCTGCTTGAGGCTTGTTGTACCACTTCCTGGGATCAGATGGCAAAGGATTTTGCGGATCGCCTCCTGGATTATCCGGATTATGCTAGGGAAATGCGCTGAGCGATATGCAACAATCAAGGTTGAACGGGCTATAAAGAAAAATGCCCTCAAGATTAGTATGAGGACATTTTTCCGACCTAGGTTTAAGCTGTCAACAATACTTCATTAACAACCTATTGTTATTTCCGCATTGCCATCCATGACTTGACACCTCCGTCTATAATAATGTGTTTTTTGATGAACACAATATTATTATGAGCATAATCTATAAAAATATTATGGTAATAAACAGTAAATAAAAAATGGGGAAGTAAGCTAAAGGAAGTGGTTAAACCAGTAACTGGGATTGGAGGGACTATGACAGCAAGACGATGTTTGAGAGAACACATAACATAAGGAATACGTTCAGCAGAAATGTTTGTGCTATTTCATAATACACGGTTTAGAGTAGCCTTGTCTGCACATGAGTTTTCCAGTGGGAAGTGCAAGAAAATAAGGCGGATATATTTTATCAGCCAAACTGAGATTTGACGGAAACACAGATTGAAGGGTGTCATTGCTTTTTACGTAAAAAGCACTCCATAACTTTTGGAGTGCAAAATAAGATGAGTCAATGGGTTATAAATTGAACCCTACCAACATTAAAATGCCAATTAGGTATAACGTCTTTTTTAGCCGGAATCACTTTGTAACCTGCTTTGACCATGGCTTCCATGAAGCATTGTGAAGTAATTTGGTGCCCCATATCAGCCCCTGTTAAGCGGTTGAAGCGCGCTTTCAGACCATAAGCAGTCTGTTGATAGTTAATGCTTGGAATCATCTTATAGTTAAAAATGATGTGATCGATCAGAATATCCTGATCAAGAAGAGATAAGTCAGAAAAATGATTGGCTTTTTTCATGGAACGTCTCCTTTCGTCTATACTCAGTTCTGGTGTGAGCCTACAAATAAATTATATGAGAAATGTAAAAAAATATGTCAAAATAATAAAAAACCCGCCAATTCTTTAAAAGAACTGACGGGCAATAATTAATAATGATTTGTATCTGCTTCTGCAATAGCTTTAGTTTGGTGGATAGTACCCCAAGAGTGATGGGGAGGTGCGTAAATGGAGAATAATTTTAAAGGAATCTCGCCGGTGTTTATTACATTGTGCCAGATTCCAGCAGGAATAAAAATAGCACTGTTAGTAAAAACGGGTTGTTGAAAATATAAATAATCCTCTTGATTTCCCATTTGAACTACACCGTGACCGGATTCAATATACAAAAATTGATCATCATCAGGATGGATCTCTAATCCTATTTCATCGCCAACCTGTATGCTCATTAAGGTAAGTTGTAAGTGAGCACCTGTCCATAAGGCGGTGCGGAAAATGTTGTTGTTTATAGCAGCTTTACTAATGTCAATAGTAAACGGATTTGGGCCGTAATCGGTAAGTGCCAAGGGTCGAGATCTAAAGCAGGTGTTATTTGGGGTGCCGGAAGATGCGTTTAAAATTTGTAATGGGTAATGTGCCCGGCGGGTCGGAGAGGATCACTATTTCTTTAAATATTTGATGCAGCATAAAATTACCAGAATACAGGCAATGAATTTTAAAACTTCAGATATATAAATAAGCGATGGCAAAAATTGTATAAAGTAAATTGACAAATTTCTCAACATGGAACACCTCATTTTATTTTATAACTAAATTATATTATAAATAATTTAAAATAACAGTAGGTTAATCATTAAGATTATTTACAAAATTGATATTTGACGGATTACAGTACATTGGAAACTTAATATTGATAGTTAGTTGGATATAGGGTAATCTTTAATTATTATGTCAAAGAAAAAATAATTGTAACGAATTCGATCCTCCATAGTCTTATGTATGAAAGCGAGGTGAAAAAGTGGCGGACTTCAATGAAATATACAATCTTTACTTCAAGGATGTCTATAAATATGTTTTGTCAATAAGCAGGGATGAAATGATTGCGGAAGAAATAACACAAGAGACATTTTTTAAGGCTTTAAAAAATATCGATAAATTTGATGGGAAGTGCAAGCTCTATGTGTGGTTATGTCAAATTGCAAAAAATACATTCTTCACATACAAAAAGAAAGAAAAGTATCATGAGGATTTGACTAAGGCAGAAGATATTCTTGCTGATTCGAAATTTGAGCAGAACCTGTTATCGAAAGAATCTGTATTTAAAATTCACAAAGAGCTTCATAGCTTAGGCGAACCCTATAAGGAGGTTTTTATGTTGCGGGTGTTTGGAGATTTATCCTTTTCACAGATAGGAAGCTTATTTGAAAAAACAGAAAGCTGGGCGAGGGTCACTTACCATCGAGCAAAAATGAAATTAAAGGAGAGAATAGAATGCGAATAACCTGCGAAATAATAAAGGACCTGCTCCCATTATATCACGATAATGTATGTAGTGAGGACAGTCGTAAATTAATTGAAGAGCATTTATCAACCTGCGAAAAGTGCCGTGACGAACTGAAGCAGATTGACATAGAGATAAGAGCGGTTAAAAATACGGAGGATGGAAAGATTATGAATAATATTGCAAAGAAATGGAAACAGGATAGGCTGTCATCATTTTTTACAGGCACATTACTCTTTTCTATTATTGCCAGTGTGGGGTGCGCGGTGGCATATAATAGAATTGGCAGTTATGTAACTGCAGAAGGATTTCTAGTGGAACCATTTGCTTTGATTCCGCTATCCTACCTGTTTGGATTGGCTGCACTTTTGTCGGGCCTTGTTCTAGGGGTTCTGGCTATAAAAAGGAGCAAGCTAAATGCTAAATAATTGTTTGAAAATCAGTATCATTATGTGTAGCCAATAAAATAAATGGGTTAAAAAAACTACTGACTATTAGTAACTTAGTTAGTAGTTTTTTTAGTGATATAGTAAAGAAAACTGAAATTCAATTGGTCTTAAGCGCCCACATCCCATCATCCCGAAAGTAGGTGAATGTCACCCTTTGGCGAGCATCGTTTACAGTAACATCACAAACGTAACAGGTCTGGCGGAACCGTTTATCTGTCATGATAACACGATCAATGGCGATATCCGAGTAAGTGCCATCAGAAAAAATGTACCTGAAATAAACCGGTACACAATCGCCACGGGCATTAAAGCTGGCGATCACCGGTACTGTACGCATAAAGGATAAATCAATGTATTCGTTTCGGCGGGGGTTGGTTAAGTTAGCCGACATTTTTATCACCTCAATAGGAATTATAACAAACGTATGTTCGGAATTCAACAGGAAGTAAAAGGAAAAAGAAAGGTGGTGTATGAAGCTTTTAGATAAACAGAAAATTACTGTCCAGATTTATCCTGGTAGGCAGTTCGGCATCGTGATCGGCAGCCATGAGGGCCTGATTGGGATACTGCTGAGCAACGGCGAGTACATAGATGTTTCTCAGGAGAAGCTGAGGATTGTGTCGGAGGAGGTAGAGCCTGATGGGAGCCAAGAAGCTGTATGCCCTGTATACTGATAGAACAAAGATCGGCGAGTACAGTTCCAGGGAGATTGCAGAGCTTTTAAAAATGCGTCAGGTAACAGTTTCCTATTACGCAAATACCGGAATATTGTACAAGGACCGATGCCCTGGCCAGGGTGAAGCTTCTTATGCGATACATATATAATGTCTGATATAGCTTTTGGAAATTCGAATTATTTTATTGCTATTATGTCTTTGTATGTAATGATTTTTATCGGAAGAGTAACTAGAATTGAAATTTTAAGTAGTTTTGTAAGTTTAGCCTCATCGGCTTTATATATTATTTACTGCGTTAAGATTTCTATGGCTTTTGGTAAAAGTGGAACCCCGTCTCTTTTTCTATTACCCAAAACGACACTTATCCACAATGTTGTGGAAACAATTGTGGATTGAGTGTTAATATCTGAAAATGCGACACAAAAATACAAATTGTTACAGCCCATTTATACACAAACCAGAAAGGAAGAGAGCCTGATGGAAAAAGGAAAAAACGAATACTGATTGATGCCTGATGGCTTGCTGCTACTGGAGGCCTGGGCAAGAGATGGATTAACGGATGAACAGACAGCCCATAGCCTGAGCATTACCCCGTCCACTTATTATGAATGGAAAAAGAAGTATCCGGAGATTTCGGAGGCCCTAAAAAGAGGGAAGGAAGTTGTTGATATTCTTGTCGAGAATGCTCTTTTGAAAAGGCCATGTTCCATGCTTCATATCATACCACTTATGCGAATAGCTTAAGATCATGAATTGATAGTGCAGAGACGGCGGAGGATCTGGGAGAGGTCTATTACGGCGCCCATGTCCCAGAGGAGTATCAATCCGAAGTCTTAAAAGCTTATTTGGAGCAGATTGCTGCCATGGACGAAGGGGGAGAATGATGAAGCAGATACTTAAATACTTATTCTTGTGGCTGGTGGGAGGAGTGATTTACATTGGCATGGAACTGGCTTTCCGTGGCCGTTCCCATTGGACCATGTTTATACTGGGTGGGGTCTGCTTCGTGGCCCTAGGACTGATCAATGAATGGATACCCTGGCAGATGCCTCTTATCAAGCAGATGTTCCTTGGAATGATGATAATTACATACTTTGAGCTGTTAACCGGCTGCGTGGTAAATATATGGCGGGGCTGGGGAATATGGGATTACAGTCACATGCCCGGAAATATCCTGGGGCAGATCTGTCCCAAGTTTAGCTTGATATGGTTTTGGATCAGCGGGGCTGGGATTACCTTGAATATGGGAATCATGATGGAAGAGCAGAAGCGGCAGGGATGCAGCATCGGAAAGTTAAAATCTGAACCAGGAGAGAGCTGGGGAAATATGAAACGTACCATCATCAATACGATTGTTGGAGCAGGAGCCGGGGCAATAGCCACTGGCATATTTTATAATATAGCACAAAATATCAGATAGGAGGACATGTATTATGAATAAGAATTATTGGGTGAAATGGGGGAAGGCTGCAGGCATCAGAGCAGCCAAAACTATGGCGCAGACGGCCATCGCAACTATCGGGACATCAATGGCAATGTCAGAGGTAAACTGGGGAATCGTAGGCTCTACTGCGGCACTGGCCGGAATCCTTTCCCTGCTTACATCTGTTTCTGGCTTGCCAGAAGTAACAAAATAAACGTTGCGACCGTCGCAACAAGTTGTAATGTCACAACTTTTTAGGCCTGGGAGATCCCGGGCCTTTTTCGATTGGAGGTTTTATCTTGGAAATAAATTACTTACTCCTTATAATCATAATTCTGGCATTGCGGACCGCGTCAAATATATTGTGATCCACTACGTAGGTGCCCTGCGAGGAGCGGAAGCGAACTGCAGGTATTACCTGGATCAGGAGGGCAAAATGCCAACGGAGCCGGTAACCTTGGTGCCAGATCAGGAGGGAGCTTTGCAGTAGCGGGGCTGGTAGGATGAAGAAAAGGCGGGTATCCTTTCGTATCCGCCTATTGAGTGAAAAGAAAACAGCCTAAAAATGAAGAAACCAGTGATAAATTAGTGACACACCCCGCATAAACCCTAGCAAATCCCCGATTTCATATTAAGATTTTCTAAATATCTCACCTCACCGGGAAATCTTCAAAGAGAATGGACCGGGCCAGCCGGGTCAGGACTTTTTCACATCTTAAAATATCCTCACAGGGTACAAACTCATCAGGCTTATGAGCCCTCTCCAAGTCACCGGGGCCGTAGGACATGCAGTTGTGATTGCCCAGCTTTCCTGCAATGACGGCGGTGTCCGTATACCCTGGAAAGCAGGTGACGGGAACCGGCTCTCCTGTAACTTCCTCTGCGGAAGTTTTTAAAGCCTTTAATAAAACGGAGTTCTCATTCTTTTCAATATAAGGCCTGTCACCTGTGATGACGTAAGAGGCGGTGATACCGGGAACTTTCTCTGCGGCCTCTTCAATAGCCTGGGTGACAATGCCGACGGCGGCCCGGGTGTCAGCAGGGGGAACGAGACGCATATCGATCCACATTTTGCAATGGTCGGGAACCACATAAGGGCGGTATCCCCCTTCAATCTGTCCAAAGGTGACGGTGGAAATACCCAGGTCTTCATGGGACGGGCATTCCCCGATCTTCCGGCGTATAAAGGAGATGATCTCCGCAGCTCCCGCAATGGCATCGGCCCCTTTCCATGGGGTGCTGGCATGGGCGGTGGTGCCGTTTACCGTGATTTCAAACCAGGTACGGCCCTTATGAGCCACCTGGATCTGTCCGTTGGTAGGCTCTGTATCCAGGACGAGGCTGTTTGTTGTGACCCACCCCTCTTCAATCACATCCTCTGATCCCCTCATAAAATCTTCTTCATCAACAGTTCCGATAAAGACAAAGGAATGCCTGGGCTTTTTTCCTGAGGCGGCTTCCCCTGCCATGGCCTCAAAGGCGGAAAGGGCGCAGGCCAGACCGGATTTCATATCACAGGCACCCCGTCCGTAAATCCGGCCATCCTGCATTTCTGCGCCAAAGGGGTCTTTGGTCCAGCCTTCTCCAACAGTAACTGTGTCCATGTGGCAGATGTAGACCAGGGCGGGATCGTCAATTTCCCCTTCTATTTTAGCCATAATATTAAAACGGCCCGGCAGGACCTCTTTTTTGATAACAGGGACAGAAAGAGAGGAAAGGCGGTCAAAAATAAATTTCCCTATCTTTGTTTCGTATGCGCCAGGGTCCGTGCTGTCAATGCGGATCAGGGCCTGTGTCAGCGAAATAGCGCCGGGTGATTGGTCTTGCATAACAAAATTCTCCTTATATATTTTTATTTTTATTATAGAAAGGGAGAGGGGGAAAGTAAATGGCATTTTAAACAAAAAAATCTTCCTCTTGCATTTTCCAGGGGAAAAGAAACCAAGGGGCTCGGACCGGAATATCCTAATAAAAAAGGATTAAGGTAATGGATTGTGGATCATGTAAGAGAAGAAATACATTGTGAAGCCGCTTACCGCATGGGTCTGACTGGGCGGGGAATCGGTGTTGCGGTGCTTGATACAGGGATTTATCTCCATGAAGATTTTAAACATAGAGTTGCAGCGTTTGTAGATATCGTACACAGGAAAAGAGACCCTTATGACGATAACGGCCACGGAACCCATATTTCCGGAATCATCGGAGGCGGAGGAAATGCTTCCGACGGAAAATATATGGGAATTGCCCCGGAGTGCCATATTATTATGCTGAAGGTGCTGGATAAAAAGGGAAACGGATATGCCTCCGATGTGCTGGCCGGACTGAAATGGGTCCGGGACAACAAGGAACGGTATGGAATCCGGATTGTAAATATCTCCGTCGGTTCTTTCTCAAAAAAAGGGATGACGGAAAGCTCTGTTCTTGTGAGAGGGGTCAATGCGGCATGGGATGACGGGCTGGTGGTCTGCGTGGCAGCAGGGAACATGGGCCCCGGAATGAATACCATCACAACTCCGGGAATCAGCCGGAAGGTGATCACAGTAGGCTGCTCCGACGATTATAAGGAAGTCAATGTTATGGGAAACCGGATGGTGGATTATTCCGGCAGAGGCCCTACCGGGGCCTGCATCTGCAAACCGGAAATCATTGCTCCCGGAGCAGGAATTATGAGCTGTGCCAATGAGGCCGGGCAATACCAGGTCAAAAGCGGCACCTCCATGTCAACGCCTCTGGTGTCAGGGGCTATTGCGCTTTTACTGGAAAAATACCCCTATATGAGCAACCGGGATGTAAAGCTGATGCTGAGGGAACGGTCGATGGATCTAGGTCTTCCCATCAATCAGCAGGGCTGGGGGCTGCTGGATGTGGAACGGCTTATAGCGGATTAAAAGGAGGCAGAACCTGGGGCTGCCGTAAAATGCAAAGATTCAGTAAGATTTGGTTCCCGGCTGCTTGGCCCATACCAATGTCTTGTATGAAACATTCATTTTGCGGCAGCTCCTTAAAATTCCTTGCAGCCTCACGGCAGATGTGCTATAGTAGCTTTAGAAATCAGAAGGCGGTCTGCCTTTCTTTCCATTCGTTTTCAGGCGTTTCGCCGGGATTTTTCCAGGAAAAAATTATTTTTGGCCGGACAGGCAGGGAGTGTGATGTGCATTGGTCTTAAGAAGATAAAATTTCGGTTGACATTTTAACGGAAGTATACTATTATGATAAGTAGAAAAAGAACATTTGTTCGTATCGGAGGATAATATGAATAAAGATGAGAAGATGAAGGCCCTTGATGCGGCCCTTACCAACATAGAAAAAGCTTATGGAAAAGGTTCCATCATGAGGCTGGGTGATTCAGGAAAGAATATGAATGTGGAGACGATACCCACAGGAGCCTTAAGCCTTGACATCGCCCTTGGACTGGGAGGAATCCCCAAGGGAAGAGTTGTGGAAATTTACGGACCTGAGTCCAGTGGTAAGACCACTGTGGCCTTACATATGGTTGCAGAGGTGCAGAAGCGGGGAGGCATTGCAGGCTTTATCGATGCGGAGCACGCCCTTGACCCTGTCTATGCCAAGAACATTGGAGTGGATATTGACAACCTCTATATTTCCCAGCCGGACAACGGGGAGCAGGCTCTGGAGATCACAGAGACCATGGTTCGTTCAGGAGCCGTGGATATTGTGATTGTGGACTCGGTTGCAGCCCTTGTGCCAAAGGCCGAGATTGAGGGTGATATGGGAGATTCCCACGTCGGCCTTCAGGCCCGTCTCATGTCCCAGGCTCTCAGAAAGCTGACAGCCGTTATCAGCAAGTCCAATTGTATTGTCCTCTTCATCAACCAGCTTCGTGAAAAGGTGGGCGTTATGTTCGGAAGCCCTGAGACCACCACAGGAGGACGTGCCCTTAAGTTCTATGCCTCTGTCCGTTTGGATATCCGAAAAATTGAAACCTTGAAGCAGGGCGGAGACATGGTAGGAAACCGGGTCCGTGTAAAGGTAGTAAAGAATAAGATCGCACCTCCCTTTAAAGAGGCTGAGTTTGATATCATGTTCGGCAAGGGAATCTCCACAGAGGGAGATGTTCTGGATCTGGCCGTAAAGGAAAACATTGTGGAAAAGAGCGGATCATGGTTTGCCTACGGCGGCACCAAGGTCGGTCAGGGCCGTGAAAATGCCAAGACCTATTTTCAGGATAACCCGGCTGTCTGCCAGGAAATCGAAGCCAAGGTAAGAGCCAAATACGGAGTTGGAGGGGCTGCCGGCCAGCCTCAGGAGGAGTCCGGTCAAGCCGCGGCAAAGGAGAGCAAGAGAATCAAAACCGGAGAAAGCAGTGCAGGGGAATCCAAAGAGTAATCCTGAAACTGTTTTCAGAGGGAACATTTAAAAATAAGAGGCATCTATGACAGTGACAGAGATTGTGCCCGTGGATAAGCGCAGGAGTAAAGTCTTTCTTGATGAAGACTTTACTTTTGTTCTTTATAAAGGGGAGATTAAGAGATTTGGGATCGAAGAAGGAGAGACTCTTTCCCAGGAGGTTTACCAGGAGATCCTTAAGGACGTTTTGATGAAGCGGGCCAGGGAAAGGGTGATTTTTCTTTTAAAGGCATCGGATAAGACGGAGCAGGAATTAAGGAGAAAATTAAAAGAAGGGGGTTACCCCCAGGAAGCCATTGATTATGCCATAGGTTTTTTAAAGGACCACCGCTTTATCAATGATCAGGACTATGGGCGCAGGTACGTGGAATATCATTCCAGACAAAAGAGCGAAAGGCAGATCCGGTACGAGCTGCAGAGAAAGGGACTGGACAAAGAGATGATCCGGGACATACTGGAGGAGCAGCCGGTGGACGAGGAAGCGCGCATCCGGGAATACATCCGGAAAAAGGGCTTAAAGCCGGAAAATATGGAGTTTAAAGAAAAGGGAAAGGTCATGGCTTCCCTGGGAAGAAAGGGTTTTTCTTACGAAGCAATCAGCAGGGTTTTAGGCGGCGGCTGGGATATGGACTGACTCCATTACAAATATGTATAAGTATGCTGGAAACAGGGGCGAAATGCTTGACATAATGTATAAAACAGTTTAAAATTGTAGTGTTGTATTGTCGTACAATGAAAAACGAATAAGGAGGTGCTCCTGTGTCAGTACCATTATTAACGACTGCATTGATTGCGTTAGCCGCATCAGTAGTAGTTGCTTTTATCACCTGGTCTGCTGCCATAGCTTATCGTAAGAATACCTACGAGAGCAAAATTGGTACTGCAGAAGAAAAATCCCGGGAAATAATAGATGAAGCATTAAAGACCGCTGAGACAAAGAAGCGTGAAGCTCTCCTTGAGGCAAAAGAAGAGTCTCTAAAGACTAAGAATGAGCTTGAAAAGGAAACCAGAGAAAGAAGAGCTGAGCTTCAACGTTATGAAAGACGAGTATTAAGCAAAGAAGAAAACCTGGACAAGAAGTCCGAAGTTATGGAAAAACGGGAGGCAGGTCTGGCTGCCAGAGAGGAAGCCTTAAGCAAGAGAAATGCCGAAGTGGAATCTCTCTATGAAAAAGGCATTCAGGAGCTGGAAAAGATTTCCGGACTTACCTCCGAACAAGCAAAAGAATATCTTTTAAAATCTGTTGAAGATGATGTAAAACATGACACTGCGAAATTAATTAAGGAACTTGACAACAAAGCAAAAGAAGAAGCCGATAAAAAGGCAAAGGAATACGTGGTAACGGCCATTCAAAGATGTGCTGCCGATCACGTAGCGGAAACGACCGTTTCCGTTGTACAGCTTCCTAACGATGAGATGAAAGGCAGAATCATCGGAAGGGAAGGACGGAACATTCGTACTTTGGAAACCCTTACGGGAGTAGAGCTGATTATTGACGATACCCCTGAGGCAGTGGTATTATCCGGATTTGATCCGGTCCGCAGGGAAGTAGCCAGAATTGCCCTGGAGCGTCTTATTGTAGACGGGCGGATTCATCCAGCCCGGATCGAGGAGATGGTGGAAAAGGCGCAAAAAGAAGTGGAAACCAATATGAGGGAAGAAGGAGAGTCTGCTGCTCTTGAAGTGGGCATTCACGGACTTCATCCGGAACTCATACGGCTTCTTGGAAAGTTGAAGTACAGAACCAGCTATGGACAGAATGCATTAAAGCATTCCATTGAGGTCGCTCAGTTATCCGGGCTGTTAGCCGGAGAGATTGGCCTTGATATCCGAATGGCCAAACGGGCGGGCTTATTGCATGATATTGGAAAAGCCGTTGACCATGAGATGGAAGGTTCTCATATTCAGCTGGGTGTGGATCTGTGTAAGAAGTACAAGGAATCACCTATTGTGCTGAATACGGTGGAATCCCATCATGGCGACGTTGAGCCGCAGAGCCTCATTGCATGTATTGTTCAGGCCGCAGATACTATTTCTGCCGCAAGGCCTGGAGCCAGAAGAGAGACTCTGGAGACATATACAAACAGATTAAAGCAGTTAGAAGATATTACCAACTCCTTTAAGGGAGTTGACAAGTCCTTTGCCATTCAGGCAGGACGTGAAGTTCGGATTATGGTAGTTCCGGACCAGATCGGTGATGATGATATGATTCTGCTGGCCCGCGAGGTTTCCAAGAAGATCGAAGAATCCTTGGAATATCCGGGACAGATTAAAGTCAACGTGATCCGGGAATCCAGAGTTACAGATTACGCGAAGTAAAGCAAATAGTGCCCTAAAACCGTATAAGTATTTCCATGCGGTTTTAGGGCATATTTCATGTCAGGAGGATTGATAGATGAGAGGCCCATTAAAGGCATTGGTGAGCTTTTTGCTGGCTAGCCAGATGTTACTTATGACTGTATATGCAAACCCGGAGTGGCCTTCTGATACAGGAATTCAGGCGGAAGCGGGCATTGTGGTGGACGTGGATTCCGGCGCTGTCTTATTCGGTCAGAAAATCCATACCACTTATCCCCCGGCCAGCATTACCAAGGTTTTGACTGCCCTGGTGGTTTTAGAAAATAGCAGCCCTGAGGAAATGGTCACATTTTCAAAGAATGCTGTTAACAATGTGGAACCGGACAGCGGAAATAAATTAAATGTGACCGAAGGGGACCAGCTTTCCGTGGAGGATTGTCTTTATTCCCTTCTGCTGAATTCCTGCAATCAGGCGGGAAATGCTCTTGCAGAGCATGTGGCTGGCAGCATGGAAGAGTTTGTCACCATGATGAATGAAAAAATAGAAGAGCTGGGATGCCAGGAAAGCCATTTTGACAATCCGTCAGGACTTAACGGTGACACCCAGTACGTGTCCGCCTATGATATGGCATTGATCGCAAGAGAAGCCTACAGCAATAAAAAGCTTGTGGAAATCAACTCCGCTCTCAGCCATACGTTTCCGCCTATGATCAAGAATCCGGAAGGGCTCACGATTTATAATGAGCACCGTCTGGTGAAGACAACAGACTCAGGCAGCGAATTTTATTTCCCTTCTGCTGTGGCGGGAAAGACCGGATACCTCATCAAGGCCGGAAACACCCTTGTCACTTATGCGGAACAGGATGGAAGGCGGCTGGTTTCTGTTATCTTAAAGGGCAGTCCAAGGCAGTACTTTGTCGACGGAAAAAGTCTTCTGCAATTCGGCTATGACCGCTTTGAAAATATCCCTGTGACAGGCAATGAAACCAGCTATATATCAGGAGAGGATTCCATTGAAATCAATGGGACTGCTTATAAGCCGTCTGATCTGAAGCTGGAGGCGGACCGGGTCATAACCCTGCCTAAGGGCTCTGAATTTTCTCAGGCAGATAAAACCCTGGTAACAGACCTTCCCGACCAAAGTCCGGAGGGGGCGGTAGCCCTGATCCAATATTCCTATAATGAAAGGAATGTGGGGCAGGCTTATCTCATTGCAGAAAGTGAGGTTTTGCCGTCGGGAGAAGAATCGGAGCAGGAGTCCTCAGAGGAAAGTACCGGGGAGCCGGAAACGAATTCCGATTCAGAAGAGACAAAGGCTGCACGAGGCAAGGGATTTTTAGGAGTCATTGCAGTAGTGGGAATCATACTGGTTCTGGCGGCAGGCGGGACAGGATTTCTGATGTACCGGAAGAAGAAAGAGGCCAGAGAGTATGCCCTTCGGAGAGAAGAGAGAAGAAGGCGTTTAAGAGAAGAAGGAAATTCGGCAGACTTTGAGAGGATTCTCAGGGAGCGCCGCAATACAAAGAAAAAGTAATAAAAAGAGAAATGAAAAAGACCGGCTGGGGAGGCCGGTCTTTTTCGGAGAAGGTATTTCGTTTCTTATGGGGTGTAGCAAAAACTATATAATGTATTGGGGGGTTACATTTAATAATATACCCTATTTTGAACTGAAAGTGTTAACAAAGATTTGGAAATTTAAGGGGGAAAATTGTATACTTTTACTTCTTTACCCATCGGAGATGAAATCCTCTTATGAAACAGCGCAGAAAATTTATGGTACTTAGGACTAGCCGTTGTGGTGGCGGCTTGGTATAATTATAACCAAATAGTTTAACAGGCCGTTGTATGTGTTCATGGAGGTGTACAAATGACATCTAGACAAAGGAAAATATGGGATTTGTTGACAGAACATGAATTCCTCACCTCCCAGAGAATCGCCGGGCTGCTTCATGTCAGTGACAGGACAGTTAGAAACGATATCAGGGAGATTAATGCAGAACTGGGAACGGAAGAGATTCTCTCACGGATGGGACAAGGCTATTATTTAAAAGACCGTGGCATGGAAAGCGGCGGGACGGCTGCTGTCCTGGAATCAGAGGAGGATATAAAACGGGAAATCGTCAGAAGGGTTTTATTTGACAAAGCAGTACCTTATCTGGAGCTTGCAGATGAACTCTACATCAGTGATTCCATGCTTGCCAAGCTGGTGGGACAGATTAACAGAAGCATGGAACGGGGAAGCGGCAGAGAGAGGATATGCAAGAAGAACGGTCTTTTGGTGCTGGAGCTTTCCGAGAGCGGGAAGCGTGATTACTACAGCCATTATATGATCACCAGCAATTTGAACCAGTATTTTGATGTGGGAAGCTATCAGCCTTTTTTTGAATATGTGAATATGCTGGACTGGAAGGATATAATCTTAAAAAGCTGCGTTCACAGGGAACAATGGTTTTATGATATCACAATTGTACGCCTGATGATCAGCACGGCGGTGATGGCGGAGAGAATTGCGGCCGGCTATGAATTGGAGCCTATAAATCTTAAGGAAGAGACTTCTGAAAATGATATGGGCAGCATAAGGGAAATCCTTGCAGGGCTTAAACATATGCTTGGCCTGTCACTGCCTCCTCACGAAATTCAGTATTTTCACAAGCTGTTCCGCAATGATTTCTATTACGCAAAAGAAGAGGGAAGCCAGTCCGGAACCATTCTTTCCAAAATACTCATTGATATCAATGTGGAATATGGCTTTGATTTTACGGGGGATCAGGAGTTCCATAAAGAATTGGAGGTTCAATTGGACGGAATCCTGCGGCGGAGCAGGAATGATCAGTACTTAATAAGTCCTGTGCTGTCCCGTGTCAAGTCTCAGTACCCTATGGAATACGATATCAGCATTTACTTTGCAGACCGTTTTAAGCGGATTACAGGTGTGGAGATTAATGAGCATGAGATTGGGATGGTCACCGTTCATTTCATTTGCGCAATGGAATCCAATATGGGCAGGGTGGAGAAAAAGGTTGCTCTCATCAATCCATTTGGGAAGCAGATCACGGAACTGATAGCCAAAAGGCTTTCCAATATAGGAGAGTGCAGACTAAAGATTGCCTATAACTATTCCATATTCCATTATCCCCAGGACATGCCAAAGGACATCATCGTGGTACTGACAACAGTTCCTCTGGCTTCCTGTCCTGACGGAGTAACAGTGATTCTTTGCAGGAATTTCCTTGATTATCACGAAAAGGAAAAGCTTTTGACTGTGGTTCGGGGGAACCAGTTAAGCAGTGTCAAGACATATTTTAAAGCATTGTTCAAGCCTTCCTTATTTTTTACGGATATGGAATTTAACTCAAGGGAAGATGCGGTCGCCTTCATGTGCAGAAACCTTAGGGAACAGGGATATGTTGGGAATGGATTCTATGAAAGTGTGATGAAGCGGGAAGCCATCGCCCCGACTGCCTTTGAGCCGGGATTTGCCTTTGCCCATGCAATGGAAAATAATGCGGAACACACGGCAGTCTGTGTCTGTATTTTGAAAAACAAGCTGCATTGGGGAGAGTACAATGTAAAAATAATTTTTCTTTTTGCTATGGCCCCTACCTGGAATCATACGATCATCCCGGTGTACAATGTGATGATTGATAACCTGTTTAAGGCCAATACCATCCACAAGCTGGCTAAAATCAATGACTGCGGGAAATTTATGGACCTGCTCATTTAAGATGGTTTCATAAAATCTGATTTTTCCGTTACACGGCGGAAAAATCAGATTTTATTTTATTCTATGGGGTTGTTATAATGAAGTCATCAAAATACAGGAGGGGATAAACGTGAAAGGATTCTTATGGGGAGGCGCAACGGCCTCCTACCAATGCGAGGGCGGTTCCCGGGAGGGAAACAGGGTCCAGTCCAACTGGGACAAATACTTACATGAAAAGGGTCTGGAAAATGGGGATGTAGCCAGCGACCATTATCACCGCTATGAGGAAGACATCCGTATGATGAAGGAAGGAGGGCAGAACAGCTACCGCTTTTCTCTTGCCTGGCCCAGAATCATTTCCAACCGGAAAGGGGAGGTCAATGAAGAAGGGATTGCATTTTACAACCGTCTCATTGATACCTGTATTTCTTATGGAATTGTTCCTATGGTGACAATTTTTCATTGGGATTTACCTCAATATCTGGAGGATGAGGGAGGCTGGCTGAACCGGGAGACCTGCAGTGCCTATACACATTACGCCAGGGTATGCTTTGAGCGGTTTGGGGACAGGGTAAAGCTTTGGACCACTTTCAATGAGCCGCGCTATTATACCTTCAGCGGTTATCTGATCGGCAATTATCCGCCCGGCCATCAAAGCCTTCAGGAGACAGTGACAGCCTCTTATTATATGATGCTGGCCTCTGCCATGGCAATAAAAGCTTACCGGGAAGGTGACTATGATGGTCAGATCGGAATTGTCCATTCCTTTGCCCCGGTTTACGGGGTGGATAAGACAGTGAAATCTCTGATTGCCATGCGGTATGCCGAGAACTTTTATAACAACTGGATTCTCGATGTGGCCGCCATGGGGCAGATTCCCGGGGATCTGCTGGAGAAACTGGCGGAGAGCTGCGACTTATCCATGATTCTTCCGGCAGATATTGAGCTTATGCAAAAGTATACCGTAGATTTTCTGGGGCTTAACTATTATGCCAGGGCGGTGATCAAGCCTTATGAAACCGGAGAGACCACGCTGATTGTCAATAATAAGGGCAGCAAGGAAAAGGGCACGTCCCAGACCATTATAAAAGGCTGGTTTGAACAGGTAAGGCCAGAGGACAGCCGTTATACAGAATGGGATACAGAGATATTTCCCCAGGGCCTTTATGAAGGGATATGCCGCTGCTGGAAAAAATACCATCTTCCCATTTATATTACGGAAAACGGCATTGGACTTTATGAGGATGAGAGCGCAGAACAGATCGATGACAGAGAGAGAATTGAGTTCATGAATCAGCATATCAACGCCGTTCTTAATGCAAAGGAAGAGGGGTGTGATGTAAGGGGATATTACGCATGGTCACCTTTTGACTTATATTCCTGGAAAAACGGAACAGAAAAGCGGTACGGGCTGGTAGCGGTGGATTATGGAAACGGCCTGATGCGCAAATCAAAGAAGAGCTATGAATGGTACAAAGAGGTGATTGAATCAGGGGGTGATTCAATCAGGAGAGAACAATATTAAGAGGAGGTACAATATGGGAATACAATCAATTAGTGGAGCAATGGAAAAATATGTAATGCCGGTGGCTGATAAAATGGGGAATGAATGCCACCTGCGGGCGATCCGGGATGCGTTTGTATCCTTGCTGCCAATCACATTTATAGGAGGAATGGGGGCTGTCATAAGCTCCGCACCGTCTGTGGAAACTGCGGGTACCGGATTTACCCTTGGGTGGGCAAAATTTGTGGCAGACAATTCAATGATCTTTTCCTGGATCAATGCTTTGACTCTGGGAGCCATGTCCCTGTATATCTGCATCGGAATCATTCATTTCCTTTGTAAATCCAGAAAGGTGGAGTCGTTTCTTCCGATCCTGCTGGGAGTATTCGGATTCTTGATGCTGACTGTAGAACCTCTTGTTTTGGGCTGGGATGGAAAGACGGCGGAGATATCCTTTATGGATGGAAAGGGTCTTGTTCCGGCCATGCTGATCGCCATTGTAACAGCGGACCTTTACTGCTATATGGTAAAAAGGGAATTAGGCAAGATCAAGCTTCCTGATACGGTTCCGGCCTCCCTATCGGATGTATTTGCCTCCATTGTGCCGGGAGCGATTCTTATGGGGATTTACATTCTGGTATTTGCGGTTATGAACAAGATGGGAACCACTCTGCCGAAGCTGATTTATCATGCGATTTCTCCTTCTTTAACGGCTGTGGACAACGTAGGCTTTACCATCATAATCACTTTGATGGTGCATATATTCTGGTTCTTTGGAATCCACGATGCGGCCCTGGCCGGTGTGCTGGCTCCCATCCGTGACGGAAACTTATCCCTCAATGCGGCTGCCCATGCGGCCGGACAGGCTCTGCCCAGCATTTTCACCACGCCATTCTGGGTGTACTTTGTAGTAATCGGCGGCTGCGGCTCAGTTCTGGCACTGGCTGTGCTGTTGTCCATGTCAAAATCCAAGCAGCTTAAGACCATTGGAAGAATGGGAATTCTTCCGGCTTTCTTTAATATTTCAGAGCCGATTATCTTCGGGTTGCCGTTGATGCTGAATCCCATATTCTTTATCCCGTTTTTATCAACTTCCATTTTAAATGGCACCATTGCCTTTCTGGCGATGAAGCTGGGGTTGATCGGAAAGAGCTTTGCCATGCTGTCCTGGCAGATGCCGTCTGTGATCGGAGCATTCTTCTCCACCATGGACTGGAAAGCACCGGTACTGATTATTGTTTTGATTGTACTGGATGGAATTTTTTACTTCCCATTCTTTAAGATCTATGAGAAGAAAATGGTGGAGATGGAACAGGGAGAAATATCAGATTAAAAGTCATAGGAGGTCATAAGTTTGAAACAAAAAAGTA
>DGRE01000018.1 GCA_002389905.1 Hungatella sp. UBA4396 | reverse complement strand
CAATTATTTCTCTACCCTATTTGTACGCCCGCTTATAAGGTCAAATGATACTGGGCAGTTTCGCGATAATCCCCTTGTAGACAACGAAAAGAGATAGTACAATAAAATAAGAACGTATATTCGTAAAAACAATGGGATCAGAAGGATTAATTTTAGAAAGGAAATACGACAACATGACAAGTGCAGACGAATTAAAAAGGGAAATTGAGGAATTAAGGAAAAAAGGCTATCAATTCATCAATGATGAAATATCCAGAAATGATTTCAAAGGAATTTCCGGAGGCAGAGGGGTTTATGCAGAGAAGGAGAAGGGAAAATTTATGATTCGCCTTCGAACCTCCTCCGGAATCGTCACAAGGGATCATCTTGGCTGTATCATTTCTTATGCGGATAAATACAAATTAGAAAATATTCGTTTAACAACCAGACAGGCGGTTCAGCTCCACCATTTGTCCATCGATGGCGTGTGTGATATTATGGAGGACGCTATCGACCAAGGATTATTTACCAGGGGAAGCGGCGGGAATTTTCCGCGGAATGTCACACTGTCTCCCTTATCAGGAGTAGATCCAAAAGAAGTATTTGATGTCACACCCTTTGCTGTTTTAGTTGGCCGGTATTTTCAGGACAGAATCACCAAATATAAGCTTCCCCGTAAGTTTAAGGCAGCGTTTTCCTCTACATTTGAAGATACAGGATGTGCAACGATTAATGATATCGGCTTCATTGCTGCGGAAAGAGACGGCGAACTGTACTTTCAGCTTTATTTAGGCGGAGGCCTGGGCGGAGGTCCGGCTGTTGCCGTTCCATATCCCCGGTTAGTAAAGCCAGATAGAATCCTTTATTATGTAGAAGCTATGATAAATTTGTTTCAGGGAGAAGGCGATTATGAAAATAAGGGAAAGGCCCGTTCCAGATTTATAGTTAAGTGGATGGGGGAAGAAGACTTTTTAGCGTGTTTTGACCAGTATTTGAAGGAAGCAGAGGATACACAAGATTTTGAAGGAATACAAGCCGTGCCTGCCAAGGTGGAAGCCTGGAATCCCCAACTGGATATTCAGGATTTAGTGATACCTCAAAGGCAGAAGGACCGGTATACCTTCGTAATCCATCCCCTGTGCGGACAGCTTCCGACGGCAGAAGGAAAACGGATTTTAGAGTTTATCTTAGATAAAGATGAAGTTGATCTCCGCCTGTCCATGAATCAGGATATATTTGTACGCAATTTAACAAAGGAAGAAGTGATTGCTCTGATGGATATGGTTAAGAATTACAACCAGGTAGATACCATAGGGAGGACGATCACTTGTGTGGGAACACCAACCTGTCAGATTGGAATACAACAAAGTCAGAAGTTGACGGAAGATATTGCAAAGGCCATGAAACATGCACAGCTATCAGGTGATTATCTACCTCGCATACAGATTAACGGCTGTTTGAACAGTTGCTCCAGGCATCCGGCTGCACCACTGGGCTTTGCTGGATTTGTGACAAAGGTAGAGGGTAAATCTACTCCATGCTTTTATTTATATGTGGACGGAAGTGTGAGAACCGATGCGAGAATAGGTCAAAAGGTGGGGGCTATGGCAGAGGACCGTATCCCTCAATTTATCGTGGAATTAGCCACTGCATTAAGAAATCAGGAGACTTCTTATGAAGCATATTGTAAAACAAGTGAATTTGGTAAGTTATTAGAAGCATACCTGGTGTAACTTCATTGTTTTAATTCATCTGATATATCCCTCACCAAGAAATAGAATAAATGGTTATAATAAGTGTTGACAACTAATATTATATAGCATATAATATATACTATACAAGATATAATATAGGATAAGAATTAATATTATATGCTTTTATAAGATAGAGAAAGGAAGGGAGCCACGTGAAGACAAAACGTTTATACCGGTCTGTTAAAAACAAGGTTATATGCGGTGTATGCGGCGGGATTGGAGAGTACTTCCAGGTTGATCCTGTCATCATCAGACTGATATGGGTCCTTCTCATGCTGTTTCAGCCATGGCGCAATTTATTTCACTCCTTTATGGGATTTTCCCTGGTGGGAGGCAGTCTGGTTTTGTATATCATTGCAGCGGTCATTATTCCCCGGGAACCAGGGGATGAGGGAAGAATGTAAATTTTCCAGAAAGGAAGGATGGGAGCGGGCATATGGTTTTTAACACGGGAGCAGCATTATTGGATGCCATTGTCCTGGCAATTGTGTCAAGGGATCAGGAAGGTACTTATGGATATAAGATCACTCAGGATGTGAGGAATGTGATTGAAATATCGGAATCAACCCTGTATCCGGTCCTTCGCAGACTGCAGAAGGAGGAGTGTCTGGAGGTATATGACCAGGCATTTGACGGAAGGAACCGGAGATACTATAAGATCACGGAAAAAGGACGGGTCCAGCTAAATTTATACAGCGGTGAATGGGAAAGCTATAAGCAGAAAATATCCCGCATTTTTGAGGAGGCACATATATGAACAGGGATGAGTTTATGAGGGAGCTGGAATATCTGCTTTTGGATATTCCTGAGGAAGAGAAAGCGGATGCCATAGAATATTACAGGGATTATCTGGAGGAAGCGGGAGAAGAGCAAGAGGAGGAAGTTATTAAATCCTTCGGAAGCCCTGAACGGATTGCTTCCATCATCCGCTCTGATATTTCCGGCAATTTAGAGGATGGAGGAGCGTTTACGGAAAAGGGATATGAGGATGAGCGGTTTAAAGATCCTAATTATCAGATGGCAAAACGGTATGATCTTCCGGAAGCTTCCGATTACCAAAGAGAATATGAAAAAGAGTCCGGCAGAGGACCTTCGAGGGGAGGAATATCCCCGGAGAAAAATAGGACTGTAAGACTGATTTTATGGATTGTCCTGATTGTCGTGGCCTCCCCCGCACTTTTAGGAATAGGAGGCGGCATTGTGGGAGTAGTAAGCGGTCTTTTTGGAATTCTTCTGGCAGCAGTGGTGGGAGTCGGAGCCGTGACTATTGCCCTTCTTCTGGCAGGAGTGGGTATGGCAGTGGCTGGAATTGTTTCCATGGTTATCCGGCCTTTAAGCGGAATGCTGCTTTTGGGATTGGGAATACTGTTTCTTGGCCTTGGTCTTCTGGCTCTGGCTTTCAGTACTGTCTTTTATGGAAGATTTCTGCCTTTCCTGATTCGGAGCTGTACTGATGCCATCAGCCGGTTATTTCACAGAAGGAGGGGCCGTTTATGAGAAGATTTGTTCGAAATTGTTTGATTGCAGGAGTTGTCTGCATGATCATAGGAGGAGCCGCAGCAATCTCGGCGGCGGCTTTAGGCGGAAACCTGATAGAGCTTGTGCCTGAACATGCTCTTGATTGGAAGAGAGAAATCTCAGATGCTGTTTTGGATGAGCTGGAGTTTACGGATATGGAGTGGGAAGGAGAAGAAATCGGCTCATTTTCCGGAGTAAAGGAATTGGAAGTGACTGCAAATTCGGGAAAAGTCGTGTTTGTAAAGGCTCCTTCCGGTGATGAGATTAAGGTGTTCTGCAACAGGTATAAGCTTGACTGGGACTGGGAGGAAGAAGATGGGAAGCTGGAATTAGAGTCAGATTCCGGTCAATTGCTCACCATCCAGGTGCCTGAAGACTACCATTTTTCTGAAGTGACTTTGGAATCATCTCATTCCAGGGGATTTTTCGGCTGGAAGAATGTGGCATCTGTTATAACTGTGGAATCCCTTTCTGCCGACAGGCTCCGGCTTGATACAAAAGCAGGTGTTATAAAAATCGGGCAGGCAAAAGCAGGAACCCTTGAAGTGGAAAGCAGTGCAGGCAGTGTGGAATTTGCAGGAAGAGTTGACGGAAATATTTACGGGGAATGCAAGGCCGGCAGCATCCGGATGGAGCTGGAGGGAGAAAAAGAAGATTATAACTATGATATTGAATGCAATGTAGGAGAGGTAAATCTTGCAGGGGAAAGCATAGCAGGTTTAAAAGGTAGAAAAAGGACGGATAACAGTGCTGGAAAAACCATGGATTTGGAATGCAGTGCAGGCAGTATCCAGGTGGATTTTATAAAGGAATCATAACAAGGAAGGAGAAATAAAAATGGAAGACAATCAGAAAAAATTATACCGCTCCGATACAGATAAAATGCTTTGTGGAGTATGTGGAGGAATTGCAGAATATTTCAACGTGGATCCCACACTGATCCGTTTGCTGTGGGCAGTGCTGACCTGTACAGGCGGTGCGGGAATCATAGCCTACATTATAGCAGCAGTTATTATTCCCAGAAGATTGGGATAAATGTTTATTTCCTTTTGCAGCGGGCATACTCTCTTTAGATTTGTGAAAGGAGATATTGATATATGCCAAAAGGAAAGAAAAATGAGCCCTTTGATCCTCATAACATGAAGCCAGAGGATGTACTTAAGTTTGAAATCGCTACAGAGCTTGGACTTAGCGATAAGGTGGTAAAGGAGGGCTGGCGAAGCCTGACTGCCAAAGAAAGCGGAAGGATCGGAGGGCTGATCACCAAAAGAAAACGGGAATTGAAGCAGAACGACTTACAAAAGGAAGAGGAGCAATAGACAAAAACAGGAAATTCCTTGCGTCATCAGCAAAAATCTTTTATAATACAAAACGAAGGAAGAAGCACCTTATCAGTGTCTGTTATGCCTGAAAAACAGGGCAGGAGAGATGGAATGAGATGGAAGAAAACAAATTGAGAAGCGGATTCACCACCGGAACCTGCGCCGCTGCGGCGGCCAAGGCAGCGGCAGTTATGCTGCTTACGGGAGGGGAACTGGAACATATGAAGCTCATGACACCAAAAGGGACAGAAGCCCATCTGCCCCTTTTTCACGTTGTCAAAAGCAGGGAAATGGTCTCATGTGCTGTTAAAAAAGATGCCGGAGATGATCCGGATGTGACCAACCAGGCCCTGATCTTTGCTTCCGTGGAATATGGAAAGGAACAAGAAGAAGGGGGAACAAAGAAATATTATAGCTGGTATGGAGAGGAGACGGGCGGAAGTCCGCTTTTTTTAACGTCAGGAGAAGGGATCGGGCTGGTGACAAAGCCAGGACTTTCCTGCCCTGTCGGCATGCCTGCCATTAATCCGGTTCCCCGTTCCATGATATTTCAGGGAGTGGAGGAGGCCAGGAGAGATGCCGGTTATGAAGGACCTTTAAACATATGCATCTGGATACCGGAGGGAAGGAAGCTGGCGGAAAAGACCTTTAATCCAAAGCTGGGAATCGAAGGCGGACTGTCGGTTCTCGGAACCACCGGAATCGTAAAGCCAATGAGCGAAGAGGCTCTGACAGCCACCATAGGTCTGGAACTGCATATGAAAGCCGTGGCAGGCATTAAGCAGGTGATCCTGACTCCGGGAAATTACGGGGAAGCTTTTATAAAAGAATCTCTGGGACTTTCCATGGAAAGCGGAGTGACCTGCAGCAATTTCATCGGCAATGCATTGGAAATGGCGGCAAAAGAAGGCTTTGACCGGATTTTATTTGTGGGCCACATCGGAAAGCTGATTAAGGTGGCAGGAGGCGTGTTCAACACCCATTCCAAATATGGGGACCGGAGAATGGAAATATTGTGGGATATTACCTCTTCTCTGCTGAAACAAAGCGGACAAGAGGATGAAGAATTGAAACATAATATCCTTACGGCAAACACCATGGATGAGGGCGTCAGAATGTTAAAGGAATATGGGATTTTAGAACCTGTCATGGATGAAGCGGTGAACAGAATCCAGAAGTTCACTTCTCACTGGGCAGGTGGGATTCATGTGGAAGTGGTGACATTTTCCACTGTATACGGTATACTTGGAAAGAGCCGGGAGGCGGAGACTTTCATCCGCCTTTTTACCGGAGAAACGGAACATACAGATATGGATAAGCAGGAGGATGAGACATGACAGGGATCATGTATGGAATCGGAGTAGGTCCGGGAGATCCGGAACTTATGACGTTAAAGGCGGTAAAGAGAATAAAAAGCGTGGACGTTATTGCCATCCCTCATACAGATAAAGAATTATGTGTGGCATATCAGATTGCCAGACAGGCTGTGCCGGAAATCGAGGAAAAGGAATGTATTTACCTTTCCATGCCCATGACTAAGGATAAAAAGGTGCTGGAGGAAAGCCATGAACTGGCGGCCAAAACTGTGATGGAACATTTGTCAAAAGGGAAAGATGTGGGATTTATTAATCTGGGAGATGTAAGCATTTATTCTACATGCAGCTATCTTTTGGACAGACTTCAGCAAGAGGGCTGCACCACCCGCCTGGAAGCTGGAATTCCCTCCTTTTGTGCGGCTGCAGCCAGACTGGGAGTACCTTTGGTATCAGGAGCGGAGGAACTTCATATCATTCCTGCTTCTTATCAGATCAAGGAGGCTTTGCAAATGCCGGGAGTCAAGGTTCTGATGAAGGCGGGCAGGCAGATGGAAGCGGTAAAGGAAGAAATCAGGAAATGCAAAGCCAGTGCTGTGATGGTGGAAAACTGCGGGATGGCTGAGGAGAAGGTTTACCGTTCTCTTGAGGAAATTCCGGAAGATGCAGGCTATTATTCATTGTTGATTGTGAGGTAAATATGGTACATATTGTGGGAGCAGGTCCGGGAGCACCGGATTTAATTACAGTGAGGGGAAAGGCTTTGCTTGAACAGGCTGACGTGATCATTTATGCAGGTTCCTTGGTTAATCCTGCTCTGCTGGAGGCGGCAAAGGAAGGCTGTCACGTTTATGACAGCGCTAAAATGACCCTGGAAGAAGTGATTGAAGTCATGGAACAGGCGGAAAGGGATGAAAAGATAACGGTCAGGCTTCACACCGGAGATCCCTGCCTTTATGGCGCCATAAGGGAGCAGATGGATGAACTGGATGCAAGGGGGATTTCCTATGATATCTGTCCGGGAGTCAGTTCCTTCTGCGGCGCGGCTTCCGCTTTAAAAATGGAATATACCCTTCCCCAGATATCTCAAAGTGTGGTTATAACCCGCATGGCGGGCAGAACGCCTGTACCGGAAAAGGAGTCGATTGCTTCTTTTGCAGCCCATGGAGCAACGATGGTCATTTTCTTAAGCACGGGAATGCTGAAAGAGCTGTCAGAGGAGTTAATAAAAGGGGGCTATAAACCGGAAACCCCTGCTGCCATTGTTTACAAGGCGACCTGGGCCGAGGAAAAGACTGTGATTTGTACAGTGGAAAGCTTAAGTGAGCGGGCCAGGCAGGAGAATATAAGAAAAACGGCTTTAATTGTTGTGGGTGATGCAGTAGCTCAGAATGGTTATGAGCGTTCCAAGCTTTATGATCCTGTCTTTACTACGGAGTTTCGAAAGGGGACGGGAGAAGGCCCGGAAGGCATATCCGTGTGTCTGGAAAATATGGACAGGAAAGAGGACTTATGAAGAAGCTGTCCCTTATCTGCTTTACAGAAGCCGGAGCAGAGCTGTGTGTAAGGCTTATGGAAGGGTTTTCTGAAAAAGGAATCCAGTGTCAGGGATATGGTCCTGGGAAGCTGGTGGAACGCAGCTTTTATGGGGAAAAGCTGGTTCCTCTTTCGGTGTCTCTGTCAGAGTGGACAAAAGAGCAATTTTTAACCATGGATGGAATGATATTCATCGGGGCAGCAGGAATCGCAGTCCGGGCAATTGCTCCATTTTTAAAAACAAAGGCAGAAGACCCGGCGGTGGTGGTTTTAGATGATATGGGGAAATTCTCTATTTCTCTTTTATCCGGTCACCTGGGAGGAGCCAATGAACTGGCAGAAAATGCGGCAGAAATTTCAGGAGGACAGGCAGTGATTACCACTGCAACGGACAATCACGGCGGTTTTGCGGTGGATCTGTTTGCCAAAAAGCAGAAGCTTGTTATTTGTGAACTGAATAAAATAAAAGAGGTTTCCTCTGCGGTTCTCAGAGGGGAAGAGATCGGATTTTTCAGTGATTTTCCCATAGAAGGCGGGCTTCCCAGCCCTCTTATCAATAATGGAGAACAGGATGTAAACCTTTGGATCACAATAAAAGATGAGCCGGAAAATGAAATGCTGAAAGACTCCTTTAAGCTGGTTCCCAGGCTTTTAGTTCTGGGAATCGGATGCAGGAGAGGAGTGGATTCAGAAACCATAGAAAAGGCAGTGAACCAGGTTTTGCAAAGGTGGAATTTATCAAAAGAGAGCCTGGCCGCATGTGCCAGCATTGATTTGAAAAAAGAAGAGCCTGGGCTTTGTGAATTCACGGCTTCCAGGGGAATCAGGTTTTATACTTATCCGTCAGAGGTTCTTGGGGAAGTGGAAGGCGAATTCTCTGCATCATCCTTTGTAAAACAGGTGACAGGAGTGGACAATGTCTGTGAAAGGGCGGCTCTTGCCTGCGTTAAGGAACTGGGAGGCGGAAAGCTGCTGGTGAAGAAACAGGCGGCAAACAGTGTGACAGTGGCGGTGGCAGCCCTGGATTGGAAGCTGAGTTTATAAATCAATTGGATATGCATGTATATTCCGTTGATTGAGTAGGAGGAATATGAAGAATACAGGAAAACTTTACGTAGTAGGAATCGGCCCCGGAGCCTATGAGGACATGACCATAAAGGCAGTGAAAGCATTGGAAGAAAGCCAGGTCATTGTGGGATATACCGTGTATGTGGATCTTGTACGGGAGCATTTTCCAGGCAAGGAAATGATGACAACTCCCATGCGCAGGGAACAGGAACGGTGCCAGCTTGCCATTGACGAGGCCAAAAAGGGAAAAACGGTTGCAATGGTGTGCAGCGGGGATTCCGGTGTGTATGGAATGAGCGGTCTGATATTGGAAATGGCAGAACATGATGCTGACCTGGAAATCCAGGTGATTCCCGGAGTGACCGCGGCTTTAAGCGGCGGAGCTTTGTTAGGCGCCCCTCTTGGTCATGATTTTGCAGTGATCAGCTTAAGCGATCTGCTGACTCCTATGGAATTAATTGAAGAAAGGCTGAGGCGTTCTGCACAGGCAGATATGATTTTGTGTATTTATAATCCGTCCAGCAAAAAGAGAGCCGATTATTTAAAGTGGGCCTGTGAAATTGTGATGGAATACAAAAGTCCTGAAACCGTGTGCGGTTTTGTAAGGAATATCAGCAGGGAAGAGGAAGAAATGGAGATTTTGTCCCTGGAACAATTAAGGGATGCCCAGGTGGATATGTTTACCACGGTTTACATAGGAAATTCCATGACAAAAGAAATCAGAGGCCGGATGGTCACCCCCAGAGGATATAAAAATGTGTAAGATTCTTATTTTCGGAGGAACCACGGAAGGACGGATTCTGGCGGAATACTGCCATGAGCACGGGATTCATGTCTGGGTCAGCGTAGCCACCGGATACGGGGAAATGGTACTGCCTGAAAGCAAATACCTTCATATCCACAAATCCCCTATGAACGCTTGCGAAATGGAAGATTTCATAAGAGAAAAGGAAATTGATCTGGTTCTTGATGCTACCCACCCTTATGCAGCAGTTGTGAGTCAAAATATTCTCATTGCCTGTCGGAAGGCAGAGATCAGGCATATGCGAGTGCTCCGGGAAACCTCGGAAGGTTTTGAGGAAGGGGAGCACGAGGCATATGATGGGAGCAGCCTATGGGTGGACTCTGTGGAAGATGCAGTGCTTTACTTAAATAAGCAGGCAGGAAATGTTCTTGTGACAACAGGAAGCAAGGAACTTTCCAGCTATACTTCCATGGATTCCTGGGAAGAACGGGTCTTTGCAAGGGTTCTTCCCACCTTGTCCGTAATTTCTGCCTGCGAACAGATGGGAATAAAGGGAAATCATTTGATTGGAATGCAGGGCCCTTTTTCCGTAGAAATGAACCGGGCCATGATAAAGCAGTATGACATCCGGTATTTGGTAACCAAAGAGGCCGGAAATGCCGGAGGTTTTCCAGAAAAAATGCGGGCGGCAGCAGAATGCGGCATTACAGCAATTGTGGTGGGACGTCCGGTAAAGGAAAACGGTATTAGGTTAGAGGAAGCAATGGAAGTATTAAAAGGATGGAAAACTGGGGAAGAGCCTGAGATTCAGCCGGAAAAGAGAAGGGTTTCCCTGATCGGAACAGGAATGGGCGGACAGGACCAGATGACAATGGGAGCCTGGAAAGCGCTGCAGAATTGTGATGTAGTATTCGGTGCAGAGCGGATGCTTGCTGGGATTTCTCAGATGGTGCCAAAAGCCAGGAAGATACCATTTTTTTTAGGCAAAGATATATTGCCTTGGCTGGCAGACCATGAGGAGTGCCGCAGGATCGGAATTTTGTATTCCGGTGACACGGGGTTTTACAGCGGAGCAAAGAAAATGGTGGAGGCTTTAAGCCAGGAGCCAGATGGCATGATGTATGACGTATCAGTATTTCCTGGAATATCCTCTGTTTCTTATTTAAGTTCCAGGCTGAAAACAGGCTGGGAAGATGTACGGCTTGTGAGCCTTCATGGACGGGAATGTGATATCATAGAGGAATTAAAGAAAAATTCCAGGGTTTTTGCTCTGTTAGATGGAACCAATACGGTGAAAAATCTTTGCGGAATCCTTAAGGAACAGGGATTTGACCGGGTCAGGATTTCAGTAGGGGAACGGCTTTCCTATTCTGATGAAAGGATTACGGTTGGAACGCCGGAAATGCTGGAGAATAAGGAATTTGATATTTTATCCGTATTGTTAATTGAAAGAGAAGAGGAAGCACCCTGCAGGTATAGCTGTATGCCCTGAAGGGGATGGGCAGGAAAGAGGAAGTTGATGAGAGATGAACTGTTTATTCGGGGAGCGGTTCCCATGACTAAAAGTGAGGTCAGAGCTGTTTCCATATCAAAGCTGGAGCTGGGAGAAGACTCTATCTTATACGATGTGGGAGCTGGGACAGGTTCCGTGTCCATTGAAGCTGCTTCTTTTCTTAAAAAGGGCAAGGCTTATGCCATTGAAAGAAAAGAAGAAGCCATCAGCCTGATAAAAGCCAATAAAGAACGGTT
This sequence comes from Hungatella sp. UBA4396, assembly GCA_002389905.1. GTDB lineage: Bacteria > Bacillota > Clostridia > Lachnospirales > Lachnospiraceae > Lacrimispora. The sequence goes on along the minus strand of DGRE01000018.1, from coordinate 49,624 downwards.
TCATGCCGAATGTCTGGAAATTGTGGAAGGAACTGCCCCAGAGGCCATGGAGGGCCTTGAAACGCCCACTCATGTATTTATCGGAGGAACCTCCGGCTCCATGAAAGAGGTTCTTTCCCTTGTTCTGCAAAAAAATCCCAAGGCCCGTATTGTTATCAATGTTCTTGCCCTGGAATCTCTTTCGGAAATAGTAACCTGGTTAAAAGAGAATTCTATTGCAGCAGAGATCGTGCAGATGCAGGTTTCCAAAGCCAAAGAAGCAGGGGATTATCACCTGATGATGGGACAGAATCCGGTTTATGTGATTTCTTTCGGAGGAGAAGGAGGAACCCTGCTTGAAATGTGAATACCCCAGACTGATGCTGGCTGCCCCTAAGAGCGGCAGCGGAAAAACCATGATGACCTGCGGACTTTTAAATGCATTTTTAAGGAGAAATTTATCCTGCCGCTCCTTTAAATGCGGCCCGGATTATATTGACCCCATGTTTCATAAATATGTCCTCGGCATAGACGGAGGAAATCTGGACACCTTTTTTCTGGAAAAGGAAAAGGTGAAAGGCTTATTTGCCAATGGGGCAACAGGTGCCGGGATTTCTGTTATTGAAGGCGTTATGGGTTATTATGACGGTGTCGGAGGAAACAGCACATGGGCCAGTTCCTATGAGGTGGCATGTACTGTGGAGGCTCCGGTTGTACTGGTGTTAGACTGCAAAGGCGCCAGTCTGTCCATGGCCGCAGTGGTAAAAGGGTTTTTAGAATATAAAAAGGACAGCCGTATCTGCGGCGTGATTTTAAACAGAACTTCCAAGGTTATGGCAGAGCGGTTAAAGACTGCCATGGAAGATTTAGGCGTCCGGGTATATGGATACTTGCCGGAATGTGAGGAAGGCCGTCTTGAAAGCCGCCATCTGGGTCTGGTGCTCCCGGAGGAGGCAAAGGGGTTAAAGGATCAGCTTGACCGGCTGGCCTTAAAGCTGGAGGATACCATAGATTTGGATGGACTTATCATGTTGGCTGAAAGTGCCGGACCTTTGCCCTCTTTCCAGGAGGAAGATAAGGGAGCAGAGGGAAAAACTGCCGGCCGGGTCCGGGTACCCATAGGGATTGCAAAGGATGAGGCATTCTGTTTTTATTATCAGGAAAATTTAAAGCTTTTGGAAGAAATGGGCACAGAACTGATCCCTTTCAGTCCGGTTCACGATAAAAGTCTTCCAAAAGGAATCTGCGGCATTGTACTGGGAGGAGGGTACCCGGAATTATATGCCAGAGAACTGTCCCAAAACCAATCCATGCTCCGGGAAATCAGGGAGGCAGCAGAACACTCTATGCCTATACTGGCTGAATGCGGAGGCTTTATGTATCTTCATGAGGAAATGGAGACAAAGGACCATCAGATTTATCCCATGGCCGGAATTATACATGGGAGGGTGTTTCCTACAGAACGTCTTATGAGATTTGGCTATATCGAAGCATTTTCCAGGGAAAGCACCGGATTTATAAAAAACGGAGAATCTATACGGGGCCATGAATTCCATTATTGGGACAGCACAGATAACGGAAACCAAATGGAAGCCATAAAGCCCGGGCAAAAGAAAAGCTGGGACTGTGTTCATGCCAGGAAAAATCTGCTGGCAGGATTTCCTCATTTTTATTATCCCTCCAATCCGGTTTTGCCGAAACGGTTTGTGGAGGCATGTGAAAGCTTTCACATAATGCTATCAAAGGAGCAGATATAATCAATAAATATGTAGGAAAACATATATAAAATCCGGAAAAGATTCAGGTTGGCACGTATTTAAAGTTATGTTAATATTGAATTAAACAATGGTGTGGCTATAGCCAAACGGAAATGATAACGGGAGGATATATGGAGTTGAGACGAGGAAAAGCAATCAGCAATGCTGAAGAATTGGAATTTGCAATTTTCTGTATTGAAAATATTGCTGCAAGACTGGGCATTGATGCGGAAATAGTTTACCGGAACTTGACAGAAAAAAGTGATATTCTTGAACAGTATATTATTTCTGAATACGAAGTCCTGCACACGCAGAGTAAAGAGTATATTATTTCAGACATTATAGATGTTATGCGTGAGGAGGGAGTTAACGTATGATTCTTTATCATGGCTCTTATCTGGTTATTGATAAGCCAGACTTGCTGCACACCCGTTCCAATGTTGATTTTGGTCCGGGTTTTTATACGACACCCATTCGGGAACAGGCAGTGAAATGGTGTGGAAAATTCAAACGGCGAAAAAAAGAAGGAATTCTTTCCAAATATACATTTGATGAGACTGCGTATAGTAAGTGTAAAATAAAACAATTTGATACCTACTCAGAAGAGTGGCTGGAATTTATTCTTAGCTGCCGGAGGGAAGCTGATAATACGGATTATGATATTGTAATAGGTGGAGTTGCCAATGATAAGGTATTTAATACGGTAGAACTGTATTTTGACCATTTGATTGATAAAGCAGAGGCAATTAAACGGTTAAAGTATGAGAAGCCTAATTTACAGATTTGTTTCCGTACTCAGTGGACTATGGATCAATATTTACATTTTGAAGGAAGTGAAAAAATATGAATGCTAATCCTGTTCTATTACAAAAGAAGTATGCACGTGTGGTAAAGCTTTTTGCAGAAAAAACGGGAATCTCTTTAGATGAAGCACTGGATTTTTTCTACCATTCTACAGTATATCAGTTGGTCAAGGATGGCGTTTCCGATATGCATTGCATGAGTGATGGATACCTGGCAGATGACTTGAAGATAGAATATGATGAAGAAACTAAAGTTGCGGAGAATAAAATTACATGAATGATTTAGAGATAAAACAGGGGACTGAGCAGGATGTCCATGAAATATTAGCTTTGTATGACGCGGTCATCGAATATTTGGAATCCCATACCAATTACACTGGCTGGAAAAAGGAAGTCTATCCTACTCATATTCAAGCGGAGGAAGGGGTGAAGGAAGGCACACTTTATATAGCTCTTTCATCAGGCAGAATCGCCGGTTCTGTGATTATTAACCAGAAACAAGAAGATGGCTATGAACTTATTCCGTGGAAAACCGCAGTGGGGCCGGAAGAGGTAGCGGTGATTCATACATTCCTGGTCCATCCGGATTATCTGAAAGCCGGAGTCGGCAGAACTCTTCTGGAATTTGCAGAAAAAAGAGCGGTAGAAGAAGGAAGAAAAACCATAAGGCTTGATGTTTATGATCGCAATGAGCCTGCCATCCGTCTTTATGAAAGTCTGGGATATGAACATGCGGGAACTGCTGACCTGGGATATGAACCTTTCTTAGGACTGAAATGGTTTCGAGTGTATGAAAAGTCTTTACAAGGAAGAGATCAATCATGAACAGAGAATTGCAGCCATATTTGTCTCAAATACGCCCCTTAGATGAAAAATCCATGGATATGGCCCGTTTGAAATGGTCCAAGGTGGCAAAGCCTCTTAACAGTTTGGGTATTTTAGAAGAATGTATCATAAAAATAGCCGGTATCAGGGAAACATGGCAGTTTGATATAGAAAAGCGGGCGCTTCTCATTTTATGCGGTGATAACGGAATTGTAGAAGAAGGGGTTACCCAGACCGGACAGGAAGTAACTGCCATTGTGACGGAAAATATGACAGAAGGAAACAGCAGTGTCTGTATTATGGCGGAGCAAGCCAAGGTTGACGTATTTCCGGTGGATATGGGAGTCGCCAGAGACTTAAAATCCGGTACCCGCTATGAACTCATAAACAAAAAAGTCTCTTATGGAACAAAAAATTTCAGAAAAGAGCCAGCCATGACAAGAGCCGAAGCGGTAAAATCCATAATAACCGGAATCAACCTGGTCGAGGAACTGGTGGAAAAAGGATATAGACTCATTGCCACCGGAGAAATGGGAATCGGAAACACTACTACCAGCAGTGCAGTTTCTTCCATGATTTTAAAGAAGAGTCCGGAAGAACTGACTGGAAGAGGTGCAGGATTAAGTGATGAAGGGCTTGGAAGAAAAGTTCAGGTCATCAGAGAAGCCATAGAAAAGTACGGGCCAGAGTGCCGGGATGTTGTAGATGTCTTGGCTCATATAGGTGGATTTGACCTGGCCGGGCTTACAGGTGTATTCATAGGCGGTGCGGTCTGCCGGATTCCTATATTGGTAGACGGCTTTATTTCCGCAAGCGCAGCTCTTTGTGCAGAACGGATTTATCCTGGCTGCCGGGACTATATGCTGGCTTCCCATGTATCCGCAGAGCCTGCCGGAAAACTGCTTCTTGATGAACTGGGGTTAACTCCTTTTATACAGGCTGGCATGTGTCTGGGAGAAGGGAGCGGAGCAGTGGCAGCCGTTCCATTGCTTGACATGGCATACGGCGTTTATAAGAAAATGAGTTCCTTTCAAGATATATGCATCGAAGAGTATAGGCCTTTGGGAGGTGTTTGATGATCACACTGGTTTCAGGCGGAAGCGGAAGCGGAAAATCAGAATATGCGGAAAACCTGACTGTAAGCCTGGGACAGGAAAGGCGGATTTACATTGCCACCATGAAGCCCTGGGATGAGGAGTGCAGACAGAGAATTGAGCGCCACAGGCAGATGAGGGCTGAAAAGCAGTTTGAGACAGTGGAATGTTACCGTAATTTAAAGGAATTGAAGCTGCCGGGTGATGGGAAAACCGGAACAGTTCTTTTAGAATGTATGTCCAATCTGGTGTCTAATGAACTGTTCGGACTGGGAGAGGAAAATGAGGCTCCATGTCTGGAAGAGGGGACAGTGTCAGAAGAGATTCTGAGAGGAATTGAAAGCATAAAAGAAAAGGCAGAACATGTTATTATTGTGACCAATGAGGTCTTTTCTGACGGGGACAGCTACAGCAAAGAGACTTTGGTGTATAGAAAAGTTCTTGGAGAAGTCAATCAGTGGATTGGTAAAGCTGCCGACATGGTGGTTGAGGTGGTTGCAGGGATTCCGGTCATAATAAAAAACAGATAAAATACCATGACAGCACAAGCTGAAGCTATAAAGGGTATCTCAAAAACCGTAAATGATTCATCAGACAGAATGGTGGAATTGAAATGGATTTTGGGATGCCTTTTAGGCATCCGATAGCAGGAGAAAGACGAGAAGACATGTATAAACTATTGGTGGTGGAAGACGAAAAATCAATTGCATATGGAATTGCAAACAGCATTGAATGGGAAACGTGGGGATTTGAAATCAGTGGTGTCTGCGGCAATGGGATAGAAGCCCTGGAGCAGATAAAAAAGGACAAGCCTCATGTAGTGCTTTCCGATATCCGCATGCCGGAAATGGATGGAATCGAGCTGATGCAGCATTTGAGCCGGCATTATCCTGAGATCAAAATTATTATTTTAAGCGGCTACAATGATTTTGAGTATTTACAGATGTCCATTAAAAACCAGGTTATGGAATACTTATTAAAGCCCACGGATCTGGATGAATTTGAAGTGACATTCCGGAAAATAAAAGGGCGGCTTGATGAGGCGAGAAAAAAGGAATTAGAGGAAAGAGAGTTAAAATCTGTTTATGAGGAAAGCAAAAGCTTAAAACTCCGGAAAAAATACAATTTACTAATAAAAGGCTATGGCTATGATGATGAAGAGATGGAAGAAGAATTTTTCCGCCAGGGAGAAAACTGGCTGGGAGTTATGGTCGTTCATCTGGAGGTTTCCGACGGGGAAGATAAAAATGCCATCTACCAGGACCAGATAAAAGTAGAGAAGATTCTCAATGAAAAAGTCCCCAAAGAATGGATAGATGGAACCTTCATCTGGAATTTTGAAGAAAAGATAACCGGAATCCTGAACTCTAAAGAAGAACCACTGGAACAGGATTTACAGCCTTATGTCAGGAAACTGGCGGAAATAGTTTTTGAAGAGACGGGTATTCGCATTTACGCAGGCATCAGCAGCTTTTACACCGATTTTCAAATGCTCCCCCAGTGCTATGAACAGGCAAAATGCTGCGCCAGCCAGAAAATCTACAGCGAAGGAAAAAATCTGGTCACCTTCTATAAAGAAGTACAGGAGGCGGACTTTGATTATTACGCCATTTCCTTTGATTCAGGACGGATTTTAAAGGAAATCATGGAGCAGCAGGAAAAAAACATAGAACATGCTCTGGATGAGATTTTTGCCGAATTTAAGGGAAAGATGGTTCTGGATTACGATTATATTGACCGGTTAAGCCTTGAACTGCTATTTAATTTATCCCGCGAACTATTGCGCTGCGGCGTTCAGTTGGAAAAGGTTATGAAAGCCATGGACTGTACCTATACCAGTATTTATTCCTTAAAAAGCCTGAAAGAAAAAAAGGAATTCTTATCCCGGATTCTCAAGAAAGCCTCCAAAGAGACGGCCCGTATGAAAGGAGAGTGGAAAAGCCGGAGCAGCCTTGCCATGAAAATCAGGGAAATTGTCAATGAAGAGTATGACTCCAACCAGATTTCCCTGGAATATGTGGGAGCAAAGGTACATAAAAACACCGCTTATATCTCCAAGATTTTTAAAAATGAATTCGGCTGTAATTTCAGTGATTACATTATTACGAAACGGCTGGAAAAGAGCAGAAAACTTTTGGAAGACCCGGCCCGGAAAATATATGAGATTTCTGACGAACTTGGCTGGGCCGATGTATCTAATTATATTAAACTGTTTAAGAAAAAGTACGGCATAAGCCCCAAGGAATACCGGAATATTCTCCAGGCAGAAGGCGGAGGCATGGAAAAATACAGCGATGAAAATGAATGAAAAAATACAAAAGAAAAGGAATGCAGATTTAAAACGCCGGATGCTGTACGGTATTTTGCAGGTATTGATTCCGGTTATGGTAATCATCACCATACTGTTCTGGCACACCCGAAATGTCATGAAGCAGGAATACATGCGCACCACCCAGAGCCGGATTACGGATATTGCCAGTAAAATTGATGCAAAGCTTCAGGACATTTACAGCGTCTCCGATAATTTTGCGGCCAATGACCAGTTGAAACAATACATTGAAAAGGAATACTCCCCTCAGGACCAGATGTATAAAAAGCTTGATATTGTGAGGATTTACAGCAACATATTTGAAGCATATGACATGCTGAACCGGAGGGTGAGAATCAGCGCCATGTATACCTACAAGGGAGAATTGTTTAATCTTCTGGATCCCAATAACGACACAGAAGAAGTGGTCCGGAAGCTGCGGGCTATGAACATTGATGATCCCGACCTTATGATGAAATTCCGCTGGTACCCCCTCCAGGATAATTTCTTTCTCAGCGACCGGCCTGAAGAGGTCAGGCAGAGAAAGGCCGTTATGGGCATCCGGAGAATCTATTCATGGGAAAAGAGCAGATATGAATATGTGCAGGTATTTGCCTTAAAAGAGCAGGATATTTACGAACAGTATGCAGAACTGGCCCAGTCCATTCCCGGCGATATTTATGTGATTACAGAGGACGGCAGCCTGATTTCCTCCAGCAATGAAACAGCAGTGGAAGCGGAAGAAATACCGGAGAAGCTAAAGGGAGAAATTCTGGAAAAGACAGGGGATTTGACAAGAGGCTGGGAGACTTCAGGGAGTCAGATGATCCAGGTAAAGGATTCTGATGTAAATAACTGGAAGACCGTCATGGTGGTTCCCATGAAATCAGTGACAAGGGAAGTGGATGTGCTGTACTACAGAATTTTCCTGGTCATGGTGGCTTGTGTGGGCCTTTGTGCTATTATGATATTCTATTTATATAAAAGCTTCATGGACCCCATTGGGAAGCTGAATGCCTCCATGAAAGAGGTATACGGTGGAAATTTAAATGCCTATGTTGAGGTAAAACAGAAAAATGAGGTGGGGAATATGATCCGCTATTACAACTCCATGCTGGAGCGGATCAATACCAATATTATCGAAGGACTGCAGTCTGACCGGAAGAAAAAGGAGCTGGAGCTGGAAGTGCTTATGAGCCAGATCAATCCCCATTTTCTTTATAATACCCTGGAGAACATCGTTTGGATGTCCAATGAGGCGGGAAGACCGGATATTGGCCGGACGGCAGCTTCCCTGGGGCGAATGTACCGCTTATCCATCAGCGGAGGACAGGTAATTGTCCCCATGGAACATGAAATTGAGCACCTTATGGCCTATGTAAAAATACAGAAAAACCGTTATAAGGAAGATTTCAGCTTTGATCTCAGGACGGATATGCGCCAGATTCACGAACTGTATTCCTTGAAAATAATTTTGCAGCCTGCAGTGGAAAATTCTTTCCTGTATGGAATGGCAGGTTTAAAGCATCCCATGATGATCCGCCTCACTGTCAAAGAAAAAGGCGGCTGGGTCATGATAAAAATTATGGACAACGGACGCGGTATGGATAGGGAAAAGTTAAAGGAGGTCCGGGAACAAATTCGTTTCGGGAAAATAAGAAGAGAGGAGGAAGAGCAGAACAGGCGCAGCACCGGAATCGGGCTTCACAGCATAGAAGCCAGAATCAAGCTGTATTTTGGTGTGGACCGGGCTGTATCGATCTATAGCAAGAAAGACACAGGAACCCTGACCGTCATAAGGATTCCCAGAATCACCAGGGAGGATATTGACGACCACGGAAATCTAAAGGAAAATAAGTAAAACAAGATAAAAAGCGAAAATAACCAACAAATACAAAAATCGGCCTATGTTTATTCGAAAAAAATCCGTTAGAATATAAGTAAGAGAAAGGTTATATTTTCGTGAGCCTTTCTTCCTAAAATAAAAAACGGGAGGCAGGCCCATGAGTAAAGAAAAAACACCGACATTCAAAGTAAAAGAAAAGACATCCATAGCCCAGAAGAAAGAAAACAGGTATGGATGGCTGTTTATTTCGCCCTATTTGATTTTTTTCACTGTTTTTACCGGCATTCCTTTTATCATTGCAATAGTCATGTCATTTTTAAACATGAAATACATAACGAGGCTGGACAATCTTAAATTTGTAGGGCTTCAAAACTTTATAAAAGTATTTACCAATAAAGAAATTTTGGATTCCCTTATAAGAACCTTCCAATATTCCCTGGTATATGTGCCCTTTATTATGATCCTTGGATTTGTACTGGCATTTATGCTGAACAACGGAGTCTATGGAAAAAAAGCCATGCGTTCCCTGGTGTTTATGCCCTATGTATCCAATATGGTGGCAGTGGCTGTCATTTTCAAGGTGCTGCTTGGCAATAACAGCCCCGCAATCATTGCTTTAAGAAATTTAGGATTTGATCCGCCCCTGCTTTTGCTGAACCTAAAGCTGGCTCTTCCCACAGTAGCCATGATTTCCGTATGGAAAGGCGTTGGCCTTAATATGGTGGTTTATCTTGGTGCCCTCCAGGAGGTGCCTTCTGAGCTGTTGGAAGCAGCACAGATTGACGGAGCCACAAAATGGCAGCGAATCCGCAACATCATCATTCCCCTGATTTCTCCTACCACCTTTTTCCTTGTGATCAGCTCCATCATTGGTTCCTTCCAGAACTTTACCTGCATACAGGCCCTTACCGAGGGAGGCCCGGGACAGGCGACTACGGTTATGTCGGTAAATATTGTCCGTACCGCATTTACAAAATATGAAACCAGTCTGGCAAGTGCAATGGCTTTCGTCATGTTCATACTGGTCATGATCGTAACACTGATCCAATGGCGCGGACAGAAAAAATGGGTTAACTATTAAGGGAGGGATCATCAATGACAAGCAATAAGAAAAGTTTAAAGATAGCACTTACGGTTTTTATCCTATTAATCGGGCTGGCATCTAATTTTCCGTTTCTGTTCATGATTTCCTCCTCCTTTAAGGTCAGTGGAGAGGTTATGAAATTTCCATGGCACTTGATTCCGGAAAATCCCACCCTGATGAATTTTCAGGCATTATTTACAAACGGCATTTATAATTTTCAGAAATGGTATTTGAATACAGTGGTCATGACGGCCCTTACCATTATCATCAAAATATTTTTCGTCAGCTTTACGGCATATGGGTTTGCAAGGATTAACTTTAAAGGAAAGGATGTCATATTCCTCATCCTGCTGTCAGCCATGATGATACCCAGCGATATCATGATTCTGCCAAGATATATGATCTTTAAAAATCTGCGAATTCTGGATACCATGTGGTCGCTGATCCTGCCAAGCTGTGTGGATGTGTACTTCGTATTCCTGCTGCGCCAGTCCTTTGTCTCCATTCCGGACTCTCTCAGTGAAGCGGCAAAAATTGACGGCTGCAGCCATTTCCGCATTTATTGGCAGATTATTTTCCCATTGGCAAAACCGGCCATTGCCACCATGGCCTTGTTTTCCTTTACTTGGTCATGGAACGACTATATGGGACCATACCTTTACATATCAACTATGGATAAGCAGATGCTGTCTGTTGGAGTGAAGCTCTTTTCCTCCGGCCTGATCCAGGATTATGGAAGCCAGATGGCTGCGGCAACTATTGTGCTTCTGCCTATTCTGGTGGCCTTCCTGTTCTGCCAGAAGTTTTTCATTGAAGGCATTGCCTCCTCTGGTGTGAAGGGATAACAGATGAAATTAAAAAATGAGTATAGAAAGGGAATATTAAGATGGAAAGAAAAATGACCGGAAGAGTCACTGTTCCCACTGATGTGGATATGATACAGGAGACAAAGGAGATTGCCAGGCGGTGGGGAGCCGATGCCCTGCGGGATTGTGACGGCACAGATATGCCGGAGGAGCTTAAGAAAATGCCCGTTAAAATATACTCCACCTATTATACCACCAGAAAGGACAATCAGTGGGCTATGGCTAACCCCGATGAAGTCCAGCAGGTGTACTTAATGACGGAGTTTTATACGGCAATGGAAGAAGGCAAGCTTCACATTCCTTTGATGGCCCATTTATACAAAGACCAGTTAAAGCCCAATACCATTCATGATATTAAACGCTGGTGGGAGGTTGTAGATCGCACCACCGGAGAGCCTCTGCCAGCCTCTGCCTGGGAATATGAAGAACACACCCAAGAGGTGGTCATTTCCCTTCCGGAGAGATATCATGATTATACCGTAAGCTTTCTGGCCTTCATCATCTGGGACCCGGTACATATGTATAATTTCATTACCAATGACTGGCAGGATGTGGAGCATCAGATCACCTTTGATGTGCGCCAGCCCAAGACCCAGAAGCACGTAATAGAAAAATTAAACCGCTGGATGGAGGAAAACCCGGACAGCAATGTGGTGCGTTTTACCACCTTTTTCCATCAGTTTACCCTTGTATTTAATGAGTATGCAAAGGAAAAGTTCGTTGACTGGTTTGGATACAGCGCCAGCGTCAGTCCTTACATATTAGAACAGTTTGAAAAAGAGGCGGGTTACCCCTTCCGTCCGGAATATATCATTGACCAGGGATACCATAACAACACCAACCGGGTGCCTTCTAAGGAGTTCCGGGATTTCCAGGAATTCCAGCAGAGAGAAGTTTCCAAGCTTATGAAGGTTCTTGTGGATATCTGCCACGAACATGGCAAGGAAGCCATGATGTTTTTAGGAGACCACTGGATTGGAACGGAACCATTTGGAGAGTATTTTAAACACGTAGGACTGGATGCAGTAGTGGGAAGCGTGGGCAATGGAACCACCCTTCGCCTGATTTCGGACATTCCGGGAGTAACATATACGGAAGGCCGTTTTCTGCCTTACTTCTTCCCTGATGTATTCCACGAGGGGGGAGATCCGGTAAAAGAAGCAAAGGTAAACTGGGTGACTGCAAGGCGGGCCATCCTAAGAAAACCGGTGGACCGGATCGGCTATGGCGGATATTTAAAGCTGGCACTGGAATTTCCTGAGTTTATCCAATACATTGAGGAGGTCTGCGATGAATTCCGCCTTCTTTATGAAAATGTGGGAGGACAAAGCCCTTACAGCCATTTCAAGGTGGGAGTTCTGAATTCCTGGGGAAAGATCCGTTCCTGGGGAACTCATATGGTCGCCCATGCCATTGATTATAAGCAGACCTATTCCTATGCTGGAGTGCTGGAAGCTTTGAGCGGAATGCCTTTTGACGTGGAATTCATCAGTTTTGAAGATGTGATTGCAGATCCCGATGTGTTAAAGAAATGTAAGGTAATCATCAACGTAGGCGATGCTTATACAGCTCCCAGCGGCGGTGCTTACTGGACCAATCCGAAAGTCAGCAGCGCTGTAAAGGCCTTTGTAGCTCAGGGAGGCGGATTGATCGGAGTGGGAGAGCCTTCGGCCTGCGAATATCAGGGCAGGTACTTTGCCATGGCAAACGTGCTGGGTGTCAATAAAGAAGTCGGTTTTTCCCTTTCAACGGATAAATACAACTGGGAGGAGCATAGCCATTTTATTACGGAGGATTCCTCTGAAACCATTGATTTCGGGAAAGGCATGAAAAATATTTATGCTCTTACGGGAGCGGAGATTTTAAAGAAAGACGGGGAAGATATCCAGATGGCCGTCAATGAGTTCGGAGACGGAAGAAGCGTGTATATCAGCGGCATTCCCTATTCCTTTGAAAATTCCAGAATGCTTTACCGGGCAATCTTCTGGGCCGCAGGCATGGAACAGGAGATGAAGAAATGGTACAGCAGCAATTATCATGTGGAAGTCAATTATTATCCGGCTACAGGCAAATATTGTATTGTAAACAACACTTATGAGCCTCAGGAAACCGTGATTTATGACGGAAATGGAAAAGAGTATTCCATGCAGTTAAAGGCAAATGATATTTTGTGGTTTTCATTTGTATCTTGATGAATTAAAGATATGCTTATATATAATCAGTTGATTAACAAATCTAAGGTTGAAAGATTCCATTCTTTCAACCTTATAAAATTAAAGGGTTTGGAAGAGGGCGAAATGAATCAATTAGATGAAAGACTTATTAAAGTTATTCCTTCTGAAAGACAGGTGATGCTGCAGAAAACAGAATTTTATGCATTTTTCCATTTTACAGTAAACACCTTTACCGGAATGGAATGGGGAGATGGAACAGAATCACCAAAAGTTTTTAATCCGGAGCAAATGGATGCAGACCAATGGATAAGAGCCATTAAAGCGGCAGGAATGAAAGGTACAATCCTCACCTGCAAGCACCATGACGGATTTTGCCTGTGGCCCAGTAAGTACACAAAGCATTCCGTAAAATACAGCCCTTATCTCAATGGAACAGGTGACATTGTAAAGGAAGTGGCCTGGGCCTGTCAAAAAGCCGGACTGAAATTTGGCATTTATCTATCTCCTTGGGACCGAAATCAGGAAACCTATGGACAAGGAAAACCATATGACGATTATTTTGTGGCACAGCTTACAGAACTGCTGACCGGATACGGAGATATATTCAGCGTGTGGTTTGACGGCGCCTGCGGAGAAGGTCCTAATGGAAAGAGACAGATTTATGACTGGAAGCGATATTATGATACCGTAAGAAAATACATGCCTGGTGCCTGTATTTCTGTAAGCGGGCCGGATGTCCGTTGGTGCGGCAATGAGGCTGGCTATACCAGGATTAGTGAATGGAGCGTTGTTTCGGCAGATTTATCTGTAGCAGAGCGGGTGGCGGCATTAAGCCAGCATGCTGATGATCCGTCTTTTAAGCAGAGGGTAATAAGCAGTATGGAGCAGGATTTGGGAAGCAGGGAAAGGCTGTCCCAGGAACAGCACTTAATCTGGTATCCTGCAGAAGTGGATGTATCCATAAGGCCAGGCTGGTTTTATCATCCGGAAGAAGATGATAAAGTCAGATCCCTGGAAAATTTGATGGATATTTATGAAAAGTCCGCAGGAGGTAATGCAGCCTTACTTTTAAATATTCCTCCTACGCCCAAGGGACAGCTTCATGAAAATGATGTAAAAAGGCTCCGGGAGTTAGGGGAAGAAATACATAAAAGGTATGGCAAAAACCTAGCGGAAGAAGCAGAAAACCATGTGAGAGAGGCAGATCAATGGAATCTGTTGGAGGGTGTACAGACAGATGATTATGAAACATATTATCAGGGAAAAGGACCCAGTGCAGAGTTTAAAATTTTCTGGAAAACTCCTCAAAAGATTTCGGCAGTGATATTAAAAGAAAACATATTAAAAAGTCAGAGAATTGAGGCCTTTGAAGTTTTATCCATGAAGAATGGAAGCCCTATAACCGTCTATAAAGGAACCACGGTCGGTTATAAAAAAATCGCCCGTTTTCCTCAGGTCCAATCGAATATGCTGATAATACGAATTTTAGATTCAAGGGTTGAGCCTGTTCTTTCGTTTATTGGTATATATCCATAAAAAAAGCCGGTAAAATGATAAGAATAACACATAAAGTTAAAATACAACCTATATAAACCGGCTAAAATGTCAGCTATAATAGGGTTATAAACAAAAGGAGGGTAACAGATATGAAATTAAGAAGTACATTAAAACGGGGCGCTGCTTTTGGCCTGGCTGCAACTATGGCTTTCAGTGCTGTTGGATGCGCAAAATCCGATAATACCGGAGCCAGCGCAGGCAGTACGGACAGTAAAACAACAGAAGAAACCACTCAAAAAACAGACAGTGACAAGCCGTTTGATGGTGTGACAGTAAAATGGGCTCTGACAGATAATGCTGCAACTGCCACTGAAACAAAAGAAATGATAGAATTAATCAAAGAAAAAACAGGAATCAATGTAGAGTTTTTTATCACTCCTACATCAAAAGCAGGAGAAATGGACAAGGTTCTTGTAAGCCTGATGGCTGGGGAAGAAATGGATATTGTAAACAGAACTCCCCTTCAATTAGAAGAATTCCACAAAGCTGCTGTTTTAGAGCCCATTGATGAGCTTGCAAAGGCAGACAACTATGACATGACTGCTTTATACGGAGATAAAGTCGTAAAATTTGAGGATCAGTCCTATGCTATCCCAGCAGAAAAGGATATCTGGCTGACCTATTATAACAAGAAAATCTTTGATGAAGCAAATGTGCCTTACCCGACGGCAGACGGCTGGACTTGGGAAAAATATGTGGAAACAGCACAGAAGCTGAACAACCCTGACAAAAATGTATGGGGCTCCTTCATGAGCGATGACGTGGCATGCAACTACATGCTGGCAACACAAAAAGGTGTTTCCGCTTATAAGGCAGACGGCACAGCTAACTTTGATGATCCGGCCTTTGCCGATGCCATGGAGTGGTTTTTCAGCCTCGGCAATGATTTGAAAATCCAGCCCAACAGCCTGGATCTGGCTTCCGGTACATATCCTTATAACTCCTTTATGGTAAATGGAAACATCGGAATGTATGTATATGGCGGCTGGGTAGCAAGTGCGTTGTCAGATAAAGTGAAATATCCAAGAGATTGGGAAATGGGCATTCTTCCTATGCCTTATCCGGAAGGAACCGACCCGTCTTCTCTGACCATCACAAACTGCTATGCAATTCCAAAGACATCAAAGAACAAGGATGCAGCGTTTGAGGCCATTAAGACCATTTGTGAAAACAAATATACTCTGGGATATGGACGTGTTCCTGCCAAGATTCTGACAGAAGACGAGGCAAAGACTTATATCGAAAGCAGCCTGCTTCCTAAGTTTAAAGATGATAACCTGACTGTGGAAGACTTCATGGCAGGCTGGTTTGACAACAGCAGAGCATACTTAAATGAAAAGATCATGGGAACCGCAGATACCACCATCGGACAGATTTACACAGAAGAAGGTCAGTTATACGGCCAGGGACAAAAACCTCTGGAAGATACCATGAAATCCATTCAAGACAGAGCAAACGAAGCCATTAAAGAGGCAAATCAGTAAATAAGAAAGCGCTGCCCAACCTTTGGCAGCGCTTTTTTGAGGGAAAAGAAATGGAAGAACGAGTTTACCTTCTCCCCCAAGAGGGGAATTTTTATAAGGCAAATATGAATTGCTGCACAACGGTTTCCCATGGAAAACTGACTGCTGAGCAGGTAAAAGAAGTATACCAGAGCAGAGGATACCAGATCGCAGCGTATATGGACTGGGAAAAATATTGTATTCATGGAGAGCTGTATGCACCGGATTTTCTGGCTCTGGCAGGATTTTCGGCGGCTGTCGGGAAAAAGGGGTTCCGCATCAATTTCTATGACACCAATCCTGATGAAATGAGAGAAGAAAAAGAGAATTGCTGTGAGCTTCTTTCCAAAGGGAGCGATTGCATTGAAAGCATGAATCAGCTTGGTTTTCTTGCAAGTCTCAGCCTAACCTATCACTCCATGGTAACTTATGAGGATTATAAAGAACTTGACGGCCTGTTTGCCATGGAGATATATAATTACAGCAATGATGTGAGAGAGCTTAGGGGTTATCAGCCCCAGGCTTATGATGAAATGCTGCGATGCGGGAAAAAACTGCTCTGTCTGGCCTCAGACGGAAACCGTAATGAATATCCTTTTGAACACTCTCTCAATGATTCCTTTGGAGGTTTCACAAAGATCAAGGCAAAGGAGCTTACTTATGAAGCTGTAATAGAAGCCTTAAAAAAAGGAGATTTCTATAGTTCCATGGGTCCTGAAATCCGTTCTCTTTATATCCAAGGGAAAGAATTGGTGATAAAGACCGGCCCGGTTCAGAAAATTTATGTAAAAACCGAAGGCAGGAACTGTTATATAAAAACAGCGCAGCCAGGAGAAATCCTGGAAGAGGCAAGATTTTCTCTGACCGGAAAGGAAGGCTATATCCGTATCGTCTGCGGAGATGAAAATGGCCTTTTTGCAGCTTCCAATGCGTACTTTTTGAGTGATCTTCCGCTGGAATGGCTTAAAGAACAGGTGTAAGAAAGGAGGAAGGCGAGGTGAAAGACAGGATTTATTTATTGCCTGAGACGGGTAGGTTTTATAAGGCAAACTTGCACGGTCATACTACAGTATCCGATGGAAGGCTGACGCCGGAGGAGGCGAAAGAGAGTTATAAAAGCCGGGGATATCAGGTTATGGCCTTTACCGATCACAGGATATACAAGAATCACGAGGAATTAAATGATGAAGAATTCCTGGCTCTTGCGGCGGTAGAGGTGGATATCAATGAGAATGGGCCGGACAGGCTTCGCCCCAGAGACAGGACGTATCATATTAACTTGTATGATACCAGACCCGGCTACTGGCGGGAGAGAAAGGAAATGGGAATCTGCCCGGAATGCAGGTATGGGGATTTTGATTATATTAACGGATACCTGGAGGAGATGAACGAATTAGGTTTTATTTCCTGCTATAACCATCCATACTGGTCCTTACAGAATTATAGCGATTATAAAGGGCTGAAAGGACTTTTTGCCATGGAAATCTACAATCATGGATGCCAGCTTGATGGGCTGTACGGCTATAATCCCCAGTCCTATGATGAGATGCTCCGGCTGGGTAACCGGTTATGGTGCATGGCAACGGATGATAATCATAACAGTTATCCCTTTGACAGTCTTCTATGCGATTCTTTCGGAGGCTTTACCATGATAAAGGCGGAAGAGTTAAGCTATACTGAGGTTATAAATGGGTTGGTAAAAGGCCACTTCTACAGCTCCATGGGACCTGAGATAAAGGAACTTTACGTGGAGAACAGGGAACTGGTGGTAAAGACAGGACCGGTACAGGCCATTTGCGGAGTCACAGAAAGCTCCAGGCTCTGTTGCAGAGCATCTGTGCAAGGAGAGCCTCTTACGGAAGCCAGGTTTCCTCTTTGCGGAAACGAGACTTATATCAGGGTGGAATGTAAAGATGAAAAAGGGCTTTTTGCCTGCAGTAACGCCTATTTTCTTTCCGATTTGGGATTTTAAAAGAATTGATTGGGATATTTCATGAAAAAAACAGGCTCCATGGCGGTTGTATTGACCGTCCATGGAGCCTGTTAAAATTGACGCTAATCTGATTTCCCGCAGAAAACGTACCATAGATTACTATTCCAGTTCAAATGCACCGGTATAAAGCTGGAAATACTTGCCGTTTTCTTCGATCAGGTGTGCATGGCTGCCTCGTTCAATGATTTTTCCATGCTCAAGTACCATAATGACATCGGAATTTTGAACTGTGGAAAGGCGGTGCGCAATCACAAATACTGTGCGCCCTTTCATGAGTGCATCCATGCCCCGCTGTACAATGGCCTCAGTACGTGTATCAATGGAGGAAGTCGCCTCATCCAGTACCATTACCGGAGGATCTGCCACTGCCGCACGGGCGATGGCGATAAGCTGTCTCTGTCCCTGGGAAAGGTTGCTGCCATTACTGGAAAGCATGGTCTGATACCCTTCTGGCAGTCTTGTGATGAAGTCGTGGGCACCGGCCAGCTTAGCAGCCGATTCGCATTCCCCGTCTGTGGCGTCCAGCCTGCCGTAGCGGATGTTATCCATAACAGTGCCGGTAAATAGGTTGGTATCCTGAAGCACCATGCCGATGGCGCGGCGCAGGTCTGATTTCCTGATTTTGTTGATATTAATGCCGTCATAGAATATCTTACCGTCAGCAATATCATAAAAGCGGTTCAAAAGATTGGTGATGGTAGTCTTTCCAGCACCTGTGGCACCAACAAACGCCACCTTCTGACCAGGCTCTGCGAACAGGGTGATGCTGTGGAGTACGGGCTTATTCTTTTCGTATCCGAAATCTACGTCCTGCAGGCGCACGTTGCCTGCAAGCTGGGTATAGCGCACCGTACCATCCGCAAGAGTCTCCTTCCACGCCCAAAGTTCCGTGCGTTCTGAACATTCCGTAAGGACACCGCTTTCTTCTTTGGCATTGACGAGAGTGATAAATCCGCTGTCCTCTTCAGGCTCTTCATCCAATACTGTAAAGATACGGTCTGCGCCTGCCAGGCCCATGACCACCGCGTTTACCTGCTGGGATACCTGGTTGATGTTGCCGGAAAACTGACGGGTTATGTTCAAAAACGGCACCACAACGCTGATGCTGAATGGAAGCCCTGAAATGCTTAAATTATTCACCTTTGCCAGAAGGAATATTCCGCCTGCCATGGCAACCGTAACGTAGATCAGGTTTCCGATATTCATGAGAATGGGCGGAAGAATGTTGGCAAACGTGTTGGCCTGCTCCGAATCGTGGAACAACTGGTCATTAATGGCATCAAAACCTGCTTTGGCCTCATCCTCATGGCAAAAAACCTTTACCACCTTCTGACCGCTCATTATTTCCTGAATGAAGCCCTCGGTTTTACCCAGAGAGTGCTGCTGGCGTATAAAATATTTTGCGGAATTGCCGCCCAGCTTTTTTACTACAGTCAGCATGACCGCCATGCCGCTGAGCACAACTAAGGTCATCCACACGCTGAAGTAGAGCATGATGCTCAAAAGTGTGGTCACGGTGACGGTTGAGACAAGAAGCTGGGGCATACTCTGTGAAATAAGCTGCCTGAGCGTATCAATATCATTGGTATAATGGCTCATAATATCGCCGTGGGGATGGGTGTCAAAAAAGCGGATGGGCAGATCCTGCATCTTGTGGAACAGCCTTTCGCGCATCTTTTTAAGCGAACCCTGGGTGATGACCGCCATGGCTTGATTGTAGGCCAACGATGACACAATGGAAACCGCATACAGCCCCGCCAGTATAGACA
Organism: Hungatella sp. UBA4396; assembly: GCA_002389905.1. Taxonomy (GTDB): domain Bacteria; phylum Bacillota; class Clostridia; order Lachnospirales; family Lachnospiraceae; genus Lacrimispora. Next base: position 30,067 of record DGRE01000018.1, on the reverse strand, counting down.
CCAGCCGAAAAATCTGCGGACCAACGTGGGCCCAATCGCCCCCCCTGTTTTTTTCCAGTACTGCAATGACGTTCTGCATGAAAATAGAGGGGATGGAGGAAACCGCGGCCGTGAATACGATGCAGAAGAGCACCAGCGGCAACGCAGCCGGGTAAAACTCAAACAGCATTTTTAAAAGCCGTTTTAATGTTCCTTTTTTAAATATAACATTCTGTTTCATTGTCGTCCACCTGCCTTGTTCTGGGAATCGTATACCTCGCGGTAGATTTCGCTTGTTTCCAAAAGCTCCTCGTGGGTGCCCACAGCCACAATCCTGCCCTTGTCCATCAGTACGATACGGTCCGCATCCTGTATGGAGGCGATGCGCTGCGCAATGATGATCTTAGTGGTTTCGGGAATATACTCGCGGAACGCCTTGCGGATCTTTGCATCGGTTTGTGTATCGACAGCGCTGGTAGAATCGTCCATAATCAGTATTTTCGGCTTTTTCAAAAGCGCCCGGGCGATACACAGCCGCTGCTTTTGCCCTCCTGAAACATTGGTGCCGCCCTGTTCGATGTACGTATCATAGCCGTCAGGGAACCGGGAGATGAAATCGTCCGCCTGGGCAAGCTTACAGGCTTCCTGCAGCTGCTCATCAGTCGCCTGGGGGTTGCCCCAGCGCAGGTTCTCTTTGATGGTTCCGGAAAACAGGATGTTATTTTGCAGTACCACTGAAACCTGATTGCGCAGAGTTTCAATGTCGTAAGCACCCACTTCCAGGCCGCCTACCTTCACCAGACCTTCCGTGGCATCGTACAGACGGGGGATCAGTTGGACGAGAGAAGTTTTTGAGGAACCTGTACCGCCTAAAATACCGATGGTTTCCCCGGAGTTGATGTGCAGGTCGATATTCTGGAGCGCCATAAACTCCGCTTTCCTGGAATAACGGAAGCTGACACCGGAAAAATCCACGGAACCGTCTTTCACTTCGAAGACAGGGGATTTGGGGTTAGTCAGCGTACTCTTTTCCTGCAGAACCTCCACAATCCGGTGGGAGGACTCATCTGCAATGGTGATCAGCACAAACACCATGGAGAGCATCATCAGGCTCATCAGTGTCTGGAAGCTGTATACCATCAGAGAGGAGAGCTGTCCTACATTGAAGTTCAGTCCCTGGGTAGTGATGATGGTATAGGAACCAAAGGTCAAGATGAATACCATGTTCACATACAGGCAAAACTGCATCATGGGATTGTTGAACGCGATAATTCTCTCAGCCCTGGTGAACTCCGTGCGGACATCTTCGGCGGCTTTTTCAAACTTCTGCTTTTCGTATTCCTCACGTACAAAGGATTTTACCACGCGGATGCCCTGAATATTCTCCTGGATGGAGCCGTTAAGTGCATCGTACTTACGAAATACCCTTTTAAAAATGGGGAACGCCTTGCGGATGATCAGATAAAGCCCTACAGCCAGAAACGGTATGACTACCACGAAAATGAGCGCCAGCCTGCCGCCCATGATAAATGCCATCACGATGGCAAAAACCAGCATCAGCGGACTCCTTATGGCCGTGCGGATAATCATCATGTATGCGTTTTGGACATTGCTCACATCGGTGGTAAGCCTTGTTACAAGTGACGACGAGGAAAAACGGTCGATATTTTCAAAGGAAAAGGATTGGATGCTGTAAAACATATCCTTTCTAAGATTGCGGGCAAAGCCGCTTGCCGCGGTAGCACACGCTGTACCGGCCAGCCTTCCGAATGTGAGGGAAAAGCTTGCCATCACCAGAAGCAGCAGACCGTATTGTAAAATGACATTGATTCCGCAGCCCGCCTTGATCTGATTGACGAGATGTGCGGTGATGAACGGAATAATACATTCAATGACAACCTCCATTGACACGAAAACCGGTGCCAGAATAGAGGGTTTTTTAAATTCCCTTATGCTTTTTATAAGGATTTTCCACATGTTGTTAATTTCACTCCCTTTTAACGACAGGTCACATGATCCTGTCAAAATTGATCTTTTGTTTTGGGTCCGCAGGTTGCGAACCAACAGCTTTTTTGTTCAGCCTGGTACTATCATAGTGAATCGTCCCCTCCCGATTCAAATAGAGGGTCGATTTTGAGAGAGTCCAAATGGCCTACAAGTTTTTCTAAAATTCCGTCAAGCTGTTCCTTTTCCTGCTCATCCAGACATTCAAACATACGCTCAAGTGTGCGGAAGTAATGTTCCTTTACCTGGAGGGCCCTGTTTTTCCCCGTAGGTGTAAGAGCAAGCTTCACCTGCCGTTTATCATTGCAGCTTTTTTGGCGCACCACCAGGGAGGAGTCCTCCATTTTTTGGAGAATTTCGCTCAAAGAGCCGGAACTTATTTCAAGTATGTCCTGAAGTTCTTTTTGGGTAAGGTCTTTCTGCCTTAAAAGTGTTACCAGTATACGACGCTGCCCAGCCTTTCCACCTGTCTGATAGTAAAGAAAATGTCCGCATGCTCTTAGACGGGACGCCAAAATATGTTCCTTCTGCATTTCCAACACATTCCACCTCCTTTTCGCTTTGTACCAAGAGTTTAGGTACCAAGAGATATATTACATCCAAAACTTTTGTTATGCAAGGGGAATTTATTTTAGAATTTATTTTAGAAAAGCTTTGAGCATAGGAAAATCATGTGTTGACAAATTACTTATTATGACTTATTATTGCATTTATAAGATATATTAAGGAGTAATTAGATGCAGGAAAAATATTATACAGTCGAGCAGGTATCTAAAATGCTCGATATACACCCTAAAACTATACAGCGTTATATCAGGGAAGGAAAATTGCGTGCCAATAAAATAGGGAAAAGCTGGCGTATAACTGGTCATGACTTAAGTATTTTTGCGGAAAATAACGATAGCCGTAATCATGATGTTATGGAACAACCTCAGGATAAAGCTACCGTGTCCTCTGTAATTGATATTCAGATTCATGATTTTGATGAAAGCGCCCGTATTATCAATATGCTGACTGCAGCATTGAATTGCAAGCCCCCGGAATATGGCAGGTCCACAATGCATGTGCAGCATTTGGAACATGAAAATAAAGTTCGTGTAGCTTTATGGGGGAACATTTATTTTATGAAAGAAATGTTAGATCTGATTTCGGATGTAACAGAACATTTAAGCTGATTCAGAGTGGAAAGAAATAAAGACAAAGATATTTCATTTGCGAAAAGGAGTAGTTTTATGAATATTGATATTATGGGAAATAATCAAAACATTGCAGTAATCAGAAGTAATGACCTTTTGATCACTGATGTACAATCGGCACTTGACCTTGCAATGACAGTCAGCTACGAAACAGGTCTTCAAAATCTTGTGCTTCCAAAAACCTGTTTTACCAATGACTTCTTCGTATTGTCCACACGCCTTGCCGGAGACGTGCTTCAAAAATACATTAATTATGCTTTTAAGCTTGCTGTCTGGGGGGATTATTCTGTCTACAACAGCAAACCGCTTCACGATTTCATTTATGAGAGCAATAATGGCAAAGACTTTTTCTTTGTCGGTACAGAAGCAGAAGCAATAGAAAAGTTAGAAAGAGTTTCTTTCTCTCAGATGGAAATGAAGTGATTTTTTATTGTTTCCAATCGCTCAAGAATCAGGTTTTTTAAGCTGTCTGGCCTGATGGAGAGAAGTGTTTCGCCGTAAACAGTGAAGTAATTGGCGATGAAATCTTCTTCCCCTTTGTTATAAAAGCCTTTTACAAAGTATTTTCCATTTTCACAGTGCAGCTCCATGGATGGATAATGCTCTTTATAAAACAGATCCGCTCCTTTACCGGAAACGCCAACTTCAAAGTCAATTGCCTCTTTATCCCGAAACATTTCCCTGGAGGAAACAAGAAATTCAGAAACCGGCTTTGCAGTATATTGACTGCAGGGCCGTATACCATGAATTTTATCACAGCGGAATACCTGGGGTTTTTTCGTCTGGAAATTGTATGCTGTTGCATACCACTGTCCATAGGCAGAGGTGATATCAAAAAACTGGACATAATACTGCCTTTCAGCTTCGCCTTTTGTATAGAGAACTTCACATACATGTTCATCAACCGCCATATGAAGAATATCTTCCAGACAGCCGCATTCATCTTTGCTTTGGTAACTCCCCAATCGAAAGATCAATTCCATTTTTCTCAATTTTATAATTCGCTCTTCTGATATACAACCCTCAAATTTTTGCTTTAGCTTTTGAACATTTAAATGAAATGGTGTTGATTGATAGGCATTAAGGGTTTGCATGGCGAAGTACAATGCATAAACCTCGTCAACAGTAAAGACGATAGGGGATAACAAACGGTTAGGAAGAATGCCGTAATACCCATTCCTCCCGGATTTAGAGTAAATCGGCATACCGATTTCTTCTAAAGACTGAATATCCCTGAGCGCTGTACTTTTAGAAATAGAATATCGATCCATGATATTTTTGAGATTGAAGGATTTTTTATCATTCAAATATATCATCATGTCATTCAGACGTTCTGATTTTTTCATAATTTCCTCCTTTTCCAGTTAAATGGTTTCATTAATTGACACCATTATGGATTATACTGCAAACAAAACAACAAGTAAAGGAGAGCTTTTTACATGAATACAAAAAGAGAATTTATCCGATTGATGAACACGCAGACAGAAATTGCTCTGGCTACCTATGTCGATAGCCAGCCCAATGTGAGGATTGTAAATTTTTACTTTGATGAAGCAGCAAAAACCATATTCTTTTCTACCTTTGGAGACAATAATAAGATCAGAGAGTTTGAATCTAACAGCCAGGTGGCTTTTACAACAATTCCTCACGGAGGCAATGAACATGTCCGCGCAAAAGGCAGGGTGCAAAAAAGCCGCCGCACTGTATTTGATGCCGCAAAATATTTTATCGAAAAGATTCCTGAATATAAAGACACCATAGAACAGGCAGGAAATTATTTGGTTCTTTATGAAATTATCTTTGAATCAGCCGTTGTTACCCTGGATTTTAATAACATAGAAACCTATGATTTAACTGACTGAGAACGGATGTAAATGACTTTCAGTTCAATCAGGGGGAGTCATTTGTGTTTATGGCAGGTTACCGGCCGTTTTAAATTGATAAAACAGGCACGGTCAGGAACAACGGCTGTTTATTCAGGTAAAGAGGTGGTAAATCGCATTGGGGACAAAAAGATGTAAAAGCGTCAGTAACACCATCAGCAATGCCGCCCGTTTATGCCATTTGAGGAATACCGCTTTTTTCTTCCTGTAAAACAACAGCCCCAGTACAACAGTCGCAAGGACCATAATCCCAACCAGCGTACCCGTATGCAGCCGCAACGACCCTAAAGCCAGATAACCGTGCATAAGCGTAATCAGCAACAGGCAGATACCAAACGGCTTATGTATGGCGCGTAAGACCTTTATCAGTTTTGTGGAAGCAATTTTTCTTTTTGGAAAAAAACGTTGGCCCAGGCGGCGCAGCCAGTAAGGCGACGTAATGACAATAATCAAGGCAACATTGATGATACCCAGTATTTTATACAATTCGTTACCCCCTTTCCCATTTATTCGACTATTTTCCCGACGACCGGCATCCTTGAGAGTACGGAGACGCCGTGAGGTGATTTACTTTTAATGATATCAGTAAGGTCCTGCCGGGCGGAGTATCCATTATGCTCCCCGTCTTTCCATTTCGAGCTGTCACTTACATCATAAATGACGCCGTCAACGGCTATATAGGCCGGATTTCCGTCCTTTCCGTTATAGGCGGCAAGCTCTTCAAGCGTGAGCTCAAGCTGAGGACTTTCCGTAGAGGCGGACGTATCGTCTGCCGGCTGCTGCCGGGCGCAGCCTGTACCTGCCAGTAAAAGTAAAACGACAATGGCAATTAAAGTTTTTCTGTACTTTTTCATCTCTGCTTCCTTTCGTTGATTAATGGTTGCCTTTCATGGTTTGCAGGCACTATCAATAAGGGATAATAGACTTTTTACTTAGAAAAATTGGTTGGAAATATCTGCCTACCATATCAATAATTGGAAATTATTTTATAATATAATATCATATAATGTCAAAAGAAGTCAATTGCTAAACAATCGACTTCTTTTGACATTATACTTGGTCTTTGGGTATATAGTTAAAGATATTTCCTGTTTTCCACCAAACTAAAAGAAAAACAAAATTGAAAAAAATTATCACTTATGTTAAGATACAATCAAAGCAGCATCCTGATGCCAAAAACACGATTTGAGGCAGAAGGCTGGGCAGGAAACAAAATGGAGGAATGGTGATGGAAACCAGAATTGCAGTAATCGGTATTGTTGTAGAGGAAGAGACATCCGTAGAGTTGCTTAATGATATCCTCCACGAATACCGGCAATACATCATTGGCCGTATGGGTATCCCTTATCCGAAGAAAGAGGTCAGCATCATCAGCATTGCAGTGGATGCCCCTCAAAGCATTATTTCTGCACTGACGGGTAAGATCGGAAAATTAAAGGGAATCAGTTCTAAAACGGCTTATCAGGGGACGAAAGGCAGCCCCAGGGAGTAAGGAAATTCACAAAAACTGACGGGAAAGCAGGTGCTGACCCAAAAGAAAGGAAGTAACACTATGTATGATCCAAAATCGCTGAAAGCGGAAGAATTCATTTCTCATGAGGAAATTCTCGAAACTCTTGATTATGCGGAAAAAAACAAAAGCAATATGGAGCTCATTGACCAGATCATTGCCAAGGCAGGTCTGAGAAAGGGACTGACCCACCGGGAGGCGTCTGTGCTTTTGGCCTGTAACATCCCCGAAAAAATACAGGAAATCTATGATCTGGCGGAACAGATCAAAAAAGACTTCTATGGAAGCCGCATTGTCATGTTTGCCCCTCTTTACCTTTCTAATTACTGTGTCAATGGATGTACCTACTGTCCCTATCACTTAAAAAACAAACACATTGCCAGGAAAAAACTGACTCTGGAGGAAGTGGAGAAGGAAGTTATTGCCCTTCAGGATATGGGACATAAACGCCTTGCCATCGAAGCAGGAGAGGACCCTGTCAACAATCCCATTGAATATATCCTGGACTGTATCAAAGCCATCTATTCCATTAAGCACAAAAACGGCGCCATCCGCCGTGTCAATATAAACATTGCCGCAACTACGGTAGAAAATTACCGGAAGCTGAAAGAGGCGGAGATCGGAACCTACATTCTCTTTCAGGAAACCTATCACAAGGAAAGCTATGAAAATCTTCACCCCACAGGACCAAAACACAATTACGCATACCATACCGAAGCCATGGACCGGGCTATGGAGGGCGGCATTGACGACGTGGGGCTGGGAGTTTTATTTGGCCTGGAGCTTTACCAGTATGAATTTGCAGGTTTGCTCATGCATGCCGAGCATCTGGAGGCTGTCCACGGAGTCGGCCCTCACACCATCAGTGTGCCCCGGATCAAAAAGGCCGATGACATTGATCCCAACGCCTTTGACAATGGAATTGATGATGAAATATTTGCAAAAATCTGTGCCCTGATCCGGATTTCCGTTCCTTATACCGGAATGATTGTTTCCACCAGAGAGAGTCAGCAGGTGAGGGAAAAAGTGATCCGTCTGGGAGTGTCCCAGATCAGCGGCGGCTCCAGAACCAGTGTAGGCGGTTATCAGGAGGAAATCCGCCCAACAGATACGGAGCAGTTTGACGTATCAGACCAGCGTTCCTTAGATGAAGTAGTTCACTGGCTGATGGACATGGGCTATATCCCCTCCTTTTGCACCGCATGTTACCGGGAAGGCCGGACCGGAGACCGCTTTATGAGCCTTTGCAAAAGCGGCCAGATCCAGAACTGCTGCCAGCCCAATGCTCTTATGACCTTAAAAGAATATTTAATGGACTATGCCTCCGAGGACACAAAAAAGATAGGCGAGGCCCTTATTGAGGCAGAATTAAACCACATCCCCAAGGAAAAGGTCCGTTTCATCTGCGAAGAACATTTGGAAAAAATTCAAAATGGAATCAGGGATTTCCGTTTTTAATAATTGGGACTGACAGAAAAATGAGGTGATAAGTATGGGACTGAATGAAACGCCATCTTCAGAACGGGTGCATATCGGCTTTTTCGGCCGCCGCAATGCGGGAAAATCCACCGTTGTCAACGCGGTGACAGGGCAGGAGATGTCCGTTGTATCAGATATAAAAGGCACCACCACAGACCCTGTATACAAATCCATGGAGCTTCTTCCCATAGGCCCGGTGGTCATTATCGACACCCCTGGCTTTGACGATGAAGGCGCTCTGGGAGAAATGCGGGTAAGAAGGACAAAACAGATTTTAAACAGGGCCGACTGCGCTGTGCTGGTGGTGGACGGAACCCTTGGAAAAACAGAGGCTGACGAGGAGCTGCTGCAAATATTTGCGGAAAAGAAAATTCCTTATATTGTAGCCTATAATAAATGTGATTTAACAGGAGAACAGGATTTTTCAGACGGCCTTTCCGTCAGCGGAGAAAAGGGCTTGTTCATCCATGAATTAAAAGAACGGATCGGAACCCTTGTCAATACGGGAAATAAGGAAAAACGGCTGGTAGGGGATATGTTAAAGCCTTATGATCTGGTAGTCCTGGTTATCCCCATTGACAGTGCGGCGCCCAAGGGCCGGATTATCCTGCCCCAGCAGCAGGTCATGAGGGACGTTTTAGAGGCAGGGGCAATCTCGGTTGCGGTACGGGATACGGAGCTAAAGGAGACTTTCAAGCACCTTGGGAAAAAGCCTGCTCTTGTTATTACGGACAGCCAGGCATTTGAACAGGTGAATCAGGATACGCCGGAAGACGTTCTGCTCACTTCCTTTTCTATTCTGATGGCAAGGTATAAAGGCTTTTTAGAGGATGCAGTGAAAGGGTCGGCGGCTTTAAGTGCCTTAAAGGAGGGAGATAAGATTCTCATTTCCGAAGGCTGTACCCATCACAGACAATGCGATGACATCGGCACAGTAAAGCTTCCCCGCTGGCTTAAGGAGTTTACGGGAAAGGAACTGACCATTGAAACCTCTTCCGGGCGGGAATTTCCGGAGGATCTTTCTTCCTGTCAGTTGGTCCTCCACTGCGGCGGCTGTATGCTCAATGACCGGGAGATGGAATACCGGAGAAAATGCGCGGCAGATGCCGGGGTTCCTTTTGTCAATTACGGCATTGCCATTGCACACATGAAGGGGATATTAAAAAGAAGCGTAAAGGTATTTCCTGATTTGGAGAAAATTCTTTCCTGATAAAATCCTTTTGACATTTCCTTCGCTCCTACGGTATAATATGTAGGTTAAAAGATTGGGAGTGGAGAAAAGATGGCAAGAGAAAAGAAATCCAGTCTTTCCGAGGTAGCGGCGGATTTTGTCCGGGAACAGATTCTGCAGGGGAAGCTGGCTCAAAAGGAAAAGATTGTTGAAAATGATATAGCAAACCAGCTCGGGATGAGCCGGGGGCCTGTAAGAGAGGCTTTGAAGCAGCTGATGTACGAAGGATTCCTGGATTATGAAACCAATAAGGGATATTCGATTTCCATGCTGTCTCCAAAGGATGCTTATGAGATATTCTTCCTTCGAGGGAACCTGGAAAATCTGGCTCTGGAGCGGTGCTGCGGACGTATCTTAAGCGATTCCATATTTCTTATGGAGGATGCTGTGCTGGCTATGAAGGCGGCTGTGGCGGAAGATGACATGGGAAAGATGATTCAGTATGATGAGATTTTTCACAAGCAGATCATGGCATCCGGACAGATGGACAGGCTGACCAGTTTGTGGGAGACTTTAAGCCCCTTAAACGGCGCCATGTTTTATACCATCAAGCAGATTAATAAGTATACGGCAGAAAAGAATCTGTCCCCTGATCTCAATGACGGGTCGGAAAGCAGGCGGGGCAATAACTATCTGGAACACCAGTGGCTTCTGGATATTTTAAGGCGGAATAATCTGGAAGAGTCAAAGAATGCCATTAAAGCCCATTACATTACAAGCGGGGAGCGTATTTACCGCATTGGGCGGCAGATGAAGAACCAGGACATTTTTTATAATGGATAAAGAAAGCGGAGATGAAGAATCAAAAAGATTCTTTCATTTCCGCTTTGTTGATTTAAACAGGCATATCCTGAATTTTTCTGCAGATGTATTCCATTTCCTCCTCGCCGTAGCGCTGGTCGCAGGGAAGGGAGAGCACATGGCTGTAGATATAGTCCGCCTCCTCGTGGCCTGTGGTGTCCACCATAGGTCCCTTAGGCCAGTAGGTGGTGGATTTGATTCCATGGCCGGATAAGTAATCTTGTACCATATCCCTGTCCTTTGCAAATACCGTAAAGTGGCTGGGCACCGTTTCATCAGGCAGGGCGGGTAATACGATGGTGAGCTGAGGATGGCTTGGCATATGGTCCAGAAGATATTGATAATTCTTGCGGCGCTGTTTTTTCAAACGGTCAAAATTATAGCGGCGGAGGATGGATTCAGACTCCTCATCACTTCCATAGCTGTCAAAAATACGCCTCAGCATCATTTCCGCATCCCAGAACGAAGCATTTAACTGCCCCATAGCATGGGAGTCTGTCTGACCGCTTACGGCGGACATCAGTTCCAGCTTTCCCTTCATGGAAATTCGGCGCAGAGAAAGGTGTTCTTCCTCCGGCCTGTGGACCGGAAGGGAAAAAGTCTCCTTTCTTTTGCAGGCAAAGCCCCCGGCAGGAACGCCGATCCACTTTCGCAGACTTCCCACCACATAGTCGCAGTGAGGGTCAATGCCGTTGCCGGAGAAAATGGAGTGGGTAGTATCTTCTATAATAATAACTCCCTTTTCAGAGCACTTCCTGATAAAGTCCCTGTCATAATTGCAGAAGCCGTAATAACCGCATAAATTAATGACACTGATGCGTTCTAAGGCCGATTCCTCAAATACAGGGGTCATATCTTTTGTCACATCGTAAAACAGGAGTTCATATCCAGCCTTTAAAAAAGGCTCCAAAACTGTTTCACAGGTATAGATGGGTACATAGGCCATCTTTTTTTTATCAGTGAGAGTAATATCCTTTAAGGCATAGTAATTGGCACATCTGCCTGACATGAAAAAGCCCAGACTTCCTCCCTCCGGACAAAGGCTTTCCCAGAAATGGTTTTCGGTTTCAAGCAGCGGTTCATAGGTAAAAAACCCACCTATTTGTTTCATGTTTCAGTACCTCCTAAACTATTTGTTTTTTTGTGTGTGCGTCATACAAAGACATTCTGATGCGAGATAAAGACAAATATATCACATGAATGGTAAAAAGCACAATAGGAAATGTTTACGAAATATGCATGATATAATTTTTAAACAAATATTGTTGACAATATTTTTGTATTGTTTTATAATCGGAACGAAGCAAAGGAGTTTCAACATCCTTAGGCTTCTTTTTTATTTTGCTTTGCGTGATTAGAGGCAAGGTTGAAGGAAAAGCATCTTTCAACCTTGGATTTGTAAATCAACTGGGTATGCTTGCATATCCGCTTGATTCGTTAGTATACAAATATGCGAAGAATGGAGAGAGAGAAATGTACAAGTATGTATTAAAAAGGCTGCTTATGCTGATTCCGGTCATTATCGGTGTGACGTTCATTGTATTTTTTGTTTTGAACTTGTCACCAGGCGATCCCGCAGCAATTATTCTGGGCGACCAGGCTTCGGCAGAAGCTTTGGCTATGAAGCGGGAGGAGCTGGGACTCAATGACCCTCTGCTGATCCGCTACGGTCGTTACATGTTCCATATGGTTCAGGGAGATTTAGGCACTTCGTATAAAAACAACTTAAGCGTTTGGGCACAGGTTATGGAACGCTTCCCCAACACAGCAGTGCTGGCAGTAGCTGGAATTCTGGTAGCAATTCTCATTGGAATCCCTACGGGAATCATTTCCGCCAAGAAACAATACTCTGTGATGGACAATGCGGCAATGCTGTTCTCTCTCGTCGGTGTGGCTATGCCAAACTTCTGGTTCGGTTTGCTGGTAGTTATTATTTTTGCCTTGAATTTAGGCTGGCTTCCTTCTCAGGGAATGGGAGAGGGCTTCATACCTCTCATCAAAAGTCTGATACTTCCTGCAATCACCTTGGGAACAGGCTCTGCAGCCATGATCACCCGTATGACACGTTCCTCCATGCTGGAGGTCATCCGGCAGGATTACATAGACACCGCCAGAGCCAAGGGCTTATCTGACAAAAAAATCACCACCCGCCATATGCTGAAAAATGCCATGATCCCCATTATTACTGCAGTGGGACTTCAGTTTGGAACCCTTCTTGGAGGAGCCATGCTGACGGAAACCGTATTTTCCTGGCCCGGTCTTGGGCGTCTTATGGTGGATTCCATCAAGTCAAAGGACATTCCTCTGGTTCTGGGTTCCGTTATATTTCTGGCAATTATGTTTACGGTAGTTAATCTGGCTGTAGATATTATATACGCCTTTGTAGAACCGAGAATCAAATCACAATACAAGAGAAAGTAGGTGGAGCTCATGGGAAAGAAACATCTGATTGCCGCGGAAGGGGCGGCCAGCCGCCGTTCTCTTTGGGAAGAAGTGTGGCGCAGATTTAAAAAGAACCGGATGGCCATGATTGGTATGTACTTTATTCTGGCTTTGGTCGCAATTGCCGTTGCCACCATCCTTATAGACACCATCACGGAAAATTCAGTTTACTTAAATCATGTGGTAAAGCAGGACCTGCGCAAACGCCTTCAGGGACCCAGCATGGCTCATCCCTTTGGATTAGATGAATTTGGACGGGATATGTTTCTGCGCATGTTATGGGCGGTCCGCTACTCCTTGTTTATGGGAACAGTGGCTATTATTATTTCCTGTATCTTCGGAAGCCTTTTAGGAGCATTTGCAGGATTCTACGGCAAGGCTGCCGACAACATCATCATGAGATTAATGGATATTTTGCTGGCGATTCCTTCCATGCTCTTAGCCATTGCTATTGTGGCGGCTCTGGGGACCAGCATTGTCAATGTGCTCATAGCCATTGCAATTTCTTACGTTCCCACCTTTGCCAGAACTCTCAGAGCTTCAGTGTTGACGGTGAAAGATCAGGAATTTATTGAAGCGGCCCGTGCAATTGGCTGCAGTGACTGGCGGATTATAATTAAATATGTCATTCCAAATTCCATGGCACCTATTATTGTACAGGTGACTCTGGGAATTGCCGGAGCCATTCTTTCCATTGCAGGACTTTCCTTTCTGGGACTGGGAATCCAGCCGCCTACCCCTGAATGGGGGGCAATGCTGTCCAATGCCCGCAGCTATATCCGGGATGCATGGCACGTGACGGTAATCCCCGGCATGGGAATCATGTTCACCATCCTGGCACTTAACCTGGTAGGAGACGGACTGAGGGATGCCCTTGACCCACGGCTGAAGAATTGATTGGTATGAAAGGACAGATGATCATATGGCAGATAAACCATTGTTAGAAGTAAAGGACTTAGTTATCCATTATGAAACCGATGACGGAGTGGTAAAAGCGTTAAACGGAGTCAATTTACATATAGGTGCCGGGGAGACTTTAGGTCTGGTAGGTGAAACAGGTGCAGGAAAAACCACTCTTGCCAAGGGCATTATGAGGCTGATTCCCAATCCTCCCGGAAAGATACTGGGCGGAGAGGTGCTGTTTGGAGGGCAGGATATTTTAAAGCTTTCTGCCGCAGGGATGGAAAACATCAGGGGAAGGGAGATCTCCATGATCTTCCAGGACCCTATGACCTCCTTAAATCCGGTGCTGACTGTGGGAGAGCAGATTATGGAAGTTATTGAAATCCACAATCCGGAGCTGTCCAAGGCAGAAGCCAGGAAATGGGCTGAAAACATGCTGGAGCGTGTAGGAATCCCAGCAGAACGGTTCGGGGAATATCCCCATCAGTTTTCCGGCGGTATGAAGCAGAGAGTGGTCATTGCCATCGCTCTTGCCTGCAACCCCAAACTTCTGATTGCGGATGAGCCCACCACGGCTCTGGATGTTACCATCCAGGCTCAGGTGCTGGAAATGATATACAAGCTGAAATCGGAAAATAACACCTCCATGATACTCATTACCCACGATTTGGGTGTGGTTGCCCAGAACTGTGACTATGTGGCGATCATTTATGCCGGAGAAGTGGTGGAATACGGTACTTTAATGGATATTTACAAAGATACGAAGCATCCGTACACAGAAGGGCTTTTCGGCTCCATTCCCAGCCTGACCAGTGATGTAAAACGGCTCCAGGCCATTGACGGCATGATGCCTGATCCCACCAGACTGCCGGAAGGGTGCGTATTCTGCGACCGGTGTGAGTATGCGGTTCCTGAATGTTCCCAGGCTCATCCTGAGATGGTGAATGTCAGCGGCACTCATCAGGTCCGCTGTATCCGCTGCCGCTGAGAAAAGGAGATTGACATATGCAGGAACAGAAAAAAGAAATATTGCGGGTCGAACATCTGAAAAAATATTTTACAACCCCAAAAGGGACCCTTCATGCTGTGGATGACGTAAACTTTTCCATCCGGGCAGGTGAAACTTTAGGAGTGGTAGGAGAGTCGGGATGCGGAAAGTCCACCATGGGACGGGCTATCCTTCGGCTTCATGAGCCTACTGACGGCAAGGTATTCTTTGAAGGAGAAAACATACTGGAATACAATAAGAGGCAGATGAAGAATCTGAGAAATGACATGCAGATCATCTTCCAGGACCCCTTTGCTTCCTTAAATCCAAGAATGACTGTCAGCGAAGCCATTATTGAACCTTTGCTGGTCCAGGGCATTTATAAAGCCAATGACGGGGCTGCCATTATGGCCCAGGTGGAAAAAATCATGGACCTGGTAGGTCTGGCAAAACGGCTGATGAATACTTATCCTCACGAACTGGACGGAGGACGGCGCCAGAGAATTGGAATTGCAAGAGCGCTGGCCGTAAATCCCAAGTTTATTGTATGTGATGAGCCGGTATCTGCCCTTGATGTTTCCATTCAGGCCCAGATTTTAAACCTGATGCAGGACCTACAGGAGGAACTGAATCTGACCTACATGTTTATCACCCACGATCTGTCAGTGGTAAGGCATTTTTCCAATGATATTGTGGTCATGTATTTAGGGCAGATGGTGGAATCGGCTCCGGCTAAGGATTTGTTTAAAAACCCCATGCACCCATATACAAAGGCACTGCTGTCAGCCATTCCTGTGCCTGACCCGGACTTTAAGATGGAGAGAATTCCTCTTAAGGGCGAACTGACCTCCCCCATCAATCCGGAGCCTGGATGCAGGTTTGCAAAACGTTGTCCTTATGCCATAGAAGCCTGCACAAGCCAGGAAATGGTGTTAAAGGAAATGGAGCCAGGACATCATGTAAGCTGTCTTATGGTACAGCATATTGGATAAATTCCGGCAGGCCATTGCCTGAAACCGGTCTTTATAGAGGATTACACCAATTCAAAGAGAGGAGAATGTTGATTATGAAAAAAACATGGAAAAAAGTCATGGCATTGTCCCTGATTGCCGCCATAACAGTAAGCGCTGCTGGCTGCGGAAATTCAGGACAGAGCACAAATGCCGGAGGAACACAGACTGAGGCTGCTTCCCAGGGAGGAGAAACAGGAGGAAGTGGTGAGTACAAGGACACCGTTGTCTGGGCCCAGGGCGCAGATGTTACTTCTCTTGATCCTCACCAGGGAAAGGAAACTCCGGCTGTTCAGGTAACAGACCAGATATTTGACACCTTGACCGTAGTTGATGCGGCTACAGGCGAGTTAAAGCCCCAGATTGCGGAAAGCTGGGATCAGGAATCTGACACATCTTATACCTTCCACATCCGCAAAGGAGTGAAGTTCCATGACGGTTCTGAATTAAAGGCAGAGGATGTGAAGTTTTCTCTGGACAGAGCCATTGGTTCTGCGGCTGTTTCTTACATTGTTGACTTTATCAGCAGTGTGGAAGTGGTTGATGATTACACCGTGAAAGTAGAGTTAAAAGCTCCTTATGCACCGGCACTCAGAAACCTTTCCGTACCCTTTGCTGCAATTGTACCCAAGGCAGCAGTAGAGGCGGGAGAAGACGCATTCAAGCAGAATCCTGTTGGCTCCGGACCATATAAGTTTGTCGAGTGGAAACAGGGGGATTCTGTTACCTTAGAGCGTTTTGACGACTATTACGATGGAGCGGCAGAGACACAGAAGCTGGTTATGAAGGTGATTCCTGAGGCGGCTCAGAGAACCATTGCTCTGGAAACAGGAGAAGTGGACTTAGCGTATGACCTGCTTCCAAACGATCTGGAAAAGGTAAGAAGCAATTCTTCCCTCCAGTTATTTGAAGCTCCATCCCTGACCTGCTTCTACATATCTATGAACATGAACAAGGCACCATTTGACAATCAGAAGGTAAGGGATGCCATCAACTACGCCATTGACCGCCAGCTGATCATTGACACCATTGCCAGCGGCTCAGGTGAACCGGCTGATGCCATCATCGCACCAGGCGTATTCGGATATTACAGCCCGGGAGCATATGAGTACAATCCGGAAAAGGCAAAAGAGCTTCTTGCTGAAGCCGGTTTTGCAAATGGCTTTGAAACAAGCATCTGGGTAAATGACAACCAGACCCGTGTGGAAGTGTGCCAGGCAGTTCAGGCTATGCTTCAGGACGTGGGAATCACTTGCAGCATTGAAGTAATGGAATTCGGAAGCTTTATTTCCAGAACAACTGCCGGAGAACATGACATGGGATACTTTGGCTGGGTAACTTCTACCACAGACGCTGATTACACCTACTATTCCCTTGAGCACTCTTCCCAGCAGGGCGCAGCCGGAAACCGCAGCTTTATCGCAGATCCTGAAGTGGACAAGCTGGTGGAAGCCGGAAGAACCAGCACAGACGAGTCTGTAAGACTGAAAGCATACGAAGATCTGGCTGTGAAGTTAAAAGAAATCAACAACAACGCACCCGTTTATTACACCACCATTACAGCAGGCGCAAATGCCAAGGTAGAAGGCTTTGTAATGGACCCAATCGGATATCACAAATTGGATGATGTAAAGGTTGCAAAATAAGTGAAATAAAAAGGAGAGAGATCATGAGGTTATCAAAGATTACATGGCCGGCAGCAGAGCGGTATTTTAAGGAAAGTGACATGGTCATTCTTCCAATCGGAAGTACAGAGTGCCACGGACGTCACGCTCCCCTTGGAACTGACACCCTGGTGCCGGACAAGATTCTGGATCTGATTGAGGAGAAAAATGATAACATCCTCATTGCACCCATGATTCCCTACGGAGCATGCCAGTCTCTGGCTGATTATCCGGGCACCATTAACATTGATCCCGACGTGCTTTACCAGTATGTATACCAGATTGTAGACGGGCTTTACAGCCACGGCGCCCGCAAAATTTTAGTGCTTAACGGACATGGAGGAAATATTAAAACAATCGAGCGTGTGGGCCTGGAGTTTGATAAAAAGGGCGCTATGGTGGTCATGCTCAACTGGTGGCTTATGGCCTGGGATATGAAACCGGAGTGGAAAGGCGGACACGGCGGCGGCGAGGAAACTGCAGGAATCATGGCAGTAGACCCGTCACTGATCGACATGAGCCAGATTGACCTTCCTCTGGAAATGAATAACCTGACAGAGAACCTGGTTGCAACAGGGTTCCGCACCGTCCGCTTTAAAGGAGTTGAAATCGAAATATTGAGGAACACTCCCAAGGTGACGGACAATGGCTGGATCGGACCGGATCACCCCAATACAGCCACTGTGGAATGGGGCCGGGAAATGGTTCAGACCACGGCTGATTACATCCTTGATTTAATTGAGGAGTTAAAAAAGTTAAGCTGTAATTGATACAATGGATTTGACATATGGAGGAAATCATGGCAGATATAAAATTAATTGAAGCTTTGACCAACGCCTTTGGCCCCAGCGGCTTTGAGGATGAGGTAATCCGGGAAGTAAAGAACTGGTGCCAGGGTCTGGATGTGGAAAATGACGCCATGTACAATGTGTATGCATCCATGAAACATAAAAAAGAGGGCCGTCCGGTGATTATGCTGGACGCCCACTTGGATGAGTGCGGATTCATGGTTCAGTCTATTTTGGAGAACGGGCTTTTGAGCATCCTCATGCTGGGAGGGTTTCATCTTACCAGTCTGCCTGCTCACTCGGTTTTGGTGAGAACCAGGTCAGGGAAGCTGCACAGGGGAATCACCACTTCCAAGCCGGTGCATTTTCTCACACCTGCTCAAAGAAATGACAATTCCCTGGCTATTGAGGATATCCTGGTAGATGTGGGAGCCAGCAGCCGGGAAGAGGCAATGGAGGTATATGGCATCCGTCCGGGGGACCCTATTGTGCCTGACGTGAAATTTGAACATCATGAGGAAAACGGCATTCTGTACGGCAAGGCTTTTGACAACCGTCTGGGATGTGTTAGCATCATTGAAACCATGCAGGCTTTAAAGAATGAAGCAGACCAACTGGCAGTAGAAGTGGTAGGCGCTTTTGCCGCTCAGGAAGAAGTAGGCACAAGAGGGGCAACCGTAACAGCCCAGCAGGTGCAGCCAGATCTGGCTATTGTGTTTGAAGGCTCTCCGGCAGATGATTTCTTCTTCCGTCCCGGCATCGCCCAGGGCTCTTTAAGAGGCGGTGTCCAGATCCGCCATATGGATAACAGCTATATTTCTAACGTGGAATTTATCCAGTATGCCCAGGAGACCGGTGACAAATATGGAATCAAATATCAGGATGCTGTGCGCCGGGGAGGAAGCACCAATGCCGGGAAGATCAGTCTGACGGGCAAAGCTGTTCCTGTTCTGGTGCTGGGAATTCCGTCCAGATATGTGCACAGTCATTATAACTTTTGTGCTGTAGAGGATGTGGATGCCGCTGTTAACATGGCACTAGGAGTTATCCGGGGATTGGATGCAGAGAAAATTGACCGGATCATGAGGAAAGATATCTGCAGGAACTGATAAAAAAACGGGATTTGTACCTTTATTTTAGGAACAGATCCCGCTTTTTTTATTGACTTTTCCGGTTCCGCTGTATATACTTATATAAGTTTGTGACGGTGTAGAAAGTGTATTTTTGTGCCGTCGTTTTTTGTTATAAAACGGTTTGATATTGACGAAGAATATCTAAAATTGGGTGTAAGGTTACAGACGGAATTGACTTTGAGATTATGAATAAAAAGAAAAGAGAGCGATTATGAAAGTTTATATCAGTGTTGATTTAGAAGGCGTTTCAGGTGCAACATCCTGGAGTTCTACAAATTTAGGGGATATTGAACACGGAGCTATTGCCAGAGAGATGACGCTTGAAGCCGTAGCCGCCTGCAAAGGCGCTATTAAGGCAGGCGCTACAGAGATTTATGTTAAGGATGCACACGACTCAGGCCGCAATATGGATTTATCTATGTTCCCCAAAGAAGCGAAGATTATATTCGGCTGGGAACCGTCTCCGGCATCTATGGTCTGCGGACTGGATAGCAGCTTCGATGCCCTGATGTTTGTGGGATATCATTCCCCTGCAGGTTCTAATGGCAATCCATTGTCACACACGATGAACAGACGCAATAATACAGTGAAATTCAACGGTAAGACCGCTTCCGAATTTCTCATGCACGCCTACTACGCCCAGTCCCTTGGCGTGCCTTCGGTGTTTATCAGCGGAGACAGAGCCCTTTGCGGCCACGTACATGAGTATGACCCTAATATCACGGCCGTAGCAGTGAAGGAAGGTCTGGGAAATGCAACCATCAATCTTGCTCCTGAGCTGGCCTGGGAACAGATTAGTGAAGGTGCTTATTACGCTCTTATGAATAAGGACAAATGCCATTTGGAGGTTCCGTGCCCCATAGAGCTTGAGATCAATTTCAAAGATCATTTTGATGCATTGCGGGCATCCTTTTATCCGGGAGTGAAGATGACAGATGATTACACGGTTTCCTATATGGCGAAAGATATGAAGGATCTTATGACGGCGAGGATGTTCATAATGTAGGAAGCGATGATTTATCTCTTTTGTAAAAGTACACAATTTATATGTATAAAAATTAGTAAAACATGAGAAATTTTAAAATTAGTTGCATTCATCTGTAAATAGTGATATATTGTATTCAGTTGGGTACAACTAAATAGTAAGACAAGAAGACGTGTTACTGGTAATGCAGGCAAGATCGGATTGGGCGAAGGGTGATAAGACTCATTATTTTCTATGGTCTTATGATTCATACAGCTTGATCGGGTCTTTTTATTTTGTCATTCCGGCCGGATGATGAGACAGAAAACACTTGAAAGGAGTTTGGAATATGAATTATAATCAAACAGCCAAGGACATTTTGGAACATGTCGGCGGCTCTGAAAATGTAAAGGGACTTACCCATTGTTTTACCAGATTGAGGTTTGAGTTAAAAGATTCAAAGAAAGTAAATAAAGAAGTGATTGAACATCTGGAAGGTGTCATCTCAGTGGTGGAAAGCGGCGGACAGTTTCAAGTCGTTTTAGGAACAAAGGTGACAAAGGTTTACGAAGAGATCATTCCCATGGTATCATTGGCCGAAACTCCGGATGAGGGAGGAGAAAAGGGTTCTTTGGGAAACCGGATTCTCATTGCCGTTTCCACCATGTTCACTCCCATGGTTCCGGCCATTGCAGCTTCCGGACTTTTAAAGGGCTTCCTGACCATTGCAAGAATTATGGCTTCCAAGCAAGGGCTGGATATTACCACCAACCAGACTTATATTCTCATTATGGCTGCCACAGACGCATTGTTTTATTTCATGCCTATTATCCTTGCCTATTCCAGTGCAAAGGTATTTAAGGCAAATGAATTCATTGCCATGGCTCTTGGCGGCACCATGTGCTACCCGGCAGTGGTTTCCCTGATGACAGGAGAAGCAGATGTTGCTATGTTTGGCATTTCCATCACCAAGGCAAGCTATGCTTCATCAGTAATTCCCATCATTATCGGGGTATTTATTCTCTCTTATATACAGAAGTTTTTAGAAAAAGTAATTCCGGAAGTGCTGAAGATCATTCTGGTTCCCGGTTTATCCCTGCTGGTCATGGTTCCTGCCACTTTTATGGTATTTGGACCCATCGGTATTTACATCGGAAATGCCATTAACTTTATTTACACCGGAATGATGAATTTAAGCCCTGCCTTATGCGGCGCATTCATAGGCGGTATGTGGTGTGTATTCGTTATTTTCGGGGCGCACAGAGCCCTGCTTCCCATCGGTATCAATGATGTGGCCCAGTTTGGACATCAGAATTTGCTGGCTTTTGCAGGTGCGGCAAACTTTTCCCAGGGCGGAGCGGCTCTCGGTGTTATGTTAAAAACAAAAAGCAAAGATTTGAAAACAGTTGCAGCTTCCGCCTCCATATCCGCATCTGTCTGCGGCATTACAGAGCCTGCTATTTACGGCTGTAACCTGAGGCTGAAAAAGCCTATGATCTATGCCATTATCTGCGGCACCATCGGCGGAGCCATCATGGGAGTGGGAGGCGTATACGGTGATGCCTTTGCCAATAACGGCGTGCTCACCTTTGCAACTTATGCAGCTTTTGGCATGAAAAGCTTTATTTATTATCTGATCGGCGTTGCAGTATCATTTTTTGGAGCAATGGGACTTACCTTGCTTTTCGGTTTTGACGATATTCCAGGAGAGACGGGAAAAACTTCCGGTTTCAGCAAATCCCCTGACCGTACAACGGCAGAAGAAGCCGGTGTACATAAGGATGCTTCAGATATTATCTCCAAAGCAGACGTATTGATCGGTTCTCCCGTGGAAGGTGCGGCAGTTCCCATGACATCAGTAAATGATGAGGTATTTTCTTCCATGGCTTTGGGAAACGGAATTGCCATTGTGCCGGAAAAGGGTGAGGTCGTAGCTCCGGAGGACTGTACTGTGACTCTGGTATATCCAACCCTTCATGCTTTGGGGCTTATGCTGGACAATGGGGCGGAGATGATCATCCATGTGGGAATCAATACGGTTCAGTTAGAGGGAAAACATTTTAAAAAGTATGTGGAAGAAGGCACTCATGTCAAAAAAGGGACCAGGCTTTTGTCCTTTGACTTAGATGCCCTGAAAAAAGAAGGATATGATACGGTGGTTCCCATCATCATCAGCAATACCCCTTCCTTCCAGGAGGTAACAGGAATTACGTCCCCACGGGCTTCTCTTGAAAAGCCGGTGATTGCAATTAAAATAAATTAGTAAAAGGAGTGTGCATATGAAAGGAACGAAATCAAATTTTCCAAAGGACTTTTTATGGGGAGCTTCCTCTTCGGCATTCCAGATCGAAGGCGGCTGGGATGAAGGCGGAAAAGGACCAACCGTTGCCGATGTAAACTCTTTCAAACGTTCAGAGATTCAGGCTGACAGCAAGGTGGCCAGCGATTTCTACCACCATTGGGAGGAAGATATCTGGCTGATGAAGGAGCTTGGGATGAAGATTTACCGGTTCTCTATCGCCTGGGCCAGAATCGTGCCTGATGGAGACGGGGAGGTGAACCAGGAAGGGATCGATTTCTATAATAAGGTCATTGACTGCCTGCTGGAACATGGCATTGAGCCATTTATCACCTTATATCACTTTGATCTTCCTTACGCCCTTGTTGAAAAGTATAATGGCTGGGAATCCAGGGAATGCGTAAAAGCCTTTGACCGCTATGCAAGAATATGCTTTGAAGCTTTTGGAGACAGAGTCACCTGCTGGCAGGTTCACAATGAGCAGAATCTCATGGTAAGAGTCGATGAACGGGTGAACATCACAACAGACGATGCCTGGGAAGCTGACCGCCAGAGAGCCCAGATGGACTATCACATGTTCCTGGCTCATGCCCTGGCCGTGAAAGCCTGCCATTCCATCATACCTAATGGAAAAATCGGCCCTGCAGTATCTTCTACCTGCACCTATCCGGAAACCAACAAGCCGGAGGATGTGTGGGCAGCCAGGATGAACGACTGGTTTAAGACGGATTACTGTCTGGACATGCATTATTACGGCCGTTACCCCGGCTATTACATGCGTTATCTGGAAGAGAGGAACATTGTGCCGGTCATGGAGCCTGAGGATGAGGAAATCTTAAAAGGCGCTGACATGGATTTTATTGCCGTAAACTATTACCGCACCATCTGTGTCCGTCACCTTCCAGTCGATGAGACCCATCCGGTGGGAGAGAGGGCATACCCCATCAATGAAGTGGATTTTGACATGTACGGCTATTTTCACCACATTAAGAATGAGAATCTGGCTGCCAGCGAATATGGAGCCCAGATTGACCCTCTGGGTCTTCGGACCGTATTAAACAGTTATCATCAGAAGTACCATCTTCCCCTTATCATTACGGAAAACGGTCTGGGAGCTGCCGACACCCTGACAGAGGATGAGAAAGTCCATGATGAGTACCGGATCAGCTATTTGAGAGCTCATATACAGGCTATAAGCCAGGCCATAGAAGACGGAGTTCAGGTTATGGGATATTCTCCCTGGTCCTTTATAGATATTCTCAGCTCTCATCAAGGCTTCCGAAAGAGATATGGTTTTGTCTATGTAAACCGGGAAGACCATGATGTAAAAGATTTACGCCGCGTGAAAAAGGACAGTTATTTCTGGTACAAGCGGGTGATTGAAACAAATGGAGAGGAACTCTAAGTATACCTCCGGTTCATTACTCCATGAGCAGCAGCCAAGGTCAGGGAAGCTTGACTTTGGCGGGCTGCTTTGGCGAGAATAATAGGAATGGGGTTGGTTATGAGGGTTGTAAAAGTAATGAATAATTCCCTGCTGCTGGCGCTTGATGACAGCGGAAGGGAGGTGATCCTGATGGGCAAGGGAATCGGATTTAACAAGTCCATCGGGCACCGTTTAAAAAGTGAAGACATTGAAAAGGTATTTGTCTTAAAGGACCGGTCTGTTTCCAAAAACATCATCAGGCTTGCTTCCGAAATAGACAGTACCTACTTTGAACTGGCCAAACAGGTCATTGATTATGCCATTGACACCTATGGAATGGTGCTGATGGAGCATATTTATCTGGGACTTACGGACCACCTGTCTTTTGCTGTAAAAAGGAACAATGAAGGGATCTTAATACAGAATTTTTACACGCAGACCTTAAAACGCTTTAATCCAAAGGAATATCAGGTAGGCCTGTATGCTCTTAAGCTTATGAGAGAGCGGCTGCAGGTGGAGCTGCCTGAGGATGAGGCCGGAAACATTGCCTTTCATTTTATCAATGCGCAGACAAATCATTTGGACAGCATGGATAACCAGAAGATATTTGAGACAGTCAAGGGAATTTTGGATATCGTAAAATATAACTTCTCCATTCTCTATGACGAGGATGGCATCGGCTATACCCGCTTTGTAACTCATCTGCGCCTCTTTGCACAAAGGCTTGTAAACGGCAATCAGGATATATACGATTATGAGGATTCCTTTTATACCCATGTACTTGAGAAATGCCCCAGGGAATATGAATGCGTGAAAAAGATCGGCATTTTTATCAAGGAAAAATTTGATTCAAAACTGTCCAAGCAGGAAGAAATGTACCTGGCCGTTCACATTCACAGGATTTTAGAGGAATACGCTCAAAGGAAGAAAATATGAAAGAACAGACTTTGAACCAGCTTACTTTTACCCGCAAACAGGAAATCCGCTACCTTGCCATAGTATCTCTGTTCTGGTTTGCACAATATGTGTACATTCCGTATCAGACCACGTTTTTAACTGCTTCCGGAGTTGGAAGCGCATTGATCGGAATGGTGGTGGGAGCCTATGGAATTTCCCAGCTTTTGTTAAGGTTTCCCATAGGGCTTTGCGCGGATTCTGTT
This sequence comes from Hungatella sp. UBA4396, assembly GCA_002389905.1. Lineage (GTDB taxonomy): Bacteria > Bacillota > Clostridia > Lachnospirales > Lachnospiraceae > Lacrimispora. Next base: position 5,207 of record DGRE01000018.1, on the reverse strand, counting down.
GGAAGGCATAAATACTTTATTATGGCAGGAGCCCTTGCATCGGGAACTGCATCGGTTTTTCGGGTACTCTGGTGCAATGGCACCGGTTTTCTGATTGCCAATCTTTTTTCCGGACTGGCCTCTGCCATGTGGATCTCCTTTATGGTGTTTTACACCAACCATTTTTCAGCTCAGGACCAGCAGGCTGCCACCAGCCGGATCGTGCTGTTCAACAATTTTGGAATGCTTCTGGGCTTTGTTTGCAGCACCTTAAGTTACCGCCGGATCGGCATGGCCGGAATCTGTATGTTGAGCATCTGCGCAGGCTTATTGGCTTTTCTTCTTTCCGTCAGGATCAAAGAAATTCATGTTAAGCCCGGCATCCATAAAACCGGGGAACTGCTTTCTGTCTGCAAAATCAGAAGTCTGTGGCTGTTTTCTTTTCTTGCCCTGATTCAGCAGGGGATACAGCTTACCACTGCCATGTCATTTACAAACCAGATATTGAAAAATCTGGGCGCATCCGATGGAATTGTGGGGATATCGTCTGTGATCTATATGATGTCTTCCGTGGGGTTTGCTGCTTTTGCGGCTTCCGGTGCCTGCAGCCGTAAAGGGCCAAGATTCTGGATTCCTCTGGTATTTACCGTTGTGGCTCTGTACTGCGTCCTGGTTCCGGCCGCAGGGAATATACCGGTGCTTTTACTCCTGCAAATTTTACCGGGAATGTCCACGGGTATTTTGTTTTCTTTTACCACTTCCGAAGCAATGAAGCAGATTCCTGCCGGCAGCAAGTCCACGGCAATGGGCTTGTTTCAGGCCGTATATGCGGTAGGAATGACAACATTTCCCATTTTTACAGGTGCAGTGGCCTCAGAGGCGGGAATGAGGACCGGTTATCTGCTTCTGGCAGGCATTGCCTGTCTGGGGAGTGTTGGAGCGGTGGTATTCTATAAAATTGGCCGGCATGACTGATTACCCTGCATGCGGAACACAGCTTTTTTTCCGTGTTTTGCGTGCAGGGTATTTTTGTATACAGATCAATAAAATCAGAAAGACATTGCAAAAATCCCCTGGAATTGTATAATAAAAGTAAGGAAGAAATGCCTGAAAGTGATATGCTGCGTACAGACTATATTAAGTAAATGGCCGGCTGATTTCCCGGATTGGTGCGAAAGAACCAAAAGCCGGATGAATCAGGGGTTTTTGGAGATTAAAATTAATCTAAAAGGAGGACATATGAAACGATTTAAACGGGTTTTTGTCATTGTTATTGATTCTTTGGGAATAGGAGAAATGGCTGATGCCGCCCAATACGGCGATGAGGGCAGCAATACTCTGGGACATATCGATGCCTCGGTAAGCCATCTTTCACTGCCCAATTTAGAAAAGTTTGGTTTGGGAAATTTGTGTTCTTTAAATCATGTAAAACCTGTTGCTGATCCTAAGGCATATTACGGGAAGCTCAATGAAGCCAGTGTAGGAAAAGATACCATGACAGGCCATTGGGAGATGATGGGGCTTTATATTACAAAGCCTTTCCAGACCTTTACGGAAACAGGTTTTCCCAAAGAACTGCTGGATGAACTGGAAAAGCGCACCGGACATAAGATCGTGGGGAATAAATCTGCCAGCGGTACGGAAATCATGGACGAACTGGGAGAGCATCAGATAGCCACCGGTGACATGATTGTCTATACTTCTGCTGATTCGGTTCTGCAGATATGTGCCCATGAGGAAACCTTTGGCCTCCAGGAGCTTTACCGCTGCTGTGAAATTGCCAGAGAGCTGACCTTAAAAGACGAGTGGAAGGTGGGCAGAGTTATTGCAAGGCCCTATGTAGGTATGAAAAAGGGCGAATTTAAAAGAACTGCCAACCGCCATGATTATGCATTAAAGCCTTTTGGAGACACTGCCCTCAATGTGTTAAAGAATGCGGGCCTTGATGTGATCAGTGTGGGCAAAATCTATGATATTTTCGACGGCGAAGGGCTGACGGAAGGGAATAAGTCCCAGAGCAGTGTTCATGGAATGGAACAGACCATAGAAATTGCAAAAAGGGATTTTAACGGTCTGTGCTTTGTCAATCTGGTGGACTTTGATGCATTGTGGGGACACCGGAGGGATGCAGCTGGATACGGAGCGGAGCTGGAACGGTTTGATGAAAAGCTGGGCGAGTTTTTGCCGCTGCTGGGAGAGGATGATCTTCTGATGATTACAGCGGATCACGGCAACGATCCCACCTATAAAGGAAGCGACCACACCAGGGAAAAGGTGCCGTTACTGGCATATTCCCCGTCTTATACTGATGGCGGAGAAATAGACGAACAGAACACCTTTGCTGTGGTAGGGGTGACGGTTTTGGAAAACTTTGGCTTAAGCAAAGCTGAGGGAATGATCGGAGAGCCTATTGTAAAACTGCTTTAAGGGATTTCGTTATACAAAATGATCCCCGTAATTCTCCTTTAAATAAGCCTCCATTTCAGCCTCGCTTTTTCCGCCGATTTCCGATACAAAGCGGGCGGCCGGAAACCGGTGTTTCCGGGTTGAAAATCCATAGGTCAGAAGTTTTTCCACATCACTGCTGCCCACAAAGAAATTGATATGGATGACAGGAAGGTTTTGTCCGTGAAGCATGTTATAAATACGGGAGGAAAAGCAGAAGATATAGTCATAATCTAAGTCTTTCAGCTCATGGATTTCGTTAATATTGAGGGTCCCCATCCACTGCAGCTCCACGTATTCCTTGATCAGTTCCAGAAAGAAGCTGACCCGCTCAAAATTGATGCTGGTCATTACCACAATTTTTTTATGATGACGGCTTACGGTGCGGTTGCGCAGAATGTGCTTCTGCACCAGCACCGTCAGGGTGGAAAGGTGTTCATCCATAAAGGAAAAGTTGTATGCCGCCTTAAAATACACCTCATATTTCCGTATGGTCTCATACAGGTCTGAAAACTGTTCTCTGGTATTTTCTACGGTCTTGTCCACAAAGGTGCAGTGAAAATGGTTCAATGTGATTTCCCGGTAAAAATAACTGTAAAGCTCCTGAATAAATTCCTCCTGGAGTGTAAATGGATTCTTTAAGTGATTTACCACCTGCTCTGTAAACTGTTCTGTGGTATGGCGCAGGCGGTTGTCCATGGGAAAGTCAGGACTTCTGGAAAAGTTCATCATGCTGAGAACCACATTGTACAGCTTATTTTCCAGGGGTTTGTCAGTACAATGAATGTTCAAAGGCGCCAGGGGCAGCCGGTAAGAAAATTCCATAGCTTGGCTGACAGGCCGGATTTCCATAATACAGATAAACAGCAGCAGAAACTTTTTCGACGGATAATTAAGGGACAGGCGATATTCTGTTAAAAAGGAAGTCAGTTGGTTCACTGCCTGGGTGGAAACAGGCTGTAAATAAGCATTAGCCAGATGATAGCTTTGCTTTTCCAGAGGAGTGTTGGCATATCGGGCTTCAATCCGGTTTTCTGCTGTAAACTCCAGCAGAGGATGAAGGATGTTAAGAACCAGAAAGCGAAGCTGCAGCTCATCCCCTTCAATGGTAAGCCCTTTTTTCTTTAAGGTTAAAAGCTTAAGTCCGTGTTCTTCCAGAAGCTTCCTTAAGTAAGCGGTATCCTGCTTTTTCGTGGTAAGGGAAATACCCCAGTTCTCATATAAGGAAGAGGCATTGACATAGCCGTGAAAGAAAATGGTCACAATCATGACCCGGATTCGCTCAATGTAGGAGCTGGCGTAGTCTTCCATGGTGATCTGCTGGATAAAATCCACAAATTCCTTGTAGCTTAAACGGCTTAAACAGAAGCCTTTTTTTATTTCCACCAAAGGCTTTGAGGAAAAGAGGTTGATCCGGTCAACGGTCCTCCGTATGGATATTTCATCCTTTTCAAACTGCAGCGCAGCCTTTGATAAGGAAATTTTCTGTCTTCTTTGTACAAAGCGCAGCAGGTTCAAATCGCTGTAGCTCAATCCCATAATATAATCCCTCCCATACCGGCATATTGTAATGGTTCTATTATAAATTTAAAGGTAACTAAACGCAACAATAAAATGTATCTTTTTTGCCTTGAAGCGTCCGAGAAAGTTTGCCATAATGAATATAAGTTTAAGACGCGCCTTAAAACCACAATGTCATAACAAAGGAAGGGAAAAAATATGGGAAATAAAAAGTCTAGCTGGAAAGACAGTATCCAGATATTTGGACGTTCACTGCTGCTGCCTATCGCAGTTCTTGCACCCATTGGTATGGTTATGGGAATTTGCAGTGCTTTGGGGCAGTCTTACATGGTAGAGAAATTTCCGATTTTTGGAAATGAAATTTTAAAGCTTGTTTTGTCCAGTTTACAAACCATTACAAGTATTATTTTTAACAATATTCCGTTGCTGTTTGCCATGGGTGTTGCCCAGGGCATGGCAAAAAATGAAAAAGGGATTGCGGTTTTTGCATCTGTCGTGGGTTATTTGACACTGAACGTGGTAATGAGTGTTTATTTAAAACAGACAGGAACTCTGGCTGAGGCAGATGTTGCGGCTCAGGTGGGGCAGGGTACGGTTCTGGGGATTCAGACATTAAAGATTGAGGCCCTGGGAGGTATTATTGCAGGTCTGACGGCTGCCAAGGTGGCGGACCGGTTTTACCGTCTGGAGCTTCCTCTGGCATTCGCATTCTTTGGGGGAAAGAAGTCCATTCCGATTATCACTTTTGCACTGATGATCCCTATTGGCCTGATCATTCCGGTATTCTGGAATATGCTGACCAATTTCCTTATCAGCATTTCCTTTATCTTCACAACACCTTATATAGGAAATGCCATTTATTACGCTTTAAACCGTGCGCTGATTCCCTTTGGACTCCATCATGTTCTGGCTTCCATCGTCCGCTTTACAGAAGCCGGCGGAACTTACATGATCAATGGAACAGAGTATGTGGGAATCTTAAATGCAACCAATGAAGTATTATTTAACTTAGGGCCATCCAGCGAATACTGGGGCCAGCTTATGCCCACCCTTACCAGTTACCTGGCAGGTGCGCAGATGCTGACAACCCTGTTCCGTGTGCCGGCCATAGGTCTGGCCATGTACCGCACCTCTTTCCTGAAAAACAGAAAGATTGCCAAAGGTGTTATCCTCACCTGCTGTCTCACTGCATTTTTAGGAAACATTACGGAGCCGCTGGAATTCTCATTCCTGTTTATTTTGTAATAGGAAAGTTCTCCTGC
>DGRE01000015.1 GCA_002389905.1 Hungatella sp. UBA4396 | reverse complement strand
TTACGCAGTAATACTATATAATGAAGTGAGGGTATGCATATGAAGGAGAAGATACAAGTATTCGGCCGCTTTTTAAGCGGTATGGTAATGCCAAATATTGGTGCATTTATTGCATGGGGATTGATTACGGCGCTGTTTATTCCAACAGGCTGGTATCCCAATGAAACTCTTGGAGCGTTGGTATCACCCATGGCTTCTGTGCTCCTGCCTCTTTTAATCGCATATACGGGCGGTGCGGCAGTTTACGGACAGCGGGGCGGTGTCATCGGCGCAATTACAGCCATGGGTGTGGTTGTTGGTTCCAGTGTTCCCATGTTCATCGGAGCAATGATTGTAGGACCTGTCAGTGCCTGGGTGATCAAGCAGTTTGACCGCAAGATGGAAGGAAAGATTCCGGCCGGATTTGAAATGCTGGTAAATAACTTTTCCATGGGCATTATCGGAGCTATTCTTACGGTTATCGCACTGAAGGGAGTTGCACCTGTTGTTACAGTCATGAATCAGGTCATGGAAGCGGGAGTTGGATTCTTCGTGGACCGCAAGCTACTTCCTCTGGCAAGCATCTTTATTGAACCCGCTAAGATTTTGTTCCTGAACAATGCTATCAACCATGGAATTCTCTCTCCTATGGGAATCCAGCAAGTAGAGGAAATGGGAAAATCCATATTCTTCCTGCTTGAAGCCAACCCGGGACCGGGACTTGGAGTATTGCTGGCTTACTGTCTTGCCGGAAAAGGATCAGCTAAGAGCTCAGCCCCCGGTGCAGTGATTATCCACTTTTTAGGCGGAATCCATGAGATTTACTTCCCCTATATCCTGATGAACCCCCTTTTACTTCTTGCAGTTATGGCAGGAGGAGCCAGCGGAATCTTCATATTCCAGCTCTTTGGCATAGGTCTTACCTCACCTGCATCACCTGGAAGCATTCTGGCAGTTCTTGCAATGACTCCAAGAGGTGAATACTTTGGCGTATTGGCAGGCGTTGCAGTAGCAGCAGCAGTTTCCTTCGTCGTATCACTTCCTCTGCTGAAGTTTACAGCAAAAGGCGTGGATTTGGAGGACTCTCAGGAAAAAGTAAAACAGATGAAGCAGGAATCCAAAGGAATCCAGCAGGAAGAAAAGAAAGAAGCCTTTACAGGAACCATTAAAAAAATCGTCTTTGCCTGTGATGCCGGAATGGGCTCCAGCGCTATGGGAGCTACGGTATTGAAAAAGAAGCTGGCAGCAGCCGGATTTGGAGATATTGAAGTGGTTCATTCCCCGGTTTCTTCTATTCCAAGTGATGCGCAGATCGTAGTGACCCACCGGGAACTGAAAGAAAGGGCGGCCCACAGCAATCCTGAGGCTGAACTGATCTTAATCACCAATTTCCTGGCCGCTCCGGAGTACGACCAATTAGTAGAAAAATTGAAAAAATAAAAACAGCCTTTCTGGTATCCGCTTGTAAACCATGGTATAATACTTATAAATATAGATCACGGATTCAAAAGGGGAACTGCATTGATGAAGCTAACGGAAAGAATTCTGAAATATTACAGCAGGATCATTGCTGAATGCATACCTTTGTTTGTAACAGCAGGACTGTTGTCAGTCTTTTCAGCAGGAGCATTTCAGAATAAGTATTTGTTTGAAATGTCCAATATATTGTCCTTTCTGGTGATTCCGGTATTTATGGGATACAAAGCAGGAACAGTGTGCGGCGGGGATGCCGGCGGTTTAGCCGGCACCCTGGCCGCTTCTGCCGTTGTTATGACGGAACCTGCTTCTGCCATGATTTTGTCTGCCATAGCAGGAAGCCTTGCAGGATTTTTCTGCCGGAAGGGTCTGGACCGGATTAAGAACCGGATTCCGGCCGGATTTGAGATGCTTTTCACCAATTTGTATCTGGCAGGGCTGGGGCTTCTGGCAGGAGTGTTTACATACTACCTGATGATACCGCTGGCCGCATGGCTGATCAGTTTTCTCGGAAACGGCTTGTCACTGATGATAAAACATGGAGTCATTCCCCTGATCAGCTTTTTGGTAGAGCCTCTAAAAGTGATTTTTTTCAACAACTGGATCAACCACGGCTTTTTTCTCCCTCTTGGCCTGGAGCAGTTGAAAGTAAACAGCAGTTCCATTTTATTTCTTCTGGAAACCAATCCGGGGCCTGGTTTTGGAATTTTGCTGGCCCATGCCCTGATTTATAAAAATATGAGAAAGCAGATGTATTCCAGCCTTATTATCCAGTCCTTAGGCGGCATACATGAGATTTATTTCCCCTATGTGCTGTCGGATATCCGGTTATTGGCTGCTGCCATAGCAGGCAGTATTGCAGGAAATTACTGCTTTATGGTGACAGGCAGCGGACTTTTAGGCCCCGCCTCTCCCGGAAGCGTGCTCACCATTCTGATTATGGCGGACAAAAGCCATTGGCTGGGCGTGATTATGGGGATTTTGATTTCCGCCGCAGTGACATGTCTGCTTTCCTGCCTGATTATGTCGGGAAAAAAGGGAAAGCTTGTTGTTGAGGAAGAAAATATACAGAAAGACGAAGGGATACAGGTGAAAAGAATTCAACAAGCCAAAATATATTTTGTCTGCGACGTAGGCATGGGCTCCAGTGCCATGGCGGGTGCTCTGTTTAAGAAAAGGCTGAAGCTGGAAGGCTTGACAGGCATTGAGGTGTTCCATGTATCGGCTGACCGCATTCCCGAGGATGCGGATGTGATCGTCTGTCAAAAGAGCTTTGCCCGTTTTCTGCCGGAAATCAATAAGCCCTGTTTTACTGTGGAGAATCTGACGGATATGTCCGGCTATAAAGAACTCCTGAACTGGTTAATGGGAGGTGGGGAAGATGGCAAGTAGTGATTTTACACCCAGAATGCAGCAGATCGTTCTGGCTCTTATAAATGAAAACGGGCCTGTTCCTGTCAAACAGCTTGCGGATCAGATAAACATCAGCAAAAGAACAGTACAAAGGGAACTGGAATTCATTCCAAAGGCATTAAAGAAATATGGGCTCACTTTTTGCTCCAAAACAGGAACCGGAATCTGGCTGGAAGGAGAGAAGGACTTGATGGAAGCCTTAAAGGAGGAACTGGAAGCAGACGATGCCCTTGATGTTTCAGACCGGATTGAACGTCAAAAGCGCCTGATTCTGGAAATTCTAAAGGATAAGACATTAAAAAAGCTGTATTACTACAGTGACCTCTTTGGAGTCAGCGAGGCCACCGTCAGCTCTGACCTGGAGGCGGTGAAGGAGTGGTTTCACAAATACCATTTGGAAATAAAGAGAAAGCCCGGATACGGTGTGTTCATTGAGGGCAGCGAGCGGGATTTCCGCCGCGCCCTCAGGGTATTTATTGATGAAAATATCCATACGGAAATCATACAGGAGATGTACGAGGCCCGGAACCAGTCTGTACTGAAGGTGGTTCAGAATAAAAGTGAGAGAAATATTTACCGGATTTTAGACGACGATATTGTAAAGCGGGTGACAGCCTGCATTTTGCGGATACGGGACAAGCGTATTCTCAATTTGACCCAGGAATCTTACCTTGGACTGGTCATCCATGTGGCTATTGCCGTAAACCGCATCCGCAGGCAGGAGATCATTGAGGAAAATCCCCTTATGGAAGATTCCCTGCAAAATGACCCGGACTATGACCTGGCGGAAACCATCACCAGATCCCTGGAAGAGGAATTTCAGATTCAAATTCCGGAAATTGAATGTGCTTACATCTGCCTGCACATCAAGGGGTCTAAGATTCAGAACTTAAACATTGATGAAAAGTCCAGAAGTGAGATAGAAGAGTCCAGGGAGCTGTGGGATGTGGTTAATGAAATGATTGACTGCTATGATGAAAACATTGCCTATCTGTTAAAACAGGATGAGGAATTTGTAATTCAGGGCTTAATTGCCCATTTAAAGCCCACGCTGGTCCGCCTTGCCAATGGTATGAAGATTCAAAATCCCCTGCTGGACCAGATTAAACAGGATTATCCCGGGATTTTTGAGCGGTGCAGAACCGTTGCAAAGGTGATCGAGGGAAAGTACGGGTATGAGGTGCCGGAATCAGAAATCGGGTTCCTCGCCATTCATTTCGGTGCCGCAGAGGTCCGTATGGAGAGCAGAAAGGAAAGCCGGAGAAAGGTAAATATGGGGATTGTATGCGCCAGCGGAATCGGAATTTCACGGTTCATGTCTTCCAAAATTGCCAGGGATTTTTCGGACAGGGTGGAGCTGTCCGTTTATGGAATGACGGATTTGACCCCTTATGTGCTCAGTAAAACGGATTTCTTTGTATCCACCATGTCCCTCAGTGAGGAGGCCGATATCCTGTACGTAAGCCCTCTGCTTCCTGCTGAGGACATGGAACGGATAGCCGGAAAGGTGCGCCAGTTTGAATACGTGCCGAAAAAACAGGATAATCAGGAGTTTACAATCCAACTGGATCAGGTGAATTTTATGGCTGTCCAGATCAAAAGCATCATAAGGCTTATGGAATTCCAGCGGGTGGATAATGGAATCACCTTTGAAGAGCTGCTGATTGCTGTCAGTGAAAAGCTGGCGGTTTACGCGGACCGGCAGAGAATGATTCAGGAGGACTTAATGAGACGGGAACAATTGTGCAGCCAGATATTTCCCGACTTAAACTTTGCCCTCCTTCACGCCAGAACCGAGGGTGTGGCAAAGCCGGTGTTTTCCGTCTGCCAGACAAAGGATGGAAAGCCCTTTCTTGACCCATATTTCAGGGGAGTCAGTGTTGTTTTGGTCATGCTGGTGCCAAAGGATGACCATGCGGCAGAAAACAGTGAGATTTTAGGAGTGCTGAGCGAGCGGCTGATTGAGGAAGAAGAATTTCTGGAAGCTGTCAGGTTCGGGGAAAAAGAAGAAATAAGGGCTTTGGTTTCCCGGTATTTGAATCAATATTTTAAGCATTATCTGGATAAGATGTGAGGATCAAAATGAGCAGAAGTGTGTGTGTCAATGGCTTTTTATCAGCCGCCGGCATACACACTTTTGTGTTATGGAAATCAGGAACCCTCAGATTTGGCATTATCAGATGGCGCCAAATGCCATTTTGTTTTCATTGAAAAAGGAGAGTGCATACCGCTATAATTTAAGTAGAAAGTTAGCACAGGAGGGCAAAGACGTGTTTGGATATGGGAAAAAGAAAGAAGAAAAGGCAGAACTTCTGGAGCTTAAGAATATCCGTTTAAATTGCAGGCCAGGAGAAAAGGAAGAGATCATCAGACAGGTGGGACAACTGCTGTGTCAAAGCGGATGTGTGGAGGAATCCTACATCGATGCAATGCTGAAGCGGGAGCTGTCATTTCCCACCAACATCGGCAACGGAATCGCACTCCCTCACGGTGTGGAGGAAGCGAAAAAGACGATTAAGCGCTCCGGAATTGCGGTCATGGTATTTCCTGACGGAACGGACTGGGGCGGGGAAATGGTGAAGCTGGTCATAGGAATTGCAGGATCAGGAGAGGAGCATTTAGAAATACTCTCAGTCATTGCGGAGTGCCTGGCCGACCCGGCAGATGTGGACCGGATCGTGGGATACAGCGCAGAAGAAATTCATACCATGTTTACGGGAAAGGGGTGTTCCTGATGATTGTTACAGTTACCATGAATCCAGCCATCGATAAAACAGTGGATATTGACCGGCTTGAGCGTGGGGATTTGAACCGGATCAAACGGGTGGAGCTGGATGCAGGAGGCAAGGGCATTAACGTTTCTAAGACCATAAAAGAATTGGGAGGAAAAAGCATTGCCGCAGGCTTTGTGGGAGGAATAAACGGCACCATCATTAAGCACGTTCTGGCAGACCAGGGCATTGAAATGGATTTCGTGGAAGTGAATGGGGAAACCAGAACTAATTTAAAGGTAGTGGAAGAAAACGGGGAGGTGACGGAGCTCAACGAACCAGGGCCAGAGGTGTCTAAGGAGCAATTGGAAGACCTGCTGAAGCGGCTTGACGGCTATGCAGGGCCGGAAACCTTGTTCGTTCTGGCAGGAAGCATACCGAAGGGCATACCCACTGACATATACCGCAGGATTACGGAAGCGGCTCACAGGAAGGGTGCAAAGGTTCTGTTAGATGCAGACGGCCCGTTATTTTCTGAATCATTGAAGGCGTCACCGGATATGCTAAAGCCGAATCGTTCCGAACTGGAACGCTATTACCAGATGGATTACCGGGCTTCCGAGCAGGAACTGGTTACCATGGGGCAGGGGCTGCTGGATAATGGAACCCAAATGGCGGTGATTTCTATGGGGCAGATGGGGGCAGTTTTTTTAACAAGGGAGAAACGGTACCGTTGTCCCGGACTTCTGGTAAAGGCCCATTCAACTGTCGGAGCCGGAGATGCCCTGGTAGGGGCTATGGCTTATGGCTGGGATGAAAAGCTTCCTTTAGAAGACTGCATCCGCCTATGCATGGGAGCCTCGGCAGGAGCAGTTACCAGCATAGGAACCAAGCCCCCAAGCCGGGAGCTGGTGGATGAACTGGCTAAAAAGGCGGAATTATTGGAAATTCGTAAATGAGATTGAATGAATCAGGTTGGAGGAGATAAATATGAAGACAAAAGCAGTGAGAATGTATGGTAAGGATGATTTGAGGCTGGAGGAATTTGAACTGCCTCAGATCAAGGACGATGAAGTTCTTGTAAAAATTGTGAGCGACAGCATTTGTATGTCTACCTATAAATTGGTACAACAGGGAGATAAACATAAACGGGCACCTAAAAATATCAGCACCAATCCGGTGATCATCGGCCATGAATGCGCAGGACTGATCGTAGAGGTGGGAAAAAAGTGGCAGGATCAGTTTCAGCCGGGACAGAAGTTTTCCCTGCAGCCTGCCTTAAACTACATGGGAAAGCTGGATTCTCCCGGTTATTCCTATGAATTTTGCGGAGGCGCATGCACTTACTGCATTATGCCTAATGAAGTCATGGAACTGGGATGCCTTCTGGAGTATACAGGGGAGAGCTTCTTTGAGGCATCCTTGGGAGAGCCTATGAGCTGCATCATAGGCGGGTTCCATGCCAACTACCACACCAATAAACGTAATTACGATCATGCTATGGGCACAAAGGTGGATGGAAATATCCTGATCATGGGAGGCTGCGGCCCCATGGGTCTGGGAGCCGTCAGCTATGGCCTCCAGTTTGAAAATAAGCCAAAACGGATCGTGGTAACCGATATTAGTGATGAACGGATTGCACGGGCAAAGGAAGTGATTTCAGAGGAATCTGCAAGGGAGAGGGGAATCGAGCTTCTTTACGTAAATACCAGTAAGATGGAAGACCCTGTTGCCGGCTTAATAGCTCTTACAGGCGGCCATGGCTATGATGATGTGTTTGTATACATTCCTGTCAGAGAAGTGGCAGAAATGGGAGATAAGCTGCTGGCCTTTGATGGCTGCATGAACTTCTTTGCCGGTCCTACCGATAACCAGTTTAAAGCGGAAATCAATCTCTATAACTGCCATTACACCAGCACCCACATTATGGGAACTACAGGCGGCAACACCGATGACCTGATTGAAGCCAACAAGCTTTCAGCAGAAGGAGCCATTGAACCGGCGGTTATGGTGACCCATGTGGGCGGAATTGACTGCATTGCAGAGGCGACCATGAATCTGTCTTCCATACCCGGAGGAAAGAAGCTGACTTATACCCAGTTTGATATGCCATTGACGGCCATTGATGACTTTGAGGAGCTGGGCAAAACCGACCCACTGTTTAAAAAGCTCAGTGAATCCTGCAAGGCCCATAGAGGATTGTGGAACGGAGAGGCGGAAAAGATCCTTTTTGAACATTTTGGAATCGATTCCAGCGAATTATAAATTTCATATAAAAAACCAGGGTTTTATCCTCAGACCAGGATGAAAGCCCTGGTTTTTTTGCGTAAAAAAACGGTTATCAGGACTTATCTTAAATTTTAGAATTGTTTTATAAATTCTCTGGGCCAGGTGTGATATAATACCCTTACATGAATTTAATTTTTTGTTGCAATTTTTAGGATCAAACCATGAGAGGGGCGAAAAAATTGAAATTAAGGTTGAGAACCCGTCTGGTGGTAGCCTTTGTAATTATTACTGTAATCCCCTTAATCCTCATATTTGCAGTGGTTTTGGGGCTTGGCAATTATCAGATGAAGGCTTTCCGGAAAGCCTATAATTTAACGGAGCAGGTGGATCTTTTATCCGGCAATTCTCTGCAGATTTTTAACCGCCTGACCGGAGCGGAATTAAGGGAGATCAGCCAGTTTTTAGAAAACGATCCCCAGAAGATTTCTGACCCTGAGTATCTGAATATGCTCAATGAGCGGCTTATGTCCAAATATGCCTATATGATCGTCCGGAAGGGAGAGGAGCTGGTCTTTGACGGAAACAGCCATATTACCCAGGGTCTTTACAAACAGCTTCCAAAATTTGAGGAAATTGACAGCACTATTGACGGGGCCATTTATTTAGACGGAGAAACCCAGCATCTGGTAAAGCAGATTGATTTTCTGTATCCGGATAAGGATAAGGGCAGCCTATTCGTTGTTTCCAATGTAGATGGACTTTTGCCGGAGATCAAGGTTATGATGGCGGAGATGCTGATGGCTATTATTCTGATCATCATTTTTACCGATGCAACCCTGGTCATGTGGGTGTACCGGTCCGTAGTAAGTCCCTTGGGAAGGCTGCAGGTTGCTACCAAGAATATCCGGGATGGTAATCTGGATTTTGCCCTGGAGGTGGAAAATGACGATGAGATCGGCCAGCTCTGCCAGGATTTTGAGGAGATGAGAATACGCCTAAAGGAATCCGCAGAGGAAAAGATCCAGTATGACAAGGAAAATAAAGAATTGATCAGCAATATTTCCCACGACTTAAAAACCCCCATTACAGCCATTAAGGGCTATGTGGAGGGCATTATGGACGGGGTGGCGTCCTCCCCGGAAAAACTGGACCGCTATATCAGAACCATTTACAACAAGGCCAATGATATGGATAAGCTGATCGATGAGCTGACTTTTTACTCCAAGATCGATACCAATAAAATCCCTTATACATTTTCCAAAATCAATGTTGCTGGTTATTTCCGGGATTGCGTTGATGAGGTAGGGCTTGAGATGGAGGCTAGAAATATTGAACTTGGGTATTTTAATTATGTGGACGAGGATGTGTCGGTTATCGCAGATGCGGAGCAGATGCGCCGGGTCATCAACAATATTGTCAGCAATTCTGTGAAATACATGGATAAGAAAAGCGGAATCATCAATATCCGGATTAAGGATGTGGGAGATTTCATTCAGGTGGAAATTGAGGACAATGGCAGAGGAATTCCGGCAAAGGATCTGCCAAATATCTTTGACCGGTTTTACCGCACCGATTCTTCCAGGAATTCTTCCCAGGGAGGCAGCGGAATCGGTTTATCCATTGTGAAAAAGATCATTGAAGATCATGGAGGCCGGATATGGGCTACCAGTAAGGCAGGAATTGGAACGGAGATCCATTTCGTTTTAAGAAAATATCAGGAGGTCATACAGGAATGAGCAGAATACTGATCGTTGAAGATGAGGAAAGCATTGCAGAGCTTGAGAAAGATTATCTGGAGCTGAGCGGGTTTGAGGTAGAGATTGAGAACAATGGAGAAGCAGGGTTTAATATGGCTCTTCATGAGGATTTTGATCTGGTGATCCTGGATCTGATGCTTCCGGGAGTGGATGGCTTTGAGATATGCAGGAAGGTGAGAGAGGTGAAGAATACACCTATTATCATGGTTTCTGCAAAAAAAGAGGATATTGATAAGATCCGGGGCCTGGGTTTGGGCGCTGATGATTATATCACAAAGCCTTTCAGCCCCAGCGAGATGGTTGCCAGGGTAAAGGCCCATTTAGCACGCTATGAAAGGCTGATCGGAAGCGGCATGCCGGACAATGAAATCATTGAAATCCGGGGCCTTAAGATCGACAAGACCGCAAGGCGGGTGTGGGTCAATGGAGAAGAGAGGAATTTTACCACCAAGGAATTTGACCTTTTGACCTTCCTGGCTCAGAACCCTAACCATGTGTATACAAAGGAAGAGCTGTTCAGCAAGATATGGGACATGGAATCCATCGGCGATATTGCCACGGTTACGGTTCATATTAAGAAGATCAGGGAAAAAATTGAGTTCAATACAGCAAAGCCTCAGTATATTGAAACCATATGGGGAGTGGGGTATCGGTTTAAGGTGTAATCTTGACAATGTATCAAATTTGGTGTACTATAATAGTAGCTAAGAAGGTAGTTAAGACCATGTGAACACAAAAACACAAAGAGAAATCCCGCGTATGCCAGTACGCGGGATTTCATTTTAGGTTAGCTGTCTTTACGCTTTCTGTCTAACCATTTGCATATGTAGTAGCCAGCTACACTTGCCATGACAGAAAGAATGAAAGTAGTTAAGCATTCCATGCAGACACCTCCTTCCTGCTGGAAAGAGTCGACAGCATATTTATTATACTGCATCAGGAATGAGGTGTCTATGGAAAGGAGCCCGGAAAACATGAAAGAAAAACTATATGAAATACCATTAAATGATGCCATGGATACAGGAGAGGAATGCCCTTTCTGCTTCCTGGAGCGGAAAACAGAGCAGGAGCTGATGGACTTTGTACTTGGCTCCTGCGCTTCTTATATGGAGAGCGATACAAGAGAAAGCACAGATAAAGAAGGCTTTTGCCGGATGCATCAGAAAAAGATGTTTGATTACGGCAATGCCCTTGGAAACGGCTGGATTTTAAAAACTTATTATAAGAAGCTGATCAAAGAGATGAAGGAAGAGTTTCAGGGCTTTGCTCCCGGAAAAACCTCTTTCAAGGACCGTCTTAAGGGAAAGAGCGGAAATGAGAATTCTATCCAGTCATGGGTTGAAGAAAAGGAAAAGACCTGCTACATCTGTGACCGTTTTTCAGAGCGGTATGAACGTTACCGGGCCACATTTTTCCATTTATACAAAAAGGATTCTGCATTTCGGGAAAAACTGAAGGCCGGAAAGGGCTTCTGCCTCCACCATTTCGGAGATTTATGCCAGGGCGCAGACCAGTATTTGAGCGACGGGGAACGGAAGGAATTCTATCCCATTATCTTTAACCTTATGGAACAGAACATGGAACGGGTGTCCGGGGATATTGACTGGTTTATTGAAAAATTCGACTATGCCAATAAAGACGCGGACTGGAAGGACTCCAAGGATGCGGTGCAGAGAGGGATGCAGAAAATCCGGGGCGGATACCCCGGGGACCCGGTTTACCGGCTGAAATAGGAGTTCATTACTGGTTCAGCCGTTTAATCTGCCCCGGAGTATATCCCGTAGTCTGGCGGAAGGTGCGGATAAAATTGGAATAATCGTTAAAGCCGGACAAATGGCAGGCTTCAGAAACCGTATGTCCCTGGGACAGCAGTTCTTTTGCAAGAGAAACCCGTTTTACCACGATATACTGAAAAATGCTGCTTTTTGTCTCTGACTTAAATAAATGGCTTAAATAGTATTTATCAAGTGAAAGGGCCTGGGAAATGGAGTCCAGGGTCAGGGGACTTGTCAGGTTCTTGTCTATGTAACTCATAATGGCCTGGGCCTTGTGGGGCCTTGGGGCAGTTTTAGAGGAACTGGTCTTTTGCCAGGCTTTGTTAATGAGTATTAATATCTGAATTAAGGTTGTAACAGCCGTTAAATCGCTGCCGTATGAGCAGCGGTTTTTTATTGCCTTTTCCAGGGTGCGGGCCAGGGCAGACAGGCTTTCGTATTCTTCCCCGGAGAGGAGAACCTTGTTGCCGGTAGCAGGCTTTCTCTGAAAGCAGTCCAAAAGATTGGTGTCAGGGGTGCAATAAGGGCGGATGAAGGCCGGGTTTACATGGATGACCAGCCGGGTGAAGGACTTGTCCTTGGTATTGATGGCCTTATGAATCTCCCGGTTGGAAAACAGGATTAAATTTCCTGGAGTCATATCGTAGCAGACATTTTCCACGAAATACTGAATGTGGCCGTCTAAAAGCAGGTAGATTTCATGGCTGTTATGCATGTGAAAATCCACATTTCCAGCTATCTGGCTGGTGGTAAAATTGCAGCTGTAGGGCTCGGGAAATTCGCTGTAATCGTATTTGGGTTCTTTGTTCATGTCCTCCTCCTGAAATAGACAACCTACGCATACTTATAGTCAATCTGCGCAAGCAAATTGCGTCAAAAACATTGTATAATAAATTTACCACAGAAACAATCAAAAGAAAAGGGGATTAAATCATGATTCGGGTTGGGGTGATTGGTTGCGGAAATATAGGCGGAGTCCATGCCGGTATCCTGAAAGAAATAAAGCAGGCAGAGCTATGCGCTATGGCAGATATCCGCATAGAACGGGCCCGGGAATATTCCGCCCGTTTTACAGAAGAAAAGGCGGCTGCATATGAATCCATGGAGGAAATGCTGGAGGCAGAAGAGCTTCACGCGGTTCACATCTGCACCCCTCATAACTGTCATGTGCCCATGGCAGTAAAAGCCTTAAAAAGGGGAATTCACGTGTTTATGGAAAAGCCGCCTGCCATATCCAGGGAACAGTTCCGGGAACTTTTAATGGCTTCCAAAGAAAGCCGGGGAAGGCTTGGAATCTGTTTTCAGAACCGGTATAACGAAACTACTAAAAAGGTCACTGAGCTTTTGGCAGAAGAGGGCCTGGGACGGATTAAGGGGGCAAGAGCTTTTGTGACCTGGCACCGGGATGCCTCTTACTACACAGAAAGCGGCTGGCGTGGAAAGCTTGAAACAGAGGGAGGCGGAGCACTGATCAACCAGTCCATTCATGCCCTGGATCTGCTTTTAAACTGGCTTGGAAAGCCGGTATGGACGGAAGCCTCCATGAGCAACCACCACTTAAAGGGCATTGTGGATATAGAGGACACCCTGGAGGCATATATGGCCTTTACAGAAGGACCGGAACCGGTGAGTGCCAGCTTTTATGCCACCACTGCCTATGGGGCTGATGCGCCTGTATTTTTGGAACTTGTGTGCGAAAATGGATTTGTCCGCCTGGAAGGAACCTCTGTCTGGTATCAGAATGGGGAAGACGAGGAGACGGTCATGTGGCAGGCCCCTAAAACCTCCATGCCTGGAAAAGCCTACTGGGGAAACGGCCATGAGGCCTGTATCCGGGATTTTTATGACTGCCTGGAATCCGGGAAGGCTTATGCCAATGATCTGGCTTCCACGGAAAATACATTTTACACCATGATGGATATTTACGATTCAGCGAGAAAAGAGGAGAGGTAAAAGATGGATAAGGTAAGACTGGGAATTATCGGAATTGGAAACATGGGAACCAACCACTGCAAGAGCCTGATAGAAAGCAAGGTTCCTGAATTGGAGCTGGCTGCAATCGCAGACCGCCAGGAAAGCAGAAGAGATTGGGCGAAGGAAAATCTTCCGGAATCCGTTACTGTTTTTGAAGAGGGAAAGGATTTGATCGGGTCAGGAATATGCGACGCAGTTCTCATTGCAGTACCTCATTATCAGCACCCGGAATTGTCCATCATGGCCTTAAGCCAGGGACTTCATGTTCTTTGTGAGAAGCCTGCCGGAGTCTACACAAAACAGGTGCGGGAAATGAACGAAGCGGCAGAAAAAAGTGACCGTGTCTTTGCCATGATGTTCAACCAGAGAACCAATTGCATTTATCGGAAAATGCATGAGCTGGTCACAAGCGGAGAACTGGGAGCCATTAAGCGGGTCAACTGGATTGTAACAGACTGGTACAGGACCCAGTCTTATTATGATTCCGGAAGCTGGAGAGCCACCTGGGATGGAGAAGGCGGAGGCGTTTTATTAAACCAGTGCCCTCACAACATGGACTTAATTCAGTGGATATGCGGAATGCCCAGCAAGGTTCAGGCTTTCTGCCACAATGGAAAATGGCATGATATTGAGGTAGAGGATGATGTGACCGCTTACCTGGAATACCCTAACGGAGCCACAGGAGTCTTTGTCACCACCACTGCCGATGCACCTGGCACCAACCGGTTTGAAATCACCATGGAAATGGGCAAGCTGGTGTGTGAACATGACAAGCTGACCCTTCACAAGCTGGCCGTCAATGAGCGCACCTTCTGTAAGACTGCAAAAGGCGGCTTTGACACCCCGGAATGCACAGTGACAGAGGTGGAGACAGACGGTGAAAATGAACAGCACCCAGGGGTCATGAAAGCATTTGCAGGAAAAATCCTTCACGGAACTCCTTTGATTGCAGAAGGATTGGAGGGAATCAGCGGCCTGACCCTGTCCAATGCCATGCATTTATCCAGTTGGCTGAATCAGGCAGTGGAACTGCCCTTTGACGAAAATTTGTTTTTGGAAGAGCTGAATAAACGCCGTGCTTCCTCACGGAAAAAAGAGGGAAGCAGTGTGGTATTTGATACAGAAGGAAGCTATTAAGCAGGAAAAAGGAGAGAAAATTATGTGGAACGGAATACAGTTATCAGGTTTTGCAGATGAAATCGATATGAGCCTGGAAAAGCAGATTGAAGTGTTAAAAAAGCTGAATATGAGCTATGTGGAGATGCGGGGCGTCAACGGAAAGGGCCTGGTGGAGTATTCCATCCAAGAAGCGAGAGAGATTAGGAAACGCCTTGATGGAGAGGGAATCCGCCTGTCTTCCATAGGTTCTCCCATCGGAAAAATCAACATCAAAGACGATTTTGACCCTCATATGGAGCTTTACAAGCATACGGTGGAAATCGCCCATGAGATGGGAACCCCAAACATCCGCATGTTCAGCTTTTTCATGCCCCAGGATGGCGGCTATGAGCCATATCGGGAATCTGTTATGGACCGTTTGGGACAGTTTGTGGATTATGCAAAGGCCAATGATGTCCTGCTTCTTCATGAAAATGAAAAGGATATTTACGGGGACGTGGCTGACCGGTGTTTGGAAATTATGAAGGCATTTTATGGGGATCATTTTAAGGCTGTTTTTGACTTTGCAAACTTTGTGCAGTGCAGGCAGGATACCTTAGAGGCTTATGAGATGTTAAAACCCTATATTTCCTACGTTCATATAAAAGATGCTCTGTGGTCTGATGCCAGTGTTGTGCCCGCCGGAATGGGGGATGGCCATGTGGAGGAAATCCTGAAAATGCTGAAAAATGAAGGATATGAGGGCTTCCTTTCCTTAGAGCCCCATTTAAGTGATTTTGCAGGCTTTCACGCCTTAGAACAGAACGCTTCCCAGAAGAAAAAACTCAGCGGGGAAGAGGCGTTTACCATGGCTTATGAAGCCTTGAAACAGATATTAGACAAGATTTAAATACATGTCCGGGGCCTTGAAAAGGAGATTTCCAGGGCCCCGGCGTTTTACCGAAATAAAAATAATCCTTGACTTTTGGTATAAAACTTTTTATAATAACAGAAATCATACGCCCACATTAAGCAAAGACGCTTAAGAACTTAATATTCTTAGGTGATTTTTGCTTTTTTTACAGAAAAATGTCCAAAAAGAGAGGGGATGGAAGTATGCCAGACATGGTTAAAGTTGAAAACTTAAAGAAAAACTTCGGAGACTTAGAGGTCTTAAGGGATATCAGTCTTACGGTAAAAGAAGGCGAAAAGCTGGTTATCATCGGGCCCTCCGGTTCAGGAAAGTCGACCTTCATACGCTGTATCAATTACTTAGAGGAGCCGACCAGCGGCAAAGTCACTGTAGCAGGAACAGAGGTGACAAAGAAAAACCACCTGGAGATG
Source organism: Hungatella sp. UBA4396 (assembly GCA_002389905.1). Taxonomy (GTDB): domain Bacteria; phylum Bacillota; class Clostridia; order Lachnospirales; family Lachnospiraceae; genus Lacrimispora. The sequence goes on along the minus strand of DGRE01000015.1, from coordinate 26,503 downwards.
GCGAAAAAGTATTCTTCTATGGTATTTCAGCAATTTAATTTATACCCCCATCTCACTGTTTTGGAAAATCTCACATTGGCACCTATGAAACTGCAGCACGTTTCCAAGGAAGAGGCAAGAAAAGACGCCATCCGGTGTCTGGAACGGGTCGGCCTAAAGGAAAAGGCAGGGAATTATCCCATCCAGCTTTCCGGCGGACAGCAGCAGAGGGTGGCCATAGCCAGGGCCTTGTGCACCAAACAGCCTTTGATTCTTTTTGATGAACCGACCTCTGCTCTGGACCCTGAAATGGTTCAGGAGGTATTAAACGTTATGATAGAGCTGGCTCAGGAAAATATTACCATGATCTGTGTAACTCATGAGATGGGGTTTGCCCGCCAGGTAGCTGACCGCGTGATCTTTATGGATGGCGGCTACATTCTGGAAGAGGGAACTCCGGAACACTTCTTTACATCTCCGGAACATGACCGGACCAAAGCGTTTTTAAGCAAAATCCTTCACTAAGGACGTTGTTTAAATAATAAAAAATGAGGAGGAACAATTATGATGAAGAAAATGTTATCACTTGCACTGACCCTTGCCATGGCGGCATCCTTAACAGCCTGCGGAGGTTCAACAACTCCGGAGCCAACCACGACAGCAGCTCCTGCAGAAACCACAGCAGCAGGTTCTACAGAAGCAGGGTCTACAGAAGCAGCAGGCGGTGCCGCAGCGGCAGACGTCCAGAAGATTATTGACCGCGGCGTTTTAAAGGTAGGCTGCAAGGTTGATCTCCCGAAGCTCAGCTTACAGAACACAGCAACCGGAGAATACGAAGGCTTTGAAGATGACCTGGCATATGAGATCGCCGGCTCCATCTTCGGCGTTACTGCAGCTGAAGCAAAAGAAAAGAAACTGGTGGAATTCCAGGGCGTAACCGCTAAGACAAGAGGACCTCTTCTTGAAAACGGTGAAATCGATCTGGTAATCGCTACCTTCACCATTACACCTGAAAGAAAAGAAACCTATAACTTCTCTACTCCATACTACACCGATGCTGTAGGCTTACTGGTAAATAAGGATTCCGGCATCAATTCCATCGAAGATCTGGATAAGAAGATCATCGGTGTTGCCCAGTCTTCCACAACCAAGGATGTATTCAAGAAGTATGTAGATGAAAAAGGCTTTAACGTAAATCCTGAATTCCAGGAATTTGACGGATATCCTGCAATGGCTCAGGCACTTGCTACCAAGCAGATCGACTGCTTCTCTGTTGACCGTGCGATCTTAGCAGGCTATGTTAATGACGGAAACCACATCTTAGAGGATCGTTTTGCACCACAGGAATATGGAGTGGCATCTGCAAAAGAAAATACAGGGCTTGCTGCTCTGGTAGAAGAAAAAGTCACTTCCATGATTTCTGACGGTTCATTATTAACTCTTCAGGATACATGGGGATTACAGTAATCTGTTTCGTAAAGGAAAACTGACATGATAAAAGGTCTTTTTGATGCAAAACGCTGGGATGCCCTGTTTAAGGCATTTCCGGAATACTATATACCAGGATTTTTTATGACACTTAAAATATCATTCGTAGGGCTGGCCGTAGCGCTGGCCCTGGGAGTGATATTCGGTATGTTTTCGGCGACGAAATTCAAACCGCTTAGGATACTTTCACGAGTTTACGTGGAATTTATACAGAATACGCCTCTGGCTTTGCAGGTGATGTGCTACTATTCGGTACTCCCCATGCTGTTTTCCAGTTCAGGCTTCCGGATTCCCAAATTCGTTCTGGGGGTAATCGGAGTGGGGGTTTATCATGGCGCCTACATATCGGAGGTCATAAGGACTGGAATTGAAGCAATTCCAAAAGGCCAGTCTGAGGCTGCGGCATCCCAGGGATTTTCTTACCTGGAAACCATGTATCATATTATACTGCCTCAGACCATAAAGATTATCATGCCGCCCCTTGCAAATCAGGCTTTAAATCTGGTGAAGAACACCTCCATACTGGCTATGGTGGCCGGTATGGACTTAATGTACTTTACCGACTCCTGGGGTGCTGAACGCGGGTACTTTGCCCAGGCATACTTTACCAGCGCCCTGATGTACTTTATTATCTGTTTCCCGCTTGCAAGGCTGGCCCGTTATCTGGAAATCCGTTCCATGCGGCTGCCGGCTCCCAAAAGAATTGACTTACAGTCGGATGAGGAGGTCGCATGAGAGAATTATTTAATCAGATATTTACAGCGGCTAATGTGACCTTCATGCTGAAGGGACTTAGAATGACAATTATGGTGGCTATCCTGGCCACCATAATCAGTACATTTTTCGGAACCCTTTTAGCCCTCATTCGGACCTATTCAACGGGAAAATGGAGATGGGCGGGAACCCTTGTGGCTGTTTATACGGAGTTTTTCCGCTGTACGCCCAACCTTTTGTGGATACTTTGGATTTACTTTACCATTAAGGGAAATAAGGTAGCAATAACCGTGTTTGCCATATCCTTATTTACCTCGGCAGTTATGGCTGAAATATTCAGGGGAGGTCTTAACTCCATTCCTCAGGGACAATTTGAAGGGGCCCAGTCTCAGGGCTTCAGTTTCGTTCAGACCCTTTGGTATATTGTACTCCCTCAGATGTATAAGAAGGTCATTCCAGCCATGCTCAGTCAGGTAATCACCATTATCAAGGATACTTCCTTCTTAAAAATGGTGGATGTGGCAGAATTCATGAGAAACAGTGCCATTGTTATGGGAAGCATATACGATGTGCGCGGCATGCTGATGCTGTTTGCTTTTCAGGCTCTCTGCTACTTTATCATCTGTTTCGCTTTAAGCTGTGTGGTACGGGGTTACCAGAAAACCCTTGTAACCGGTTAGGGAGGGAATTTTTAAATGGAGAAGTTTACAATTACCATTGCCCGTGAGTTCGGAAGCATGGGACGTCCTATTGCCAAGGAATTGTCCAAAGAACTGGGCCTGGAAATCTATGACAGAGATATTGTGGAGGCAGTTGCCAATCAACTGAAGCTCCCTGTTTCTACCATAAGCAATGAGGAAGAACGGGCAAAACAGGCTTTTCTTCCCCACATGTTTCCTTTGGGAACCGATGAAGATTACATGCAGGATATTATATTTGAGGTTCAAAAGGGAATCATTCTGGACCTGGCAAAAAAGTCAAGCTGCATTGTAGTGGGAAGGTGTTCAGATTTTGTGCTGGCAAATGAGAAAAATACAGTCCATATTTATATCTACGCCTCTTATACAAAACGGGTGGAAAACTGCGTAAAGACCCTGGGAATGACGCCTACCGAAGCAAAACGGGCGATCGCTTCCGTTGATAAGGCCAGAAACGCCTATCACAAAAAATACGCAGGCTACTTACCCAGTGATCCCAAACATAAACACCTGATGATTGATTCTTCTCTTCTTGGTGTAACCGGTACGGCAAATATGATTGCAGGAGCTGTTCGGCAGCTCTATCAGGTATAAATAAATCAAAATCAATATAAGAGGTTCCTCTGGCAGATGTTTTGCCGGGGGAGCCTCTTATATTGACATTATGGACTCCCGGAATTAAACTGAAAGAAACCGGGCCATGACAGCGGTCCCGGAGGAATTCATATTGGGCGGCAGGAGGAGAAAAACGTGCGCTATCGGTTAAAGAAAAAGCTGGTTCCACTGGAACCGGGAGAAACAGCGATACCGGGGGAGGCCTTTGTGGAGATCATGAGCCGGGAGGAGTACCGGAAGCTTCACCATACCCGTTACCAGGACCATTTACTCATAAAAAACCTGGAAAATGCCCGGTACAGCAGGGCAGACTTATTAAAGGACTGCATCATCGGAACCTTTGTGGTTCCGGATAAAAAGGATCTGCTGGGAAGTCCGGTGATATTCGGCTATTACATGGATCAGGAAAAGCTTGTATTTGTAGATGACAGCGGAGAAGTGAAGAAAATCCTTCACCAACTCCAAAGGGAGCAGATATTGGAAAAGACCAGCATTTCCCACTTGTTTTTTGAACTTTTGGAATTTCTGGTAAAGGATGAGGCGGAATTTTTGCAGAGCTATGAGGAAAGCCTGACGGAAATGGAAGACCGGATTATGAGGGGAGAGCACAGCCGGATGGATGTCCCCGCTTCTATATTAAAGGTGAGAAAAGAGCTGGCCAGGATTTCCTCCTATTATGGACAGCTTCTCAACGTGAGCCAGACCCTGACGGAAAATTACAACGGGCTTTTAAAGGAAGAGGAATGCGCATTCTTTCATTTGTTTGCCGGGCGTATGGAACGGCTGGCGGAACAGGTCAGGGAGCTCCGTGAATATGCCCTCCAGCTTCGGGAAATGCACCAGTCCCGGATGGAGGCCAGGAGGAACCATTCTCTGTCTTTTTTAACCATGGCAACCGCCGTGTTTTCCCCTCTGACCCTGATTGCAGGCTGGTATGGAATGAACTTTAAAAATATGCCGGAGCTGAACTGGACTTACGGGTATCTGGTCTGCATTTTTGTCAGCTTATTTCTGATTGTGGTGGAAATTTGGTACTTTAAAAGAAACGGCTGGTTTCGGAAATAAAAATTAAGGTCATACCCTTGACATGAAAAAAAAAATCTGTTATAGTTTATGCTTGTGTGAAACGAGAGGATGGAGGTCTGAAACGTGCCTGATGCCTCTCGTTTTATTTGCGAAAGTGTGTGTGAGGCGGTCGGCAACATGGGAACCCGGCTAGCCATGAGAAAGGGACTAATCATTTATGGAGACAGTTAGATTTGATGAGTTACAGTTAGACGAGAGAATTCTGCGTGCAGTGGCAGATATGGGATTTGAGGAGGCATCTCCGATCCAGGCCCAGGCCATTCCGGTGCAGATGGAGGAAAGGGATATTATCGGTCAGGCTCAGACAGGAACCGGTAAAACAGCAGCGTTTGGAATTCCCCTTCTTCAGAAAGTTGATCCTAAAGTAAAAAAGCTTCAGGCGGTTGCCCTCTGCCCTACCAGGGAGCTTGCCATTCAGGTGGCAGATGAGGTCCGCAGGCTTGCAAAATATATGCATGGCGTCAAAGTCGTTCCGATTTACGGAGGACAGGATATTGTAAAACAGATCCGTTCTTTAAAGGATGGCACTCAGATCATCATTGGAACACCCGGACGTGTGATGGATCATATGCGCCGTAAAACCGTGAAATTTGACCAGGTTCATACAGTGGTCATGGATGAAGCTGATGAAATGCTGAACATGGGATTTTTAGAGGACATGGAAACCATTTTAAGCCAGCTTCCGGAGGAGCGCCAGACCGTTATGTTCTCCGCCACCATGCCATCGGCCATTATGGAAATAGCCAGAAAGTTCCAGAAGGAGCCTGTTACCGTTAAAGTGGTTAAAAAGGAACTGACCGTTCCCAAGGTTACCCAGTATTATTATGAAGTAAAGCCAAAGAGCAAGATGGAGGTTATGTGCCGTCTTCTCGATATGTACGCACCCAAGCTTTCCGTTGTTTTCTGCAATACTAAAAAGCAGGTGGATGAGCTGGTACAGGCTCTTCAGGGACGGGGATACTTTGCGGAAGGCCTTCACGGTGATCTGAAGCAGATACAGCGTGACAGGGTCATGAACAGCTTCCGTAACGGTAAGACAGAGATCCTTGTGGCTACCGACGTTGCAGCCCGTGGAATCGACGTAGACGACGTAGAAGCGGTATTTAATTATGACCTTCCCCAGGACGATGAGTATTATGTACACAGAATCGGCCGTACAGGCCGTGCAGGCCGTGAAGGAATTGCATTCAGCTTTGTGGTGGGCAAGGAAGTTTATAAGCTCCGTGACATCCAGCGCTATTGCAAGACCAAGATCGTTCCCCAGGCCATTCCTTCTTTAAATGACGTAACCGCTATTAAGGTTGATAAGCTTTTAGAAAGTGTGGCGGATACCATCAATGATTCGGATTTAAGCAAGATGGTAAACATCATTGAGAAAAAGATTCTGGAAGAGGATTATACCTCTCTGGATCTGGCAGCAGCCCTGCTTAAGATGATGTTAGGAGAGGAAAATGAGGACATCATTGATACAAGAGAACCTCGCTCTCTTGACGATCTGGACAATTACGGCAGCACAGGCCGGGGACGCGGCAGAAATGGAAGCGGAAGCGGAAATGGAAATAGCCGCGGCGGCAGATATGATTCCTCCTCCAGGGAAGATGTGGCCCGTCTGTTCATCAACATTGGAAAGAACCAGAATGTGAAACCGGGAGATATCCTGGGAGCCATTGCCGGAGAGTCAGGAATGCCGGGAAGAATGGTTGGAAGCATTGATATGTATGATAAGTACACCTTTGTAGAAGTTCCGAGGGAGACTGCGGATGCTGTATTAAAGGCTATGAAGGATGTAAAGATCAAAGGAAAGAATATCCATATGGAAAAAGCCAACGGAAAAGGCAAATAAATTTCCGGGAGCGGGACAAAGAAGGAAGAGATTATATATCTTACCAGGAGCGTCCCGCTCCTGTTTTTTTTATTATCTTGCTTCTTGGGGGGAAAGGGGGTAAACTATATTCACGAAAGCAATGAGCAGTGCGAAACGGGAGGCGAATAAATTTTTTCGTTGTGCTTGCACATAAGAAAAAACTTATTCGAATCCTGTTTCATAGGGCGAATGCCCGTGAGCCATGGAATCCTTCGGATTCCATGGCTTGCACTGCGGACTCACCTCACAACAAGTCTTTAAACATGCAGATTGGAGAATACAATACCATGGCAGATTGGAAGAAAAACGACATTATAGAAACAATTATTGAAGATATAAGCGAAACCGGAGAAGGCATAGGAAAAACCCATGGCTTCACCTGGTTTATCAAAGATACAGTCATCGGTGACAAAATAGAAGCCAAAGTAATGAAAACAAAAAAATCCTACGGATTCGCAAGGTTAGAACGAATCATCACCCCCTCCCCCGCCCGCATAGAGCCCCGGTGTCCGGTAGCCAGACAATGCGGCGGATGCCAGCTTCAGGCCATGAGCTATGAGGAGCAGCTTAAGTACAAGGAGAGAAAGATTTACAATAACATCACCAGAATCGGAGGCTTTAAAGACATCCCCATGCTTCCCATCATGGGAATGGATGATCCCTGGAGATATCGAAACAAGGCCCAGTTCCCCTGGGGAGTGGATAAGGAAGGAAACATCATTGCCGGGTTTTATGCAGGGAGAAGCCATACGATTATTGGATGCGACGATTGCCTGTTAGGAGTAGAAGAAAACCGCGAGGTTTTACAAAGGATTAAGACGCACATGGAAAAGCATGGACTCAGCCCCTATGATGAATCCTCCCATAAAGGCCTAATCCGCCACACATTAATCCGCAAAGGATTTAAAACAGGAGAGATCATGGTCTGTCAGGTTATCAATGGGAGAGGTTTACCTCATAAGGAAGAATTAGTTGAAAGCCTATTGCAAATCCCCGGAATGACCAGCATTTCCCTTAATATAAATACAGAACAAACCAATGTAATCCTGGGCAATAAAGTAGAAAACCTTCATGGTCCAGGCTACATCACAGATTACATCGGAGAAGTAAAATACCGTATTTCCCCATTATCATTTTACCAGGTAAATCCTGTACAAACAGAAAAACTATACGGCACCGCCCTTGAATATGCCGGACTTACAGGCGGAGAGGTTGTATGGGACCTTTACTGCGGGATTGGAACTATCTCTTTATTTTTAGCCCAGAAGGCAAAAAAAGTATATGGAGTGGAAATCGTGCCCCAAGCCATCGAGGATGCCAGAGAAAATGCCAGGTTAAATGGGATTGACAACGTGGAGTTTTTTGTAGGAAAGGCAGAAGAGGTTTTGCCGGAGCAGTTTGAAAAAAATCATGTATACGCCGACGTAATCGTGGTAGACCCGCCCAGGAAGGGATGTGATGAAATGTGCCTGGAAACCATTGTGAAGATGGCGCCTAAGAGAGTGGTGTATGTGAGCTGTGATTCAGCTACTTTGGCCAGGGATATGAGGTATTTGGCGGATAGAGGATATGAGGTAGTGAAGGTTCGGGGGTGCGATATGTTTGGGTGGAGTAGTCATGTGGAAACAGTATGCTTACTATCCCGCATAAAATAAGGGGTTACGCAATACTTTTGTTTGGCTACAGTAGGCAATGACAACCATTTGACAACCCTTTTCTGAGATGTTGTCAAATGGAGGCTGCCTTTTCAAATATATCTACGCTTTTGGAAGCCATGGTATCGGTTGCATGTGTGTAGGTTTGTAAAGTGGTGCCGATGTTTGAATGACCTAAACGGACCTGCACGTCTTTAACATCAGCACCATTCTCTATAAGCATTGTGGCATGAGTGTGACGCATAGAGTGATAATCAAAGGCAATCTTTAACTCATTATGTATTACCCGGCTGCAATATTTGAGCGAATCACTATTGACATATTCTCCATTTTCTCTAATGCAAACCATCTTTACTTTTTTTAGAGCACATTCTATGTGTTGCTCTACAGGTATAATTCGATAGATTGTATTGCCCTTTTCGTCCTTTTCAGGTCTCAAGTAGTGCTCTGTATAATATTCCCCATATAATAAGCGATTTTTCTTTTGGACAGTTTTGGCGTGCTTTAAAGCTTTATACAGAGTATCACCAAACTTAATTGTGCGGTTGGAGCTTTCTGTTTTGGTGCTGCTGAAATACCATGCTGATTTTTCTTTTTTTTCGCCTTTATGCATCGCAGCTTTTCTGATGTCTACACCGTAGTTGCGTTTTTGAACTGCTTTATTTATCGTAAGAGTTCGATTTTCCAGGTCTATGTCATCCCATGTAAGTGCGAAGGTTTCGCTGATCCGCAATCCAGTAAAATATCCTATCAAAAGGGGAATGTGAAATATATTATCCTCAGGGAAACGATCTAAAATACGTTTAAAGTCTTCTGGTGATATAATATATCGTTCTTTTGGTTTACGCTCAAACCTTGGCATCCTGGCACGATCACAAGGATTTTCCCGGACATAGGCTAGTGGCTCAATAGCATATTCATAGGCTGCTGATAATACAGATAGTATGCCGACTACGGATGATCGTGAAAGACCCTGAATTTTCAACTGATTGATATGCTCCTGAATAGCAGCCGTAGTCACCGACTTCAACTTATACTGACCGTACCGGGGCTTTAGATGACTTTCAATAATCTTAATGTACCCCAGCTGGGTATTGTATTTTAAGTTCATTTTGCAGTAGTTATCAAACCAGTAGTCAAGATAATCTGCTACACTTAGTTCTGATGGAGCATAGGATTGGCCGGAACTGTTATATTCGTTCATAGCCTGCGTGCCGGCCTTGATGGCCTCTTCCTTGGTGCGAAAACCTCCTTTCATGATGGATTTGCGCTGCCCCTCCACTCTGGCCGCTTCAAAGCTGTATTGCCAAGTGGCTCCTCTTTTTCTTGTTCTTAGTTGTCCCATATTATTGATTCCTTTCTGTTTTTGGGTAAAATAAATACACCCTCTTGCAAGGATGCATCGAAAATGATATAATTCACTTGTCTAAGGTGATTATATCTTTCCAGAACACCCGGTAAGAGAAATCTATGTAAAGCCGTTCCGATTGCAGTCGGGGCGGTTTTCTTTTTTAGAGCTCCCCCATATTTGACCGGGGCAGTCTTTAATGATTACAGGTCCAGTTTGCTTTTATTTGAGTCCTACTTGCGCCTTTCCTGAAACAGAATTATTTGTAAATGTTACGTTAGCATTAGAACCGGCTGTTCCGTTTCCATACCAAGTGACTATAACAATTTTATAACCATTAGATTCCACTTGAGAAGAAATGGTGCCTGCGCCACCAATAATGTCTTGCACCTCTTCATAAGTCATTCCTGTATCAACCTGATTGTATTCATCTAAAGTTATATATTCGCTTTTATCCGAAACTCCTGAGACTTCTTTTTGGATACCATCGTTCATGGCGGTGCTAAGAACAAAAATACCAGTAAAGACAATTATAATTGAGAAAATCCCAGCTAAACACCCATGCGATTTCAAAGTCCTTTTGCAAACAGGGCATACTTTTGCTTTTGCATCGATTTCAGTTTGACAGTATTTACATTTCTTTGTTGATGGTTTCTCTTTTCCCATACTCTTTTTCCTCTTTTCTTATCTTTTGTTTTTTTATTAAAATGCCATTGGCTATTTTAATCTTAATTCTAACAGCTCTTCCGGGTATCCAGTACAATTACAGAATTGTTCTCTCGTAAAGTCCTTATATTCATCCAATAATTTATTTGTAATCAGAAAATACGCGGTGAAGATATTTGCCTGGCGCTCAATTTTAGACGTTAATAGCAATGTATGCTTATTCATAAATGCACAATTTTCACGAGGGTGCATAATGGAGTGCCCTAATTCATGCGAGAGTACTATCTTTGTAAAGCTATCATCTTCGATATCCGAATTAAGGAATATATATTTTCTACGTTTAATGCATTTATAGAAACCGGCCATATCATCAAGCGGCATCCGTATAACAGTGACACCCAGATATTCAGCGATTTGTTCGGGATCATTTGTTTTGTATGTTTTTATAAGGTATGCTACGAGCCTGATAATTTTATCATTCAAATTTATTCACCGTCTGCAGGCGCTTTTCCTTTCTTGGGTCTGGCTTTGTATTTATAGGGTCGATAGGTTTCTTTATTTTTCTTTTTAGCATCTTCCAAGGCAACTTCAATAGCATTTCTAAGTAGGTCTATTTTATTCCCCGCTATAGGTTCCCCGTTGTAATACAGGGGACTGTCATCGTCATTTGCGATTTCTCCCATAATACGGTCAAGGTCCTTTGCTATATCGCGCCTATCTCTGGCATTAAGCTCTGATTCCTCTTTTTCTTCTGAAGACTCTTTTCCTGTCATAAGGTAGTCAACGGTTACTCCAAAATAATCTGCAATTTTTTTCATTTTATCTTGCTTTGGGACATACCGTCCTGCCTTCCAGTTGCTTATTGTTGCAGTAGTTACCCCTGTTTCCTTGCAGACCCGATATGGCGTTACCTTGTTTTGCTCACATAATTTCTCAAAAATATCATACATATAGCACCTCTTAAAAATAAGTTTGAAAAACAAACCAAACCCTATTGACACGCTTTGAAATCAATGCTATTATATGGACATAGCTTTGATATGGAAGCTAAACAAAAGGGATTAGCATAGTTTTCTTTTATAACTTTGACCGACATCACAATTATATTAGAAAACTAAGCTAATGTCAATAGATTTTAAATAGGAGGTGTAGATTTGTATCAAAAATACGCAGATTTAAGAGACAAGGCAAGCGTAACAGATTATGAAGTTGCCAAGCAAACAGGAGTGTCAACAGCAACTCTAACTAATTGGAAGTATGGAAGATACAACCCCAAAGCCGATAAGTTAATGGCCCTGTCAGAGTATTTTGGTGTTCCCATGGAGTATTTCTATGAAAAAACAGAAAAGGAGGAAGATCATTAGTGGTAAGACCGTATGAACCATTGTATACCGTCAAGGAAGTAGCCAAGGTTCTGAAAACAAATCCGGCTGGAGTCTATGAGCTTATTAACGAAGGGCAGATTCCGTGTTTGGTCCTTGGATCTAAAAAGATACGGGGAACTGATCTGGAGAGATTTATCGAGCAGTATCCAGCGGCAAATGCTGAACCAGTAACAACATCACATTAAAAAGGAGGATATAAGATGAAACAGAATGGTTTTTTGGGCTCTCTCAATAAAAGTAATGGAATGACGGATGAAGAATACTTCTGCCAGCAAGCCGGGTTATTGCTCAAAGTATCACGAACCATTGGAATCGAAAGGGTCCCGGATGTAATTCACGCAATGATGGTGGTATGTAAAGCGTGTGAACTACGTAAGAGTCAAACGAAAACAATGAAGCAGGCACTTAAGGAAGCTATTGGAGAAATGGGAGGAATCGGAGGCGGAACTGTACAGGCAGATTTGTATATCGATAGAGTAAAGTTTGGGCATATGGTCCACAAGTACAACAAAAACGAGGTGGAACGAGTAGGCGTGAAGTTTGTTGAACCGAAAGAGGTAGATCATTTTGCAGAATGTGTAAAAGAAATTGTGCAGGCATTTGAAAACCATTACATTGCTGTTGGAGATGTGGAGATGGTGCTTGACAGAGTTAAGACGAAAATACTGTCAAGCACGCCAGTCCATGCCAAACCAAAATTCTAATGAGATTCAATGAATGCTAAGCCTGAGTATGTAACACGGGTCCCACGAGATGTAAAATGGGGTTTTCCGTCCATTGTTCGTTGATAGTTAATACCACTTAAAAATCTTCTATCAACGCATTCAACTACAGCTTCCCAGAAATCATCAGCCTGGAAAGTAGAACCGTCAGAATTTATATCTTTTTCATCTCGCACCATTATCAAAGCTTCTTTAATGGCGGTTTCGAATTCTTTAGTTGACTTAAACATTATACACCACTCCTTTCTTTCGTACTCGGCCCTGCACGGCCTGTAAGTACATTATAAGACAGGAAGAATATGGAAATCAACAACAACTTATAAAAGGAGGTACACATTTGAACGAATTAAAAGTAATTGAATACCGGAATATCCGGGTACTGACAACATTGCAGATCGCAGAAGCCTATGAGGCGGATACAAAGGCTATTTCAAAGAATTTCAGCAGAAACCGTGAACGGTATGTGGAAGGTAAGCATTTTATTTGTTTAGAGGGTGATGAGAAGAGAGAGTTTATTAACCGTCACCAAATTGACGACGGTTCCAAGAATGCAGGGAAAATCTATCTCTGGACAGAGAAGGGAGCTTTTCTTCATGCAAAATCTCTGAACACCGATAAGGCGTGGGAAGTATATGACCGGCTCGTGGATACCTATTTTTCCAAGAAGCCTTTAACGCAGCTTGAAATATTACAGCAATCAGTTGAGGTTTTGAACCGCCATGAGAAAGAGATTAAGTTGATTGATGATCGTATGGACAAGCTGGAGTATGATATCCCTCTTTACGGTTCCGAAGCGGACGAGCTGTCCGGCCATGTGAAACGCAAAGGTGTTAAGGTCCTGGGCGGTAAGCAGTCAGAGGCTTATAAGGATAGGGAAATCCGTTCCAAGGTCTACCGGGATATATACGATCAGATCAGACGAGAATTCAATCTTTACGACGGAAGCGGTAGAGCGATGTCTTATAAGGCTTTGAAGCGTAAATATCTGGCAGATGCCCACGAACTGATTGACTGCTATCAGGCCCCTACGTATTTGGCGGAGCTGATTGAATCGGCTAACGCTCAGATGAATTTAGGCGTTGCGTAAAGGAGGGACAAACCATGGTAACAATTATCGACAAAGTGAATCTTGAGCCACTGAATCAAGAGCTTGAAGGAAGGGTGAAACTGCCCAAATACCTGATTATGAGCGAGGATACAAAGAAAGCCATAGACGCTGAATACAGAACTTTAAAGCCACATAAAAGGGTTCCACTGCCTAAATGTATATGTGTTGACATTTACAAGGGCGTACCGATAGCGATATGTAACGCCGTACCGTACGGAAACATTGATATTAAGGATTAGGGAGGGACAAGCCATGGAATCAAGATTCTGGCGCCGACTCTGGCGTGAAGAGTGTGAGCGCACAAGATACCTTATAGGGCTTGTAGTAGCTCAGGGCATTATAATAACCGGGCTGGCATCTGCGTTTGTGTGGGTGCTGAGATAGGAGGGGGCCATGAACCCAGCAAATTTTTTTAGCTTTCATAGAGCAGGTATTTTAAAAGACTACGGCACACCGCCCAAGGTATACGGGCAGATGCTTAAGGTGAGCCGGAGGAAGAGGAAGATCAGGAAAAGGAAAGTGTGAAAGGAGAGGCATGGAAGAAGTAACCGCATGGAAACCAAAGTGCTGTAACAAAGCGTACATGTCAAAGGGAAGTGCCCGCAGGCATGAGCGAAATTGTCCATACAATCCCGGTAATAAAGCCTGCGCCACTTGTGGATATAACAGCGAGGAAACAAATACCGTATATGTCCGTCCGGCTCCAGGAAACAACCCTGGTGATGATGACTATGAGGAACGTTATTACTGGTGTGAGTACCACGAGAAAGAGATTAACAAGTATGGCTTTGATGAAAAGGCTAAGGCTATGCAGCCACAAATACATTGTGAGCATTGGATACCAAAGGAGGTAAGCGAGGAATGAATATCAAGATATACCCCGGCACACTCATAAAGGACGAAGTGGACGAGCTTGGAAGGCTGCTCTTTAAAGCCGGGTACAAGGTTGGTAAGCAGCCGGGAAAAGTAATCTGTAAGACCGCCAAGGGAGGCAGCGTCACAAAGTCAGTGACCGTTATCACCTTTGAGGACCAGCAGGGAGAAGAAGAAAGTGAGGACTTATCATGAGCAGGAAACATAAAACCCTCAAAGCAGGGTCCGCCCTGGGGATTAACCAGTACGGCTGGGGAAACGGCAAGAATAGAAAAATGCCCAAGGGTGCGGGAACACCGATGGGTCAGGTAACTGCAAATATCAATTATACCCGTATTATACGTGGGGAAATGGAGAGTGTCAAGTGAATAATCGAAAAAGGAATAGGGCTGCAGTGAGACGCAAGGCGGAATACCGCAGACGTAGAGAGTTACATAAAGTACTTGATCTTATTCTTGATATTAATGGTGTCGGTGCAAGAAGCCAGAGCGAAACAGGGGATATGCCTACTGCATTTATGCGCTTTTCTGGACACGTTGGTTGCGTAGATATTGATATCCATAATAAGGGGTGGGATCATGATCTGAGAAGTGATAATTTTTACTTCCGCACCTACGAGCCAATGAAAAAACATATCATGGAGCTGGAATCAATTAAAGAAGATTTATTGGGGACAGGCCATGAACCTACATAAATGCGACATGTGCGGGCTTTATCTCACTGATGATGGAAATGTGTGCCAGGAATGTGATCGCAACGCTGAAACAGTTAAAAAGGTGGCTGAGAAAGGCCGGATAGGAGTGGATTATGGAACAGATGGAATTGAAAGTGACAACAGGGGATATGAGGATATGGTCGAACTTTGAAGAGTTTGAATCATGGATCGAGGAACGCAAGCGTGAATATGATGGCGTTGTCTTTACCGAAGATCAGAAAGCGGCTGCGAGAAAGTCTGTTGCAAACCTCAGAAAAACAAAGAAGTCGGTTGAAGACAGCCTTAAGGCCACAAAAAAGTTGTGGATGGCACCTTTTGAACTTTACGCTGATAAAATCAAGGCTCTGTCTGCAAAACTGGACGTACCGATAGAATACATAACAAATCAGATAGAAGAGTTTGAAAGCAAGCGAATCGCAGAACGGGAGGCCGATATCCAGCGTATTTATGATGATAACATCGGGGATATGGTTGACTTCCTTCCCTTGTATAAAATCAAGTCTGATAAATGGACGAATGCAAGCACAAGCATAAAGGCGATCACAAAGGAACTGACTGAGGCCGTAAATAGTGCCAGGGTCGGAAAAATGGCAATTGAAGCCATGGCCTCAGAAGCCAAGGAAGAAGCCCTTTGCAAGTTTAAGGCAACGCTTAACCTTACCGATGCACTGGATCACATCAACAAATATGAAGCGCAGAAAGCTGAGATTTTGAAGCGTGAAGAGTCTAAAATGAAAACCGAGCAGGAAGCCCGTATCCAGGCTGAAATTGAACGAGCCAAACAGGAAGAACGCCGTAAGATTGCCGAGGAGGAACGGATTAAGAGAGAGGCAGAGGAGGCCGCCCGTGTAGAGGTAAAGAGGGAGTTCACTACTGTTAATGAGGTTGCTGCAGCACCGCTTACCATGCCAGCATCCATTAAAGCTGTTTATACAGTTGTTGGTACTGATGCAGAGTTACAGGAGCTTGAAATGGCTATGAATAGCCTTGGGCTGTATTTTGAGAGAAAGAAGGTTTGATTTGTGGGAGAAAAGATTTATCAATCCATAATCGCCGTCATGGAGGACGTGGGAGCGATTGGAAAGGATAAAAAGAATCAGCAACAAAACTTTATGTATCGTGGTGTTGATGATGTTATGAATGCTCTAAATCCGGCATTCATCAAACACAAAATTTTTATGGTTCCGCAGATTATCGACCACCACAGGGAAGATAGAACGAGTGCCCAAGGCAAGACATTGATTTATTCTGTTTGCACAATGAAATACACGGTATATGCAGAGGACGGTTCCTTTATTGAGACCATTACAGCGGGAGAAGCAATGGACAGCGGAGATAAGTCCATGAATAAAGCGATGGCTACAGCGTTTAAATATGCTTGCTTTCAGTTGTTTTGTATTCCGACTGAGGAAATGACAAATGCAGAGAACAGTGGAAAACCGGTTGATCCTGATTCTGAGTGTCACGAACTGGCGACTAAACCAGCAAACACGAAGCCTAGTGCTTCCCGGATCAGCAAGAAGCAAGTTGATGAACTACTATCCGAATGTGATCGGATTGGAAAAAGCGAGAAAGCAATATGCGTTCTTTATAAGATTCAAAAATTTGCTGATATGGACCAGAACCAATATAAGAGCGCTATAAAGAACTTTAAGGCCACACCAGATAAGCCGGCCGTTCCAGCAAATCCCGCAACCATTCCACCGGAGAACGCAGACGAAGGGCTTCCGTGGAAGCAATGAGGTGGCGTAGATGGAATTTAAGGGCAGGTTGATTGATATAGCCAGGGACTGGAAAACAGGCCGTTTCCGGGTCACATTTGAAGCCGAGGAGGATATCACTAAACAGGTGGAATCCATAACAGACAAACTCCTCACGATCACTGCGAAGATATTTCGCAACAAGCGCAGCCGTGACGCAAATTCATACTCATGGGTGCTTATGCAGAAGATTGCGGAAGATCAGCACACAGATAAGTGGTCCGTATATTTAGAAATGCTCGGACGGTATGGTGTATTTACTCATATCATAGTCCGTCCGGGCGTTGTAGACAGGGTAATGGCCGAGTGGAGGACCGTCAAGAACCTTGGCGAAGTTACGGTATCGGGGCAGACCGGAATCCAGCTCCAATGCTATTTTGGTAGCAGCACCTATGACACAAAGGAAATGTCCGAGTTCATTGAGGGGATTGTAAGCGAATGCCATGAGCTGGGGATTGAAACCGCCACGCCGGAAGAGTTGGAGAGAATGAAAAGAGAGTGGGGCGTTAAACTTTGAAAAGTGTATTGCAGGATACAAAGGAGTGTTATATCTGCCGCTGTACAAGCTGTCTGGAAGATCATCATATCTTCTTTGGCACATCTAACCGTAAGCGATCTGAGAAGAGAGGACTTAAGGTTTGGCTTTGCGGTAATCATCACCGGAATAGTCCGGATGCAGTACATAAAAACCGTCAGTCTGATCTGCGGTTAAAAGAAATGGCTCAGGCTTATTATGAGCAGAACATAGGAACCCGTCAACAATTCATTATTGAGTTCGGAAAGAGCTATTTATAGCCTTGTGTGCCTTAACGGGCTGACAATAAAAGGAATCCCAAAGGTTTATATGTCACGATATGCCATTGGTACCGCCTCCGCTGCTATTTCAGGGCGGCGGGGGAGAAAGGAGATTTGAATTTGGGAAAGATTAATAGCAGAGATAAAGGAGCGGCAGGCGAAAGGGAGCTTGCCAACCTCCTTAAAGAATATGGTTACAAAACTCGCAGAGGCCAGCAATTTAGCGGAGACAATGGTGATGCTGATGTGGTGGGCTTGCCTCAGATACATATCGAATGCAAGAGAGTGGAACGGCTCAATATCTACGATGCCATAGAACAGGCCAAATCAAACGCAGGAGCCAAAGAAATACCTTTCGGGGACTGCAACCTACCTGCGGTGTTCCATCGCAAGAATAGGCATGAATGGCTTGTGACAATGCCATTAGATGATTGGATTACCCTATACCGGGAATTTGAGGCTGGAAAAGCATTGGAACAGGAGTGATAAAGTGGCGGAAGTTAAATGGATAAAGATTGTTACAGATATTTTTGACGATGAAAAAATGCTCCTGATTGAGAGTATGCCGAGTTCTGATAGCATTATTGTTATCTGGTTTAAACTTCTATGTCTGGCCGGAAAAAACAATAACAGTGGAGTTTTTCTCCTAAACGATAAAATTGCCTATACCGATGAAATGCTAGCAACTATATTCCGCCGTGATATTAACACGGTAAGGCTGGCCCTCAAATCCTTTCAAACTTACGGCATGATTGAGATTATCGACAATGTCATCACAATCCCGAATTGGTCAAAACACCAGAATCTTGACCAATTAGAGGAAAGGAAAGAGTACATGAAGGAGTACATGAGGAAGTACAGGGGAAAGCAAAAGGATTTAATTGAGTGTAAAACTAACTGTAAAGTTAACGGTAAGTCTAACAGTAAAGCTAATGTTAACGCCCTAGATATAGAAGAAGATATAGAAGAAGATATAGAAGTAGAAAGAGAAGAAGAGGGAGATAAGAAAAAGAGAGAGAACATTAACTATCAGCAAATAGCTGATATGTATAACAACACTTGCGTGTCGTTCCCTTCCCTTGTTTCCTTGTCTGATTCTCGCAAAAAAGCGATCAAGGCCCGTTTCAAAACATACAGCATTGATGATTTTGAAAAGCTGTTTCTTAAGGCAGAGGCCAGCGACTTCTTAAAAGGCAAGAATGACCGGAACTGGTCAGCTACGTTTGACTGGCTAATCAAAGATGCGAACATGGCAAAGGTACTTGATGGAAATTATGACAACAAAGATCAGGGATCGCACGGACCGGGAACGGACCCGGGAGGGAAGCAACAGCAAGTAAGGGATATGTTGAGGGATTGGGCGAATGGAGGGGAATAAGTGACAAAACAAGAATTTGCGGTTTTTATGGCAACCATTAACACGGCTTACCCAAGATGTGAACTTTATATACCAGATCAAACAACGCTATGGTATGAAATGCTAGGACATATCCCGTTTGATGTGGCAAAGATAGCACTGAAAAAGTATATTCTCTCAAATAAGTTTCCTCCAATGATATCGGACATAAGCCTGCTGGCTGCTGATCTGATGGAAGAACGTATACCAGACTCAGACGAGGCATGGGGGGAAATCAACAAGGCTATAAGGCGGTACGGATACATGAGAGAGGCAGAAGCCCTTGAAAGCCTCAGTGAGCCAGTCAGAAAGGCCGTGGAGCGCATCGGCTTCCAGAATATATGTCAATCCCCATATGAACAGCAAAACACTCTCAGGGCACAATTCAGAGGTGCTTATGAGGCTGAATATCGGCGGTCCATGGAAATACATAAAATGCCAGCACAAATGAGGATTGAACAGGCAGCTATGCAGCAAGCAGCTTTACCCATGAAGGAGGTTGCAGATGGACGAAGAGAAAGCCCGTAAGCTGGCAATGTTCCGGGCAGGAGAAGAAAAGCGCCTGGGAAAGAAATTAACCGCAGAAGAAATAACATTGCGGCGGCAGTTTATTAAAACGATGCTCCGAGGCATACCGGCATGGCAAGGGTTGACAGATAATGATGTTGACAATGTCAGGATATGGAAGATCGGGCCAGATTGGTACATAGAGGATCAGGACTATTATGAGTATCCATTTTGAGGAGGATTAGAAATGAAATATTCCTTTGAGGTAAGAAAAATGTTATTAGAAAAGGCTATGAAGGAATGCCAACTTGATAGCCATGTTAAAAATATGGAATACAAGAAAGATGCTAATACATGGGCAGAGCGAATAGCTACTGGGTTCCATGTAAAAGCAGGACTCCCGGTCAAAAACTCTTTTATGCATTGCGAAAGCCTTGATATGTGTTTCTTTTATAACGAGGACATGGTGCCAACGGTAACCTATGCAGGGTATACGCAAGACATGAAATCAGATACTGCCGTACTACCTTCGGCATTTGAAAAAGCTGAAGAAGTTTTAGCAATGATGAGGTTTACCGCAAAAGAATACGACAAGGAGGCAGAGCATGGTAAGCAGTGCGATATATGAAAAGGTTACATACAAACAGATTGACGATATGAAACACGCCATCGGCTTTAGCAGCCGGAGAGTACACGGTACGAAGCACCGGAGATATGAGCCATACAGGAATTATTTTAATACGGGGGAACGTGATCGGGAGGACTGGGAACAACTCGTCTCTATCGGATTTGCAGAGAAGGGAAAGGACAACTGGTATTCGGTTTCCGAAGAAGGAAGAAAGTTTTTATACATGGTGACGGGCGTTAATATCCTGCCAGAAAGCAGGTGACGGTATGGCGGGCTATAAAGGGTTCTTATATATCAAGTGCCGTAAATGTGGCAAGGAGCGGGCATATTGCTCTAAGATAAGCATTACCCAGCATCATTGCACCTGCGGGGCCGTAACGCCGTTCGTGGAGCCTCTGAGGGTCATGTATGTGATGTGCGAGTGCGGGCATAAAACTTGCAGGTACAAAACCAACATGACAGGTAAGATGTTTGATGTACCGTGTATCAAGTGTCAGGCTCCCGTGGCGGTGGAATGGGACGCTAAGAGACAGCAATATAAAACGGTAATCAATTAAACACGCCTTTAAAGGAGGAAGGAGCAGGACATGACAGGATTGAAAACAAAGGAGCTTATTGAGTATCTCAAGAGGTATAAGGGTGACACTCAGGTAAGTTTCCTCATTGCAAACGTAGAGGGAGACACAAGACTGAAATACCCGGTAAAGGGAGTATTTGGAATTACAGACATGGATACACCTGCCATTATGATTGAGGTGGTAGATGGTGAGCCATTGGATGATCCGCTCTTTGTGGAGCAGGAAGGAGAACTATGAAAGAAGAATGTAAATTCTGCAGCGGCTGGAACGATGAAAAAGCGGAGTGCAGAGGGATTGGAATGTATTGCGCCACCCGGGAACAGATCGAAGAAGAAACAGCGCAGGCAAGAATTGAACTACTGAATACCATGCTTGTTGAGGATTGGCATATCGGAGAAGATGAGATTTTTTATATCATGGTTGCAGATTCGCCAGAAAATAGAGAGGTCATTTCAGAATTAGGGGCCAGTGAAGAAGAAATAGAGAACATGAAAGTAGAGCCGTATAAATGGCTTGATATTTCAAAGTTTGCGTTTGAGAATACTGATGCTGAATGGTGGGAAATTGGTGTGGGATTTGGAAAAGGTGACTGGAAAACTCAAAACAGCAAGAAAGCGATAGCAACGCTTAGAGAGGTGATACTTAAAACGGCGGGAATGTATGACGGTCATGATCCGAAAGAAACGGATTATGAATTGTGGAAATCCATTGCAGAGTATATGGACGGAGAAACCGCCCTTGTTGTTGACCACTATGAGAGAAAAGGAACTTATACATATCTTGAACTGAAAGACGAAGAGAAAAGTAAAGAACTTGCTTACATGATGGAGCAGGATCGCATGACGGGCTGTTATATTGATGATCGGGCCGGGTTTGATGAAGCCTGGGACAATGATGAGTATGAGCCGGACGGAAGTTTAGTTATACCAGCAGTAAATGTGATTCTGCCAGGGCAGCAGGAAGGGGAAACATGAACAGAGAAATTAAGTTCCGGGCAAAACATACTCACGTAATGTCTGGCAATGAACACCTGAATGGTGTATGGGTATATGGTTATTTATGCGGAGGCGGCTGTTACATAGAGCCAGAAATGGGAATAGAACAGCTAATTGACTGCGATACAGTAGGCCAATACATCGGGATTAAGGATACCAATGGCAGAGGGATATATGAGGGTGATATTGTTCAGCGTGATATTTTCGGAGAAAAGATAATAGGTGAAATTGCCTGGGGCGATATGGTGGGCGCCGGATTCTATTTAAAGGTTAAGCAGAAAAACGGGATTGGCTTCTATCCAATGACAAAAGGACGGTCTGATGACGATGATGGGGACATGTGCAACGACATTATCTTAGGGAATATCCATGATAACCCGGAATTATTAAAAAGGTAAACCAAAGTTTAACTGAATAACAGGAAAGGAGGCGGAGTTTCCTAGGAAGATGCGCATCGGCTCCTTTTGAAAATGAAAATATGCTGGTTTAGTACAGGGATATCGTCCTTTGTAGCTTGTTATCTGGCAAAGGATATAGACCAAATTTTATACACCCATGTTGAAGATCAACACCCTGATAGCTTGCGATTTCTGCATGAATGTGAAAAGCTGCTAGGCAAAAAAATTGAAATGTTAAAATCAGACAAATATACAGGGGTAGATGAAATTATTGAGAAGACAAAAACCTTTAATACTCCTTTTGGAGCACCATGTACAAGATGGCTTAAAAAGCAAGTGAGAAGAGAATGGGAGAAAGCTAATCCTGATCACCACACTTACATATGGGGATATGATGTAAACGAAAAACGCAGAGCAGAAGCGGTACAGGAGGCACTTTCTGATTATGAGCATGAATTTCCTTTGATTGAACATGGATTGACAAAAGCAGAATGCCACGGGATAGCTGATAAGCTGGGGTTGAAACGTCCTGTTATGTATGAACTTGGGTATCCAAATAATAATTGTGTCGGCTGCGTTAAAGGCGGTATGGGTTACTGGAACAAAATAAGAATCGACTTTCCTGAGGTGTTTGAACGGAGAGCAAAGCAAGAACGTGAATTTGGTCGTAGTTGTATAAATGGCCTGTATTTAGACGATTTGGAACCGGACAGGGGGAATATGGACATGGAAGTTTTTGAGGATTGTACAATAGCCTGTCAGATATTGACCTGGGGCAAAGATAATCAACGAGATTAGAAAAATCAGGAGGTGCGGAAGTTAAAATGAGCTTAGAAGAAGCCATTAAACATTGTGAAGATAAAGCAAAGGAGATGGGCTGTTCAGAGTGCGCAAAAGATCATTTACAGCTTGCAGACTGGCTAAGGGAGCTTAAACAACTGAGGAGAATGCTATGTAGCTGAGATTAATTAATATCTAATTATAGTCAGATAAATTAGTATTTTGAGGAGGAGAAAGGCATGAGGGAAATAAAATTTAGAGCGTGGGATAAAAGTAGAAACGAATATCTGTCTGCTGGGAATGTGTTTATTTCTGTAAATCCCGGTTCCAGACCGTTAAATAGTTTTGTTTATTTGGATTCGATAGATCGACCGGACGCATATAAAAGCAGATTTATTTTAGAACAGTACACGGGTTTGCGTGACAAAAATGGCACAGAGATTTATGAGGGAGATATAATTTTAGCAGGTCACTATAAGTGGAAATGTAAAGTCGTGTGGGATGAAAAGTGTGCAAGGTTTATTGGATTAACAAGCGATAAGGATGTGAAAATTGTCTATGTTGACATGGTAGACAAAAATGACGAATCGGCAGTTGAAGTGGTTGGTAATGTCTTTAATAATCCAGGATTACTTAATTCGGAAAACTGATATTCGCATGATTAACCATTCCGGTGGACTCACCGCCATGGTATGCAAGGAGGGCTATATGCCAAGATATGAAGTTGAGTTTGCTTCCTTCCGCAAGGTAACCATTGAGGCCGAAACGGAAGCACAAGCGAATGATAAGGCGGCAGTTATGGAAGATGAAGACATAGAGCGTGACAGATTTGAAACTACTGGTTATATGATTTGGAATGAAGCAACGGAAGTAAAATAAATAATCATGAAAGGGGACCGGAACCGCTGGCCAGCGTGAGGGAATTCCCGGTTCCTTTCAAAGAAAATGAAAACAGAATTATTTAATGATAATTTCCAGAACTACAAGAGGTACAACATACCGAAAGCCCAGCTTGTTATAGCTGATATCCCGTATAACATTGGTAACAACTTCTACGGAAGCAATCCCATGTGGTACAAGGGGGGAGACAGCAAGAACGGCGAAAGCAAACTTGCTGGGAAAGCGGCCTTTAATACAGATTTTAACTTTAACATTGCGGAATACTTTCATTTCTGCAATAGGCTCCTTAAAAAGGAACCTGCCAAAAGCAACGGAAGGGGTAAATCATCAGATGCACCATGCATGATTGTATTCTGCGCTTTTGAACAGATGCAAATGGTTATTAAATATGCGGAGAAACACGGATTCAAGCACAACATACCTTTGATATTCTGCAAGAATTACAGTCCCCAGGTATTAAAGGCAAACATGAGGGTATGCGGAGCCACGGAGTACGCTTTGTTGCTATATCGGGAAAAGCTCCCGAAGTTCAGGAATGACGGTCATATGATTTTTAACTGGTTTGATGGTGGCCCGGAAGAGGAATGGGGCAGAAGCTACTACAACAACGGTACATACATGATGTGGAAAAGAGACAGCGCAAAGGATTATCCTAAAATTCACCCAGCACAAAAGCCTGTAAACCTCCTGAAAAGGCTAATAGAGATATTTACTGATCCTGGGGATGTGGTTATTGATCCGTGTGCAGGCAGCGGAACCACTTTAAGGGCCGCTATGGAATTAGGGCGGAGCAGCTACGGATTTGAAGTCTCAAAAGAGTTTTATAAGAAATCCAAGGAAGAAATGCTTCTGTATGTTCCTGATCCGCAGATGAATATAACAGACTTTCCAGAGGTAATGCCGTAAGGAACGTGTTGGTGACCTCAACAAAACGAAGATTTGAGATTGAAAGAGAAGAGGAAATAATGGACGCAAAAACAGAAATAGTTAAGACCATCATGCAAATGTCCGGGCAATATTCCACGTATTCAATATTTTCTGATTGGATAGAATGCCTAGCTATATGCTTAAGCAATGGCACCGACCTTGTTAGGAGGAGAGAGCAGTGGTTAAAGAGAGAAAAACAGTTTATAACCGCAATGGGAAAATATAGCCAGGAAGAACAGTTACAATTTGCAAAGCTGACCTTCCTCCTCCCGCAGGCTTACGAAGAGGGCTTGACGGATATACTTGGAGAAATCTACATGGAGTCAGAATCTGCAAATAAGAGCACGGGCCAATTTTTTACCCCGTTCACAGTATGTGAAACAGTTGCGAGAATTAGACTGGCAGAATACAAAGGGGGAAAGATAACCGTATTTGAACCAACAGCCGGATCAGGTGGAATGGTTATTGCCATGGCAAAGATAATACAGGAACAAGGAGAGAATTATCAAAAGGTTTTAGAAGTTACGACACAGGACTTGGATTGGAAAGCGGTATACATGACCTATGTGCAATTAAGCTATCTGGGAATTAGGGCTATTGTGAAACAGGGCAATGCCTTAGAAGGTGGAGAGCCAAAAGAAGAGCAGATATTTTACACTCCCGCCTATAAAGGAATGCTAATTTAAATATATGGAGGAGGGAAAGATGATTTTTCATGAATATTTTGGAGAGTGGGTAGAAGCGTACAAGGTCGGGGCTGTAGCGGATACTACTTTGAGGAAATACCGTTTAACACATAAAAGCCTGCGGGAACTGGCTCCAACACTGGATTTACAGGCGTTGGATCGAAGGGAATACCAGAAGCTGATAAATGATTATGCCTTTACTCATGAAAAGTTGACAACTCTGGATTTTCACCGCCACTTAAGGGCCTGTCTATTGGATGCCTATGACGAAAAGATCATAGAACGAGATCCTACACGGAAGGCGGTGATCAGAGGCAAGATGCCGGCTGAAAAGAAAGCAAAATATTTAAACAAAGACGAACTGGAGAAATTGCTTCAGGTGCTTCCCCTTAGGCTGGATAGTCTTGGAATAGACTGGCTTATATTGCTTTTGGCAAAAACGGGGCTTCGATTTGCGGAGGGATTAGCCCTGACTCCAGGCGATTTTGATTTCACTAACAAAAAGATAAGAGTGAATAAAACCTGGAATTATAAGTCTAAAACAGACAGAGGATTCATGCCTACAAAGAATCAGTCCTCAATCAGAGATATAACAATAGATTCCAGCTTAGCGGATCAGTTTGAGCAGTTAGTAGAAGGTCTTCCAGCTGACGAGCCATTTTTCTTTGACAAGCAAGTCCGGGTGTTTAACGCCACTTTGAATGACTATCTGAAGGAACGCTGCATAAGCGCAGGCGTACCAGTGATATCTCTGCACAGCCTGAGGCATACACACGCCTCTGTCCTACTTGCAGCCGGGGTATCCATTCCAAGCGTATCGAAAAGGCTGGGACATTCCAAGGTTAGCACAACGCAGGATACCTACATACACATCATAAAAGAGTTGGAAGAAAAAGATAACAATAAAGCAATGGACTGCATGGCCAGTTTGCAAGGAGGTGGGGTTGATGGTAGTATGGAGGCGGTATGCGATATATGATTACGGCACTAAGATAGGTGAGTACACCTCCGAGGAGATAAAAGATAAGCTGGGGATGTCTCGAATTTTGATTTCGAAATACTCTGAATTAGGTTTGCTGTATAAAGGGCGGTATTTGTTCGAGAGAATCGATCAGGCCAGGCTGGATCCGTTATTGAGGGAATGGGACGAGGTTAGGATACGGATATTGACAGCAGGGAGGCGACGGAGTTGGAAATGTAAGACCATTAAATAAATAAACTGAAATTTAAGCCATAA
>DGRE01000055.1 GCA_002389905.1 Hungatella sp. UBA4396 | reverse complement strand
AATTATTTCTCTACCCTATTTTCCTAAAGCATTGTTACCCAAAAAGATTTGAGAAAGATCAGTGTTGATATACCATCATGGCGTAAATGTCCAGAAAAGACATATATGCAAGCTTATGTTCTGCTATTATATGGAAGCACCAACCCATGACTGATTTCTGGAGAATAGGCAAGGTAATTTCAAAAGATAGTGTCAAGACTTTTTCGCAAATTGCATTTCGGCCGTTAGGCAGCCGGTAGTCAACCGGCTATGATATCAGACTGGCTCTGGAGATCCAATTCTTTCAGATGCTCCATATTCATGTACCGCTTAGTACCCCATTGGGTTCCAGCTACGTGTCGCAGTCTGGCACATACAAGCATTAAAGCACTTTGCCCATCAGGGAAAGCGCCAATTGCCCGGGTTCTACGTTTAATTTCCCGGTTCAGACGTTCAATGGTATTATTGGTGCGGATTCTAGTCCAGTGTTGGCTGGGAAAATCCATGTATGTTAGGGTCTCCTCGATTCCATCTTCGACCTTTTTAGCTGCTGAAGTTAATTTCATCTCGCGGAGTTTTTCAGCTACTTGTTTAGCCTTTTCCTTTGCAGATGTTTTACACTCCTGAGAATGAATAGCCTTTAGCAGCATAGAGACCTCTTTCATCTTATTACGAGGAGTGGCTGAGAATATATTCCGGTAGAAATGAACGGTACACCTTTGATACTTTGCATCCGGAAATACTTCTGGAATGGATTCGAGCATCCCAAGACATTTATCACCGATAATTAGGCGCACTCCAGCCAGGCCACGTTCTTTTAGCCATACAAAGAAGGATCTCCAGCTTTCGCGATCTTCTTTCATACCTTCTGCCGCACCAATGATTTCACGACATCCCTCCTCATTGACTCCAATGGCAACAAGGATAGAGACGTTTTGTATTTCACCGCCCCAACTGCGTTTTAAGTAAACACCATCTACATAAATATAGGGATAAGAACCGCTAAGTTTGCGACTTCTCCATGTCTCAATGTGCTCATAAGCTTTTTTATTTAGATTACTTATTGTGCCAGGTGAAACTTTTGTTCCCCATAATGCCTCGGTAATATCCTCAACACGGCGAACCGAAACACCTGCGAGATACATTTCAATAAGAGCTTCTTCTACAGAGCATTCTCTGCGGCGATATCGCTCAATAATGGCAGTTTCAAACGGAACGCCCTTTAGCTTTGGCATTTTCAATTTGACCTCACCAGCTGTGGTTTGAAAGTTTCTGCTATAATGTCCAGAACGATATCCTTTGCGTTCACCGGAACGCTCGTATTTTTCAGCATGAACGAGTTCACCTGCTTCATGATCCAGCAAGGCATTGAGAGTCTCCTCAACGCTGTTACGTACTAAATCTTTCAATTCGTTATGGATAAGTTCCTGATTTAATTGTATAATGTTATCGGACATGTTCTATAGCCTCCTTTGTGAGATTTGGTTGTGGTGACTTCATTTTACCAAACGGCTATAGACCATGTCTATTTTTTATGAAATTATATTTGCGAAATTAATTATACGTCATCTTTCAAAAAGACTGAATCGTATAGGAAATCTAATATTCCCATATTTTCGAATATTCATGTTATAATGAGAACATTAGGGCTGACAGGCTGGAAAAGAAAATTAGAAAAATGGCGAGAAACGAAGCTGGAAAAGGCAAAAAGGGACTGTAGATATCATAAAAAAGGAGGGGAAAAGATTTGAGAAATATCTCCAACATCGAATTTCATACAGGAAGTAAAGAAGAATTATTACCTGATTTTGTGTCCGATTTTCAATACATTGCTTCTCATGTTGAATTGGATAAACATATAGACCGTTTCGTACCATGGCACTGGCATAAAGCAGTAGAACTTTTTTATATGCAAAGCGGTGAATTAGAGTATTATACCCCAAAAGGAAAAATGGTATTTCCAGCAGGCTCCGGCGGAATGGTCAATTCCAATGTACTCCATATGACACGAACGCAGGGGGAAGCAAAAGGAACTGTTCAGCTTTTACACATTTTTGATACTTCTTTTATAGGCGGCGAACTGGGAAGCCGAATTGAACAAAAATTTATTTCACCGGTTATTACGGCTCCGCAGGTAGAAATTATAGCATTATATCCTGATAATCCCGTACAGGCAGAGTTATTAAATACAATTCGTGAATCCTTTCATCTTTCTGAGAGCGATTTTGGATATGAAATAAAACTGCGAACAGCTTTGTCTGATATATGGCTCCATCTTCTTACCATATCTCTCCCTTTGCTTGAGAAGAAGGGGGATTATAATAAAATAAATGATAAAATAAAATTGATGATGATATATATTCATGAACATTACGCGGAAAAGATTTCAATTGCGGAAATTGCCGCTGCCGCTTTTTTCAGTGAACGTGAGTGCTTTCGGGCGTTCCATGATTGTCTGCATATGACACCTGTGGATTATATAAAAAATTACCGGCTGCAAATGGCATGCAATATGTTATCAAAAGGCCGAGAATCCATTACATCTATCTGTCATGCCTGCGGATTGGGAAGCAGCAGCTATTTTGGTAAAGTGTTTCGGGAACATGTCGGCTGTACTCCCTTAGAGTATCGCAAGAAATGGCAGGATAGTGATATACAAAGGCAGAAATAGGATATTTATCCATAAGAGATTGCACTATAATGATATTTGTATAGGTGATAGGCAATCAAAATAGCAAAACTCATTGCAATCACCATATAAACCTTTTTTGAATGGAGGATGTGCAATGTTAAAATTAAAAATCTTTAATATGAAAAACTTTTTAGAAACAGTAAATGAGTGTTCCGGAGTGGTGAATCTATTGTATACGGACGGGAGTGAAGAGAATATTAACAAAAAATATGGTATTCAGAATGAGTTGTTAAAAAAGCATAGGGAAAATAAAGGCTGTCTGAGGCTCTCATTGAATATTCCAACAATAAAAGATTATTTTCGTATTGTATATTTCACAATTGGAGATTGTTAAGTAGTAATTTGTAAATACTTCGCAATAAAGAAGCCTGGCTATTTTGCGGGCCAGGCTAAGAAGCCAGAAGGAATGCTGTCAGCTAATCTCGCTGACAGCCACAACATTCGGGGGAATTTATGGCAGGATTGGCATATCAGTCCGAAAAAACCATAAAGGAGGAGATTAGATGGTATATGAATGCATTTCGGCACCAAAAGGCTTCCTCTATCACTATACAAAAAAGAATGCCTGGACAGTCTAGTCTTTTAAGAGATGACAGCCTCCGACGCTTCGGTAACCGGAAGCGTTGGTTATGCACGCCACTCAATAACATCTTTCATACTTTTTCTTGGTCTGGCAAAAGGGATTTCGTCTGCATATCCTACGGTCATCGCTGCAAAAAGTTCTCCATCAACGTTTAACCAACCGCACAGTTCCCTATATGCGAAATAGGTATCGCAAATCCATAAGCTGCCCAAACCAAGTTCGGTAGCAGTAAGTGTCATGTTCTCAATTGCTGCGCCTATTGATTGAGCATTACAGATTTCATAAATGCGTTCTTCGGAATTCAAGGAAGAATGGATATCTATCCCAAGTGAATTAACAATAAAAATAATAATGGGCGCCTGCTCCATGATTTCTAAGGTATATTCTGCACCGCTGAGGTACTGTGCGCTTCCCGGAAGAAGCGGGTATTCTTTTTCCCGCTTTAATCCTCTACCCATAACCTCAAGCATATCCTTCTTTGCACTGCCTGTCACTACAATGAATTTCCATGGCTGACGGTTTTTTGAGGATGGCGCAAGCATTCCCGACTGTAAAATTTCCTCTATCATAGGTTTAGGTACATCTATACTTTTATATTTCCGTATGCTGCGTCTGTCTATTATGGCTGGTAACATTTTTGTCATCCTTTCCTGCAATCAAATTTCTGCTTTTTGCTGTTATACTGCAAGGTGCCATTGATTTCCACTGCTCTTATGCAAACATTGTCCGGACCATACTGGGTATGCAGCAGGCAGAGAGCGGTTACATCTTTGTTTTGATGTAACCGCTTAATTTCATAATTAGTGAGATTTTATCTGGTATATGGTTTAAGGGTGGCTCGGAAGGCATGCTCATAATCTCACTAAAAATTAAAATTGCACATAATATATTCATTCAAAAACGAATCATAAAGTGCTCCCCATATAATGTTTTCTTTGTAATAATACAGTTCTTTTTTAGATAAATCAACGATGATTGGCATTTCAAAGGCTGACCAATGTTTGTCTGGTCTTTTTGACACAAAAGATATCGCAGATGGATCTATGCTTTCTGAAACTAAAATACTGTAACTAACAACCCCGTTTTGAAAACCTCTCGGAAGACCTTTTTTATTTTTACACGCATATTGCAAGCATTTTTCTGTGTAGCTTTTTATCAAGTTCTCGTCAATCCTATCGGTATAAGCTGCAAATGAAAATATCTTCAACTTTGTTGCAATCCATTTCCATTTAAATACTTCCTCATAAATCACGAGAGTATCTAACCCACTGATATTTGCCTGTTTTGTATTGATAAATTTGGCTTTAACCTGTGAAAAATATTCCTGATGATCCATTTACATTACCTTCCTGTTATATAAATTCGCTTCCAAAGCGTAAAAGTTTCCTACTACTCATATCAAAAGAGTTATTCTATAGTTATATGGAACAAGTTTACCACAGTAAAGTAAGGCTTTCAAGTTACTCATTATGAACAATGAAAAGGCATTTAAGGGATGAGCGTTCATGACAAAGCTATGCTGTGAAAACCTGATAGAAAAAATGTTAATAGTGTCTTATGTAAGATAATTGATACACTTTTAGAAATTAGAAGATATCTCCATACATGGCTTTAAGGTTTTTTTGCTCAGTTTCAGCTTATAAGTAGCGTTGGAATGAAGCGGGGAGTGAAATTTCCAATAATATGGTCTATGCAGGAACGACTAGTTTCTTGAACTTGTGCCAGATTGTATTCAAAACGGATCACCTAAAAGTCTATGAATAGTAACGGTCCAATTCGAAATTTATTTTAGACAATCCTTATATTATTTTTCAACCCGTATTTATTTTGGATTATTAACAAAATGGTTCCTGGAGCGTTGCTTCAAGAACCATTTAGGATTTATGATAAATCAGTTATTTACAATTTGGAATGCCGGAAACTTTCGGTATTTTTCCTATATTGGGAGGGAGAAACACCTTCCTTTTTCTGAAAGACTTTTGTAAAGTAAGAAGCGTCATTAAAATTAAGGTCTGCTGCAATTTCGTAAATGGGAGCGTCTGAGTATTCCAGCATATTTTTTGACCGCTCTATTTTTAGTTTTATGATATATTCTGTAAAAGAAGTCCCCATTTTTTGTTTGAAATATCTGCTAAGGTACTTTTCATTTAAATTAAACTCAGAAGCCAAGTCACTTAGATTCAAATCATCTAAAAAATGGTAATCAATATAATCAAGTATTTTTTGAATGTAATCTGTATATTCAGGCGGGACAGCAGAAGCAGAACCTGTTTTTTGTATAGATTTTAATATTTTATCCAGGCAATTATACAGATCATTTGGTGCAATGGGTTTTAGCAAAAAGTCGATAACACCGCATTTTATTGCCTGCTGTGCGTAGGTAAAATCATTATATGCAGTGATAATAACTGTATTTACATTAGGCAGAAACCGGCAAATTTCCTTTTGTGCATCCAGTCCATTGCATTGAGGCATGTCAATGTCCATCAGAATGATATCCGGTAAATGTTGGTGAGCTAACTTAATTGCTTCAAAACCGGTGGTTGCATATCCAACTAAATGAATGTTGCGGTAATGGCGCTGAATAAGCAGGTTCAGAGCTTTTCTTTCCAACGACTCATCTTCGCATATTAAAAGTTTATACATACAACCCGCCTCCTTTGATGCTAGTGATAAGTAACTGGAAGAAGAATATCAATTTTCGTATATGCAAACACTTTGCTGTCAATTGTTATGCCATATTCCGAACCATACATTTTTTTAATACGAGTTTGTGTGTTCATCAATCCTAATCCAGAAGCAGGGTTGTTAAGGTTTTCCTCTGCTTGCAGCAAATTGATAATATCTTTTGAAATGCCGCATCCATTATCATAAATTTGAATTAAAATATCATTTATATGATTCTTATGAGTCTTTGTAATATCTATTTTTATAATCCCACTAGCCATACAATCTTTTAATCCATGAATAAAAGAATTTTCCACCAGTGGCTGAAGCGTCATGCTGGGGATTCGGCAGCTTCTTATGCTTTCTTCCACATTAATATGGCAGGTAATCTTATCCCCAAAACGGGCTCTTTGAATATTTAAATAATGGTTTAGGTTGTTAAGTTCTTCTTCGATGGTTGGGGTATCAGATGTATTCTTGATCGTATAGCGCAGATAATTTGATAAATCATAAATTAGATGTTCTGTATCCTCTGCTCCGTCCAAAAGCGCTGTTCGGGCTATTGAATTTAAAGCATTAAAAAGAAAATGAGGATTCATTTGTGCTTGAATCCTTTTTAATGTCTGAGCGGAAGCGATTTGCTGCTGCCGGATTCGCTCTATTGTTTCCCGGTCAAGCTGCTGCTGGATTATGGTCTTATAGCTTTTTTCTGCAATATATTCAGCAAAAAAACTATAAAATCTGAGACATCTCTGTATATAATCTTCTGCGACAACAGGAATTTCTGATACTACCCGGTCTAAATCCTCTTTACACAAATGAAATTGACTTGCCAGCTTTTCCGTATCAATTAATTCCCTGTCTTGTTCCTGAACCAAAACCTGTCCACCCAACACACCGCCTAAAAGAACACCGTTGACAATAATAGGAGCTGCACAGTCCTTCAACCCGCAATGGCAGTCGTATACAATAGAATGTCCTAACTCAAGGGAATGTTTTAATGCGTAGTTGTCACATGATACACAGGCTTGGCAGCCTGCATCAGAAGAACGGATTAACTGGCAAAAAGTAGAAAAATTACTAAGAGAAGAAAATGGTTTCCCATCGGTATTAACGGTTACTACAGAAAAGCTTACAATGCTTGACAGCTCAGATTGAATTTTGCTGAATTCATCGAAGTCAATTAAGTTTTCGAGTAAAAGATCAAATTCTGGATTCATGAAAAACTCAACTCCTCATTTTAGATATATAAAATCATATCATAGTTGATTAGCCTTTTCAATTCACTTTTACAAAGTGGTATTTTTTCCACCATGAAATTCCCTTAAATAGCGGATAGTCAAAAAAAAGAGGTAGAAAAAATACCAGATAATATATAGGAAAAATACCAGAAGTACCTCCTGAAATCCTACGGGAAAGCAATTGTATGTGATAAAATCCATAAAGAAACATGAAATTCACACTTTTGTTTGTGGAAATGTAACATGCTATTTGCATGATTACATAAATAAAAATCTGGAGGTAACAAAATGGGACAGGAAGCATTAGGTTTAATCGAAACAAAAGGATTGGTTGCATCAATTGAGGCAGCAGATGCAATGGTAAAGGCCGCAAACGTGGCATTAATCGGCTATGAAAAAATCGGCTCTGGCTTAGTGACAGTAATGGTACGCGGCGATGTCGGTGCAGTGAAGGCAGCCACTGACGCAGGTGTAGCTTCTGCAAAGCGTGTGGGTGAGGTTGTATCTGTTCACGTAATTCCAAGACCACATACAGATGTGGAAAAAATGTTACCAAAATTTCAGGAAAAATAATTCAGGAGAGGGTAGATCATGGATAAGGATTTATTAGATAAGATTTTGAGTTCTGTTGCTGGTTCGGAGAATAAAGGTCAGACAGCAGAAAAAGTGGAGACAGGTACTTCATCTCAGTGCAATCTTACCGAGTTTGTAGGAGCCGGGATCGGAGACACAGTTGGATTGGTTATTGCTAATCTGGATTATCACCTGCATGAAAATATGAAGCTGGACCCCAAATACCGTTCTATCGGTATCGTGAGTTCCAGAACAGGCGGAGCACCTCATGTGATGTCAGCCGATGAGGCAGTAAAAGCCACAAATACTGAAGTAGTAAGCGTAGAATTCTGCCGTGATACAAAAGGCGGAGCAGGACATGGAAGTACGATTATTTTTGCAGCAGAAGATGTATCTGATGCAAGACGTGCCGTAGAAATTATGCTGTCAGCTCTTGATAGAAACTTTGGAAATGTGTATGGCTGCGATGCCGGGCATATTGAGCTTCATTACACCGCCCGTGCAAGTTATGCGCTCAACAAGGCATTTCAGGCTCCTATTGGAAAAGCGTTTGGAATTACGGTAGGGGCACCGGCAGCAGTAGGGCTTTTGATGGCGGATATGGCTATGAAAACAGCAAATGTTGATATTGTTACATATGCAAGTCCTGCATCAGGCACATGTTTTTCCAATGAGATTATTGTGACATTTTCAGGCGATTCAGGAGCTGTCAGACAGTCTGTGCTGGCTGCAAGAGATGTGGGACTTTCCGTTCTTCGCGGCATGGGACAGAATCCGGTATCTGTTACAAAGCCCACGCTGTAAAATGGCACGGAAGTGAGGTAGAGCCTTTTGAAAGATGAAGCGCTGGGATTAATTGAAGTAATTGGCCTGCTTGCGGCGGTTGAGGCGGCAGACACTGGTCTTAAATCAGCAAATGTCTCTCTGTCGGGCATAGAGAATACAAGCGGAGCCTATTTTACGGTAAAATTTTGCGGTGATGTGGGAGCTGTTCAAGCGGCAGTTACTGCAGCACGGGTAAGTGCAGAAAAAGTCGGAACAGTAGTATCTGCTCATGTAATACCTCGAATGGCCGCAGGGCTGCGGGGCTGGCTGCTGACGGAAGAACCTGCAAAAGCGGAAGAAACCACACATGAGGAATGCAGTGAAAATCCAGAAGAAGCGGAAGAAAAGTCCGCCGAAACAGAATATAGGAATAGCCCGGAAGAAATTGAGAATATGGAAGACAGTAAACCTGAGGACGAAAAAAATCCAGCGTATACTTGCAATCTGTGCAAGGACCCCAAATGCCCAAGAGAAAAGGGACAAATGGAAAAACTGTGCATTCATGCAAGAGGAAAGCGGGGAAATGAAACATGACTGATAATCAGGAATTCACTGTAAAGAAGATTTTATCTATGCTGGAGAGCCATCCGGCGGAAACTGGAATACCCCTGGGAGTATCAAACCGTCATATCCATCTGACCAAGGAATCTATGGAGATTCTTTTTGGAAAGGGATATGAGCTGACAAAGGCAAAAGATCTGGGACAGCCAGGACAATATGCAGCAAAGGAAACCGTATGCATTGCCGGAAGAAAAGGCAGTTTCTCAAATGTAAGAGTTCTTGGCCCGGTAAGAAAACAAAACCAGGTTGAAATCAGCCGTACGGATGGGTTTTCATTAGGTATAAATCCTCCGGTGCGTCTTTCAGGCGATTTGGGAGGTGCAGCAGATATTTGTGTGATAGGTCCAAAGGGGATGATGGTTATGAAGGAAAGCGTTATTGTTGCAAAGCCCCATATCCATATGAGTCCTGCGGATGCCCTGTATTATCATGTAAATGACGGAGATACGGTATCTGTAGAAATTCCCGGTGAAAGAAGCTATACCATGCACGGTGTGGTGATCCGGGTAACGGAACAGTCTGCGTTGGAGTTCCATATTGATACAGATGAGGCCAATGCTGCAGGAACCCCGTCAGATGCCGCTGTTCAGCTTATTAAATGAGAGGAATGGTAATATGATCAGAGAGCAGTCTGGAATGGATGGTTCTAATGAATATCTGCTTCAAATGGAGTCAACTTCCGAAAAAGAATTCATAGATTTAAAACAATTTGTGCTGCCTCTGAAAGTAGGCGTGGACCTGGGAACCTCAAATATTGTAGTGACGGTTTTAGACCAGAAGAACCGCCCGGTAGCATTTGAAATGGAGCCGGCCAATGTAGTGAAGGACGGAATTGTAGTGCAATACTTAGATGCTGTCCGAATACTGGAAAAGCTGAAAAGCAGGCTGGAAAAACGGTTGAACACGAAACTGGAAGAGACCGCAACAGCAATTCCACCAGGCATCATAACCGGGAATACGAAGGTGATCAGTAATGTGGTGGAAAATGCCGGCTTTCATGTGACTCATGTAATTGATGAACCGGAAGCTGCCGCCGTTATGATGGGAATCAGGGACGGAGTTGTCGTGGACATAGGAGGCGGCACTACCGGTGTGTCAGTATTAAAAGATGGCCGGATATTATATTCCATGGATGAACCTACCGGCGGAACACACATGACTTTAGTGATTTCCGGTGCTATGGAACTGGAATTTTCAGAGGCGGAGCAGTACAAAAAAAGCCAGGACAACTATCAGCAGGTTTTTACCATGATTCAACCTGTTATGGAAAAGATGGCACACATCACCCGCTCCTTTATGCAAGGACAGGAGGGGCCCATTTATTTAGCAGGAGGAACCAGCTGTTTAAAGGGAATTGAAGCAGTTTTTCAAAAATATCTGGGGATTGCAGTTTATAAACCGAAAAATCCTCTGTTGGTGACACCCATAGGAATTGCTATGTCAATTCCATCTTTGAAAGAGAAGGCATAGTAATAAAATGATGGAAAAAGAAGAAATTATCAGAAATATTTTAAAAAGTCTTCTGCCGATGATGGATAAAAAGGCATTGGTTCTGCTGACTGGAGGCACTGCAGATTATCAGGAATATCAGAAGATGGTTGATGAGCTGCTGTTGACAGAAGCCAGGATAGCGGTAACTCCGGCTTTTCAGAGCCTGGCATCAGATGAAATCAGAGACAGACTAAGCTCACGCTATATTATGAATGGGGAAACATTATATCAGGAAATAAATGAAATCAACATAATCATTATTCCAGTGTTAACCAGAAATACTCTGGCAAAGGGAGCGATGGGAATTCAGGATAATCTGGTTTCCATGGCGATTGCAGCCGGCTTTATGAAGAAGATACCGATTCTGGCAGTAACGGAAAACTGCAGTCCGGGTAGCGGACATACAAGGGAAAAAGGGATGAATCTCAATGAACCTTATAACCGGATGATGGTTGAATATGAGGAACGATGGAAAGAATTTGGAGCCATATTGATTGGACGGGAGGAATTTTCTTCCCGTTTGAAGAAGATGCTTTATCCGGAAATCCCCATTTATTCAGAAAGCCATTCACCAGAACAATCATTATCGGAGGTTTTTCAGGTGCTGACCATGAAAGATGTGCAGGACTTCCGGCCGGGACAGAGGATCAGAGTATCTTCCCGAAGTGTTATTACTCCTTCGGCAAGGGAAGCTTTAAACGAAAAGAATATTATTGTGGAAATTATTTAAAAGAAAAAGGGGAATCAGCCGTGATGGAATATGATAAGGACCTCCGGAGTATACAGGAGGTCAGAAATAAGGTGGCAAAAGCAAAAGAAGCACAGTCGTCTTATCAGGAGTTTTCCCAGGAAAAAATGGATCAGGTTGTAAAGGCTATGATGGAAGCGGCACTTAAAAATGCTGAAATGCTTGCAAAGATGGCAAAAGAAGAAACCGGATACGGTAAGTGGGAAGACAAAACAGTTAAAAATGTTTTTGCTGCTAAGTATGTATATGAAGCAATGAAAGACCAGAAAGTGGTTGGATTAATCCGTGATGATAAAGAATTGAAAGTGATGGAAGTGGGCGTTCCAATGGGAGTCATTGCCGGCTTGATTCCATCTACAAATCCTACTTCAACGGTTATTTTTAAATCCCTGATTGCCTTAAAGGCAGGAAATGCAATTGTATTTTCTCCTCATCCATCTGCTGTAAACTGCATCAAAGAAACAGTGAAGATCCTTCAGGATGCAAGTGTATCAGCCGGAGCACCGGAAGGGTTAATCGAATGCATCAATGTCCCGACAGTGGATGGCACCAATGCCCTGATGAAGCATAAGAATATTGGTTTGATTCTGGCTACAGGCGGAGAAGCTATGGTAAAGGCTGCATACAGTTCAGGAACACCGGCCATAGGTGTAGGACCCGGAAATGGCCCTGCATTTATCGAACGCAGCGCAGACGTGAAAAAGGCTGTAAGCCAGATTTTAGAGAGTAAAATCTTTGACAATGGTGTAATCTGTGCGTCTGAACAGTCTGTTGTAGTGGAAGCAGATATGAAAGAGACGGTTGTAGAAGAAATGAAGCGTCAGGGCTTTTATTTCATGACAGAAGAGCAGTCCGAAAAACTGGGAAGATTTCTGCTTCGTCCCAATATGACCATGAATCCGGTCATTGTTGGAAAAAGCGCTCAGGAACTGGCAAAGCTATCCGGTATTGATATACCAGGCGATGCAAAAGTTCTGGTTTCTTTCCAGGATACAGTTTCTCACAAAAATCCGTACAGCAGAGAAAAACTGACAACAGTTCTTGCATTTTACACGGAGCCGACATGGGAAAGTGCATGCCTGCGTTGTCTGGAAATCTTAAACAACGAAGGAAAAGGACATACCATGACGATTCATTCCCAGAATGAGGATATTATCCGTGAGTTCGCTTTGAAGAAGAATGTATCCCGTTTGCTGGTTAATACCCCTGCAACTCTCGGCGGAATTGGAGCTTCCACCAATCTTGTTCCGGCCCTCACACTGGGCTGCGGTGCAGTGGGAGGCAGTTCCACGTCTGATAACATTGGACCGATGAACCTGATCAATATACGCCGTATCGCTTATGGAGTGCGTTCCTTAGAAGAAATCAAAAGGGATATCCCGGCCTGCGGATGGGCGAAGACGGAGCAGAAGGCTTCCGCCTCTATATCCAATACAGAAGTGGAAGACCTTGTACGCCGAATACTGAACGGAATCTGAGAGGATGTGATTACATGCATTTGGCAAAAGTAATAGCCAAAGTGGTTGCCACACAGAAGACAGCCAAACTGGTGGGAGGAAAGCTTTTAGTGATAAAATCAGTGGATGAGACAGGAAAACTGATGGAACATGAAACTCCCTATGTGGCAATTGATGCGGTTGGCGCAGGTGTAGGAGACTGTGTTTTGGTTGACTGGGGCGGCAGCGTAGACAACGATATGAGCATGGTGGGCGATATGTCCATTGTGGGAATTGTTGATACCATAGAATTTGAATAAGGTAAGGCGGGTATCAAAATGAAAAAATTTCAGATTAAGCCGGCAGTATATTTTGGTGCCGGTTCCATACAGGTATTGGGTGAATTGGCCTATAAAAGTGCTCTGGTCATCACCGACCCGTTTATGGTTAAAAGCGGAAACATAAAACCTGTCATGGAACAGTTAAGAACGGATGCACAGGTAACTGTTTTTGATCATATTTATCCTGACCCGGATACAGCATTGATTGCAGAAGGAACGGAAGTTTTTATAAAGACGAATCCTGATCTGATTATTGCCTGCGGCGGCGGTTCCACCATTGATGCAGCAAAAAGTATTCTATACTGCAGTGAGAAAATTGCTGAAAAAGAAAAAAAACGGGTGTTTGTAGCAATACCCACCACAAGCGGAACTGGATCAGAGGTGACTAATTTTTCCGTTATTACAATGGATCAGCGTAAAATCCCAGTGATCGATGATGCTCTGCTTCCGGATATAGCAGTGTTGGATGGCGGACTGACTAAAACAGTGCCTCCAGCCATTACTGCGGATACGGGTATGGATGTATTGACTCATGCTTTGGAAGCTTATGTTTCTACTGATGCAAGCAATTTCTCAGATGCCTTGGCAGAAAAAGCAGTGGAGCTTGTATTTGAATATCTTCCGGCAGCAGTAAAGCGCGGCGATGATTTAGAGGCAAGAGGATTTCTGCATGATGCGTCCTGTATGGCGGGAATGGCATTTACAAATGCCTCCCTGGGAATCAATCATTCTCTGGCACATGCAATTGGCGGAGTATTGCACGTTCCGCATGGAAGAGCCAATGCAATTTTACTTCCGTGGATTTTAGGTTACAATGCAGCCGATCAAAGAGCAAGGGAACGATATGGGACTCTTGCATGGAGGCTTGGACTTTCTCTTAAAAATGCTGAAAACGGGGCTGAAGTATTGCAGACAGCGGTAAGAATGCTGTCTGAAGCGATTAAAATTCCGGCTTCCTTCAGAGAGGCAGGTGTCAAAGAGACAGATTTTTATGACAATCTGGACCGGATGGCAACGACCGCATTAGGAGATAACTGCACAAAGACAAATCCCCTACAGCCATTATCAGAGGATTTAAAGAATTTGTACATAAGAAGCTATACAGGAGGAAAATAAGGGAATGAAGGGAAAGACACTGATTCCATGTTTAGCAGAGTTTTTAGGCACATTCATATTTGTTTCAATTGGATTTGCCTCTGTAGCGGCTATGGTGTTGAAAATGAGCGATGTTAGTTATCCTTTTATGGCAGTATGCTGGGGTGGGGCGATTACAATTGCAATTTATATTGTAGGAGGTGTGAGCGGCGCTCATTTAAATCCTGCAGTTACGGCGGCATTGGTTGTATGGGACGGATTTGACAAGAAAAAGGCTGTGTGTTACATAACTGCGCAGATACTTGGAGCTTTCTGTGCGGCCGCAATGGTTTACTATCTGTTTTCTTCCGGAATCAATGGAATGGAAGAAGTGAACGGATGGGTAAGAGGAACTGCAGAAGGAACCGGAGCTATGGGGATCTTTGTGACAGGAGCGGCAGCCGGGGTATCAATGCTGAAAGCATTTATTAATGAAACAGTTATTACTGCAATGCTGGTACTTACCATATACGCAGTTACAGACAAAGGAAATGTTTCTGCACCCGACACGGGAATCGGAGACATTGCCATTGGTGCCATTGTTATTTTCTGTGGAATTGCCTTTGGCCCGCTGACAGGATTTGCAATGAATCCCGCCAGGGATTTTGGCCCAAGATTGTTTGTGATGGCAGCAGGCTGGGGGAAATACGCATTAGGCAGCGATTTTTATGGATTGATTGTTCCGATTTTTGGACCTTTTCTCGGAGGTATTTTAGGCGGTGGAATTTATAAAAAAATTATTAAACCTTTGAGAGAAAAAATGTAGTGGAGATGGAGGAAAAGACCATGAAGCAGATATTAAATATTGGGCCAGAGGAAACGAGCCCAAGGATTCAAAACTTAATCGATGGATTATATAAGGCATTGCCGGCAGTGGAATCAGAGAGGGCTTTGCTGATAACAAAGTCTTATAAAGAGACAGAAGCATTGCCGATGGTTCTTAGAAGAGCAAAAGCACTGGAATATATTCTGGAAAATATGACGCTGGTGATCCGTGACAGTGAATTAATTGTAGGTAATCTCACAACTGCACCGAGATCCACGCAGATTTTTCCGGAATTCTCTAACAAATGGCTTTTGGAAGAGTTTGATTCTCTTGCGCAGCGTAAAGGTGATGTATTTACCATTACAGATGAAGTGAAAAATCAGCTGAAAGAGTGCTTTACATATTGGAATGGCCGTACTGTCAATGAATTGGCAACAGAATTAATGTATGATGATACAAAGACAGCTATGAATCATAATGTTTTTACTGTGGGAAATTATTATTTTAATGGAGTAGGCCATATCAGCGTTGATTATGGAAGGGTTTTAAAGAATGGTTTTTCAGGTATCATCAAAGATGCGGAGAAGGCATTGGAGAACCTGGATAAGGGCTGCCCTGATTCTATTGAGAAGACCCATTTCTTAAATGCGGTAATCATTACATCAAAAGCAGCTATTCATTATGCTGAGCGTTTTGCAGACCTGGCTGAAAAGATGGCAGCGGAAGAAAAAGATATGAAGCGGGCTCAGGAATTGAGAGTGATTGCAGCAAACTGTAGGAAAGTTCCTGCTAATCCGGCGGAGAACTTTTATGAGGCTTTACAATCCTTCTGGTTTGTTCAGGCGATCATACAGATTGAATCCAATGGCCACTCCATTTCTCCCATGCGTTTTGACCAGTATATGTATTCATATTATAAGGCAGACATCGATAGTCTGAATTTATCAAAGGAAAGAGCACAGGAGCTTTTAGATTGCCTGTGGGTGAAGTTCAATGATGTTAACAAGGTCCGGGATACTGGATCCACCAAGGGGTTTGGCGGCTATCCAATGTTCCAGAACCTGATTGTAGGAGGACAAGACAGGGAGGGAATCGATGCGACCAATGAATTGTCTATTGCATGCCTGGAAGCAACCCAGCATACCAAGCTTCCCCAGCCATCTATTTCAATCCGTGTTTGGAACGGTTCTCCTCATGAGTTGTTAATGAAAGCTGCCGAAACTTCAAGACTGGGCCTTGGAATGCCTGCATATTACAATGACGAGGTAATTATTCCGGCACTGGTAAACCGGGGACTTACTCTGGAAGATGGGAGGGATTACGGAATCATTGGCTGCGTGGAGCCGCAGGCAGGCGGAAAGACGGAAGGCTGGCATGATGCAGCATTCTTTAATCTGGCAAAGGTTCTGGAACTGGTGGTTTACAATGGCTGTCTGGATGGGGTAAGAATTACGCCTGAAACCGGGGAATTTACTTCCTTTACAAGCTTTGGGCAGATTCTGGAGGCTTATCAGAAACAGATGCAATACTGTGTAAGATTCCTTACCAATGCAGATAATTCCGTTGATATGGCCCATGGTCAGAGAGCTCCCCTTCCATTTGTATCATCTATGGTAGATGACTGCATTGGAAAAGGAAAGTCGATTCAGTGCGGTGGAGCCCATTACAATTTTACCGGACCTCAGGGCGTTGGTGTTGCAAATGTAGGCGATTCTCTGATGTGCATCAAGGAACTTGTATTTGATAAGAAGAAATATACCCTTGCTCAGATCAAACAGGCCATGGAGGATAACTTTGGTGGAACATCTGTAGAAGCCGTGGATGCAGAGATTTTAAAGGAAGTAGTACGCCGTCTGACAGAAGGAGGAAAGAGCCTGACTCCGGACCAGATTACCCGTCTTGCAGAGATTACATCCCAGGGAATAACAGGAAAGAAAGCTTCTGGCGATTACAGCAGTATGCTGGAGGATATGGAAAATGTGCCTAAGTTCGGAAATGATATTGAAGAAGTGGATGACTTGGCAAGACTTTCTGCACTGGTATATTGCCGTGAAGTAGAAAAATACAAAAATGTCAGGGGAGGACAATTCCAGCCAGGTTTATACCCGGTATCTGCCAATGTGCCGATGGGCGAACAGACTGGTGCAATGCCGGATGGAAGAAAGGCTGGAGAGCCTTTGGCTGACGGTGTATCACCGGTATCCGGAAGGGATACCAATGGGCCGACGGCAGCAGCTAATTCGGTTGCGCATTTAGACCATATGATTGTATCAAACGGTACATTATTCAATCAAAAATTCCATCCTTCTGCACTTAGCGGAAGAGAAGGACTGGAAAAACTTTCTGCATTGGTACGAGGATTCTTCGATCAAAAGGGGATGCATGTACAGTACAACGTAGTAGGCCGTGAGACTTTGGTTGATGCACAGAAGCATCCGGATAAGTATAAAAATCTGGTTGTCCGTGTGGCTGGCTACAGCGCTCATTTCATTTACCTTGATAAGAGCCTTCAGGATGACATCATTAATCGGACAGAGCAAATATTCTAAGAGAGTGAGAGACGGAACATGCAGGGAATATATGAAGCGAAAGGAATTGTTTCAGAAATTCAGAGATTTTCCGTTCACGACGGACCGGGCATCAGAACCCTCGTTTTTCTGAAGGGATGCCCGCTGCGCTGTAAATGGTGCTGCAATCCGGAGAATTTGACCAGAGAACCGCAATATATGCTTGTTCAGGGAAAACAGAAGCTGATTGGGAAGGAAATGACGGTAGAGGAAGTTATGAGGGAAATCAGGAAAGATATGATTTACTATTACCGTTCCCATGGCGGTTTAACCATCTCCGGAGGGGAAGTTCTAATGCAGCCGCACTTTGCCAAGTCTTTGTTGGAGGCATGTAAGTTTGAGGGGATTTCTACTGCCATTGAAACATCAGCATTTGCGGAATATGAAGTGATTGAACAGCTTCTTCCCTGGTTGGATGTGGCACTGTGTGATATGAAACACGTGGATGAGGAAAAACACC
Source organism: Hungatella sp. UBA4396 (assembly GCA_002389905.1). Classification (GTDB taxonomy): domain Bacteria; phylum Bacillota; class Clostridia; order Lachnospirales; family Lachnospiraceae; genus Lacrimispora. Next base: position 52,889 of record DGRE01000055.1, on the reverse strand, counting down.
TGAAGTTTACGGGGCAGTCAAACAGAGGGATACTGGAAAATATCAGGAGGATTGGCCTGTCAAAAACAGAACTGATCATTCGTGTACCGGTTGTTCCCGGATTCAATAATACGGAAAAAGAGATTGAAATGATCTCCACCTACGCGGCCTCCATACAGGGCGTAAAGCGCCTTCATCTTCTGCCGTATCACCGTTTAGGCGAGGCAAAATATGAAGGACTCGGAGAAGATTATTCCTTAAAGGGAATCGAACCTATGAACAGTGAACAGATGGAAGTGCTGCTGAAAGCTGCCAGAAGGTCAGGTCTGGAATGCCAGATCGGTGGATAAGGGAGATCAGATATGCTGTCTTTTACAATTATCAATCGTCCGTCAAAGAGCGTGATGACGCTTCTTAAAAACAGGGTTCATGACAAGGGGATAAAGGATTGGTTGGCAAATGGGAATATTGAAGCGGTTGGGTTGATTCAGGGACCATTAGGCTCTATTATTGCAGCTATGGATGTTGCTGAAAAGACAGCAGACGTGGAAGTGGCAGAGATAAATGGAACATGCCCCCAGCATATTGTCCTCATTGCAGTCATGGGGGATACCGCTTCTGTAAATGCATCAATGGAGGCTGTAAGGCAGCTTTCATAAGTTGATGGGTAATACACTTATGTCTTTCAATTGAGGTAAAGTGATAAAATGGTTCTTGGAGCGATGCTTTGAGAACCATTTTATATTTTGGCGTTAAACTTTTCGTGATTAAAGACGAACAATAAAACGCAAGAAAAGGGCAGTTAAAAGCAATATTGCTTTTAACTGTTTTTAGACTGCTTGAATGAAAATGCCTCAAATCCCTTAAATACATGAAAGCATTGGGAATATTTGACGTATATCAAAAAAACATGATATAATATAAGTTGCTGACAGAAACTATATCTGATGCATATTATAGAGCGGCGAGGATGACGGAATGAATCAGAACCGGGGGATTAACCAGGATGTGACACAGGAGATGAATCGGTCTCTCCTTTTAAAAAGTTTAAGAAGAGAAGGCGTATGCTCCAGGGCACATCTGGCGGCACTTACAGGACTCAAACAGGCGACTGTGACAAACATCATGAAAGATTTCCTGAATTGGGGAATTGTAAAGGAGGTTGGTTTCTTAAATGGCAGCAAAGGGCGCCGGTCGATTGGAGTGTCTATCAATCCTGACGGCTACCGCGTCATTGGCGTGCGGCTTGCGAGAAAGCATTACAGTGTGGGACTGTTTGATTTGACGGGTAAGGAGATTGTGAAGGAGCGCGTTGATTTTGAGCCGGAAAAACAGCCCGGTGCGGAAGAAATCTTAAATCAGATTGCGGGGCGGATGCGCCTGATGATTCAGCAGCATGGAAAGGACACTGTGCTGGCCGCGGGGCTTGCAGTACCGGGGCCTTTTATCGCAAAGAAAAACCGTATTGCATTGATAACGGGTGCGGATATATGGAAAGATATTGATTTGAAAGCTTTTTTTGACAGGGAGATGGATATCCCGGTGTTCTTAGAACACAATGCAAATGCCGGAGCCTATGCCCATATGTGGGATTTGAAGGACGCCTATCATGATGACATTCTGGTTTACATTGCCGCCGGTCAGGGGATTGGTGCAGGAATCGTGATGAATGGCAGAATCTACGAAGGAACGTTGGGGACAGCAGGTGAGATTGGGCATATGACCATAGACAGAAACGGGAAGCCGTGTGCCTGCGGAAACAGAGGCTGCCTGGAACGCTACGCTTCCTCGCTGGAGCTTGTAAAGGCAGTGTATGGAGAGCGGGCCGGCATGGAAGGCTGTAACTTTGAGGATTTGGAGCAGGGAATCAGTAGCGGTGATACAGTCTATACAGAGCATTACCGCAGGGCATGCGAGAGCCTTGGCGTGGGAATCATAAACATTGTCAATGTGATTAATCCGGACCGGATTATTATCGGTGACGATATGGCACGCCCAAATCCGGAATTAATGGAGCAGACTGTGCGGGAGACGGTGCAGAAAGGGATTCTGCCGGATGTCTGGGAGGAGCTTACCCTTTCCATCAGCACATATCAGGGTGACCCCATCTTAACCGGCGGGGCTATCGTGGCAATTGACAGGGTCTTTGACAGCCCGGGACAGTTTATACAGAATTGAATATTAGAACTATGCTGAAACAGCATTGAAGTCATGGAACGTTTGCGCGAAAGATGACTTTGATGCTGTTTTTTTGCTTGTCCGATTCAGAAAATGAAAATAACCTATTGACATTTTCATAAAAAATGTTATTGTTTAATAGAATGTATTTATTAAATGAATTAATACATAAAATGAAAATAACATTAAGGCGAATGAAAGGAAAAAGAAGATGAAATTTTTTGTTGACACAGCGAAGGTAGAGGATATCAAAAAGGCAAATGATATGGGTATTATCTGCGGGGTAACGACAAATCCGTCACTGATCGCAAAGGAAGGCAGAGACTTTGTGGAGGTAATTCAGGAAATCACCTCAATTGTAGACGGACCAATCAGCGGGGAAGTAAAGGCTACGACTACAGATGCTGAGGAAATGATTAAAGAAGGACGTGAGATTGCAACAATCCATCCCAACATGGTTGTCAAAATTCCCATGACAGTGGAAGGCTTAAAGGCGGTAAAGGTTTTGACTGCCGAGGGAATCAAAACGAATGTAACCCTGGTTTTCAGTGCAGCCCAGGCGTTGCTGGCAGCTCGGGCGGGTGCTGCTTATGTGTCACCATTTCTGGGACGCCTTGATGATATTTCCCAGCCGGGAATGGATTTAATCCGGACGATTGCAGATATGTTCCGCATCTCAGGGATTGAAACAGAGATTATTGCCGCCAGTGTGCGCAACCCCATTCATGTGATTGACTGTGCCCTTGCCGGGGCGGATATCGCCACGGTTCCCTATGGCGTATTGGAGCAGATGACGAAGCATCCCCTGACCGATCAGGGAATTGCAAAATTCCAGGCGGATTATCGTGCTGTCTTTGGAGAGTAAGCTGGGAGGAGAGAAGATGGGAAATTATCTGGAATTGGAAAAAACGGCAAATGAAATCCGAAAGGGAATTGTGACGGCGGTACATAGTGCAAAATCCGGTCATCCCGGCGGTTCGCTGTCGGCGGCAGATTTATTTACCTGGCTTTATTTCCGGGAGATGAATATTGATCCGGAACATCCGGCAAAAGAAGGCAGGGACCGGTTTGTGCTGTCTAAAGGCCATGTGGCACCGGGATATTATTCAACTCTGGCCCACCGGGGATTTTTCCCGGTGGAGGATTTAAAGACCCTGCGCCATACCGGCTCCTACTTACAAGGTCATCCGGACAGAAAGCATATTCCGGGGGTGGATATGTCCAGCGGTTCTTTGGGGCAGGGAGTTTCGGCAGCGGTGGGAATGGCTCTTTCTGCAAAGCTCAGCAAAGAATCATACCGGGTGTATACCCTCCTTGGCGACGGGGAGATAGAAGAGGGGCAGGTCTGGGAGGCAGCAATGTTTGCCGGTCATAGAAAGCTGGATAATCTGGTGGTTATTGTGGATAATAATGGGCTTCAGATTGATGGTCCCATCGATGATGTCTGCTCCCCTTATCCTATTGACAAAAAGTTTGAGGCTTTTAATTTCCATGTGATCAATATTGACGGCCATGATTTTGCACAGATTGAGAGCGCGTTTGAGGAAGCAAGGCAGACCAAGGGGATGCCGACAGCCATCATCGCCAAAACCTTTAAAGGCAAGGGTGTTTCTTTCATGGAAGGTTCTGTGGCATGGCATGGGACAGCGCCCGATGACGGGCAGTATGAAATTGCGATGGCAGATTTGGAGAAAGCAGGTGAAGCGCTATGCCGGAGATAAGGGAAATGGCAGTAAAGAAGATTGCCACCAGGGAAAGCTATGGCAATGCATTGGTGGAACTGGGAGCGGTAAAAGAGAGAATCATCGTATTGGATGCAGACCTGGCTGCGGCCACAAAGACCGGAATCTTTAAAAAGGCATTTCCGGAGCGCCATGTAGACTGCGGGATTGCAGAGTGCAATATGATGGGGATTGCCGCCGGTCTTGCCGCTGCTGGCAAGATACCGTTTGCAAGCACCTTTGCCATGTTTGCAGCAGGCAGGGCCTTTGAGCAGGTCAGAAATTCCATTGGTTATCCTTACTTAAATGTAAAAATTGGGGCTACCCATGCAGGTATCTCTGTCGGTGAGGATGGGGCTACCCATCAGTGTAACGAGGATATTGCTTTAATGAGGACGATACCAGGGATGGTTGTACTCTGCCCGTCAGATGACATAGAGGCAAAGGCAGCAGTAAAGGCAGCGGCTGAATATGACGGACCGGTTTATATGCGGTTTGGACGTCTGGCAGTTCCTGTAATCAATGATAGGCCGGATTATACCTTTGAGTTGGGAAAGGGAATTGTGCTCCGTGAGGGAACGGATGTGACCTTGATTGCCACCGGGCTTGAAGTGCCGGAAACCCTTGCCGCAGCAAAACGATTGGAATCTGATGGGATTTCTGCCAGAGTCATCAATATACATACCATTAAGCCGCTTGATGAGGAGCTTGTCTGCAAGGCCGCCAGGGAGACCGGGAAGATTGTCACGGTTGAAGAGCATTCGACAGTCGGCGGACTGGGAAGCGCTGTCTGTGATGCCGTATGCAGGGAGTGCCCGGTTCCGGTAAAGAAAATAGGAATCCAGGATGTGTTTGGTGAGTCCGGACCGGCAAAGGAATTATTGCAGAAATATCAGCTGGATGAAATGGGAATATACCGGCAGGTGCTGGAATTTGTCAGAGGATTTTAAAAATTCATTTCTGGTTCTTTTCTGTTATTAAATGTTTATATTGAAACATTCCGAATATTGTAGTAAACTATAAATTGTGAAAATTGTACATAATCTAGTAGTGCATCCGGCAGAGGATTGGAATTCTCAGCCGGATACACCCTTAGATTCCGGTCATGGACATTTTCCATTACCAGCTTTGCCTTGTCTTCTCTGACAGAAGTATGTATATGCAGAAAAAAAACGGCACTTTTGAAGAAATATACTTCAACGACACTGTCTATCGTTTCCTTAATTGCACCAAAATCAACTGGCAGCGTTTCACTGCGTTGCTTTCTGCAAGAATCATCAATGGCTTCATGAAGCCATTGATGTCCGAATCCATTAACTTCTCAAGACCGCAAGGATGTTTTTATCGTAGCTGACAGCCTCTTTGACAGCTCCCGTTCTAAGAAAACGGAACTGCTGGCATAGGTATTTGACCATTGCTCAATGAAATATAAGCGTGGATACCGTATGCTGCCTATAGGCTGGTCCGATTGAAAATCCTTTTCTGGACACCATTACCATGATTAAAAAGAGCAGTCAGGTTAAACTATCTGTTCTCCGCAGATGTAACTGTTGGAAGCTAAAGTATTGATTTTTCAAGAAACAATCCCACTTTTAGTGTGGGAAGTTTGAGTTTTTATTTAAAAAGTGGTGTAACCTTTGAAAATATAAGGTTTTAAATAAAAATAGGGCTGTAAAACTTTACAGTACTGTGAAACATGAAAGGGCGTAAATATGGATATCCAATCATTACTGTATTTTAAAAAAATTGCGGAATTGGAACATTTCACTAAGGCTGCTAATGAACTTCATATTGCGCAGCCTTCATTGAGCCGGACAATCAATAATTTAGAAACTGAATTGGGTGTGGCGGTTTTTGACCGGGTAGGCAAGTACATTAAGCTGAATACGTATGGCAAAATACTGTTAGAACGAACAAACAGGGTTTTTAAGGAGCTTGACGGTATTACTACAGATATTGAGGAGAGTAAAAAAGAATTTGACACCACAGTCATTATTTCGCTGTCATCGGCATCAAAAATACTTCCTGAAATTATAATGGAATTTAACAAAATTTACCCAACGACTAAATTCAAAATTTTGCATGGGGATTATAAAACGGCATCAAATGCCGCCCATGATTTGTTTTTATACTCTACTGCTCATCCGATATTCGATCATCCTTGCGCATGTTCATTGTTTAGAGAAGAAATTTTAGTTGCCCTGCCTAAAAGCAATCCCTTATCAAAGCAAGAAGCAATAAATTTGCATGACTTATCTGAATTAGATTTTATCTGCTTGCAAAAAGGCAAAAGTATCCGTACGATAACTGACTTTTATTGTGAAATGGTGAACTTTAAGCCAAAAATTATTTTAGAAAGTAATAGTCCGGAAACGGTAAAAAATTTTATTGAAAAAGGGCTGGGAGTTTCCTTTACCCCTTCTATTACTTGGGGCAAAGTATTGGGCGGTGATAATGTTTCTTTACTTCCTGTTGCATTTCCCAGGTGTTACAGCTATTTAAACTTGACGTGGCGGGAAGATGAATATTTGTCTTCGTCCGCTAAGAACTTCAGGGACTATTTGATCCGCTATTTTGAAAATTCCGACAACGATGAACCGTGCTTTTAGCTAATGCAAATGCACATGTTTTGCCAATGATAACAAATTTATTATAAATTTATGATAAATTAAGTATTGGAAACAAAGAAAGTTTTGTGCTAAATTAAGTTTAACACAAAACTTTTTTTATTTTTGCAATTAAAATTTTGTGATTACTGACTATAAGTTGCCCAAGGGCGGAAGGGAATGGCTTTGTATATCAATGAAAAGATTACCGTATTTTATCAATGGAGAGTTTAAAGAATCAAAAACAACAAAATATTTGGATGCGTTTGACCCAAGTACGGGAGAGGTGATTGCGCAAGTTCCGACTTGTACAGCACAGGAGGTTGAAGATGCAATAGCTGCGGCAAAAGCAGCCTATCCCGGTTGGTCCGGTACTCCGGTTATCAAGAGAGTGCAGATTTTATATAAATTACGTGACTTACTGATTGAGCACATGGATGAATTAGCGCATCTCGTGGCTACAGAAAATGGAAAGACCCTGGATGAAGCAAAGGGAGATGTTTTAAAGGCAAAGGAGGGTACGGAACAAGCAATCGCAGCGCCATCTCTTATGATGGGTGAAAGCCTTATGGATGCATCTTCCGGATATGACACTGTATTATACAGAGAGCCGTTGGGTGTATTCGCGGGAATCGTTCCTTTCAACTTTCCGGCAATGATTCCGATGGGCTGGATGACACCTATGTGTATCGCCTGCGGTAATACAATCGTATTAAAAGCGGCTACATTTACACCCCAGACGTGTATGAGGATTGCTGAATTATATAAAGAGGCCGGATTACCTGACGGAGTACTTAATATTGTAACTTGTTCAAGAAACGAAGCAGAAATCTTTTTAAAACATGAAGACATCAAAGGTATCAGTTTCGTCGGTTCTACAAGCGTGGGGATGCATATTTATTCCACGGCAGCAGCCAGCGGAAAAAGAGTGCAGGCTTTGTGCGAAGCAAAGAATCATGCCTTAGTTTTAAAAGATGCGCCTATTAAGAGGACGGCCGCAGGTATCATCAATGCATCATTTGGATGTGCCGGAGAGAGATGTATGGCATTGCCTGTAGTGGTTGTGGAAGAAGCAATTGCGGATGAACTGGTAGCAGAAATTGTGAATTTGGCCTCTAAAATAAAAGTGGGTCCTGCCTATGATAAAGAATCAAACATGGGTCCTGTAATCAATGAGCCTCATATGAAATCCGTACTTTCCTGGATAGAAAAAGGTTTGGAAGAAGGTGCTGTGCTTGCGTTAGACGGAAGAGGTGTGAAGGTGGAAGGTTTCGAGAATGGATTCTATATCGGGCCAACTATTTTAGACCACATCAAACCGGATATGACAATTGGAGACAAAGAAATATTTGGTCCCGTACTTTGTATCAAACGTGTGAAAAACTTTGATGAAGGTTTGGCTCTTATGAATCACAATGAATTTGCAAATGGTTCTGTTATATTTACGCAAAACGGATATTATGCAAGAAAATTTGCGAGATACACAGATGGCGGCATGGTTGGTGTCAATGTTGGTATTCCTGTTCCTGTAGGCGTATTCCCATTCTCGGGACACAAGAAATCTTTTATAGGCGATTTACACTGCCTTGGAAAAGACGGCTACCGTTTCTATACAGAAACGAAAGTAGTAACGAGTCATTGGTTTGATGAAGAAGAGATCCATCAGACCGAAGTATCAACATGGGATGGAACCATATAAGGATAGCCGCTACATAGAATGTTAATTGCAAATCAGATATATTTGATAATAGCTTGAAGTGCTTAGGGACAAACGCCCCGGGCGCTAAGTGCAAGGATTTTAAGTATATTTCCTCAAATCCTTGCACTTGAACAAAACATAAACAGATTATAATGATAAGCCATAAATAGGCTGGGAGTAAAAATATGAATAAAATGAGCATTCCTGATCTCGAAGCTGCGGCTGCCGATATCAGACGTCACATATTAAAGACAATTTTTAATGCAGGATGCGGTCATACCGGAGGCTCTTTATCTGAAGCTGATATTCTGACTGCCCTATTTTTTCGCATAATGAATATAGATACAAGCAATCCGAGAATGGAAAACAGAGATCGTTTTATCCTTTCAAAAGGACACTCAACACCCGGATATTACTGCACATTGGCTAAGCGGGGGTTCTTTCCATTGGAAGTGCTTATGACTTTTGATCAAGAAGGAACTATTCTCCAAGGACATCCGGATATGCACAAAACACCGGGGGTTGACATTTCATCCGGATCTTTAGGCCAAGGCTTATCTTTAGGCATAGGAATGTGTACCGGCAGAGATGCAAATAATCTGGATTTTTGTGTATATACACTCCTTGGCGACGGCGAATCTCAAGAAGGTCAAGTGTGGGAAGCTGCTATGTATGCAGGGGCAAATAAAACAAAAGGCCTGATTGGTATTACCGATTATAACGGTGTTCAATTATCGGGAGAAGTAAATAAAACCCTCTCACTGGGGTCCTTAAAGAAAAAATGGGAAGCATTTGACTGGACTGTTTTAGAATGTGACGGACACTCTATGGCAGAGCTTGTATCAACACTTGAAAATGCTAGAAACCTGTCAAAAGAAGGACCTGTTATGATTTTAGCAAAGACTGTCAAAGGTAAAGGTGTTTCATTTATGGAAAATGATTATCATTGGCATGGCAAGGCTCCTAATAAAGAGGAATATGCCTTGGCTATAAAAGAATTGGAGAGATAAATATGAATAATATGGTTGCACCAAGAGTGGCTTTTGGAAAAGCTTTAGTAGACCTGGCTGATGAATATCCTATGCTTCATGTATTAGATGCGGATGTATGTTCTTCAACACAAACACATCTTTTTAGAGAGCAATATCCGAAAAGATTTATCCAATGCGGAATTGCGGAGGCAAATATGGTTGGAATGGCAGCCGGAATGGCGTCTGTCGGCTGTATCCCTTTTGTTTCTGCTTTTGCTGTGTTTTTAGCAAAACGTGCGGCTGATCAAATTCGTGTTTCAGTAGCATATACAAATTTAAACGTTAAAATTAATGCTGCTTATGTTGGCCTTCCGACAGGCAGAGCCGGAGCTACACACTCATCTGTAGCTGATATGGCACTTATGAGAGCTATGCCAAATATGACAATATTAAATCCAAGTGATGCTGTTGAAACTGCAGCAGCTGTCCGCTTAGCACTTGAAACACCGGGTCCGGTCTATTTAAGAACTGTCAGATGCCCTGTTCCTACTATCTTTCCGGAGTCTTATAAGATGGAATTAGGAAAAGGTGTTGAGCTCATGGATGGAAAGGATGCAGCAATTATTTCAACCGGAATGATGAGTCCAAAAGCATTAGAAGCCGCTAAACTGCTGCGGAAAAAAGGAATTAATGTTCGTGTGATTCATATGGGAACAATAAAACCGTTGGATGAAGAAATAATTATTAAAGCAGCCAGAGAATGCGGAAGAATTATAACCGTTGAAAATCATAGCAGGATTGGTGGTCTTGGCGGTGCTGTTGCGGAAGTATTAACAGAAAAACATTGTTGTCCTCTGCTTAGAATTGGTTTTCCGGATATTTTTCTTGAGTCAGGTGATGATGAAGCCATTTTTAGTAAAATGAAAATGAATGTTCAGGATATTGCAGACAGAACAGAAGACTTAATTAAAAATATCCATTAAAACCATCAACAATAATAAGGAGGTATTTATGCGTATCGCAGTAATCAATGAAGTAAGTGCCAGGCAAAAAAACAGTGATATTATTAAGGCATTAGAAGGCCGGGGACATGAAGTTTTAAATTTAGGTATGACCGGAAATTCAGAATTGCCGGAACTTACATATATACACACAGGATTAATGACAGCGATGTTATTAAACTCTGAATCAGTTGATTTTGTTGTTGGGGGATGTGGGACAGGACAAGGATATTTAAATGCTGCGATGCAGTTTCCGGGAGTATTTTGCGGACTGATTACTTCTCCTTTAGACGCCTGGCTGTTTACACAAATCAATGGAGGAAATTGTATTTCTTTACCCTTAAATCAAGGTTATGGCTGGGCGGCAGATGTAAATCTTCGTTTTGTCTTTGATCGGATTTTCAGCGTGGAAAGTGGATGCGGATATCCTGAAACCAGAAAAGAATCACAGCAAAAGTCAAGACAGACTCTTTCACGTATTTCTCAAATTGCACATAGGCCGTTTTTTGAAATACTTGATGATATGCCACAAGAAATTGTAAAAGCAGTTGCCGGTTTCCCCGGTTTTATCAGTGTCTTAGATAAAAAAACGCAGACTCTATTACAAAAATATATTGAGGATTAATGAGGATTAAGTATGAATGAAATAATTGAACAAAGAAGAAAACGTGCGAAAGAGATTAAAACTTATGGCACCTTACAAAAAGCTGTAGAAGCAGGCAGTTTAAAACAATTTCAGGATATCAGTCTCAGTGAAGCTGTTGTTTTAGGCTTATTAAATCAAGGTGTCAGAACTTTTATCGGTATTTTTGGCCATGGAATGACAGATGTGGGAGAAGTACTGCGTATATACGAAGAAGAAAATGCTATTAAGACAGTAAATGTCCGCAATGAAGTAGAAGCATCTCATGTGGCATCAATGCTTCGATGGAAGTATGATGAAGTTTCGGCAGTTTTTACTTCTATTGGACCGGGTGCGTTACAAGCTGTAGCCGGATCTTTGGTTTCATTGTCCAATGGCCTTGGCGTATATTATCTGATGGGTGATGAAACAAGTCATAGTGAAGGACCGAACATGCAGCAAATCCCAAAAAGAGAACAAGAGCTTTTTCTTCGTCTTTTTTCAACACTGGGATCTGCATATTCATTACATACCCCGGAAGCTGTTTTTACAGCTTTAAAAAGAGGTGATGCCACCGTCAATGGAGGTGTAAAACAATCACCATTTTATATGCTGCTTCCAATGAATATTCAACCAAAAACAATGGAAAACTGCAATTTGCTTGAGTTTCCTCAAAAGTCACAGGAGTCAAAAATCATAAGTACAGATTTAAATCTTTTTCATGCCGCACTGGAGTCTATCTGTAATTCAACCAGAATCACAGTTAAAACCGGAGGCGGAGCTGCAAAGGTCTCTCCTGAAATATTAGAGGAATTTTTAGACCTCATTGATGCTGCATATGTACATGGCCCTCAGGTTCCGGGCTTATATCCATATTCAAAATTGCGCAATATGGGTGTCGGCGGTTCTAAAGGATCTATTTGCGGAAATTATGCTATGAATGAATGTGACTTAATGATTGTCATTGGAGCAAGAGGCGTTTGCCAATGGGATAGTTCCGGAACTGCTTATCGAAACGCAAAGAAAATCATCAATATTAATTGTGATTACGATGACCTGGGCCAGTATAACAATAGTGTTCGTTTACAAGGAGATGCACAGGAAGTTATTCTGAAATTAATCGATTTAATAAAAAATGCCAAAGATAAATCATCTGACCCTGAGTGGTTAAAAGAGTGCATAAATAAACGGAACGAGTGGGATTCTTTTAAACAATTAAGATATGATAATCCTGTTTTAGAAGATGAAAAATGGGAAAAAACCATTCTTACAGAGCCGGCTGCAATAAAAAAAGCAGTAGATTTTGCTGATATGAATGGATGCATTAAAATATTTGATGCAGGTGATGTTCAGGCAAATGGATTCCAAATTGTGACAGATGAAAAACCCGGGCAAACAATAACAGAAACCGGTGCATCTTATATGGGATTTGCAGTTTCTTCCATGCTTGCTTTTGCACTGTCCGAAAAGAATGAATATCCTATGGCTTTTACAGGTGACGGCAGCTTTATGATGAATCCTCAAATTTTAATTGATGCAGTTCAGCATAAATTAAAAGGCATGATTGTCCTGTTTGATAACCGCCGTATGGGTGCTATCACCAGCCTTCAATACTCTCAGTACGACAAAGAATATAAAACCGATGATGCAGTGGTTGTTGACTACGTACAAATGGCAGAGTCTGTAAAAGGTGTGAAAGGTTTCTATGGCGGAGAAACCATGGAAGAATTTGAAAATGCTTTAAAGCAGGCATATGAGTATGATGGACTGTCCCTGATCCATATTCCTGTATATTACGGAAGTGATGAATTGTCCGGTCTTGGAGCTTTCGGAGATTGGAATGTGGGCAATTGGTGCGAAAGGGTTCAGAAACTGAAGCATGAAATTGGCTTTTAGAACTACATAGCAGATCCGTTTGAATTATTAGCAGCGGATGAAAATGCTGCCGATAAAATATATTATTAAAAAAGGAGATATTTATTATGAATTATGAAATCCCCGAAAAAATGAAAGCGTGGGTTTTAGGAAACCCCGATGAGCTTACACTCACAGAAAAACCTGTTCCGCAGCCCGGAAGAGCAGAAGTGCTTGTAAGAGTTGATGCAGTAGCAATCTGTGCAACTGACTTAGAGATTATCGAACGTGGATCACCTGCTTTGATTCAAGGCGGTTTACCTTTTAATAAAGGGTTTACACCGGGTCATGAATACATGGGTACCATCGTAAAGCTGGGAGAAGGCGTTGATGAATATAAAATCGGTGATAGGGTAGCTGTAGAAATTCATGCCGGATGCGGAAGATGTGAACGCTGCCGTGAAGGTATGTATACCTCCTGCTTAAACTATGGCAAAAACTACGAAGGCAATGACAAAGGACACAGAGCTAACGGCTTTACAACAGACGGCGCTTTTGCTGAATATGCTGTTAACAATGTTAATACTTTATGTCATGTCGGAGACAATGTTACAGATGAAGAAGCAACACTGATTGTAACAGCCGGAACCGCTATGTATGGTTTAGATGCGCTTGGCGGCTTATTTGCAGGTCAGGCACTGGTTGTAACAGGTCCGGGTCCTATCGGTTTAATGGGAGTAGCGGTTGCTAAGACTTTAGGCGCAAGTCCGGTTATTTTGACGGGTACAAGAGACAGCAGACTTGAACTTGGGAAAAAGCTTGGTGCAGATTATACGGTAAATGTCAGAAATGAAGATGTAGTGGAAGCAGTTAAAACCATTACAAACGGTGAAGGTGTTCACTATGTACTGGAATGCTCAGGAGCTGCAAGTGCTATCAATGATGCTGCCAAGATGCTCAAAAGAGGTGGAAAAATCTGTTTAGCCGCTTTCCCGTCAAAGCCTGTTGAAGTTGATGTCGCAGCTTTAGTCCGCAATAATATTTCTATGTTTGGTATTAGAGGTGAAGGCAAGAGCGCTGTTCACAGAGCTGCTTCATTAATCAGTGAAAAATACTTTGATGCATCTTTAATCCATACTCATACATTTGGTTTTGATGATTTGCTTACAGCGTTAAAATATTCAAAAGAAAGAATCGAGGACGCTATCAAAGTCGTTGTGAAGATACCGGGATAGGAGGATTCTTGCATGCTTCAATACATAGACTATTATATGCCAAAATCAAAGGAAGATCTTTTCAGTTTAATGGAAAACAATGGGAATTCTTTTGATATTATTTCCGGAGGAACAGACCTTTATGCAAAAGAAAATAATTCCTTTCATAATCCGAAATTTGCTATCGATATCAGCAGCATTGAAGATTTTTCCATTATAGAATCAAGAAATAATTTTATAACATTTGGTTCAAATACCAGGATTCAACAGTTTTTAGAAGATCCTGAATTAACTGAAAATGTGCCCTTGATGAAGCATGCAGCTATTTGGTTTGCTGAACAACAAATACGAGAAATGGCCACCGTTGGAGGAAACCTGGCAAATGCTTCTCCTACCGGAGACATGATTCCGCCTTTATTAGCGATGGATGCAGTCATTCATACAATTATGAAAAGTGAAAAGGATATTTGTAAAACAGATATACCGATTGCTGATTTCATTAAGGGAGTTGGTAAAACTTCATTATCGAAAGGCGAGATCATTGACTCAATTTCATGTCCTATATTAAAGGATTATGGATGTGCATTTAAAAAAGTAGGGCTTAGACGTTCTTTATGTATTTCTACTGTAAATTCTGCTTTTTTAGTAAAAGCTGATAAAACAGGTAAATATTTTGAAGATGTCAGAATTGCGTTTGGAGGAGTTGGGCCACTTCCTGCAAGATTAAAAGAGATTGAAGACAAGTTAAAAGGCAGCCTTATTTCAAAGGATATGATTCATGAAATGGTCCAATACATTCCATGCGATATTGTTCAGTCTCGAAGCAGAAGAGAGTATAGGAAAACAGTTATTAGAAACTTTTTGCTGGATGGTCTTTATGAATCACTGGCTGAAATTAATATTGTACTGAAATAAAAAAGTAAATGTAAATTGCAATAACAAGCTGGACAGCTTTGAGTAGAAAAAGAATCCAATGGGCGATCCGAATCATCTCATCACACTGCAGTGTGATGAGATGGCTTGGAGAGCAATGTAACGGTTGTAATATTTCAGCCGCTTCAGAGCTTGTATTTGCCCTCGCTCCGCAAAAGTTAAGTGCTCACCTCCCTTGCGTTCTACGTTTTCAATGCGATCATTGGGAGCTCCCATAGTAATTTTCCTTCAACAGCTATTGTGCCGTAACTCCTTACTACCATCTTGGAAAATTACTGTGGATTTTTTTATTCAGTTGTCTATTTTTATTTTACAATCAACCACTTGAAATTAAATATAATTTACAAATTATAAAGGGAGGAAGATTATGGATTCACAACTTGTAAAGATTGAAATGAAAATAAACGGAAGAAAAGTCTGTAAATATGTGGCTCCCTCCATGAGACTTGCAGATTTTTTAAGAGAAGAACTTCATTTAATCGGAACAAAAAAAGGCTGCAATGCAGGAGAATGTGGAACATGTTCCATTCTGCTTGATGGAGTACTAAAAAAGAGCTGCCTGATACCGGTTATCAAAGCTGATAACTGTGAAATTGTAACCATAGAAGGCATTGGTCTTGAAGGATTAAGCATTATTCAAAGGTCATTCATGAAAGTTGGAGCTGTTCAATGTGGTTATTGTACTCCTGGGATGATCATGGCAGCAACATCTTTATTAAAAAAGAATAAAAATCCAAACAGAATTGAAATAAGAAGAAGCCTTAGTGGAAATATCTGCAGATGTACCGGTTATGCTAAAATAATAGATGCCATAGAATTGGCCCGGGATATATTAAATAATGAAAAGAGTGTCGATTGTTTGGACTCAATTGTTCCGGATACCGACAAAATCATTGGATCTTGTACAGAAAGAGTTGATGCGAAGGGTAAAGTTACAGGTGCTCTTGAATACGCAGCTGATATGAAAATGCCCAGAATGCTTCATATGCACCTTGTTAGAAGCAAAGAGGTTCATGCTGATATTTTACGCATTGATTACGAAAAGGCATTAAAAATGCCTGGTGTGGAAGCTGTTATTACCAGTGAGGATGTACCCGGAGAGGATGGATTTGGAGTTTACTATCATGATCAACCTGTTTTAGCAAAGAATAAAATTCGCTTTTATGGAGAACCGGTTGCAGCTATTGTTGCAGAAACTTTAGAGGAAGCTGAAGAAGCTGAAAAACTAATTGAAATTGAATATCGTAAGCTCCCGGTAGTTTCCAGCATTGAAGAGGCGGTTAATTGTAAATCAATGATTCATAATGATCATCCCAATAACATGGTTAGTACAACATCTGTCATAAAAGGAGATGTTGAAAGCGGTTTTAGCAATAGTGATGTAATTATAGAACAAGATTATTCAACTCAATGTGTGGAACATGCCTATCTTGAAACGGAGGCGGGCCTTGCATATTTAGATCCCGATGGTGTCTTGGTTGTAAAATCATGCGACCAGGATATTACACACCACCGTATGCTTTTAGCAAAGATTTTAAATATGCCTATAAGCAAAATTCGGGTGATTATGACACCTGTAGGCGGAGGCTTCGGCGGGAAAGAAGACATGATTTATCAAGGAATTCTTGCTATTGCCGCACTTAAAACAAAACGTCCGGTGAAGTTGGTCTTTTCCAGAAAAGATTCCATGATTGGCAGTGCGAAACGCCATCCTGTATTAATTCATCATAAAATTGGATTAAATAAGAATGGCAAAATACAAGCTATAGAAATTGAAATAAAAGCAGATGGGGGAGCATATTGTTTTTCAACCAAAGGAACTGTAGCAAAAGCGGCAATGTTAGGAGCAGGCCCTTATGAAATTGATCATGTAAAGGTTATTTCTAAAGGCTATTATACAAACAATACTCCTTCCGGTGCAATGAGAACTTTTGGAGTGTTGCAGCCAACTTTTGCAATTGAATCCACCATTGATATTTGTTCACAGCGTTTGGGAATTGATCCTATTGAACTTCGCTTATTAAACGGATTAAAGGATGGAAGTTCAACGCATACTCAACAAGTATTAGGCAGAGTAGGTTATTCACAAACATTAAAAAAATGTGCTCAAATAGCTAAATGGGAACCAGGACCTTCCAATATAAGAGGCCAAGTGAGAAAAGATCTAAAAGGTGATCAAGCTGCAGAACCTTTTATACCGGGAAGTGAGTTTAAATCTCCGGCTGCACTTGAACTTTGTAAATCAAGGTTTAAATATGGCCGTGGTATTGGAACTTCATGGTATGCAATAGGACGTTCTGCAACTGCTGATAGAGCCAGTGCATTTGTTGAAATTGATGATGGCGGTACTGCTAAAGTATTAACCGGTGTTACTGAGATTGGCGAAGGTATTCTGACAGTTTTAACACAGATTGCAGCAGATGAACTTGGAATGTATCCTGATGATATTATCATTGGAGACAATGATACGGCAAGATCTCCTGAAGCAGCCCATGCCGGGGCAAGCAGACAAACCTATATGATTGGTAATGCAGTTTTAAATGCTTGCAGAGATGTAAAAGAAAAATTCATAAAAGAAGTTGCCGCATATTGGAATGTTAATTCAAACTCAATATGTATGAAAAACAGAAGAATTTTTGTACCAGGGCATTCCGGTTATAATCTTTCGCTTAAAGAGGCTGTAGATATTTGTAAAAAAGTCAGAGGTATCGTTCCTTTGGGTTCAGGCACTTTTACAGCTCATCATGAAGCCATAGATCCTGTAAATGGCAAAGGTAAGCCTTGGCAGGCATATGTATTTGGAACTCAGATTGCAGAGGTCGCTGTTGATTCATCTACAGGAGAGGTTCATGTTCTCGGTATCTGGGCTTCTCATGATGTTGGAAGAGCAATAAATCCTCAAGGTATTGAAGGGCAAATTGAAGGAGGTGCTGTTCAAAGTATTGGGCAAGCCATAATGGAAAACTTTGAATTTTCAGAAGGCATACCTGTAAATAAGGATTTTGCAAAGTATATTCTGCCTACCAGTGTGGATGTTCCAATGTTTCACTCCAGTATAGTGGAAGAGATAGATCCTTTTGGCCCCCTTGGAGCAAAAGGGATTGGGGAACCGGCGCCACTACCAACGATACCGGCAATTATTAATGCGATTTATGATGCTGTTGGAGTGCGTATAACTTCACTTCCAGCTAACCCGGAAAAGTTATTAAACGAAATGTCAAAACAATAATCAGTTATTTTTAGATTTTATGGGGGGATTATCGAATGGTATTGGTGTGTCAAGTTACACAAAAATCAGGGTGAATAACTAAAAGGAGAAGGAAATGAAAAAAATGGAAACCGTACCCGGTAAATCAAATGGTTTATCTTTAGATTTAAAAAGATGGATTTATATAGGTATTAGTATTATTGTGTTGATGTTTATTATGAATATTAACTTGCCGGCATCCTTTACAGATATACAGGAGGCACCGTTAACACCTGAAGGACAAAGAGCACTGGCTGTTTTAGTTTTTTCTCTCATACTTTGGATAACAGAAGCAATTCCTTTTCACTTTACAGGTTTACTGTCAATGGCACTATTGGCATTGACCGGAATTGATTCCTTTTCTAATATTGTTCAAATAGGTTTTGGTAATAATAATGTTGTGTTTTTTATAGGTGTATTTATCCTCAGTGCATTTATCAATAAATCAGGACTTGGAAAAAGAATTGTTATCAGTTGTCTTTCAATAACCGGAAATAATACAAAATACATTTTATTAGGCTTTATAACAGTAGGTGCATTATTATCCATGTGGATTTCCAATATGGCTGTTGCTGCTATGCTTATGCCCCTGGCCAAATCTCTTTTAGATGAAGAAGGGGTAAAGCCAATGGAAAGTAACTTTGGTAAAGCTCTTCTCATTTCTGTTGCATGGGGCAGCTTAATAGGAGGCTTTGGAACCCCTGCAGGAAATGGACCAAATCCATTAGCAATTGGTTTTATGAAAGATATGGCGGGAATTGAAATGACATTTTTAGATTGGATGATATATGGAGTTCCAATTTCATTATTACATATTCCTGTTGCATGGGGTCTGCTTTTATTAGTATTTAAGCCTGAAATTAAGTATCTTAAAAAGACAAATGAGGAAATTAAAAGCGAAGTAAAAAATCAACCTAAGTTCAGCCGTGATGAAAAAGTGACCCTGATTGTTTTTGTTATGACAGTTTTACTTTGGCTGTTTTCCTCTCAAGTATCAAAATTATTAGGGGTTTCAATTCCAATTTCATTACCGGTTATTTGTACCACAATGCTTTTCTTCTTCCCTGGTGTTAGTAAAACAAAATATAGAGATATTGAAAAAGAAATGTCTTGGAGTAGTATCATATTAGTTCTTTCCGGCATATCACTTGGTATGATACTTTTTAACACCGGAGTTGCAAACTGGATCGCTCTTGGTTTATTAGGAAGCATAGGTGAATTTGGCACCTTTATGATGATTTTTGTTGTTGTATTAAGTATAACGTTTATGAATATTGCTCTTTCAAGTGCTACTGTATCTGCAAGTATTGTTATTCCAATTGTTATACAGCTTTCTATGACTATTGGAGTTCCTACATTAGCTGTTGCATTCCCTGCAGCATTAGCAACTTCTCAAGCATTTATTTTAATTACTTCTACTCCAACAAACGTAATTGCATATTCAGCCGGTTATTTTTCAATCAAAGACTTTGCAAAAATAGGAGTAATTATGTCGATAGCCTCTTGTGTAATAGTAGCTTTAAGCATGCTTGGTATTGGTTTGATGACAGGATTATACTAGAGTACCGATGATATTTACTTATTTTTAACCATTTCAATCCTAAATAAGAGCATCCTCACCGGGTTCAATGTTTTAACGGCATTGTGCTTTCAGGTAGGGATGCTTTTATTACTCCACTTAAACAAAAGAATACCGCGCACAAAATTCTGTTTCCTTACATATAGTACTAGGAAAGATCCGGCAGGCAATGCCGGTAAGGCATATTGAGGAAGAAGCCATGATTAGCAGAAGATTTATCAGATTATGCGAAGAGTATTATAATCAGTTAGGTATACTTAATTCTTGGGATTCTTCATTTCAGATTCAGACTATTGCAGAAAACCTCCATATACCTTGGGCAATAGACATCAGTGAAGACGGCAGGCTGTTTTTTACGGAGCGCAGCGGAAACTTGCGTGTCATAGAAAACGGGACATTAAATCCGGTGCCGGTGTATATATTCAACTCTCCTTTTGTCAGTACAGGAGAAGGCGGGCTTATGGGGCTTGCTTTGGACAGGGATTTTCTTTCAAACGGATATATTTATCTTATGTATACTTATCAGGAAAACGGAGGACTTTACAATCGTGTGGTACGCATGCGTATCCAGGACAATACAGCATCCGGGGAGGAAATTATTTTGGACCAAATTCCGGCAGGCCAGAACCATAATGGCGGAAGGATAAAAGTTGGACCCGATGGTTACCTGTATATAACTGCTGGGGATGCCGGTGATCGTTATCTTGCACAGGACATAAACAGTCTGGCAGGCAAGATTCTGCGGATTGGAACAGACGGAAGTATTCCGCCTGATAATCCCTTTCCGGGTTCACCAGTTTACGCCCTGGGACTTAGAAATCCTCAGGGCTTGGCCTGGAATAACAGGGGTGTGTTATATGCCTCGGATCATGGAGAAACAGCCCATGATGAAATTAATATTATACAACCGGGCGGCAACTATGGCTGGCCTTTAGTTACAGGTTATGAGGAAATGCAGGGATATGATTTTATTAAGCCTGTCATACAAAGTGAGGATAATACCTGGGCCCCTGCGGGAATAGCCTTTATAAACTCCGGTCCCAGAATGGGGCAGTTGTTTGTATCGGCACTTCGGGGGAATGTACTTCTGGCAATCACCCTTGACGAATCCGGGACACAAGTGGTTAATGTGGAACCGTTATTGCAAGGTAATTACGGACGATTAAGGGAAGCCTATCAGGCGGAGGATGGTTTTATATACCTTACAACCAGTAACCTGGATGGCAGGGGGCTTCCCAATCCCGGAGATGATAAAATCCTCCGGCTGGTACAATAATATAATATGTTGCACTTAATGAGGGTGTCCCCAAACTATGATTTTTTAGACTCATAGAAGGGGATATCCTCATATTATTCCAGTGTCAGATTAATATGGTATTCTTTTTTTCCTTCCTGGAATGGAATCTCATTTCCTTCAATAGGAGTTCCATCTACTAGAAATGAGGAAATTCTATTTCCAGTCTCCCCTTTTCTTACTGCATGGATATGGTAGCTAGCCCCCCGGTATTTGCGGACAGCAGAAAACTCTCTGATTGAATCCGGAAGACAGGGGTCCACAATTAAACCGTGGAAGCTTGGACGGATACCAAGAATGTGCTGCGAGATACAGACAAAGGTCCAGGCCGCAGTACCGGTCAGCCAGCTGTTTTTTGCTTCACCAAAGTTGGCAGCATCTTTTCCTGCTATCATTTGCGCATAACAGTAAGGTTCTGTCTTGTGTATTTCACTGATTTCTTCCGTATAGGCAGGTGCCGTTTTCCGGTAAATCTCAAATGCACGGTTGCCTCTGCCAATTATGGTTTCCGCAATAGCTATCCATGGATTATTGTGGCAGAAAATTCCTGCATTTTCTTTGTATCCCGGCGGATAGGAAGAAATTTCTCCCAGTTCCTTATAATAGGTCTGATAAGCCGGCTGAAGGAGAAGAATGCCGTAAGGAGTATCGAGCCGTTCCTTTACACTGTCCAGAGCTTTTTCTGCAAGGCCTTCTTCAATTCCGATTCCGCCCATAACACAAAATCCCTGAGGCTCAATAAAGATCTGACCTTCCCTGCACTCTTTGGAACCAACCTTATTTCCCAACGCATCATAAGCACGCAGGAACCAGCCGCCATCCCAGCCGGATTCAATGACAGCATCATATACCTCTCTTACAGAAGCCTCTGCGTCCAAGGCTTCCTCCTCCAGTCCGGTTAAGCGGCAGATTTCAGCATATTCTTTTCCGTATTTCACATACATTCCCGCAATCATGAGAGATTCTGCAACAGGTCCTTCAGAGGGGCCTGACGTCTGAAATGATTCCCCTGGTTCTGTTGAAAAGCAATTTAAATTCAGACAATCATTCCAGTCAGCGCGTCCGATAAGAGGAAGCCCATGGGGCCCTAAATGAGACCTTGTAAATTCAAAGGATCGTCTTAAATGTTCCATAAGAGGCTGGCTTTTGCTGGCATCATTATTAAAAGGAACATCTTCCTTTAAGATATCCCAGTCTCCGGTTTCACGGATATATGCAGAAACCCCTGCGATCAGCCAGAGGGGATCATCATTAAAACCGCTTCCAATGTCCATATTGCCTCTTTTGGTAAGAGGCTGATATTGATGATATGCGCTTCCATCTAAAAGCTGGGTTGATGCAATATCAATAATTCGTTCTCTTGCACGTTTCGGTATCATGTGGACGAATCCAAGCAAGTCCTGACAGGAATCCCGAAAGCCCATGCCTCTGCCTGTTCCTGACTCGTAATAGGAAGCAGAACGGGACATATTGAAGGTTATCATGCATTGATACTGGTTCCATATATTAACCATGCGTGCTGTTTTTTCTTCTTCCAGGGTTACGTTATAAATGGAGAGAAGATCTTCCCAGTATTGCTTCAGTTTTTCCAGGGCAATCTTAACGTTCAAAGTAGTGCGGTATTTTTCAAGCACAGTATCGGAAGGCTCTTTATTTATAATTCCAGGAGCGCTCCATTTTAGTTCCTGTTCATTTTCCGCATAACCAAGAATAAAGACCAAGGTTTTTTCTTCACCGGGCTCAAGATGAAGCAGGATCCGGTGTGAGCCGATAGGCGACCAGCCGCTTGCCATAGAATTGCCGGAACAGTTGTTCTGTACCATGGCTGGATTTTCATTAGAACCATACATGCCTGTAAAGGTGTTTCTATCTGTATCAAAACCTTGAATGTCTGTATTAACAGAATAATAGGCATAATGATTTCTTCTTTCCCTGTACTCTGTTTTATGGTAAATGACAGAACCCTCCACCTCAACTTCACCAATATTAAGATTCCGCTGAAAGTTGGTCATATCATCCATTGCATTCCATAAGCAAAATTCTACATAGGAATAAAGCGTAAAATCTTTGGATTCGCTGCTTTCATTTTTAAGTGTCACCTGATTAATTTCGCAGGAATCCCCTAAAGGCACAAAGGCTGTTACAAAAGCACATAAGCCGTTTTTCTTCCCGGTGAAACGGGTCACTCCAAGACCATGCCGGCATTCGTAAAAATCAAGCGGAGTCTTTGATGGCTGCCATCCCGGATTCCAGACGGTGCCATTTTCATTGATGTAATAGTAGTGGCCATTGCTGTCCAGAGGAACATTATTATAACGATACCTTGTCAGCCGAAGCATCTTTGCATCTTTATAAAAGCTGTAACCGCCTCCGGTGTTGGAAACCAGAGAAAAGAAATCCTCGTTTCCCAGATAATTGATCCATGGCAGAGGAGTATCTGGGGCAGTAATCACATATTCTTTATCCTGGTCATTAAAATATCCATATTTCATAATTGAATAACTCCTTCCTGTTGAATGACCCAAACCCTTAAAACGACATTTTTCGAAAACGATTAAGAAGGATTATAGGGAGTTATACGGTCATAATATCGCGGATTAAGAAAAAAGACAAGAGGAATTTTTATAAAGAACAAAATTCAGATTTAAAACCTTTAGAGAATTAGTAAATATGTATAATAAAATCCAATATAAACTATATAAAGTAGACAAAAATTAAAAAATATATTGATTTTGATTAGAAAAAGGCGTATAGTGAAAATACGAAAACGATTAAGTTAAAAAGGGTGAGACATATGATTTCTATGAAAGAACTAGCACAGCACTGCGGAGTATCCGTTGCCACAGTGAGTAAGGCACTCAATGATCAGAGTGACATCGGGGAGAGCACTAAAATAAAGGTTAAAAATGCAGCGGAAAAACTGGGATACTATCCTAATGCTGCAGCAAGATCTTTAAAAACAAATAGAAGCTACAACATTGGAGTTTTATTTGTAGATGAGGCAAACAGCGGCCTGACTCATGAGTATTTTGCCGCGGTTTTGGAGGGATTTAAGGTAGAAGCAGAAAAGCAGGGGTATGACATTACATTTATCAATGGGCAGATAGGAAAAAAGAAGGTTTCCTATTATGACCACTGTAAATACAGGAATGTAGATGGAGTGGTGATTGCCTGTGTAAAATTTGACAATCCTGAAGTAATCGATCTTTTAAACGGAGACATTCCCGTAATTACCATTGATCACATAAATGAAAACTGTTCTTCTGTTTTATCTGACAATATAAAAGGAATCCAGAACCTGATGGAATATGTCTATGAGAAAGGGCATAGAAAGATTGCCTACATACATGGGCAGATGAGCACGACTGTAACAAAGGCCAGGCTCACCAGCTTCTATCGTTTCCTTGAAAGTCAGGAGCTTTCAGTACCTGATGATTATGTACTGGAGGCAGATTATCTGGATGTCAGTCAGGCTATGGCATGTACCAGGGAGCTGTTAGACAGAAAAGATCCTCCTACCTGTATTTTATACCCGGATGATACTGCACTGATCGGCGGTCTCAATGAAATACGGACAAGAAATTTAAGGGTACCGGATGATATCTCCATTGCCGGTTACGATGGCAGCAGAATATCCCAGTTATTAAACCCAAGGCTTACTACCATTCGCCAGGATACATCGGAAATTGGTATGCAGGCCGCTAAAAAATTGATAAGCACGATCGAAAAACCCAAGACGACTCTTACAGAACAGATTATTGTAGAAGGAGAGCTGATTACAGGGGAATCGGTTGGTAATGCAAATATTTCATGATAGTAATATCAGAAAAGGAGAGGGAAATATGAAGAAGAAAGTTGTAAGCGGATTACTATGCGCAGTAATGGCGGCTTCATTGGCAGCCGGCTGTTCCTCCAAGAGTGCACAAAGCCAGGACGGAAGCAAAGCTGCAGAGACAACTGCCAAAGCAGCAGAGGAAAAAACAGAAGCGCAGAGCCAGTCAGGCAGTGAAGAGGGGAAAGTTATTAATATCTATGTTTGGAACGATGAATTCAAAGATAGATATGAAGATTATTATGCTTCCAAGCTTCCGGCTGGTTATACGGTTAATTTTGTAATGACACCCAGTGAAAACAATGCCTATCAGAATGCTCTTGATGAAGCTCTGTTAAATCAGAATGAAGCAAAGACTGATGATAAAGTGGATATGTTCCTGGTTGAAGCAGATTATATTCTGAAATATGTTAATTCTGATTATACCCTTGATTTAAAGGAGATTGGAATTACAGATGAGGATATGTCAAAACAGTATGATTACACAAAAGTAATTGCACAGGATACAAACGGTGCTCAGAAGGGTATTTCATGGCAGGGCTGTCCCGGGCTTTATATCTACCGCCGTTCCATTGCCAAAGATGTTTTAGGAACCGATGATCCTGCAGAAGTTCAAAAGTCAATCAGTGATTGGGATTCCTTTGATAAAACAGCCGCTCAGATGAAAGAAAAAGGATATTATATGGTATCCGGTTATGATGATACCTATCGTACCTTCTCTAACAATGTGTCTGCTCCGTGGGTAGATGGAAAGAAAGTAGTAATTGATGCCAAATTAGAACAATGGATCGATCAGACCAAGACTTATACAGAAAAAGGTTACAATCAGAATACCATACTCTGGGCCGCTGAGTGGGCTTCCGGACAGGGACCTGAAGGCAAGGTATTTGGATATTTCATGCCGGCATGGGGCGTAGACTTCGTACTTGCAAAGAATTCCCTTGAAAAAGCGGAAGCTGACGGCGGTAAACAGGAAACAGGCAACGGCGTTTATGGTGACTGGGCTGCAACCATCGGACCAGAATCCTATAACTGGGGCGGAACCTGGATTTGCGCAGCAAACGGAACAGATAATGCAGATATTATAGCAGACATTATGAAAACAATCTGCAGTGATGATGCTACCATGAAAAAGATTGTAGAAGAAAAGAATGACTTTGTGAATAATAAAGTTGTTATGGAAGAATTGGCAAAGAGCGATTATAAGTCAGCATTTCTTGGAGGACAGAATCCTCTTCAGATGTATTGTGATGCTGCTGATAAGATTGATATGAGCAAAATTTCTCCTTACGATCAGGGACTGAACGAAAGTCTTCAGACGGCAATGCATGATTACTTCGACGGAACCGTTGACAAAGATACAGCATTTAAGAATTTCTACACATCAATCAAAGAAAAATATCCGGATTTAGAGACAGAGTAGAAGTATGGTACAGGGCGGGATTATCCCGCCCTGTATGAAAACAGGAGGCTCTACCATGGTAAAAGAAAAAAAGGCAAAGGCCAGAAAAAAGATCAGCTACTCCAGATGGGGATACATATTTCTGATACCGTTTTTTGCCACATATTTTGTGTTTTCCTTTATTCCTCTGGTAAATACGGTTTATAACAGCATGTTCGAAAATTACCGTTCAGGATTGACTCAGATCGGACCTGACTTCGTTGGATTTGAAAATTACATCACCATTTTTCAGAGCGATCTCATGAAGTACTTTGGCAATACCATCATTCTCTGGATTATTGGCTTTATTCCCCAGATTATCATTTCTTTGATTCTGGCTGTCTGGTTTGCTGATTTCCGAATGAGATTAAGAGGAAGCAGCTTTTTTAAAACAGTTATTTATCTTCCTAACGTAATTATGGCAGCATCTTTTGCAATGCTGTTTTTCGCTCTGTTTTCAGATGATGGTCCAATGAATAACCTTCTTATAAAGATGGGCGCAACAGACAGCCCTATCCGTTATCTGGCTACGGTTTGGGGAACCAGAGGTCTGATCGGCCTTATGAATTTTATGATGTGGTTTGGAAATACCACCATACTGCTTATGGCGGCTATTCTCGGAGTCGATGCTGCTTTGTTTGAAGCGGCAGCCATTGATGGTGCAAAACCTTTTCAGATATTTACCAAAATAACAATGCCAACGATAAAACCCATATTCATTTATGTATTAATTACTTCACTGATCGGCGGACTTCAGATGTTTGATGTCCCGCAGGTATTGACCAATGCAAAAGGGGCCCCGGACCGGACCAGCATGACATTAATCATGTTTTTAAACAATCACTTATACAGTAAAAACTATGGTATGGCGGGGGCATTATCCGTGATACTGTTTATCATTACAGCAGCACTCAGCCTTGTGGTGTTCTTTATACTGACAGGGTCAGGTAAAAAGAGAGGAGGATCAAGATAATGAGAAAAACAGTAAATTTGAAAAAGGCAATCATATATGCCGTACTGTCAATTTTAACCTTTTTATGCCTATTCTTCTTTTATTGTCTGATCATTAATGCCACCAGATCCCATCCGGAAATTGCAAAGGGATTCTCATTTGTGCCAGGTAAATCATTTGGTTCTAATTTATATAATGTACTTCACAACAAGAATCTGCCTGTCCTCCATGGAATTATCAACAGTCTGTTCATTGCCGGTGCTTCTGCAGCCCTGTCAGTATATGCATCGGCGCTTACAGCTTATGCAATCCATGCATATGATTTTAAATTCAGAAATGCAGTTTATCTCTTTATCATTCTCATTATGATGATTCCCACGCAGGTTACAACTCTCGGTTTTTTAAGGTTGATTGGTAAAATGGGGCTTATGGACAGCTTCATTCCTCTGATCCTTCCTTCTATGGCAGCTCCTGTTGTGTTTTATTTTATGGTGTCTTACTTTGAAAGTAATTTACCTTTGGAAATAGTAGAGTCAGCCAGGATCGATGGATCTAATGAATTTTTCACATTTAATTCTATTGTAATTCCTATTGTAAAACCGGCTTTGGCAGTACAGGGAATCTTTGCATTTGTGGCTTCCTGGAACAATTATTTTGTCCCCTCCCTTGTACTGAAAACCAATGAAAAAAAAACGCTCCCCATATTAATTGCTCAGCTGCGGAGTGCGGATTTCCTGAAATTTGATATGGGCCAGGTTTACATGCTGATTACCATTGCTATTGTACCGGTTGCCATAATTTATTTATGCCTCTCTAAATTGATTATCGGAGGAGTAACTGCAGGAAGTGTGAAAGGATAAAAGATGAACTGGAGAAAAGACTTTGTGTGGGGTACTGCAACCTCGTCCTATCAAATTGAAGGAGCAGCCTTTGAAGACGGAAAAGGATTGTCTGTATGGGATGTTTTTACAAAAGAGAATAACAGAATTTTTGAAGGGCATACCGGAGAGGCGGCGTGTGATCATTATCATCGCATGAAAGAAGATGTCGCATTACTTGCAGAGCTTGGTGTAAAAGCGTATCGTTTTTCTGTTTCATGGCCCAGAATGATACCTCATGGAACCGGAGAAGTAAATGAAAAGGGCATACAGTTTTACTCTGATCTGGTAGATGAACTTTTGAAACATCAGATTACTCCATATGTCACCTTATTTCATTGGGATTATCCCAATGAACTGGAAATGCAGGGAGGCTGGCTGAATCCCGAAAGCTCCAACTGGTTTGCTGCATATACAGAGGCTGTAGCGAGTGCATTTGGGAACCGGGTGAAAAATTACATTACCTTCAACGAACCACAGATATTTACTTGGCTTGGATATGATAAATGCATCCATGCTCCCGGAGTTAAATATCCCACAGGAAGAATCCTTGCCATGTGCAGGAATATAGCCTTGGCTCACGGGAAATCTGTAATAAAGCTGCGGGAACTGGCTCCGGATTGCAGGGTAGGATATGCACCTACCTGCGGCAATGCTTACTGGCCATTGGAAGACACTGATTTTCTGGCAGCAAAAGCGAAAGAACTGCAGAACTCCATAAATATAAATGACTGGCTTTATTCTTCTGCATTCTGGAATGAACTCTTTTTAAATGGAAGATTTCATGAGCAGTGCAAAACCTTGTTCGGTGAAGATTTACCGGAACTGACAGGACAGGAGCAGGCTCTCATAAGTCAGCCCCTGGATTTTTGCGGAATGAATCTCTATCAGGGAACTTCAGTGAGCCTTGGTGAAACTGGAGAAGCAGTTCTTGGAAAACTTCCTGCCGGCCATGGTAAAACAGGGATGGGATGGCCCATTACTCCTAAGGCTATGTATTGGGCAGTGAAGAATTTTTGTGAAACTTACCATCTCCCTTTGTTTATCACAGAGAATGGAATGTCTGCCCTGGATGTCATATCATTAGACGGCTTTGTTCATGATCCAGGCAGAATAGATTACCTGACACGGCACTTATTGGAACTGGAGCGCGCCATATCAGACGGAGCAGAAGTGGAAGGGTACTTTTTATGGAGCTTTATGGATAATTTCGAATGGGAAAAAGGCTATGATGACCGGTTTGGAATTGTTTATATAGACTATGAAACCCAGAGACGGATTCCAAAAGACAGTTTTTACTGGTATCAGAGTTTCATTAAATCTTCATCATAATAGAGCAGGATAGATCAGTAATGAATTGTGATCTATCCTGCTTTTTAGGCTGTATTCCAAGATTTGTTAATGTTTTGTATTTTGACAGTTTGATATTCTTGAAAGATACATTCTTCCATCTCAATTTCAGCAATGATTCTCTGCGGAAATGATTAAATTTCGGAAAGATTCTCCTTTAATATGATCCGGGTCTGGATGAACTGATTTTTGGAAGCGGGAGATTTTCCGGAAGAGAGATATTCAAACAGTGTTCTTACAGCCGTATAACCCTGAAGCTGAGGCTGCTGAATGATGGTGGCTGTGATGTTCCGGTTCCGGAGCTCTTTTTCAATTTCAGCGGAAGAATCGTAACAGATAATCCGGGAGCTTTTGAAATAGCCCATTTCCTGAATGGCCTGGAGATTTCCGCAGCTGTAACCGCCGGGGCAGACGATTACATTGGTGTCAGGAAATGCCTCCAGAGCCTTTCTGGTCAGATGGTAATCCTTTATATCATTGCCGGTCATCTCAATCACATCCTGAAGATGGATCTGGGGATATTCCTGCTCCAGCGATGTTTTCAATCCATTCATTCGGTGTATGTGTCCCAGCATCTGAAAGCTGGGGGAGAATAAAAGCAGCTTTCCGCTCTTTGGACACACCAGATTTAAAAGACCCGCAGTTATGGATCCGGTTAGGTTGTAGTTACAGCCCACAAAGCTTAAATATTCCGTGTCATCAATGATATTGGTCAGAAAAACTACCGGAAACTGCTGTTTATGTAGTTCGTTAAGACGTTCTTTAATGACCGGATGGTTAATGGGAACAATGGCAATGGCGCTTATGCCTTCCTCCACTGCCTGATTAATCAGCTTCAACTGCTCCCTGGCATTGAAATCAGGGCATTCTTTGATCTCTACGGCAATGCCGAAATCAGAAATTTCTTCTTTGCATTTTAAAATTCCCCGAATAATATCGTCAAAAAAAGCGTTATGGCTCTGAATATGCAGTATAACTGCTATCTTTAAGTTCCGTTTAAGGATTGAAAGACTTTGAGCTACGGAATTAGGGCGGTAACCAAGTTCCTTTGCTATTTGTTTGATTCTTACTGCAACCTTCGGATCTACCCGTCCCCGGTCATGAAGTGCCCGGTCTACTGTTCCGATGGAAACTCCGGCTAATTCTGCAATTTGTTTCTGCGTAATCCCCATTGTCAACCTCCAATGATTGTATTCCATCCCTATAAGATGACTCTATATTAACAAAGTGCGGGAAAAGTGTCAAGAAAATGAGGGGATAAAAGCCTTAGAAGTGTTTTCGATAACGCAAAACAAAAAAGGAAGTGTTCCATAATTGTAAAAAGTAAAATAAAAAAGGTATAATAATATGATGCATTACTGTAATTATAAACAAAAACAAAAGTAAAAATACGGCGAAATATACAAAAAAAGCTTGTTTGAAGAAAAAATATTGACAAATGAATAGCGGTCAACTATATTGAGATTAGCGTTATCGAGCACGCAAACAATCTTTTGGAAAAAGGAGAGGTAAACATGAAAAAAAGAGGGTACATGACAGGAAGATCAATGGCAGCTTTGGCATTGGCGGCCGTTATGGCGGTTTCCATGACTGGATGTGGGGGCACAAAGGCAGGCGGCGATGCAACACAGGCTGCTGATGCAAAGACGGACGGCACGGAATCAAAGAAAGGATCGGAGTCTGGCGGTGAGGTTTTAAGAGTGGGGGTTCTTCCTCTTTCCGTAGGAGTTCCGGCTCAGTATGCGGCAGACCAGGGCTGGTTTGAAGAAGAGGGATTAAATGTAAGTCTGGAATACTTTGCCACAGGAGCCCCGGTAAATGAGGCAATTGCCGCGGAGGAACTGGATATTGCATGCTCTGGCTTTGCTTCTATTTATTCTCTTGCCAATGCAGATTGCGTATGGCTGGCAGATGTAAATACGACAGGAGGTATGGGACTTTATGCACGCTCTGACAGCGAACTTGTGGCAGCAGGAAAAAATCTGGCTGAAGACCCTGATATATACGGCAGTGCAGAGACGTTAAAGGGCAAACAGATTCTTGAGCCTCTGGGAACGGCAGTTCAGTACATGACAGAGTGTTATGCTGCAAAGTTTGGTCTCTCCCCCACAGATGTGGAGCAGGTGAACATGGAGTATGCATCTGCATTCCAGGCATTCCAGACAGGAGAAGGTGATATTGCTGCCATGAATCCTCCTTACAGCTACCAGATGGAAGATCTGGGGTATACGAAAGTCTGCTCCTTTGAAGATGCCACCGGAGTCAACATGTGCGACGGCAGTTTTGCAAGAAGAGAAGTAGTAGAAAACCGTTCCGAGGATGTGGCAAAATTTGTGAAATGCCTGGTAAGAGCTATGGATGAATTGCAGGATGAAAATACCAGGTATGAGTATACAAAGAAATTCTATACAGACAACGGACAGGACTTTACAGAAGAAAACTTAAAAAAAGAGATTGAAGACAGAAAGTATGTAGGTACGGCATTTATGAGCCTTGATGGTTACAAATTGGGAGAAGCCTGGCTTGCTATTACAGACTTCCTGGTATCAGCTGAAAAGATCGTGGCAGACAATGCGCCCAATGTGGAAAAGTCCATTGACTCAACCTATGTATCTGAAGCAGCAGGAATTACAATAAAGTAATTCTAATGGGGAATCCGAAAGGCGGAAAATCGTGAAAAAGAAAAACAACTATTGGTGGCTCTCTGTTTTGTCAGTTCTGTTTTTTATTGGTATCTGGTGGCTGTGCTGTGATGTCTTAAAGATGACCAAAAGCTCCACCCTGCCGGGACCGGTGACAATTGGGGCTACATTTGTAAAAAAACTTACTTCCACAGCACCTGATGGTGCAACTCTGCCCCAGCATATCCTGTCTTCCTTAAAAATCGCTATGAGCGGATGGGCAATGGGTGTGCTGGTGGGAACCCCTCTTGGGATATTTATGGCATGGTATAAGAGAATTGATTTATTTGTGCGGCCTGTATTTGATTTGATCCGCCCCATACCAGGACTTGCATGGATTCCTCTTATGATCCTTCTTTTTGGAATCGGAATCACATCAAAAATTGTGACGGTGTTCTTGTCGGCGTTTGTTCCCTGTGTTCTGAACAGCTACACAGGAGTGCGGCAGACGAAAGACGTGCATCTATGGGTAGGACAGACCTTTGGAGCTTCTAATTTTCAGATGCTTAAGAACATCGCTGTTCCTACTTCCCTGCCGCTGGTGATGACGGGCGTCAGGGTGGCTCTGGGGGCCTCCTGGACCTGTATTGTCGCGGCAGAAATGCTGGCCTCCACCAAGGGGCTGGGATATATGATTCAGCAGGCCCGGGGAATTTACCGCCCGGATATCATTATCTGCGGTATGATTGCCATTGGAACCATTGGTGCACTGTTTTCCTGGATTCTCACTCTGATTGAGGAGCAGGTGGTGAAAGGAGTGAGAAAGGAATGAACAAACGCTTTCGGGATGCGAAACGGTATGAGAAGACCATTTGTGCCGCAATTGCTATTTTTCTGTTTCTTTGTTTGTGGCAGTTAGTAGTATCTTTCACAAAAGCGGGAATTGTCATGGCAGGGCCAGTTACGGTTCTTGATAAATTTGTATCCAGTATTGTGGAGCCTATTGGAACCAATACCATACAAAGCCATATCTTCTGGAGCTTAACCAGGGTTATGATTGGATTTATTCTGGGTTCTCTGGCAGGAATTATTACAGGAATTTTGATGGGCTGGTCAAAACCAATAGAGGCATTGTTCCGCCCGCTTTATGAACTGATCCGCCCAATCCCTCCCATTGCATGGATTCCCCTTTCCATCGTGTGGTTCGGGCTGGGGGAACCCTCCAAGTATTTTCTGATATTCCTGGCGGCATTTTCCAACATCACCATGAATGCCTATGCAGGTGTTCGTTCCGTGGACCCGACCCTTATGGGAGCGGCACGGATGTTGGGAGCTAATGACCGTCAGGTGTTCAGCACCATTGTTCTGCCTTCCTGCATTCCTCATATTTTTGCCGGTCTGCAAATTGCCGTCGGCTCTGCCTGGGCAACTGTTGTGGCGGCAGAGATGGTTCGTTCGTCAGAAGGTGTTGGCTGGGTCATTATTAAAGGACAGGATTCCAACAGCACGGTTCAGATCATGGTAGGAATCATGGCAGTGGGAATTGTAGGCTATATTTTAGCTGTTGCCATGAGGGCAATTGAAGCGAAACTTTGCAGTTGGAGTGTGAGAGGAAAATGAGAAAAGAGATTATTGCCTGTAATCATGTATCGAAAGTATTTCATACGGCCAGAGGCGAAGTGCATGTAATTAATGATTTAAGCCTGACAGTAGAGGAAAATGAACTGCTTGTCCTGTTTGGACCCGGACAGTGCGGAAAATCCACCTTGATTAACTGTATGTCCGGCCTTGAAACTGTTTCGGACGGAGAGATTACAGTTGATGGCAAAAAAGTGGAAAAACCAGGCCCGGACAGGGGAGTTGTTTACCAGCGGACTGCATTATTTCCCTGGCTGACCGTTATGGGAAATGTGGAATACGGTCCCAAAGTCCGGGGGATGAACAAGAAGAAACGCCGGGAACTGGCAGAATATTATATCCGTCTGGTGGGACTGGAGGGCTTTGAGAATTCCTACCCCAACCAGTTGTCTGGCGGAATGCAGCAAAGAGTTGGAATTGCCCGTGCTTACTGCAACGAGCCAGCCGTCCTGTTTATGGATGAACCCTTCGGACACCTGGATGCCCAGACCCGCTATCTGATGCAGGAAGATTTAATCCGAATCTGGGAGAAAGAAAAACGAACGGTGGTCTTTGTAACCAATAACATTGAAGAAGCCATTTATCTGGCAGACCGGATTGTAGTGCTGTCCAATTGCCCTACAACCATTAAAACGGAATATCAGATATCCCTGCCTCGTCCAAGGGATTATGTAGACCCTGAATTTCTTAAGCTGCGCGAGGAGATCAGTGCGGTCGTAGATAAAACACTGTAAGGAGGTGGAACTATGGAAGACGTTAAGGTTAAGGTTAAGGTAGACCATATGACAAAGCAATTCGGTGATCTACTGGTTTTAGATGATATTTCCTTTGAAGTAAAAAAGGGAGAGTTTCTTTGTATCGTAGGTCCCACCGGATGTGGAAAAACCACCTTTTTAAACTGTATTACTAAATTATATGAACCTACCCGGGGAGAGATTTTAATTAATGGAGAGCCGGTAAACTTAAAGAAGCATAATGTAGCCTATATTTTTCAGGAGTATTCCACCATGTCCTGGCTGACAGTGGAACAGAACGTGGCCTTTGGACTGAAGATGAAGAAGCTGCCCAAAGATGTAATTCAAAAGGAAGTGGCGGAAGTCCTGGAAATGGTCGGTCTTACAAAGTACAAGGATTATTATCCGGTAGAGCTTTCCACTTCTATGCTGCAGCGGGTAGTGATTGCCCGGGCATTTGCCGTAAAGCCGGAACTGCTTCTCATGGATGAACCATATGGTCAGCTTGATGTGGAACTGCGGTTCAAGCTTGAAGATGAACTGCTGAATCTTTGGAAAAAAACAGGAACAACAGTTATTTTTATTACTCACAACATTGAAGAGGCAGTCTATTTAAGCGAGAATATCCTGGTATTGACAAACAAGCCTACAACGATTAAGGAAAAACTCCCCAACAAACTTCCTCAGCCCAGAAATGTGGTATCACCCGAATTCATTGATGTACGAAATCAGGTGACTGAGTTGATTAAATGGTGGTAGAGAGGAAGGAATGCAAGTATGAAAGCAATAATGTTACTGTTTGATACTCTCAATCGCAGAATGCTGTCTCCTTATGGATGTGATTGGACGAAAACCCCCAATTTTAAGAGATTGTCAGAAAAGACTGTTACGTTTGACAACTGTTATGCCGGAAGTCTTCCCTGTATGCCGGCCAGAAGAGAACTGCACACAGGCCGTTATAATTTTCTTCACCGGGGCTGGGGGCCTCTGGAACCTTTTGACGATTCCGTACCGGAAATGCTGAGCCAGAAGGGGATCTATACTCACATGATCAGTGACCATCAGCATTACTGGGAGGATGGCGGTGCCACATACCATAACCGCTTTCATTCATGGGAGATCGTCCGGGGACAGGAAGGTGACTGCTGGAAAGGGCAGGTGAAAGACCCTGAAGTGCCGGAGCATCTGGGACGTATGTGGAGACAGGATCTGGTAAACCGGACGTATATGGACAGTGAGGAAAAGCATCCTCTGGCTCAGGTATTTGAATTGGGGCTGGATTTTCTTGAAAGAAACAGGAAAGAAGACAACTGGTTTCTTCATTGGGAATGCTTTGATCCTCATGAACCGTTTTACACCATGGAGAAATACAAGGAACTATACCCTCACCGGTATGACGGTCCGCAATTCGACTGGCCTGAGTACGGAAAGGTGCAGGAAACCAGAGAGCAGGTGGAACATTGCCGGTATGAATATGCCGCACTCCTTTCCATGTGCGACGCTTATCTTGGAAGGTTCCTGGATTTTATGGATGACAACGATATGTGGAAGGACACCATGGTAATTGTGAATACAGATCATGGATTTCTTTTGGGAGAGCATGACCTATGGGCCAAAAGTGTTCATCCCTGGTATAATGAGACGGTTCATATTCCTCTTTTTGTCTGGGACCCCAGGTTTGGCATATGCGGGGAGCGGAGAAATTCGCTGGTTCAGAATATTGACTTATCCGTGTCTCTGCTGAATTTCTTTGGACAGGAACCGACTGGGGATATGCAGGGAAAGAACTTAACGCCTGTAATCCTTAAGGATGAGCCGGTAAGGGATTATGCGCTGTTTGGGATGTTCGGCGGGCAGGTTAATATCACGGATGGCCGTTATGTTTATATGAGGAGTCCTGTACCTGATAACAGTCCCCTTTATCATTACACACAGATGCCCACTCATATGCGCTGCCGGTTTTCACCCAAAGAAATGCGGACTATGGAATGGCACCCCGGATTTTCTTTTACCAAAGAGACTCCGGTTATGAAAATAGTGTCCGTGGAAGACACATCAGGGGATACTTCAATAAAGAATCCGCCGGAAACTGCACTGTATGATTTACAGCAGGATCCGTATCAGATGGAATCCATTCAGAATCCGGAATTGGAGAGGCAGATGATAGAACAGCTCAAAAAGCTGATGAAGGAAAACGATACACCGGAAGAACAGTATATCCGTCTTGGACTGACAGAGCACTAAAAAATCAGAGATTGACTGTTTGGCTTTTTAATTTAAGATGACAGGAGAAGAAAAATATGCCGCCGATTAATGTACTGATAAAGCCCGCTTCCGGTAACTGCAATATGCGCTGTGATTACTGTTTTTATTACGATACCATGTGTAAGAGAGAGCAGTCATCCTATGGTTTCATGAGTCTTGAGACTCTGGAAAAGGTGATTCAAAAAGTGCTTGCATATGCAAAAGGAAGCTGTACCTTTGCCTTCCAGGGAGGGGAGCCCACATTGTGCGGTCTGGATTTTTTTGAAAAGTCTATCCTGTTTCAGAAACGGTACAATATAAATCATGTTAAAATACAAAATGCATTGCAGACCAACGGCTATCATTTAAATCAGGAATGGGCGGAATTTTTTGTTAAAAATAACTTTTTAATCGGCGTATCCCTGGACGGGGGACCTAAAATCCATAATCGTTACCGGAAAAACACAAAGGGTGAGGAAACCTTTTTCAAGGTCATGAAAAACGTTGAGCTGTTTCAGAAAGCAGGAGTAGAGTTTAACATCCTATCTGTAGTAAACGGAGCAACGGCTCCTGCAATCCGGAAAACCTATGAATTTTACAGGAAAAACCACCTGAATTATTTACAGTTTATTTCCTGCCTGGATCCTATGGGGGAACCGCCTGGTTCAAGAGAATACTCCCTGACTCCGGAAGCTTACGGCAGGTTTCTTACTGATCTGTTTGATCTCTGGTACGAAGATCTGCAGCTGGGTAGACAGCCTTACATCCGCCATTTTGAAAATTATATTGGAATTCTTCTGGGGCAGTTTCCCGAATCCTGTGACATGCAGGGAATCTGCGGAAAGCAGTATGTGGTGGAAGCGGACGGTTCGGTGTATCCTTGCGACTTTTATGTAATGGATCGCTACAGGCTGGGGAATTTTTGCAAGAATTCGGTGGAAGAGATTGATCAGGTGAGAGAGCAGATCGGTTTTATCAAAGAATCTCAGCAAAAAGAAACAGCCTGTTTAAATTGCAGGTATGAGGCACTTTGCCGGGGAGGATGCAAAAGGACAAGGCAGGCGGACCAGGACCACCATCAGTA
Organism: Hungatella sp. UBA4396; assembly: GCA_002389905.1. Lineage (GTDB taxonomy): Bacteria > Bacillota > Clostridia > Lachnospirales > Lachnospiraceae > Lacrimispora. The sequence continues at coordinate 15,217 of DGRE01000055.1, read as the reverse complement.
TTTTTGCCAGTCATACAAAATGTTCTTTGATGCATGTCTGCCGAAAATGCTGGAAATAGCGAAACGAATCAGTTAGGCTCAGCACAATAATAAAGGAATAACTTGTTCGCCCTGCTCCGCCGCGTTAATGGAAAGCGGCGGAAAGAATTATACAACCTAAACTTCATAACCTAAAAGTGTAATTTGATTTTTGCCGGACATACAGATTTCAACTTCTACCGCATCCAGCTGCACAGCATTTCCAAGCCCCAATCCGGTATGAGTTCCCACAAAAGATGTCTGCATATTACTGATTACTTCCCAGGGATTTGATGCCTGCAGTATTGCATTGGTTATATCATATGTGACAGGAACTGTTAAATAATCAATAGCTCCTATTAAGGAAAGGCTCATTTGCTGTAATTCGGTCCAGTTTTCCTGGGAATTAGGCCGCCAATAGAGTATCATTGAACTAACACCCACTGCCAGGGTCAGACTAAGGCGGCAATAATATTTGATCACAACACTTGTAATTTCTAAATAGGTATAGTTTGATGGCAGCATACTATATCCTAAATTGATCCTCCCTCTGGTTTGATTAAGCAGTCCTGAACTTAAAACAGCAAGACTTCCGTTGGCAAGTCCGACGGCGTTATTAACATTAACGAAATCACTTCTGCTATTATAAGCAACTTGTGTTGCACTGACAGCACCGGATGTATTACATTTTATTGTTTCATCAGATGTGCTGACCATAAGGGCATTGTTGGTTTTAAGCCTGTAAGCGGAAGAGAAGCGCTGACTTACAGTGCTGAGGAGTTCTGTTACTCTCAGAGAGAGAAAGTTATTATCACCATCACTTAGTATAATGGATATATCCAGGGGCGCTGATACCTCCACTGCAGTGAGAAGAATGCTTTTTTGTGCCTCCGGAACCCAAATACTCTTTTTTGCAGATAAAATACCAAAACTATCATATATGATGATATCTGAGCTTTCCTCCAAGGTTACATTAATTTGTTGGTTATCTTGTACCGTACTATTATTTTTCTGAATAATTTGTTTAGCCATGCAGCCCTCCTTTGATGTTTTATCATGGCCTTAAAATTCATAGCCCATGAGAGAAATACTTACGGTTCCTGCAGCACTTGTAGTGACAGAGATTGCTTCATCCGGGTTAAATTTAATTGGAGAAGGGTAGCTTTCACCATAAGTGGCAAGTGTACTTGTAAGAATGATTGACAAAAAAGTATTATTACCTCCTCTCTTTAGTTGAATAGTCAGCGGAGCAGAAGCCGAGACCTGAAATGCCGTAAGATATATGCTTTTACCGGAATCTGGTGTCCAGATTACTGTATTGGTCTGAACGGTAGAAAACGTCTGGAATAAGACAATATCAGAAGCATATTCTCTTGTAAATAATGGATTTTCTTCCGAACTAAAAACAATGCTCATTAGCTTAGTGTTATTGTCCATTGATAAAACTCCTATATATTTTATAGTTAAAGCATATGATTTTATAATATGATGGCTTTCTCATAAAGAAGTTCATTTATGAGAATAGGGAAACAAATTGTACTGTAATAGGAATTTCTTTTGCAGGCGTGCTTTCTATTCTTAATATAAGCATACCTTCTTTCACTATATAATTGATTCCGGGCTGTATCACTCCATTTACAAAAAGATTTTGATAGGAAGTTGCTTTGGGATCAAGGATTCCTTTGTCACCATACATAGTCAATTCATCTGAATTTGTATAAATTCTCTCTCCATTTGAAAGCGTGTTATATTGATATGTTTCTGCTTTCAAAAGCTGGCCTGATTCGTTCTTTATAATTAAGTATTCAAGAGTAATGGGTACTCCTTCTTGAGGTGCATTTTCCGTTTTCAGGATTAAAAGCCCCGGTTCTACTGTATAGACAGGTTCTGGCTGTAATACTCCATTAATAAACAGACTGAAGAAGGACACATTATTTGGATCAGGTATGCCGTGTCTGTCATACAGAAGCAGCTCGTCATCAGAGGTGAACTCCATTTTTATCCCGTCGGACACAGTGTTATATTGATAGTTTTCTGCATTAAGAATCCGATTTCCTTTGCTGTAAAAGAATCCGGTAACTTCTGCTGTCATTACTACGGTACTATAAGAATTTAAGGCTCCTATATTCCAGATCATCTGAGTGTTATCCCTGCTTACCGTTCCTTGTGTAAGGCTGACAATATGAAAATTTTCAAATGCATCTAACAGCAAATGATCTGTCATAACAATATTATTGACCGGCCCATATCCGTTGTTTGTTATTTTAATTTGGATTCTCCATGTATAGGGGGTATTGCCGCTGACTTCTAAAGGCCCTGATACAATGTATTTATCTATGGTCAGATTGCCGAATATATCCGCACACTGGTTATTCCCGGAAACATCGGTTGAAATTTTAAGGTTTTTTTCCCGGGCGGAAGAATCTGAATAAAATTCAAGGTCAGGAATTAATGCCTGTACAGTTTCCGCTGCCTTAATCATAATATATGCTTTGACTGAAAAATATAATTCACCGTCTCGTTCCATATAAGTTTCTAAAAGTTCTGAACTGGTTTCTACCACAACATGAGAGGACAGGTCATCCTCTGATTCTGGGAAAAGCATAATTATATTCTCTTCTATATTTGACAGACTGCCTTCGAGGACAGTATCATTTGAAGTTGTTATTTCAAAAGGCAGTTTTAAGAGAAAACTGACTTTTTTGTAATTTGATTTCTCTTCTAAGTCGGTAATTGTCAGAGAGTTTTCAGTGATCACTCCAGGCTTAAAAGTAATACTCTTAAAATCATGGTCATCCATATCCACACAAACATCTTTAACACAATATGTTTGTTTATATTGAGGAAAGGCTTTGCCCACAACACGGGTTCTTTTTTTATTATGCTTACAAACACAAACTCTGATTGATGATCCGGAAGATATGTTTGATATGATACAAGCGTCTGAATTTGGGTTTAAGGCCGTTCCAATAGCTCTGCTGAGAGAACGCAGCCCGGCAGCATGGAAAGAGCCTTCCACTTTAAATGTGGCTGTTAATGTACTGCAGGGAAGAAGTTCTTCAATATTCCAGATTACAGAGTTATCAGAAACAGAAATATGACCTGAAGATATGGATTTCGTACACACACTATGAAGCTCATCAAACAGGATATAATCTGTCACAATAATATTTTTTAAAACATCATTTGTGGGATTCGTGATTTTTAGAGAAAACCACCATTTTTTAACCTGACCCAAAGGTACGGTCAGCGGTTCATTTAGTACAAAGTTTTGCAGCAATAATTCTTTTTTTACCGGTTCTGTGGCTGGGGATACTATGATTTGAAAATCCCGGGAAGTATTTGTAAATAATTTGCCCGTACCGATATGGCCAATTCCCGAAGCGGCATCTAAGCTTCTGATCCCATCTGTAGAAAATGAACCGATGATGTCTGCCACTAGGATGGCATTCTCTGATTTGTCCAACATATCAATGTTCCAAAGAACCTTATTGTCTTTTAAAACAGCAGTTCCATAGGATACACTGACAATTTTAACACAACTGATGTTTTCAATAAGCAAAACATCTTCCACAAAAATATCAAATATTTTATTATCACTAAGATTGGATAAGTTTATTTCAACTCTCCAGGTGTTGTTCTTCTTAACGTTTACTTTTGCAGGGCCGCATGTAGTGATTTTGTTAATGTTCAAGCCTTTTCCCACATTGATTGGCGCAGTGCAGATGATATCGGTTTTCATAGGTCCCGAAAGACTGTTTCCGGCTGCAAGGCCACTGCTGATGCAGCGGATGCCGCTGGCAGAAAAGTAACCTTCTGCCTTAAAAATTGCAGTGGCAGATTCTCCTGCATCGATCATGTCTATATTCCAGTTAATAACCCCTTCATCAATTAAAATATTACCATGAGAGTAGGATAAGTTTTTTATATTTAAAATTGAATCCAATAAGATTTGATCAGTTACAACAATATGGCTGATTGGTATATTGCCTGTATTATTTACGGTCAACATGAATTCCCAGCAGGTTATATAACCAGAGAGAACAAAATCAGGCCCGGATTTCATAACTTTCTCCAGTTTCAGGGAAGATGGTACGGTATCCTTAATAGAAATCCCCCCATCTGTTACAGGTCCAACGGAAATATGGCCGGAAGGTAATGTTCCTTTTGCTTCAGCAAAGTTAAGGTTCGTGAATCCCTCATCTTTAAAGGCGACGAAAAGAATAATGATAGTGGAACCTATAATAGGAACATCTTCAGTTTTAAGCAAAAGAAGATCTTTTTGAATTTCATAGTTAACCTTTGGCTGCAATACTCCGTTAATAAACAAATTATAATAAGAAACACTATCTGGATTAAGTATACCTCTGTTCCCATATTCTTTTAATTCATCATTACTTGTATAAGTTTTTTTTATGCCGTCAGACAATGTATTATATTGGTAAACATCTGCGTGTAAAAGTTTTTTAGAAAACACAGCAATCACTCCAAGAATAAGGATATACCATTTTATTATTTTATGTATTCCATAAAAAATAGGTTCTTTATTATAAAAATAGAAATCCTTGAAAGCAAAAGGATGTGTAAATGATCACACATCCTGAAATATGATAGTTACGTTGTTACTGTAGTTGTAGAATCAGATACCGGAGCAAAGTTATTTACAATTAAGGTAATTGGTGCACCAACAGGAACTGTGTCTGCATCAGTAATAACAACCTGCGAACCGTCGGTACTGACGGTATACAAACTGGATTGCTGTAATACGCCATTTATAAATAAAAGGTAATATCCATTATCTGTAGCTGCAGTGGTAAGATTACCTGTCATAATATCACCATTGTTATCCGTGAATTGAGTCGCTGGAATAGTAATTGTACCACCAGTTCTTTCATCTTCTCTCAGCTCATAAAAATATTTATCAACTTCCGGATTAATAGCAGTATCGGTTGTAGTAGCAGCATCTATTACGAGTTTGAATAATTGCGTAGCCATTATTTGACCTCCTTTCTGCTTATATTTTAGGTGTCTGCAAAATTCTGAATGTCATATAAATGTCAGTTTTTTAATGAATTTCACAACCACTTATTATAGTATATTAATAAATCTTTGATTTGTTTCCAATGCTGCTTTACGGGCCTGGTTTTGCCAACAAGGCATGAATAAATGTGGCTTGAAATAACCGTAATAAATGTAAAGGCAGAATCATATATTATCGCATCATATGTTTTTCTGCTATTTCTTTCATTCATTCTTATATTATCATGAAACTTATTCTATATGGCTCTTGCAGAGGTGTGAGAATGGATAAATAAAGCAGAATCATGATTCTGCTAAATAAAAGAAAAGCGCTTTTAGCTGGTCCGATAATTGGTCTGTTAAAAAACATATTTTATAGTATTTTATTAAATAAACAAAAGATTAACAAGATTAATGTGAATATTTTATACATAGCAAGAGGAATATTGAAAACAACGTAAAAATAAGGTATAATTAGTCAAAATTCAAAAAGGAGGAAAGTCTATGTATAATATTCTGATTGGCGGTGCTGCCGGACAGGGCATTGACACCATGGTTGCAATTCTGGAAAAGCTGCTGAAGCATTCCGGCTATTATATCTATACCACCAGGGATTTCATGTCCCGTGTGCGCGGCGGACACAATTTTTCCCTGCTTCGTTTCGGAACGGAGGAAATAACCTCACACAGCGATGTTTTGGATGGCATCGTTGCCTTAAATGAGGAAACCATTGATTTGCATAAGCATAAACTGACGGCCAAAGGATTTATATTGTGTGACAGCAGCTTTGATTATCCTGATGAGGATTCCAAAATTATTAAGCTTCCCATGAATAAAACAGCTAAAGAACTTGGGAATGTGAAGGCTTCCGGCAGCGTGGCAGTGGGCGCGGTATTGAAGCTCTTTGGTGAGCCATTTACATATGCAAGTGAAATAATGGCCGGTGTCATGAAGAAAGAGATCCTTGAGGTTAATGTAAAGGCGGCTGAAGCAGGATACACATCTGTGGAAGCAAAATTTAAGCATCTGGATGGCGGATATAAGGATTACATGCTCATTTCAGGCAGCAAAGCACTGGGACTTGGTGCGGTGGCCGGAGGGCTTAAGTTTTATTCCGCTTATCCCATGTCTCCTTCTACTACTGTTTTAGAGTATCTGGCTTCTGTGGGGCATGAGGCGGGAATCGTGGTGGAGCAGGCGGAAGATGAGATCGCTGCGATCAATATGGCATTGGGTGCTTCCTATGCGGGTGCAAGGGCCATGACCGGGACCAGCGGAGGCGGCTTCTGCCTGAAGGTGGAAGCATTGGGATTTTCCGGTATTGCGGAGATTCCGCTGGTGGCCGTAGATGTGCAGAGGCCCGGCCCGGCCACCGGTCTCCCTACAAGAACAGAGCAAAGTGATTTAAAGTTCGTAATTTCCGCATCACAGGGGGAATTTCCCAGGTTAGTCATAGCCTTGAGAAATCATGAAGATGCTTTTTATCAGACTTTCCGGGCGCTGAACCTGGCAGAAAAATACCAGATTCCTGTCATACTGCTCAGTGACCAGTATCTTGGAGATACAACGGCCAGTGTGAAGCCCTTTGACACTTCCGGATTGGAACTGACCAGCCCTGCCAGAGAAGCGGAAGGAGAGTATTTGCGTTACAGAATAACGGAAGACGGCATCTCTCCCAGGCTTATCCCGGGACTGACCAGCCATCTTGTGGCCGCTGACAGTGATGAGCATGATGAAAGAGGCTGGATAACGGAATCGGCAGATGTGAGGAATCAAATGGTGGATAAGAGGATGAGAAAATTAAAGGGTCTTGTCCAGGAGCTGTCAGAGCCGGAGTTTATAGGAGAAGAGCAGTGCGAAATTCTTCTCCTGGGCTGGGGATCTACCTATGGTCCTATCAGGGAAGCCATATGCATGCTGAATAAAAGTGGGTATAGAAGCTATGGGGCTTTGGTGTTTGGAGACATTTATCCCCTTCCCCAGGAAAAACTGAAAACCTATGCAAAGGACAGAACCTTAATCAACGTGGAACAGAATGCCACAGGCCAGCTGGCTTCCCTTATAAGGGAACAGACGGGCATAGAATGCCATAAAAGTATTTTAAAATATGACGGCAGGCAGATATCAGGAGAAGAAATTGTAAAGCAGGTGTTGAAAGGAGGTTCCAAGTAGATGGATAAATTCACAACTTATGAAACAGCCTGGTGTCCGGGATGCGGAAATTTCTCCATATTAAACAGCTTAAAAACGGCGTTGGAGGAGCTGGGCATAGAACCAAATGAAGTGCTGATGGTAGCAGGAATCGGTCAGGCAGCGAAAACACCTCAGTATTTAAGTGCCAACAGCTTCTGCGGGCTTCACGGAAGGGCTCTTCCGGCTGCAGTTGCCGCCAAAATAGCCAATGAAAAGCTGACGGTCATAGTAAATTCCGGAGACGGGGATTCTTATGGTGAAGGAGGCAACCACTTTATTCACAACATAAGAAGGAATGTCAATATTGCACATTTTGTTCATGACAATCAGATATATGGCCTGACCAAGGGGCAGGCATCACCCACCAGCGGTGAAGGATTCATTACAGGAGTTCAGACCGACGGCAACAGAAATACACCCTTAAATCCGGTGCTCCTGGCTATTGCTTCGGGAGCGGGATTTGTTGCGAGAGGTTTCAGTGGTGATTCAAAGCAGCTGGTGAGTATCATGAAAGAGGCCATTCTTTATCCGGGATATGCGTTTGTGGATATCCTGCAGCCCTGTGTCAGCTTCAACAAAGTCAATACCTTTGCCTATTATAAAAATATGGTGGCGCCTCTCGGAGACGATTATGACCCAACGGACCGGCTGGAAGCTATTAAAATATCCATGGAAGTCAGTGAAAAAATTCCCACCGGAATCCTTTATCGGGAAGAAAAAGTGGAGTTTCATCGAAAAAACAGGCTTTTAAAAGACGGTCAGCCCCTGATAGAACAAAAAACAAAGGAAAACGTGCTTAAGGATCTGATTCACAGCTTTATATAACTGTATAAAATGAGCTTGCTGTATTATTTTTCATAACTATAATATAATGTAATAAAAGTTCCTGGATAAAGCCAATGTTCTATAACAGTAATAGGAGAAGAATCAGCTCCTGCAATGAAGAAGATGGTATTGGGGAAAGGTATTTGAATCCATCTGATATCTATATCGTCAGAGGCTATCAGATAGAAGTATTTATAAACAACCTGAATTCTCCAATCGGGATGGTCTTTAATGAAAACGGGGAAATCCTGGTGGCTGATTCCGGTTTAGCTGCCGGAAATCCCCGGATATTACAGTTGGTCAATGGTCAGTTTGAAACGATCGCAGATAATTTTGTTACTCCCATATCAGGGATTAATTATTTAAACGGCGTGATCTATGTATCTCACAGAGGATTTATCACAAAGATATACAAAGATGGTACAAGGCAGAATATCATTATGGGACTTCCCAGCAACGGCGACCACTATAACAGCCCGGTCGCCTTTTCTCCGGATAATAAGATGTATTTTGGACAGGGAACGGCGACTAACAGCGGTGTCGTTGGCAATGACAACCAGTGGGTAATTGATTCTCCGCTTCTGTGTGATTACGCAGGAGATTATGTCATGATTCATGGACAAAACTTCGCAACACATAACATATTGACAGAAGGCCTGCCGGATGATATCGCTTTAACGGGAGCTTTTTCCCCTTATGGCATTCCCAATATAGAGTACGAGATCAGAAAACGGTATATCAAAGCATCAGGAAGCATTCTCAGGGCAAACCTGGACGGCTCCGATTTAGAACAGGTTGCATGGGGATTCAGAAATCCTTCTTACTTAAGATTTGATTCCAGCGGCCAGTTATATGTGGGCAATAACGGTTTTCAGGCAGTGGGAAGCAGGCCCATTGAGAATGCTACGGATGATTTTTATTATATTACACCTGATTTGTGGTATGGATGGCCGGATTATTCCGGAGGCGAACCTGTAAATTCGCCGCGTTTTACGCCCAGCGGAGGCGTACAGCCTTCTCTTATCTTTAAAAACCAGCCCAATGTTCCCCCAAGACCTTTTGTCACATTTCCGCCCAATTCCTCCATAAGGGGATTTGATTTTAACTATAATCCCCGATTCGGTCCCTATGGAGATGTGTATATCGCTGAATACGGCAGCACCATACGCACTCAGGTCGGCGAAACCATATCTTATGCGAATGCAGGACACAGAATATCCAAAATCGATATGAAATCCAGGACCATCAGCACTTTTGCCATCAATCGGACGGGATTTCCCTCCTCTTTGTCAAAGGGAGGAGGTCTTGAGAGACTGGCCCATCTTTTATTCGGTCCTGACGGAGCAATGTATATCGTAGATACCGGACTGAATATTCAGGGAGACCCAGACGTATTTATTCCGAATACAGGGGTCATCTGGAGGGTGACCAGGACGGAGTAGGACAAAAACAGTACTGCCGGCCGAGAATATCTAATACTGAGAGGTCACTATGTTAAAAAGTTACCATATACTGTAAATAATATATCTAAGCGGAGATAATGGTGAAATTCTCGCCCAATGATTGTACACAGAAGTTGTATACTTACCAGGTTTCATATGCACAGAGAGAACTTGATCCCAGCAGAATAAGCGTACCTATGAATTACCAAATAGAGGCATATGCTCAGGGGTTAAATGCGCCAATCGGTATGGTATTCACAGAAAATGGGGATATGTTAATTGCAGACTCCGGATTAGCCACAATGAACCCTCAAGTTATTCGTATAAGCAACGGAAGTATGGAGGTTGTAGCTGAAGGCTTTAATGTTCCGGTGACCGGGATAAATTATAAAAATGGACTCATTTATGTATCCCATAAAGGTGTGGTGACTGTTGTCAATCCGGATGGCACAAAACAGGATATTATAAATGGATTGCCAAGTTATGGTGACTTCAGCAATAACCGGGTGGAGTTTAGTAATGACGAGAGGATTTATTTTGGACAGGGGACAGCAACAAATTCAGGAGTAGTAGGACTTGATAATAATTGGATTTTTGAGCATCCATATTTTCATGATTATCCAGGTTCTTATATAATTCTCAATCAATCTAATTTTGAAACCCCAAATACGTTAATACCAGCCAATAGTCCAGCTATTACCGGAGCTTTTTCTCCTTTTGGGGTGCCTAATTCCCAACAATATGAAATGAAAGAAAGGAGAACCTTAGCTTCCGGCAGTGTATTAAGAGCAAACATGGATGGATCTAACTTAGAAATGGTTGCCTGGGGGCTTCGCAATCCGTTTTGTATGAAATTCGACAGTTTAAACCGATTATTTATATCAAATCAAGGAATGGATACCAGAGGGAGCAGACCGATTGCTAATGCCTTGGATGAGTTGCATTTATTTAATCCCGGAACATGGTATGGCTGGCCGGATTACTCTGAAGGTGTCCCTGTTACAATGCCCAGGTTTTCTCCGATCAGAGGCAGAAGACCAGAATTATTATTTAATAATATTCCATCAATTCCCCCGATGCCGGCTGCAGTTTTTCCGTCAGGTTCTACTGTAATGGGATTCGATTTTAACACATCAAATGATTTTGGACTAATTAATGATATATATATTGCATGTTTTGGCAGGATTCAACATGACTTGTCTGACGAATATATACATTCAGGCGTAGGTCATAGGATAATGAGAATTAATATTATTAATGGTGCAATATCAACATTTGCTATAAATAAATCAGGATTTCCCGAAGAAGCAGGCTTGAGCAGACCTACTGATGTTGTGTTCGGACCCGATGGTGCGATGTATATATCAGATATGGCAATAGATGATGTAGAGATGCCAAATACGTATTTGCCAAATACGGGAGTAATATGGAGAATTAGAAAGACATGATGCAGATAGCGGTTTTTAAAGTGGATTCCATATCTGAAGAAACTGGGAAAGAAGATTCTGGAAATTCGACAAAAAACATAGTATAATGGAACCGCAACCAATGATCGTGAAAAGATACATAATTGAGGAAATAGGATGCTAAAACGTCTTTTGATCATCAGCGCAGTCACCATAGCCGGTGTGCTGGCACTGCTGATGTCTATACTGTGGGGCAAGACATATGTCCCGGATATTGGACTGACTGCAAAACAGGGCAGAATGGATGCCTCTGAGTGGAATATAGAGCGTGATCCGGTCCTCTGCCTGGACGGTGAGTGGGAATTTTACTGGAATAAGCTGCTCACGCCAGAAGACTTCCAGGATGAAAGCATTGTACAATCCGCTGTTTATATGCAGGTCCCTTCCCTATGGAATAACAAGGCCGTTCAGGGAACAACTCTTCCTGTTTTTGGATGCGCAACCTACCGTCTGGTGATTGAAAACGTCCCGTTTCAGGGAAAGCTGGTTTTGAAAAAAGTCAACGCACGCTTTTCCAGCCGGGTATATGTCAATGGGCAGGAGCTGCTTACTGATGGCATTCCTGCACAACAGGCAGAGGATTACCGCTCCGGTAATACACCGCAGTTGGTTTTTTTTAGACAGGGCGGCGGAAGAACCGAAATTATAATTCAGGTAGCCAATTATGAGTATATCAATTCAGGTATTCCTTCTTCCCTGCAGCTTGGGCGGGAGGGTACCATGCTGAAGCAGCATCAGCGTAAGCATCTGGAGGCGTTTCTAATTTTTGCAGCACTGTGCACAATTGCCCTTTTATATATGATTTTCTTTGCCATTACCTGGGACGGTGTACTGAGAAATCCTATGCTTTTGCTCTTTTCCCTGTTCTGCTTTTTATTTGCGTGGGGAAACGGGCTGTCTGATCATCGTTCTTTGCTGCTGCTCCTGCCGGATATCCCTTTTACTTTGGCCTTTAAGCTCAAGGATATCTGCCTGTCCGCAGATTTTATTGTTGTGATTTGGATATTCTGTAAATTCAGGAGGGGTTTGCTGCAGCTGCGCTTAGCCCGGCTGATTTCGCTGGTCTATAGCATCTATTTGGTGATAATTTTGGTACTGCCCATTCATGTGTACTACGAAATCCATGCAGGGGTGATGGCGTTTAACACGGTTGTCTTGCTGGTGCTTCTGGTCCGGGCGGTCCATTTATATGTCCGGAATGCGGAAGGATTTTTACTGTTTGCAGCCTTGCTGTCGGTCAATCTGTATTCTGCAGATACGATTTTGTTCTCTCTGGGAATCAAGGCAGGTTCCAGCTCTATACAGGGATTTATCCTGCTTTTCACGGTAGCAATGATTGCAGATCTGTCCATGGAATACCGCAATACCGTTGAGCGTCTCCGCCGTTCTATGAAGCAGGCCCAGGATGCGGAAATCGCTTTTCTGCGGGCACAGATCAAGCCGCATTTTCTATACAATTCCCTCAGCGTTATCGCTGCGCAGACAACCCAGGAGCCTCAAAAGGCCAAGAATCTGCTCTATGACCTGACAGACTATCTGCGGGGAAGCTTTCGTTTTGAAGCACATGACGGCATGGTTCCTTTGTCAGAGGAAATGAATACGGTAAAAGCCTATCTTTCCATAGAACAGGCCCGGTTTGGGGACTTACTGGAGGTGGAGTATTTCATAGAGGAAGAGCTGGATACCATGGTGCCTCTTCTAAGCATCCAGCCGATTGTGGAAAATGCCGTCCGCCACGGTATTTTTAAGAGGGCGGAGGGCGGCAGACTCCGGCTGCAGATATTCAGGGAACATGATTTTGCCGTGATCCGGGTAGAGGACAACGGAATTGGAATCCCCAAAGAACTATTAGAAGGAATCCGCCGGGGAGACAGCCCCTCTGCCGGAGTAGGGTTAAAAAATATACGGAGCAGGCTTGCGCGTTACAAAGGCGCCCGGCTGAAAATTGAAAGCACAGAGGGAATGGGAACAGTGGTAACTCTCAAAATTCCATATAGGGAGGTAGTGCATGAAGACAATTTTAGTGGATGATGAAGTGCTGCTGGTACGCGAGATGGAAAGGCTGCTTGCAGACTATCCTGATTTGGAGATTGTAGGCAGCTATACAGATCCTATGGAAGCATTAAAAGAAATAGAATCAACACGGCCTGAGCTGGCCTTTTTGGATATAGAAATGCGTACTCTAAGCGGGCTTGAGCTTGCTGAGCGGCTGCTGCAGCGAAACCCGGATTTGAACGTGCTGTTCGTTACGGCCTATGACCAGTATGCTGTGGAAGCATTTGAAATCAATGCCATTGACTATATCTTAAAGCCTGTCCGCCCGGAACGGCTGCAAAAGACCATGGAGCGGATACGGCGCAAACAGGGAATTCCTCAGGAGCCGGAGACTCTCAGGATACAGTTTTTTGGAAAATTCGGCATCTATATGGGAAAAGAAGCTGTCAAATGGAGCCGCAGCAAGCCAAGGGAGCTGCTGGCTTATTTTCTTGCAAATGAAGGCATTTGGCTGGATAAGTTCAAAATCTGCGATGATCTTTGGCCGGAAAACAGCCCCAATCAGGCATTGCGCAATTTGCAGACAGCGGTTTGGGCTATTCGTAAATGTCTGCGTGAATATGGGATTTTTGGAGCGTCCATTTCCTATGCAAATGACAGCTATATTCTCAATCTGAGGGATTCGCAGTGGGATGTGGGGCGGTATGACGAGGTGTTTGAGCAATTTATGGCAACCGGCAGTTCTGCCGCAGGAAGTGAGGCAGCAGCCCTGTATACGGAAGACTATCTGGCGTATGAGGACTGGAATTGGGCAAGGGAGAAAAGAGCGGTTTATGCAATAAAGCAGCAGAGATTACAGGAGCGGCTATCTGCCCCAGGAAGAAGTGCAGCAGAGTAAGACAGTACAAAGGAACCGGATTAAAATTGGCTGAAAAGGCTGATTTTAGTCCGGTTCCTTTGTTTTTTGCTGCTGTGTTGAGAATTCGTTGAGAGGCAGTTGCTATAATGATAAATATTCCAAAAGCGGAGACAGAAGGAGGAAGACGTATGATGAAACGCTTATTTTCCCGGTACGTACTGTGCCATGATACAGGATTTGACATACTGTTGTCAAGGCCGGTAAGCCAGGAGGTGGAAGTTGGTGATAATCTTTTGGAGATACCGTTGCCGGATACGCTCACGGCCACTGTGCAAGGTATTACTCTTAAAAACAGTCAGTTACAGAAAAGTTTGGCCGAGGAATGGTTTTAATTTACGGATTAATTTTAAATCCTGTTCCAAGGAGGTGATAAATACGAATTTTATATTTAAAGAGAATCATTACAGATTATTGTTTGAAAACAGCATGGATGCCATATTAATTGCGACAGTGTCGGGTGAAATTTGCCGTGCAAATCCGGAAGCCTGCAAACTGTTTGGAAAAACAGAAGAAGAATTATGCCGGGACGGCCGTGCGGCTATTGTTGATTTAGGCGATCCCAAAGTAGCGCTTGCAATGAGAAAAAGAAACAGGTTAGGATCAACAAGAGAGATACTGACATTCATAAAAAGCGATGGAAGTAAGTTTCTGGCAGAATGTACGTCAACAATCTTTAAAGATGAAGACGGATTTACTCTTACTTCAATGACCTTCCGGGATATTACTTTCTATAAGCGCAGCGTGGAAAATCTGATAAGAAGCAATGAAGAAATCATTTTTCTTGCGACTTTTGATTATTTGACGGGGGCTTTTAACCGGGGGAGCTTTATTCAGAAGCTAAAAATAGAGATAGAGCGCGCACAGTTCGGAAATACTGCAATGTCCCTACTTTTGATTGATATAGATTACTTTAAACATATCAATGACCAGTATGGGCACCTTGGAGGCGATATTGTCCTCAAGTATTTTACGGAGTGTGCACAGTCCAGACTGCGTCCTCATGATTTTTTAGGAAGGTTTGGGGGAGATGAGTTTGTAGTATGCCTTGCAGATACGGTATTATCGGAGGCAGCAGGCATTGCTGAACAGCTGAGAGCAGATGTGGAGGAGTTAAATATCTATTATAATTCCACTCTGATAAAGATTACAATCAGTATTGGAGTTGTTCAATATAAGCTGGCCATGGGCGCGGATACAGATGCCTTTATTTCAAAAGCGGATGAATGCTTATACCGGGCAAAAGCAAAACGGAATTGTATCGTAATTGAAGAATAATAGGGATAGATATGGGGTTATGTTTTTCAAAATGAAAAGCATGGCCTTTTTATGTGTGCCAGGCA
>DGRE01000052.1 GCA_002389905.1 Hungatella sp. UBA4396 | reverse complement strand
CGCGCTTTTTTTATTTACAGCGGAAACCTGGGTTTTATCAGGATTCCAGCTGTTTTTTTGTGTTTTAAAAGATCCCTTTTAGGGTAGACAGGGGTAGACACCTTAGTTCAAACGGGCAAAAAGATGGGAAGCGTTTCATTCGGCAAAATGGTTTTACGAGAATAAAGCAGGGCGGACTATGCTGTATTTTGTAAGGCAAAGGATGATAAACTGAGAAATTCACAGCTTATCAATCAGATACATGGTGAAGTCTCCTGCTGCAATGACTTTACCATCTTCTGATTTTACCTCCACCCGGTTTACTACCGAACGGCTGCCCTTATGAATGGCATTGGCCTCCACATAGAGAAGTCCCTCTTTAAATCCCTTCATAAAGTTTACAGATCCATGCTGGGTTACGTTGGAATATTCGTATGCATAGGTTGCCATCCCTGCTGTGATATCGCAAAGGGAAAATATAAAACCTCCGTGCAGGTTTCCATATAAATTCAAGGCGGTTTTTGGAACCTGGATAGATATCTTTGCATGGCCTGGTTCTATTTCCAGAAGCTCCGCTTTTTCCAGGCCGCTTAAAGGAAGTATGTGGCGCCTGATTCCTTCCATAATTTCTTCTCTCATGTTTGTTTCCTCCCTTTTTCCATAAATAATAAATAAAACAGTAATTACTTTTTGCAATATATCACAGATCAGAAGATGTGCACAAGCAAATGTAGCGATGTATAGGAAAAAAGCCATAAATCAGATGCAAACCATAGAATAGGCCGATTGGATATTCTGCAAACCATGAATTATAATATTTATGTATTGTTAAAAAAATAGCAGGAGTGACTTTATGGGGGAAACGTGAGAAGGATAAAAGCCGGAAAAAAATAATATTGAGGAGGGAGTTACAATGAGTAACGGGGGAAATGCAAACAAGAGGGATATCAATGCAATTGACTGGAAAACAGTCCTTGTATTCGTGTCCATAGCCTTCAGTTCCCAATGTGGAGGAGGCTTTGCCGCAGGATCTACGCCATGGTCTTATTTCTTTATAAATACAGGCTTTTATGGCATGCTTCCAAGACTGGTGCAGCCCTATTTTTGTCTGTTTATGCCTGTGGTGGTTGCGGCAATTAACTGTTTTATTATTTACTTTTTTATGAAATTTGCAATGGATTTCAGAACATTTGATTATGGAAGCTTTCTTGGAAAATATGGGGAACGCTTTCTGGGGGGAAAGCTGGCAAAGCCCATGCAGATTGTCTATGAATTTAATTTCAACTGGCTTTTGATCGTATGTATGGCCCTGTCTTATTCCACTTCCGGCTCTGCTTTAAAAGAGATTACCGGAATCCCTTACTTATTAACCACCTTTATCGTGGGAATTATTATGCTGGTGCTTTGTATGAAGGGAAGTGATCTGGTGCGGAAGAATGCAGTATTTATGAGCGCCGTTATTTTTATTACGCTGATTGCAATTCATGTTCCCAATTTGATTTATAACATAGCAGGCGGGAATTTAAAAAGTGAGATGCAGATAATGGGTGATTCCTTAAATCAGGGGATTTCTTCCGGAGAAGGCAGCTTTTTAAAATATCTTCTGACAGCTCTTTGCTGGGCTTATATTTTTTCCGGGCAGAACTTAGGCGGATTTGGAGCTTATGTAAACCATGCTCAGATATTTCCCAACAAAAGGACTTTGAGGTGGGCAGTGGTGCTTTCGGTAATTCTCAACTGGGTATTTCTGGAGATGGCTGTTTTTAACCTGGCATCTCATTATTCCCAAGTGTTGGAGGGCTGGAAGTCGGGAAGAGCCATTTATACCATGCTGGTAGTGGAGAATGGTGTGGGAGGGCCTGGGGTAAAAGCCCTTTTGCTGACGTTGATTACGGTTGCCATATTTTTTGCCACGATTTCCACTGCCATTAATTATGCTCATGGATTTAATGACCGGGTTATTAACTGGTACCAGAAGAGAATAAAAGAAGATCCCCAGATATCTGGCCAAAAGCGTAATAAGCGGGGGACAGTGCTTACCTTATGTTACGTTATAATTACCTGGGGAGTTTCCCAGGTAGGGCTTACCAGCCTGGTGTCAAAGGGACTGACTCTTGTATCCTACATTACTTTGTTTACCTTGATTATTCCAACGATAATCAATGCGATCATAGGATGGAAGGATAGGGAATATTCCGAAGTTCATTAATCTACCAGAGGCATGAAAATATGATTAAAAAAATAATATATTGATAGTAATATAGCAATTACTTGAAGTGTATGATAAAATAATAACAAGGAGAAAATGACATTTGGTGTTTGGACCAGGGAGGTTATATGAATTTACCGCAGCTATATTATTTCCTGAAACTGGCAGAATTGCAGCATTACACAAAAGCCGCAAAAGAGCTTTATATTGCACAGCCCTCTTTAAGCGATTCCATTGCATCTCTGGAACAGGAGTTAGGTATATCCCTGTTTCAGAAAAAGGGGAGAAATGTGCAGCTTACCAAATATGGAGAAGAGTTCTATATGCATGTATCTCAGGCTCTTAATGAGCTTGAAAGAGGAATTGCCTCCATGAAAAGCCATTCCGGACAGGTTGAGGGAAGCATTGACATTGGATGCATTCCGACTCTTCTGGGAGATTTTCTTCCTTCTGCCATTCAAAATTACAGAAGGAAAAATCCACGGACAAAATTTAACATTTTTCATGGACATTCCATAGAAGTGGCCCATGGTGTTGCCTCGGGAAAGTATGACCTGGGGTTTTGTTCCAAGGTAGAAGATGAGCCGAATCTGATTTTTGTACCAATTCTGGCTCAGGAACTGGTGTTGATCGTCAATGAGACTCATGCTCTTGCGGGCAGAAAAGAGGTCTGCCTCGGTGATTTGAAAAGCTATAATCTGATTACATACCGGGAATCCCTTCCCATCGGCAAAGTGGTGGGACAGCTTTTAAAGGAGCAAAAATTAGACGCAGCATTTTCTTATGACGATGAGATTTCCATTGGAGGAGTTGTCTCCGAAAGTCCTCTGGCAGCCATCGTGGCCCGGACTTCATTTTTAAAGCAGTTTGATAATCTGGTCATCATTCCGCTGACCGATGTTCCAAAGGATGCCAGGCTGATTTATATGGCATACAGCAAAAAGAATTTTATTTCCTCCGCTGTGGAGGCATTTGCAGACTTTGTTGTGGCTCATGAGATGAATTTGCCCCAAAAGCCTTACATAAGCTCTTAGGATGAAAAAAGGGTACTGCTGATAACCGGCAGTACCCTTTAAATAATCCTTTTAAAATACGAATCCCGCAGTAGCCAGAAGCGCTATGGTGAGACCCGCCACAAAAGCAGGAATGGTAGTTCCTAAAATTATATGCTTATAGCTTTCCTTTAAGCTGCATCCGCAGATGGACATGGTCAGAATGGCAACGGAAGAATTAGGAAGCTTATTTAAGATCAGGGCCGATTCCGTAACAATACGGTGCAGGGCCTGGATGTTGACTCCCATATTCACAAATGCCTGCCCAAAGCTTTCCATGAAGATGGTTTCCCCGGAAATGGCAGAGCCGGTAAGGCCCGTTAAAACCGTAGTTCCGAAAAAGGCTTTTAGGTATACGGGCATATTCATATCCAAAACCGCCTTCTGCAAATCCTGAAATGCAGGAGAGGCACCCAGAACCTTGGAAAGCCCCATAACGGCAGCTACAGTAAGCATGGAACTGAGTCCGGAACCGCTTCCTGTTTTAATGGATGTCTTCATGTTCTTAATATGCTTAAACTGTGTGACCACGATCAGGAGAATACCGATTACAAGGGAAAACATAATGCTGGTAGAGGTTCCCCAGCTGGAGGTCACCACCACTGATCCCAAAACCAGGATAAAGGGAAGGACAGAGATAAAAATCCCCGGCAGCTCCTCATCGCTTAGAATACTGCTTTCATCCTTATACATGGCTAAAAGTTCATCCTCACTATGATTTTTCCGGCTCTGCTTCTGAGCATAGTTGAAATACAGGAAATAGCACACAGCCAGGATCGCCGTAAAGATAAAGGACAAGAAGGGGGCAGATCCTAAGGAGGTATTTAAGTAATTGCTGGGCAGAACATTGCAGATATCCAGGGAATATGCAAATCCATTGGCAGAAGCGCCTCCTCCTAAAAGGAGAAATGGCAGCACCCTCCGGTCCATCTTATTCTGGCGCAGCAGGTTATCTGCAATGGGATATAAGACGAATACCATGATGTATCCGTTGATTCCAAGCAGGGTAATAAAGAATGTACAGATCAGGATTACCAGTCCCACCATCTTTGTTCCCAGCTTTTCGGTCAATGTTTTGGCGATTTTTGTGGCAAGGCCTGTTTCCAGTACCAATTGTCCGAAAACTCCCCCCAGTCCCAGGATTAAAAACCAGGATGCAACAAAGCCGCCTGCGCCACCGGAAAAGGTGGTGAGAAATCCGTCTGCAATGTTTAAGCCGCTGGTTACCAGAATAATGGCTGCTGTGATAATGGTTGCCGTTATCATGTCAATTCCTTTGATAATCATAATAACCAGAAGTGCGATGGCAATAATCAAACCTATCATTGCTAACATAAGCTTACCTCCATTTTAATTGTTTTTTTCTTTTGATCCTGACTGCCACTGGGCATTCATTTTGTCCAGAGGGATTTCCGTCAGTCCTGTTTTCTCCCCATAGACATAGATGACAAAGCCTCTCTTGCAGCGGAAGACGCATTCCAGACAAGGGTCTTCATCGCAATAGGAAAATGCGTCGGTGTCAGCCAGGGCAAATACCATTGGCGGCCGCTTTGTCTCTGCCACATACTTTAGATATCCTCCGGTAAATGTTTTCAAGTAAAGCCATTTTGGTTCATATTCCTTTTTCATGGCTTTCCAGGAAACTTTGACGGCGTTGTCATTGTAGCCTCCGGTAATCTGATAGCTTAACTGCAAATTCTCCTCTGACTGTTCCGGACCTTTGGGGGACAGAAACTCTGCCTTTTCTCCGCAGCAGAAGATTTCTATTTCCCCGGATGCCTTTCCCCCGGTGACAGGAAATAAAGCGCCGCATTTCCCGCACCGGTAAAAATACACATCAGGGCACTGGCTTGCAAGAGGTTTTCTGGTGTCACGGCATCTTCTTGGTCCGAATTTCTGTTCTGTCATAACCGGTCACCCTTTCATCCGTTTTATCAATTCTTCTTTTAATAAATATTTTTTTACCTTGCCGCTGCCTGTATGAGGAATCCTGTCAATCAGCTCCAGCCTTTCCGGCCAGAACCGTTTGGGAACTTGTTTTTCCTTCAGATAACAGATAATATCATGAAGTTCCAGATTTTCACAGCCGGAAAGAGGGACTGCAAAGGCGCAGATCCGTTCTCCAAGCCGTTCATCAGGCATTCCGATTACCGTATGGTCCCCCATTCCGGGACAGCCTTCCAGATAATCGTTTATCTCATTGGAATTTAAGTTTTCCCCTCCCCGGACGATCATATCTTTCTTCCTGCCAATGATGCGTAAGTTTCCGGCTTCATCCATGGTGCAGATATCTCCGCTGTAAAACCAGCCCTCATCATCCAATGCCTCATCGGTAGCTTCCCGGTTTTTTAAATATCCTGCGAACACGTTAGGGCCTCTGGAAACCTCTTCCCCCGGAGTGCCTGGGGGAACGTCATTTCCCTCCTCATCCACCACCCGGACTTCAATGCCTTCTAAGGGCCTGCCGGAAGTGGTTCCGTTTAAGGTCAATGCCTCCTCCGGTCTTACAAACACATGGGGGACGCTTTCGGTGGAGCCGTAGACTTCACAGAGAAGAATCCCCAGGCTCCAGGCCCTCTGCACCATGTAGCCGGGGACAGGAGCGCCGCCGCAGAGATAGAATTTTAAATGGGGCAAAGACCCGCCCCTTGTTTCCAGTTCCCTTAAAATATCATAAATAAAAGGAGTGGCCCCCATGGAATAGGTGCACCTTTCCCGGTTCATCAAGTCAATGGCTTCCTGGCAGCGGTATTTCTGCTGTAAAACAAGCTTTGCTCCAAGAAGCATGGGAGCGATAACACCGTGGTGAAATCCAGTGGCATGGTTTAAGGGCGCAGGCATAAACATAATATCGTCTTCCGTCAGCCTCAGCTCTCTGTTAAAGGCTTCCTCGCTGTATCGGATGTTGTCGTGGGTCAGCAGCACTCCCTTGGTACCGCAGGTGGTTCCCGAGGTACCAAGAATCACAGCAACATCCTGGCCGGTCATGCCCCAGCGGGGCTGATTTTTTAATGGCTCAAACTGTTCCAGAATTTCCTTTAAGGTAATGGTGCTGCTTGTTTTTTCTCTGGTGTGATCCAGTAAAACGATTGTTTTTAAGCCTGGAAGTTCTTCGAATGCCGACAAGCTCATGGCCTCATAATCTGTTTTATGGAAAAAGGTGGGTCCAAAGTATACTTTAGATTCCGTCAGGTTCATGGAACGTACCAGATCTTTTCTCTCATAACACATGGCGATGGGATGGGCAACGGCCCCGGCCTTGAAACAGGCAATGGTAATGATGACGAACTCGTTCCAGATAGGAAGCTGGTAGGAAACCACATCCTGAGGCTTTATGCCTTGGGAAAGGAGAAAGGCGGCCACTTTGGAAGCAGCCTCATCAACCTGTCTGTATGTATAGCGAAAGCCCCTGTCATCCACCACGTATTCCCGGTCCGGATGCAGCCTTACCGAATCCTCCCAGCAGTCCAGCAAAGTCCGGTCTGTCCAGTACCCCATTTCCAGGTAGCGGCGTTTCCGGTCCGGATTGATTTTTATTTCTTCAAACATAACCTGCCTCCTAAGGGTAAAAAGAAGCTGTACTTTGGGTTATTCCTGGTGCCTTGCTTTTAATTCTTTTACCAGGGCAGGAACCACTTCAAACAAATCTCCCACAATACAGTAATCTGCCACTTCAAAAATAGGTGCTGTTTCATCTTTATTAATGGCAATGATGGTTCCTGATTCGCTCATGCCCGCCACATGCTGTACCGCTCCGGAGATTCCGCATGCAATATAAATTTTAGGAGCAACAGTAGAACCGGTCTGGCCTACCTGCCGGGTCTGGGGCATCCACCCTGCATCTACAGCAGCCCGGGAGCAGCCTACAGTTCCCTGGAGCACGTCAGCCAGTTCTTTTAAAATGGCAAAATTCTCTGCCGATTTCATTCCCCGGCCTCCGGAAACAATAATCTCTGCTTCGTCAAGCCGGATCTCATTTTCCTCACAGGCTTTGATGAAATCAATGACCTTGGTGCGGATTTTATCTTCCGGTGTCCGGATATCTTCCCGGATAATGGCTGGGTGATTGTCAGGATTTTTCTCCGGCTGTTTAAATGCCCCCGGACGGCAGGTTCCCATCTGGGGCCTGGTTTCGCTGCATAAAATCTGGGCGTATAAGTTGCCGCCAAATGCAGGACGCTCCCAAATCACATTGCCGGTGGTCTCATCAACGCTGAGGGCAGTACAGTCTGCGGTCAGTCCCGTCCGAAGGCTTACGGCAATTTTAGAGCCTAAATCCCTGCCGTTTACAGTGGCTCCGATTAAAATGGTATCAGGATCGTATTTTTTACATAATTCCAGAAATGCATGGCCATAGGCATCGGCAGAATAGTGTTCATATTCATCACCCTGAACCACATAGACCTTATCTGCTCCAAATTCACCGGCAGCCTTAATGGCAAGATCTACGTCTTTTCCGATGACAACGGCGCATAAATCCTGTTTTAATCCGTCAGCCAGTTTTCTTCCCTGGCCCAGAAGCTGGGGGCCTGCGCTTTTTGGCTGGCCCATAAAACACTCCATAAATACCCATACATCTTTACATGTTTCAAAACTCATTGCCAACAGCCTCCTTCTACAGTAATTTTGCGTCGTCCAGTCTATTTATCAGGGAACCTGCAGTTTGCTCAGGAGTGTCTTCCGTGATAACGACCCCATTGGCAGTTCTCTGGGGAGTAAAGGTTGCCTTTACCTTGGTGGGAGAGCCTTTAAGCCCCATCTTTGAGATATCAGCGCCGGGAAGATCCTCCAGTTTGATTTCCGGAATCTCAGCTTTTAAAGAAGCGATTTTTCTCCGGATGGTGGCGTACCGCGGTTTGTTGCTTTCTTTTGTGGCTGTACACAGCACCGGAAGACTGGTTTCTACGATCTCAATTCCTTCCTCCACCTGACGCCTTGCAATAACTTTTTCGCCCTCTACCTTTAAATCCAGAATATAAGAAAGCCTGTTTGCTCCCAAATGCTCTGCAATGCTGGGTGCTGTCTGGCCGGTATCTCCGTCAATGGCCTGTTTTCCGCCCAGAATTATGTCAAATGGCCCCAGTTTTTCAATGGCCTTTGACAGAATATAGCTGGTGGCATAAGTATCGGAGCCGCCAAATGCCCGGTCAGTAACCAGATATGCTTCATCAGCTCCCATGGAAAGGGCTTCCCTTAAAACTGCTTTTGCCTGAGGCGGTCCCATGGAGATGGCTGTCACCTTGCCGCCGTATTGATCTTTTAACTGCAGTCCTGTTTCCAGCGCATTTTTATCAAAGGGGTTCATGATGCTGGGAACACCTGCGCGGATCAGGGTATTTTTCACCGGATCGATTTTGATTTCCGTTGTATCAGGCACCTGCTTGATGCAAACAATGATATTCATTTTCCTTCCTCCCTTAGCGATATTCCTTTTCTAATACATTTGCAATGGTCATTCTCTGGATCTGGTTCGCACCTTCAAAGATCTGGAATACCTTGGAGTCTCTCATCAGTTTTTCAACCGGATATTCCTTGCTGAATCCGTAACCTCCGAATATCTGCACTGCATTGGAAGTCACTTCCTGGGCGCAGTCGGATACAAAGGTCTTGCAGATGGAGCCTTCCTTCTGAACCATAATGCCCTGGTCCATCATGCGCATGGTGTTATTGACCAGACACCTGGAAGCCTCCACCTTAATGGCCATATCCGCCAGCATGGCCTGAACCATCTGGAATTTAATGATGGGAGTGTTAAACTGCTTCCGTTCCTTTGCATATTTGACGGATTCATCAAGGGCTCTCTGCATAATGCCAACAGCCAGGGTGGCAACAAAGGCTCTGGATAAGTTTAAGGCATTTAAGGCCAGCTTAAAGCCTGAGCCTTCCGGTCCAACCATGGCGGAAGCTTTTACCCGGACGTTTTCAAAGATTAAGTCCGTGGTGTTGGAGAGGCGGAGTCCCATTTTATTTTCATGTGCCCCTACCGTCACGCCGGGAGCATCTGCATCAACGATAAAGGCAGAGATTCCACGATGGCCTGCAGCAGGATCGGTCTTAAAGAATCCCACAAATACATCGGAAATGGCGCCGTTTGTAATAAAGGTCTTTGTACCGTTTAAAATATACTCATCTCCATCCTTTACGGCAGTTGCCCTCATGGCAGCCGGGTCGGAGCCTGCATTGGGCTCTGTTAAGGCAAAGCCTGCAAATCCTCCCGGAGCGGTTTTGTCTGCAAAATACTGTCCCTGCTCCTTAGTGCCGGCCAGAATGACATTTCTAAGGGCCACAAAGGTGGTTACAAAGGTAATGGCATAGCCTGCATCCACTTTTGCCAGTTCTTCAAAGATCATGGCCGTGGTTTCATAGCTTAAACCGGTGCCGCCGTACTCTTCAGGAATCTCCAGCATGTGAAGTCCCATATCAAATCCCCACTTGAACAATTCTCTTGGACAATGGCCTTTTTCGTCAGCTTCCTGGACGTGAGGCTTGATTTCACTTTCTGCCATCTCCCTTACCAGGGCCAGCAGCTCTTTTTGTTCTTCGGTGTATAATAAACTCATAATATCTCACCTTTCCATTTATCTTATCAAAGCTTTTTCAGTTTTGTTTCGCCGGTTGCTGCGCCGGAGACCAGGGCTATTTCTATTTCTTCCTGGCTGTAGCCCAGGTTTTTCATGACTTCAACCGTGTGAGCGCCCTGAGAGCCGCCGATGCGGTACTCTGGTTCACCCATGGAGGAGAAATTAACCGGATTGGTGGGCATATAGCGTTCACCGGAGGGATAAGGGATTTTTGTGATGATGTTGTTGGCCCATACCTGTTCATCCTCATACATGTCAAGAGGCTCATAAGCTGCTTCGCAGGCTAAGTCATTGGCTTTAAACATGGCCAGAAGATCATTTCTTGTAAATGTTCCTATGGCATCATCTAAAATATCGATAACCTCCTGGTTTAAATGGTTGTTGTTAACCTCCGCACACTTCATGTAACGGGGATTTCCCACCATGTCGGATCTGCCCAGCAAAGTCATGATTTTTTCATA
Source organism: Hungatella sp. UBA4396 (assembly GCA_002389905.1). Taxonomy (GTDB): domain Bacteria; phylum Bacillota; class Clostridia; order Lachnospirales; family Lachnospiraceae; genus Lacrimispora. The sequence goes on along the minus strand of DGRE01000052.1, from coordinate 59,312 downwards.
ATCCCGGTCATATTCAGGACAGCACATGACCACCCATTTCTGGTCGCTGGTGCGGTAGACGTTGTTAAATGGATTGGGGACTTCTTTACGGCTCTTAGGATACTGGTTTCCGTACTGGGCGGAAATAACGCCGGTGCTTAAGGCGTAAACAGCGCTGTGGTGAAGTCCAACCGTAATCTTATCGCCTTTTCCTGATTTCTCACGGGCATAAAGAGCTGCGCATATGCCTGATGCAAGGCCTAAGGCCACCTGGAAGTCGCCAAAGCCGTTGGTAGGAATCATGGGGGCATCCCCTCTGTTGACTGTGGTGCCGAAAACGCCGCCTCTTGCCATATAACAGGTTACATCAAAACCGGCAGTATCCTTTTCCGGACCCTTTTCCCCGTATCCCAGAACCTGGGCGAAAACCAGCTTCGGGAACTTTTCCTTTAGGGTATCATAGTCAAGCCCCAGCTTTTTTAAGGACTTGGTTCTGGTATTGGTTACAAAGACATCTGCTTCTCCTAAAAGTCTGTATGCGATTTCAAGCCCTTTTTCTGATTTTAAATCCAGGGTAATGAACCGTTTGTTCATATTAGCAACATCAAATGCCAGGTTTTCGTCATCTTCATAAGGCATATTAAATACAGCCCCCTGGGTTCTGGCAGGATCGCCTTTGGCAGATTCAATTTTAATGCAGTCAGCTCCCCATTCTCCCAGAACGCGGACAGTGGTAGGTGCTGCCAGATAAGTGGTTAAATCAATGACTTTTACTCCCTCTAATGGTTTCATCATAAACCTCCTTGATAAAATAGGGGTCATTGGTCCGGTCCGAACCTATGACCCCAGTCAGATTTCTATTAGATGACGTATTCCATCTTACCGCCATGTTTGATGGTATTTCTGGAAATGGTGATGCGCTGAACAGTAGGAGCGCCTTCCTCCAGCCACATGGCGCGGCAGTCGCGGTAAAGCCTTTCAACCGGGCCGTATTTGCAGTCTTCAAAGTAGCCTACGCCGCCGAAGATTTCCAGCATTTCATCGCTGACTCTTCTGGTGGTGTCAATGCTGTAAAGCTTGCACATGGCTGCTTTTTCCTCAATGTATTCGCCGGTGGGGCACTCTTCGTAAGACTTTGCAAAGTCATAGACCATGCAGCGGAGAGCATGAACCATCATGGACATATCGGCAATCTTGCAGCGGATGGCCTGACGGGTTCCGATAGGTTTTCCAAAGGTTACACGGTCATTGGCATACTGAAGGGAAAGCTCCAGCATTCTCTGAGCCATTCCCAAGTTGCTTGCCGCAATGTGTGCACGGGAAACAGATAAGGAATGCATGGCAATTTCAAGTCCCTGGCCTTCTTTTCCAAGCAAATATTTCTTGTCAATTTTGCAGTCAGTAAATTTTAAATCCCCGTGTCCGGCTCCCCGGCATCCCATCATATGAGGCATGTTGATGACTTCAAATCCAGGTGCATCCATTGGAACAAAAAATGCAGAAAGTCTGTCATCTTTGTGGGAATCCGGATTGGTTACAGCGATTACATAAGCAAATTCGCAGCAGTCCGTGTGGGAAATGAGAGTCTTTTCACCATTTAATACATAGGAGTCTCCGTCTTTTACAGCCATGGTATGTAAGTCGGCTCCGGTTCCTCCGGTGGCCTCTGTCAGTGCAAAGCAGGTGAATACGGATTTGTCCTGGAACTTATGCATATATTCATCTTTCAGTTCCTTGCTGCCGTAATCATCTAAAATTCTCCAGTTCAAATCCATGGCATAGTGGAGATGCATTCTCATTCCGCCCGGTCCCCTGGAAAATTCCTCCTGAACCTGGAGAATTTCCAATTCAGATAATCCGTAGCCGCCGTATTCTACCGGAAGGGCGCAGCGGTATAAATCATTTTTAATGCTTAAGTCATAGAATTCCTGAGGGAATTTATTGGTAACTTCCACTTCCTTCTGGATCTCCTCCAGAGGGCCTTCCGCCAGCTGACGAATCTGCATCAGATATGCCTGAAATTGTTCTTGGGATAATTTGCTCATGTTTTCTTCCTCCTGAAATTTAATTAATAATTTTTTAACAATCTTATTGACTTTATTATAAACAATGCAATGGCAAAAATCCAATCGACAGTTTCGGAGGTTTAATGTTTAATTAATAGTTATTGCCTATGTATGAAAAACGGGCAGGCTGGGGGCAGAAATGATTATGGGAGCAAAATGAGGGAAGGATGAAATACAGGGAAATATGTATACATCAATGGAAGAATGTGATAAAATGCGGATATATCAAGAGGTTTTTGAACACCTCAGGGAGAGATATAATCCGGGAGTAATTGGAGAAAAAGTTATGGAGAATTTTCAGTATTGCAAAATAGAAATCTTTATTCCTGAAACCCATTTATCTAAACTGCAAAGCGCTTTGCAAAGTGTAGATGCAGGGCATATAGGAAATTATGACAGCTGCTTATCTTATAGCCAGGTTATGGGGTGCTGGCGGCCTTTGGAAGGGAGCAGCCCTTACATCGGAGAAGAAAATGCAGTGAGTGCCGAACCTGAGCTTAAGGTGGAGGTCACCTGCCTGCGGGATCATATCGATGTTACTATTGACGCTGTTAAAAAAATACATCCATATGAAGTTCCGGTTATTAATGTAATTCCGTTATACCGGACCAGCTTTTCATAAAGGATGTTAGATAAAAGAGAAAAGGACTGATTCATATGGAAGAAAGAGCGAAACGGGCGGCAGAATCCCGGACGGAGCAAATGTATGTGGTGAGGGCCAGGTATTTAAACTCGGCGGGCCGCTTATTTGGAGGGGACTTAATGTCCTGGATTGATGAGACAGGGGCCATGGCGGCCAGGCGCCACTGCAATTCCTATGTGACCACCGTAGCTGTGGACAGCCTGCATTTTACAAAGGCAGTTCATTTGAGAGAGTCTGTTGTTTTAATAGGAACTGTGACTCATTTGGGAGCCACTTCCATGGAGGTTCGGGTGGATTCTTATACGGAGGATCTGGATGGAAAAAGGGAAAGGGTGAACAGGGCTTATCTGGTCTATGTGGCTATGAAGGATGACAGGCCTGTCCGGGTTCCTCGCCTCATTGTGGAAACAGAGGAAGAACGGGCTGAGTGGGAGGCAGGAGAGAAGAGAGAAAAGCTTCGCAGGGAGCGGAGGCGCCAGGGGTATTAAGAAAATAGCTGAATAGGAAAAACGGACTGTCATTTTCTTCTGATAGCCCGTTTTTTTGATGTCTTGTTTTTCAGTCATAATTTGTCCCCCCTCACATATATTGAGTTAAGAGGAGGGATGAAGGTGGAGAAAAAAGACGAGCTTATTAAAATATTTTCCAGGAACATAAGAGAGATACTTAACCGGGTGACTGTAGACTTTGATGAAGTTCAGGAGATCAGGCTCCGGGTGGCAGCCCCTCTTTTGATGATATACCGCAATGAGGAGTTTTACATAACGCCAAAGGGAACCTTGAGCAGGGAGGTAAATGATGCTTATATAGCCTCTAAGAATGAACTGAAGGAGACTATGGAATATATGAGCAGCTATTCCCTGTATGCTTTTGAAGAGGAGATGAAACAGGGGTTTCTCACGCTGCAGGGGGGGCACAGGATCGGAATTGCAGGAAAGACTATTTTAGACGAATCGGGGATAAAGACTATGAAATACATATCGTTTATTAATGTGAGGCTGTCTCATCAGGTGAAGGGCTGTGCCAATGCGGTTCTTCCTTATCTCTATGAGAATGGAAACGATGTTTGCCACACCTTGATCATTTCACCTCCCAGATGCGGGAAGACCACGCTTTTGAGGGATATGATCCGCCAGGTTTCCAATGGGACAGAAGGGCATATGGGACAGACTGTGGGAGTGGTGGATGAAAGGTCTGAAATCGGGGCCTGTTACCAGGGGATTCCACAGAATGAGCTGGGCATACGCACCGATATTTTAGACTGCTGTCCTAAGGCAAAGGGGATGATGATGCTCATACGTACCATGTCTCCCAGGGTCATTGCTGTGGATGAAATAGGAAGCCGGGAGGATTTGGAGGCAATGGAGTATGTAATGAACTGCGGATGCAAATTGATTGCAACGGTTCATGGAAGCTCCATCGATGATCTGAAGCAGAAGCCGGTTTTGCGAAAGCTGGTGGAGGAGAGGATTTTTGAGCGCTATATTATTTTAAATAACCTTGGGAGGATTGGAAATATTGACGAAATCTATGATTCCAGGGGGACCCAGCTTTATAAGGCCAAGGTACATCAGATGGGAGTACAGTGGGACATGCAGGAGTGTATTGCTTATGGATAACAGGTGGCTTAGGATTTTAGGAGCTGTTTTTGTCATTATTTCCTGTTCGGGGCTTGGATTTTTTATGGCAGGACAGTGGAACCAGCATTTGAAGACAGTGGAAAAGCTGCGCAAAATGATATTTCTTTTAAAGGCTGAGATTGTTTACGGAAATTCTCCTCTGGCTGAGGCATTTGAGCGGACAGGAAAAAGGGCGGGAGGGGAAATGGGAGCTTTGTTTGAACGGGTGGCGGATCGGCTTTTTAAGCAGCAGGGAGAACTTTTTTATCAGGTATGGCAGGAAGAGATTGACCGGATGCCAAAGGAAGTCTGCCTGTCAAAGGAGGACAAACAGAATTTGAAGGGCCTGGGGGAACATTTGGGGTATTTGGATATGGACATGCAGGAACGGAATATTCTTTTGTATTTGGAGCAGCTTGATCTGACCATTGATTATTTGAGAGAACATAAGCAGGAAAAAAGCCGCCTTTATACCAGTCTGGGTATTATGGGCGGTTTGTTCCTAACCATAGTCATGTATTAAGGAGGATGGCATGGGGGTCAATTTGATTTTTAAAATTGCGGCAGTTGGAATCCTGGTTTCCGTCATCTGCCAGGTATTAAAACACAGCGGGCGGGAAGAACAGGCATTTTTAACAAGCCTTGCGGGGCTGATCCTGGTGCTGTTCTGGATGGTGCCTTACATTTACCAGTTATTTGAATCCATTAAAAATCTGTTTGCGTTGTAGGTGATAGTATGACGGTAATGACCATAGCGGCAGTAGGGATTGCGGCGGTGCTTCTGGCGGTTTCCCTAAAGGGAGTAAAAGGAGAATACGGGACGTATCTGATCATAGCGGCGGGATTTTTTATCTTCTTTTACGGTATGGGAAAGCTGACCGCTATTTTGGATACTATGAAGGAAATTCAGTCCTACATTAAGATTAACAGCGTTTATTTGTCCACTTTGTTAAAAATGGTGGGGATCACTTATATTGCGGAATTTGCCTCAGGAATATGCAAGGACGCAGGATACGGAGCTGTGGGCACTCAGATCGAAATATTTGGAAAGCTGTCTGTTCTGGCAGTCAGTATGCCCATTTTGCTGGCACTTATTGAAACTCTGCAGAAATTTACAGCATGACAGGAGGCGGTACCATGAAGAATACCCTTCTTTTTCTTGTGTTCCTTCTGCCCATGCTTTTTTTCAGCCGGGATTGTTTTGGAGCAGAGGTGTCCTGGGGACAGGAGGCCATAGGAAACCAGGCGGGAGAAAGCCAGGCTGGTGATATGGGAATGGATCAGTATGATTTGACGGATATTCAGCAGTTTTTGGACAGCATGAAGGGGGAGAAGGTGACGAACCTCTCTTTTAAGCAGCTTATGACGGCTTTGATGGAAGGAAAATTAAATGAGGTTATGGGACAGGCCGGAGATGCTATTAAGGATCTGCTCATAGGAGAGGTGAGAAGCAGCTGGCGGATGATGGGGCAGATTTTGGTACTTGGAATCATTGGGGCGGTATTTTCCAACTTTTCCAACGTATTTACAGGGAGCCAGATTTCAGAAACAGGTTTTTTCGTCACCTATCTGCTTTTATTTACCCTGCTGGCTGCCAGCTTTTTTACCAGCGTCACCATTGCAGGAGAGGTGTCGGGGCAGATTCTGGATTTTATGAGGGCGTTGATGCCGGCTTATTTTCTGGCGGCGGCATTTGCAGGAAGCAGCGCTTCGGCAGTGGCTTCTTATGAGTTTACCTTATTTGCCGTGTCTGCTGCCCAGTGGCTTTTCGGACAGGTGTTTCTGCCTCTCATCCGGTGTTATGCCCTTCTTGTGATGGCAGGCCACATTGCCAGGGAAGACATGCTGTCAAAGCTGAACGGACTTTTCGAGCAGGTGATTTCCTGGGGACTTAAGACCCTGGTGGGGGTTGTGCTGGGGTTTCACATTATTCAGTCCATGGTGCTGCCTTATGTGGATTCCATGAAAACAGGGGCGGTCCAGAAGCTGATCGGGGCCATTCCAGGAATTGGACAGGGGGTCAGTTCGGTGGCCCAGATGGTGCTGGGGTCTGGGGTTGTGATAAAAAATACCATTGGCGCTGCCGGAATCATCGTGCTTTTGATCATTTCCCTCATTCCTCTGCTGAAGCTGGTGGTGCTCATGGTTTTATACCAGTGCGTTGCGGCTCTTTTGCAGCCGGTATGTGATAAGAGGATTGTTTCCTGCATTTCAGATATGGCAAAGGGACACAAGATGCTGCTTTCTGTGGCAACATCCGGAATCCTCCTGTTTATCATTACCATAGCGCTGGTATGTGCCTCTACCAATGTGACTTATTATACCGGGTGAGTGAAATGGAAAATTTATTTGAATGGATACGGAATATTGCTTATTACCTGATTTTTATAACTGTGGCCTCCAACCTTCTTCCAAATAAAAAATATGAAAAATATATCAGGTTCTTTGCCGGCATGGTTCTCATCCTTCTGGTATTAAAGCCTGTTACCGGAGGCTTAAGGCTTGAGAATACCATGGCCTATTATTTTGAATCCATCAGCATTAAGAAGGAAGCAGGAGAGCTGAAGGGGGAGATTTCCAAGATGGAGGATAAAAGGCTGAAAAGCCTGATCTCAGGCTATGAGGAGGCTGTGGAAACGGATTTGGCCTCCATGGCAGAGACGGCAGGCTTTGGCTGGAAGGAGATCAGGGCAGAAATAGACCGGGATCAGGAGAGCAGTACTTTTTGCCATGTTTTAAGGGTCTATCTGGTCTTGACTGTGAAGGAGGAACAGGGGGAGACAGGGGGAGTGGTTCCAGTGGAGAAGATAGAAACGGTAGAGGAAGTAAAGATTACGGAGAAGGAAACAAAGAGGAGCGAAGAGAGAAGGCAGGAAGAAAATTTACAGCTTTCTGGTCTTAGAAGGAGGATTGGGGAATATTATGATTTGGAGGAACAGGATATTGAAATTCAAGTGGAAGATGGGAAAGGATAAGTGGCTGATCCTGCTGGCGGTTGGAATGATAATCCTGATCCTTACATTTCCTACAGGACCGGTTTTGAACGGGAAGCAGGAGACGGCAGCAGAAAACCACAATCCAACCATGGCCCATGGACTTGCAGGGGAACTGGAAGAGGGGGAAATGGCTGTGGCGGCAGCAGCAGGCCGGACTTATGAGGAGCAGTTGGAGGACAGGGTGAAAAAGATCTTAAAAACTGTGGAAGGGGTGGGTCAGGCAGAAGTGATGATCGTGCTGAAATCCTCAGAGGAAAAGGTGCTTCGGGTTGATAAAAACAGTTCGGATTCTTCTACAGACGAAAAAGACAGCTCGGGGGGGACCAGAAAGATCACCAGCTCAGAACAGCAGGAAAGCACCATTTTGACCGGATCAGGAGAAAATACAGCTCCCATTGTGGAGAAGGAGATACGACCGGAAATAGAAGGAATCGTCATCAGTGCCCAGGGCGGAGGCAGTCCTACGGTAAAAGCTGAAATTTCCAGTGCCATGGAAGCATTATTTAACCTGCCCCCACATAAAATAAAAGTATTAAAGAGGGTGGAATAAAAAGGAGTGTCGGTATGAGAAGTTGGAAAACAAGCAAGGAACCTAAAGTCCCAAAAATCCCAAAGAAGATGGATATGAAGAAACTGTTCCGAAGAAACCAGATTATCATTACTACGCTGGCCGTTATGATAGCTGCTGCCGGATATTTAAATTATGCCGGAAAGCAGGAACTGGCTTCCGCAACAGATGTTTATGAAGCAGGAATGACGGACATTTCTGAAGAAGATATTTTGGCGGAGAACCAGGCAATTACAGGAAGCGATGTGAGCCAGGATATTGCAAGTCTTGACCAGGATGCAGAGGACATTGACCAGCTTGCAGCAGCAGAGTCTTCTGAGGCTCAGGAAGGGGAAGCAGGAGGCAATACACCTCAGGCAGGACTTGACAATCCGGGAGAGGCAGTTCTTACCAGCGGAATGAATGTGTCAGATTACATATCCAGCGTCCAGTTGAGCCGGGAACAGGTAAGAGCCAGAAATAAGGAAGCCTTAATGAACATCATCAACAATACGAACCTGGAGGAGTCTGCCAAACAGCAGGCCATACAGGAAATGATTGACATGACGGCTATTTCCGAAAAAGAAAATGCAGCGGAAACCCTTCTTCTTGCCAAGGGCTTTGCAGATCCTGTAGTCAGCATTTCAGGCGGGAAAGTGGATGTAGTCATCAATGCCACCAGCATTACTGATCCTCAAAGAGCCCAGATTGAGGACATCGTAAAGAGAAAAGCCGAGGTAGGGGCAGAAAATATCGTCATTACCCTGATGAAGCTGGAAGAGTAAAAATCCTTTGCAAACAACCGCTGATTTTGCTATAATGATTCCATGGTATACACAATATTAGTGCAGGAGGGAATCGCTGTGGCAGAAGTGGAAAGCAGAAATACTCACAAGGTATATGAAAAAGATAAAATCGGTGAAGTGCAGATTGCAGACGATGTGGTGGCTATTATCGCAGGTCTGGCTGCAACCGAAGTGGAAGGCGTGGATTCCATGGCAGGCAATATTACCAATGAGCTGGTTGCAAAGCTGGGTATGAAGAATTTATCCAAGGGTGTGAAGGTGGAACTGACAGAAGAGCATGTTTCTGTGGATTTATCCTTAAACATCAAATACGGTTACAGCATACCTACTGTCAGTGAAAAGGTACAGGAAAAGGTTCAGAATGCCATTGAGAACATGACAGGCTTAACGGTTCTGGATGTAAACATCAAGATTGCCGGAGTTGCCCTGGAAGAAAACAAGTAGATATGAAAATCCCACAGCGGAGAGCAGACCTAAAAAGTCGCTCTCCGCTTTTCTTTTGGAATTGCTCTTGTAATACAATGAGACAAGACTTATAATGAAAGTTAAATGTTTAAAGAAAAAGGAGGCTGTCATGAGTAAGCTGAAACTGGGAATGATAGGAAACGGATATTTGGGAGAAATTGTTGTCAGGGCATGGAAGGAAGGCTTGCTGCCGGAATATGAGCTGGTGGGAATTGTAGGAAGAAGCCGGGAGAAAACAGATGCTTTGGAAGCTGGAAGCGGCTGCAGAGCCTGTGAAACCATAGAAGAACTGCTGGAATTAAAGCCGGATTATGTTGCGGAGGCCGCATCTGTGGAAGCGGTGAAAACCATGGCAGAAAAGATCCTGTCAAATGGCTCTAATCTGATTGTGCTGTCCATCGGTGCATTTGCCGATGGAGCATTTTATGAAAAAGTAAAGGAAACAGCGGCAACCCATGGAACCAGGGTATATCTGGCTTCCGGAGCCATAGGCGGTTTTGACGTGCTCCGCACCGTCACCTTAATGGGCGCCTCCACCAGATTTGATACCTGGAAAGGGCCTCAGGCTTTGAAATATACGCCTCTTTTTGAAGAGCGCCTGATGACTGATGAGGAAAGCACCACAGTGTTTGATGGAAATGCCAAAGGCGCCATTGAACTGCTTCCTACCAAGGTCAATGTGGCGGTAGCTGCCTCTTTGGCAACCAATGGCCCGGAGAATACAAAGGTCACCGTCAACAGCGTTCCCGGAATGATCGGGGATGACCACAGGATCACTGCGGAAATGGAAGGCATCAAGGCTGTTGTGGACATATACTCCAGCACCAGTGAAATCGCAGGCTGGAGTGTTGTGGCAGTATTACAGAATATTGTTTCCCCCATTGTATTTTAAGGAGGTTATGGAATGTTTAATAAATTAGTTGCAATTGAACCCGTTAGTCTGGTAAAAGAGGCGGAAAAAGAGCTGTTTCATTACGCCAGAGAGGTAGTGTTATATGAGGACATCCCTGCTGATGATGAAGAGATCATAAGAAGAATCGGAGATGCCGACGGAGTGCTTCTCAGCTACACTTCCAGAATCAGCCGCCATGTACTGGAGACATGTCCTAATATAAAATATGTAGGAATGTGCTGCAGCCTTTATGCAAAGGAAAGTGCCAATGTGGACATTGCATATGCGGAAGAACATGGAATCACAGTTTACGGAGTCAGGGATTACGGTGATGTGGGAGTTGTGGAATATGCAATCTGCGAACTGGTCCGCTTCCTCCACGGCTATGACAGACCCATGTGGAAAGATATCCCGGTGGAAATTACCGGTCTGAAGGCGGGAATTGTAGGAATGGGCGTTTCCGGCGGTATGATAGCAGATGCATTAAAGTTCATGGGAGCCGATGTTTCCTATTACAGCAGAAGCAGGAAAACAGAATATGAAGAAAAGGGGATGAAATACCGTCCTCTGCATGAGCTGCTGGAATATAACGAGGTAGTATTTACCTGTTTGAACAAAAATGTAATATTGCTTCATGAAGAAGAGTTTAAGAAGCTGGGGAATGGGAAGATTTTATTTAACACCTCCATCGGCCCGGCGTTTGAGGCGGAAGATTTGAAGAAGTGGCTGGATAGCGGGAATAATTGGTTTGCTTGTGATACGGAAGGTGCAATTGGAGATGCTACGGGAGAATTGGCAAAGCACTCGGGAGTGTTCTGTGTGAATGCGTCGGCTGGAAGGACAAGGCAAGCGTTTGAGATATTGAGTAAGAAGGTGATTGAGAATATAAGGAAGTTTTTAGGTGAATAAAATATACTTTCTATTGTATAAAGAAGGTGGGTAAGGTATAATATTCACGAAAGCGATGAGCAGTGCGAAACAGGACGTAAACAAATTTTCGTTGTGCTTGCACATAAGAAAATTTGTTTACGTCCTGTTTCATAGGGCGAACGCCCGTGAGCCATCGAATCCGCAGGATTCGATGGCTTGCACTGCGGACTTAAACCCCGCACCATCAAACTTAATCTTTTAATCCCTTGCACCACCCGCCGCCCCTAAAAAAATGCGGCCTTACGATAAACCAGGAGGACATTACCAAATGACCAGAAGTAAACTACGCGAACACTGCTTCAAAATGCTTTTCTGCATAGATTTCCACCCAACAGAAGAAAAGAATGCTCAACTAACCCAATATTTCGAATCCCCCAGCCAAGACGACACAACCCCAGAAGGCAAAGAAGAAATCATCCACGATGTCACCATGAGTGAAGAAAACATCACCTATTTAATAGAAAGAACCCAATCCATCAGCCAGAAAATCCCCGAACTCGACGCAAAAATCGACGAGGTAGCCGAAGGCTGGAAAACAAAGCGTATGGGAAAAGCAGAACTCATCATCCTCCGCCTCGCCCTGTATGAGATATTATTCGACGAAACCGTCCCAGAAAAAGTAGCCATCAACGAAGCCGTAGAACTGGCAAAAAAATACGGCCGAGACGACGCTCCCGCATTCATCAACGGAGTTTTAGCAAAGCTGGTGTAACATGGCAGCCGGTGTATACTCCGTTTCCCAGGTCAATGCCTACATCAAAAACATGTTTGCCCAGGATTTTGCCCTGAACCGGATTTCCGTCAAAGGCGAGGTGTCCAACTGTAAATACCACACCTCCGGCCACATCTATTTCACCTTAAAAGACGGAACCTCCTCCATGACAGCCGTCATGTTCGCCGGCAGCCGAAAAGGTCTCACATTCAAACTGGAAGAAGGCCAGCAAATCACCGCCAAAGGCAGCATAGAAGTCTACGAGCGGGACGGAAGATACCAGCTCTACGCTCAGGAAATCACACGGGAAGGCCTTGGAGACTTATTCGAAAAATTCCAAAAACTGCGAAACGAACTGGAAGAAATGGGAATGTTCTCCCCAGAATACAAAAAGCCCATCCCAAAGTATGCAAAAACCGTAGGAATCGTCACAGCCTCCACCGGAGCTGCAATCCGTGACATCATAAACATCTCAACCAGACGAAACCCTTACGTTCAACTTTTCCTCTACCCAGCCTTAGTCCAAGGCGAACAGGCAAAGGAAAGCATCGTAAAAGGCATCGAAACCCTGGATCAGATGCACCTCGATATCCTAATCATAGGCCGCGGCGGCGGTTCCATCGAAGACCTATGGGCATTTAACGAAGAAACCGTAGCAAGAGCCATATTTAATTGTAATACTCCAGTCATATCTGCCGTAGGCCACGAAACAGACGTAACAATATCCGACTATGTAGCAGACATGCGGGCCCCCACGCCCTCTGCAGCCGCAGAGCTGGCAGTATTCGACTATAACCAATTCCAGGAACAAACAGCCCTCTACAAAAACACCCTATCAAGAACCATGGACAGAAAAATAGAGCGCTATCGTTTCCGCACAGAACAGTACAACCTAAAACTAAAATTCTACAATCCAGGCCGCCAGCTCCGTGAAAAGCGCCAGCGCCTGGCCGACATAGAAGAAAAGCTTCGAAGTCTCATCCTATCAACAACCGCCTCAGACAGAACCAGAGCGGCAGAAATAAAACTCCGCCTAAAAACCCTCATAGAAAAACAAACCGTCCGGGACAGGCACAGACTGGAGCTTTTCATCAGCCGTCTGGAAGCCAACTCCCCCCTAAAGCGGATTGGCGGCGGATATGGATTTGCAACTGATGAAACTCACCGCCCCATAGAATCTGTAAAGCAAATAAAACCGGGAGAAGAAATCCGGCTGAGAATCCGGGATGGAAGCATCGATGCAGTCGTTTCCCGCATCACCCCCGAAAACCCATCCCCCAAAAAAGCAGGCCAATGAGGAGAAATGATACATGGCAGTAAAAAAAGAAAGAACCATTGAGGAAACATTCAGCGACCTGGAAGAAATCATACGCAAGCTGGAGGGCGGAGAAAGCTCTTTAGAGGAAGCCTTTCAATATTATGAGGCCGGTATGAAGCTGGTCAAATCCTGCAATGAAAAAATAGATAAAGTAGAAAAAAAGATAATTGTCATAGAGGAAAATGGTGAAAATCATGAACTTTAAAGAAATACTGGATGCCAGAACAGAGGAAGTCTTTCACGCAGTAGAAAAATACCTCCCCCCAGTAGAAGGCCATCAGGCCACTGTTCTGTCAGCCATGGATTACAGCGTCCGGGCAGGAGGGAAGAGACTCCGCCCCATGCTGATGGAAGAAACTTACCGGTTATTCGGAGGAGAGGGAAAAGAAATCGAACCGTTTATGGCGGCCATTGAGATGATTCATACCTCTTCTCTGATTCACGACGACCTCCCTTGTATGGATAATGACACCCTGCGCCGTGGACTTCCCACTGTCTGGGTGAAGTTTGGCTACGACATGGCAGTGCTTGCCGGAGACGGCCTTTTAATGTATTCCATGGAAACCGCAGCTAAAGCTCTTTCCATGACAGACCGCCCGGACCTGATCGCCAGATGTATGGGAATCCTGGCAGAAAAAACAGGAATCTACGGCATGATAGGCGGACAAACAGCGGATGTAGAGCTGTCCGGAAAACCTGTCTCCAGAGAACAATTAGACTTCATCTACCGTCTGAAAACCGGAGCTCTTGTAGAAGCCTCCATGGTGATCGGAGCCATTCTTGGCAGGGCAGATGAAAAAGAAATAAATTTGGTGGAAAAAATGGCTTCCGCCATTGGACTGGCCTTCCAGATCCAGGATGATATCCTTGATGTGACCAGTAACGAAGGAGTTCTTGGAAAGCCTGTGCTCAGCGATGAAAAGAACCATAAAACCACCTATGTAACCCTTGAGGGCATGAATAAGGCAAAGCAGGATGTGGAGAGGATTTCAGAAGAGGCGGTTTCCTGCCTCCATGAACTTTCCGGAAAGAATCAATTTCTGGAAGACCTGATCCGCATGCTGGTGAACCGTGAAAAGTAAGGATCTGATTAAAATATGATACTGGAATTGATAAACGGGCCTGAGGATATTAAAAAGCTGACAAAACAGGAGCTTCATATCTTAGGCCAGGAAATCCGGGATTTCTTAGTAGAAAAAATAAGTGTGACCGGAGGCCATCTGGCTTCCAATTTAGGTGTTGTAGAGCTGACCATGGCCATTTATCTGGCCTTTGATCTTCCAAAAGATAAGGTGATCTGGGATGTGGGCCATCAGTCCTACACCCATAAGATACTCAGCGGCCGAAGAGAAGATTTTGATGATTTGCGCCAGTACGGCGGTATGAGCGGTTTCCCAAAACGAAAGGAAAGTCCCTGCGACTCCTTTGATACGGGACACAGCTCTACTTCTGTTTCTGCAGGTCTGGGCCTTGCCCAGGCAAGGGATGTGCTGGGAGAGGATCATTTTGTCGTCTCTGTCATCGGTGACGGTGCCCTGACCGGAGGAATGGCCTACGAGGCCCTTAACAATGCGGCCAGGATGAAAAAGAACTTCATCATCATTCTAAACGACAACAACATGTCTATTTCAGAAAACGTAGGCGGCATGTCCACCTACTTAAACAGCATCCGGACTGGAGAAGGCTATCTGGACTTAAAAAAGCATGTGACCAATATACTGTCCCGAATTCCGGCGGTAGGCGACCAGCTCATCGAAAAGATCAGCCGCACCAAAAACGGAATCAAGCAGCTTTTAATTCCCGGAATGCTGTTTGAAAACATGGGAATCACCTATTTAGGTCCTGTGGACGGCCACAACATCAAGGCTCTTTCCAGGGCTTTAAGAGATGCCAGAAAGCTGGATCACACCGTCCTGGTTCATGTGATCACCCAAAAGGGAAGAGGATATGCTCCGGCGGAGAAAAATCCATCTAAATTTCACGGAGTGGAGCCATTTGACATTCTCACCGGAGAGTTTAAAAAAGAGAAGAAAAATCCCAGCTATACAGATGTGTTCTCAAAGACAATCTGTCGTCTGGCAAAAGAGGATAAAACCATTGTGGCAGTGACAGCGGCCATGCCCGATGGAACAGGATTAAAGCGGTTTGCCCGCACATATCCGGGCCGCTTTTTTGACGTGGGCATTGCGGAGGAACACGCAGTAACTTCTGCGGCAGGAATGGCAGCCGGAGGCTTAAAGCCGGTGGTGGCCGTCTATTCCTCATTTTTACAGAGAGGCTATGACCAGATTCTCCACGATGTCTGTATCCAGAACCTGCCCGTGGTTTTTGCCGTGGACAGGGCCGGACTTGTGGGCAGTGACGGGGAAACCCATCAGGGTATTTTCGATCTGTCTTTTTTATCAGCAATTCCCAATATGAGCGTGTTTGCGCCCAAAAACATGTGGGAGCTTATGGATGGCCTGAAATTTGCCTTGTCTTATGGAGGTCCCTTTGCCCTGCGTTACCCCAGAGGAGAGGCCTACAAGGGCTTAAAAGAGTTCCGTTCTCCCATTGAATACGGCAAGGGGGAAATGCTCTATGAAGAAAGTGACATTGCACTGTTAGCTGTGGGAAGCATGGTGAGCACTGGAGAGCATGTGAGAGAGAAATTAAAGGCAGAGGGGTGGAACTGCACCCTGGCTAACGGCCGTTTTGTAAAGCCCTTTGACAAGGAGCTGGTGGACAGGCTGGCAAAAAAACATTGGCTTATTGTGACCATGGAGGAAAATGTGCTTCAGGGCGGGTACGGCCTTGCCGTTGCCGGATATATTCATGAACACTATCCCCAGGTAAAAGTGATGAACATTGCTCTGCCGGACTCCTATGTGGAACACGGCAATGTATCCCTCCTTAGAAAAGGCCTGGGAATTGACAGTGATTCCGTCATATGGAGGCTTAAAAAGGAATACCTGGATACGGAGCGCCAGAATGCGGAATGGAAGGAAATGCAAAAGGGATGAAAGAACGATTGGATGTACTTTTGGTAAAGCACGGACTGGCTGAATCCAGGGAAAAGGCGAAGGCAATTATTATGGCCGGAATCGTCTATGTGGATGGAGAAAAAGAGGATAAGGCAGGAACTTCCTTTGAAGAAACATCAGCCATTGAAGTGAGGGGAAGCACACTGAAATATGTAAGCCGGGGAGGGTTAAAGCTTGAAAAGGCCATGACTCACTTTGATGTGACCCTGGAAGGAAAAGTGTGCATGGATGTGGGGGCTTCTACGGGAGGCTTTACAGACTGTATGCTTCAAAACGGCGCTGTCAAGGTTTATGCAGTAGATGTAGGACACGGCCAGCTTGCATGGAAGCTTCGCAATGATTCCCGTGTGGTCTGTATGGAAAAGACCAATATCCGCTATGTGACATCAGAAGATATTAACGATAAGATTGAATTTTCTTCCATTGACGTTTCTTTTATTTCCCTGAAAAAGGTACTGGGACCAGTGAAAAACCTTCTGACAGAAGATGGAGAGATTGTCTGTCTCATTAAGCCTCAGTTTGAAGCGGGGCGGGAAAAGGTGGGAAAAAAGGGAGTGGTAAGGGAAAGCTCTGTCCATCTGGAGGTCATTGAACAGGTAATTGCCCATGCAGTGAGCATTGGGCTTTTGCCCCTTCACCTGGAGTATTCGCCTATTAAGGGACCGGAAGGAAATATTGAATATTTGCTCCATTTAAAGAACCATCAGGAAGAAGTCTGCCCGGACCATGCTTTAGATCCGGAAAAGACCGTGAAAGAGGCTCATACAGACTTATGATGTGGACAACACTGAGGAAAGGCAGATAAAAACTTACTATGAAGCATTTTTTTGTGATCATGAATCCGGAGAAAAAGGGAGCCAGGGAAACTGCCGGGGATATCTGCAGCTATCTGGAAAAACAGGGAGCTGTCTGCCGGATTGGAGAACGGGACAGAGGGAGAACAGGAAAGCATTATACCGACGCTTCCACAGTACCTGATGAGACGGAGTGTATCATTACTCTGGGAGGTGACGGCACGCTGATTCAGGCTGCCAGAGATCTGGCAGGGAAGAATATTCCCATGCTTGGAATCAACAGGGGAACTCTTGGATATCTGACACAGGTATCCCGCAATGAGGAGATCAAAGACGCTCTTTCCTCACTGCTGGCCAATGACTACAGGCTGGAGGAGCGGATGATGTTAAGCGGCTGCGCCTACCGGGACGGAAAGGTCATTGCCCAGGACATCGCTTTAAATGAGATTGTCATGACCAGAAGCGGGCTTGTAAAAATGCTGCAGCTGAAAGTTTTTGTCAACCAGGAATTTTTAAATGAATACAGGGCTGACGGGCTGATCGCCGCCACACCCACCGGTTCCACGGCTTACAACCTTTCCGCAGGCGGGCCTATTATTGTCCCGGATTCCAAGATGGTGGTCCTGACCCCCATCTGTTCCCATGCCTTAAATGCCAGAAGCATTGTGCTTTCTGCTGATGACTGGATTCAGATTGAGCTGATGGGAGAAAAGGGTGTGTGCCAGGCGGCAGTATTTGACGGGGATACGGCTATGGAGCTTTATCCCGGTGATTGTATTGAGATACGGCAGGCGGATATTAAGACCATCCTGGTGAAACTGAAAAACATATCTTTTTTAGATAACCTGCGCAATAAGATGGCTGGTATATAGAAGGAGGCGCTATGAAACTGGAACGACACAGCAAGATTGTGGAACTCATCGGAAAACACGAGATTGAAACTCAGGAGGAACTGGCTGATTATTTAAATCAGGCTGGTTTTGCAGTGACCCAGGCCACTGTTTCCAGAGATATCAGAGAACTGAAACTGACCAAGATCCAGTCTGAGTCAGGGAAACAGCGGTATGTGGTGCTTCAAAACCAGAACTCTTTCAGCGATAAATATATCAGGATTTTAAAGGATGGCTATATGTCTATGGATATGGCCCAGAACATTTTGGTCATCAAGACCGTATCCGGCATGGCTATGGCTGTAGCGGCTGCTCTTGATGCCCTTCATTTCAGCGAGATGGTGGGCTGTATCGCAGGGGATGATACCATTATGTGCGCCATTCGAACCACTGATGATACCATACTTATGATGGAAAAATTGAAAAAACTCATTGCAGGATAAAGGAGCGGTGACATGCTTTCAGAATTACATGTAAAGAATCTGGCGTTGATTGAAAAGGCCGATGTGGAATTTCAGGATGGCTTTAACGTCCTGACCGGAGAAACCGGAGCAGGAAAATCCATTATCATCGGCTCGGTCACCATTGCCCTGGGGGGCAAGGTGCCCAAGGATATTATAAGAAAAGGGGCGGAATACGCTTATGTGGAGCTGATTTTTACGGTCAGGGAACCTGAAAAAATCCGCCTGCTTCAGGAGCTTGATGTCCAGCCCGACCAGGATGGCACGGTCATTATATCAAAAAAGATCATGCCCTCCAGAAGCTTAAGCAAAATCAATGATGAAACGGTGACCGCAGGAAAGCTGCGGGATATTACCGGCCTTCTGATCGATATTCATGGACAGCATGAACATCAGTCTTTACTCTACAAATCCAAGCATCTTGCAATCCTGGACCGCTACCAGGAGAAAAAATCCCATGAGCTAAAAAAGAATATCGGTGAAACTTATGGGGAATACCTTCGCTTAAAGGACCGTCTGGCCTCTTTCCGTCTGGATGAAGAGACCAGGCTGAGGGAAATGGACTTTATCCGCTTTGAGATCGAAGAAATCGAAAATGCCGGGCTGAGAGAGGGAGAGGAGGAAGAACTGTCCTCCAGATACCGCTTCTTTTCTCATGCAAAAAAAATTGGAGAAAGCCTTTCTTTGGCTTATTCTGCTGTGAATTCAGATGTGGTGGGAAAGGCTTTAAAAGAAGTGGAATCTGTAGCTTCCTATGACAAGGGCTTGAGCACCATACTGGACCAGCTTTTTGATGCGGACTCTATTTTAAGGGACATCAGCCATGAAATCACCTCCTATATGGACAAGATGTCTTTTGATGAGGAGGAATACAGGCAGACAGAGGAACGGCTCGACGTTATCCGCAGCCTGCAGGCCAAGTACGGAGGAAGCCTGGATCAGATTTTTATCAATCTGGAAGAAAAACAAAGGCGTTTGGAAGAGCTGGAGGACTATGATGCGGTCAGAAACCGGACGGCAGAGGATCTGAAAAGGGTTTCAGACCGTCTGGAGCTTCTTTGCGCCCAATTGTCTGAGATGAGAAAGCAAACGGCCGGAGAGCTGACGGAAAAGATCAAGGAAGGGCTTTTGGACTTGAATTTTATTGACGTGGAATTTTCCATGGAATTTTCACGCCTTGATCACTATACGGCCAATGGATATGATGAGGCAGAGTTTGTAATTTCCACCAATCCGGGAGAGCCTTTAAAGCCCTTGGGCATGGTGGCTTCCGGTGGAGAGCTGTCCAGGATCATGCTGGCCATTAAGACGGTGCTGGCGGATACGGACGACATTCCCACCTTGATTTTTGATGAAATTGATACGGGAATCAGCGGGCGCACGGCCCAGAAGGTGTCGGAAAAGCTGGTTTATATCGCAGGGAATCATCAGGTGATCTGCATTACCCATCTGCCCCAGATTGCGGCCATGGCTGACTGCCACTATGAAATCGCAAAGGCAGTGGAAGAGGGACGCACCTCCACTTCCATACGCCGTCTTGAGGAGGAAGAGATGGTAGAGGAGCTGGCAAGGCTTTTAGGCGGCGTGGAGATCACAGAAGCGGTGAGGGCCAATGCAAGGGAAATGAAGAAAATGGCAAAAAAAGAGATAAAGACAGCCGGGAGTACGAAAAGATGATTGGAATTGGAACGTTGATCAATGTGGCGGGGATTGCAGCAGGCGGCCTTGGGGGTCTTCTTTTTGGAAGAAAAATGGAGGAGCGGTATCAGGCTACCTTAATGAGCGCTGCGGGGATCAGTGTCATGATTCTTGGAATCGGGGGCGTTATGGAGGAGATGCTGGCAATCTCCCAGGGAGAGCTTGTGTCCGGTGGGACCATTATGCTGATTCTTTCATTTTTTATAGGCGCCCTGGTGGGGGAGTGGCTGAACATTGAGCTGGCTATGGAACATTTTGGGGAATGGCTTAAAATAAAAACAAACAGCAGCGGGGATACTAAGTTTGTAGATGGATTTGTGACAGCCTCCCTTACGGTCTGCATCGGAGCCATGGCAGTGGTAGGAGCCATTAAGGACGGCATTTCCGGGGATTATTCCGTTCTTGCAGTCAAAGGACTTCTGGATATGATTATCATTTTGGTCATGACTGTTTCTCTTGGAAAAGGTTGTATTTTTTCTGCTGTTCCTGTAGGGATATTTCAGGGACTGATCACTCTTTTGGCTGGATTGATTGAGCCGGTTATGACGGTTCAGGCTTTGTCCAATCTGTCTTTAACCGGTTCTGTTTTAATTTTTTGCGTGGGCGTCAACCTGGTCTGGGGAAAAATTATCAAGGTAGCGAATTTACTTCCTGCTATATTTTTTGCCGTAATGTTTGCTTTTATTCTTTGAAAAATTTTATTCTGTTATAATGCTGCCACCGAAAGAAAATAGTTACAACTAAAATATGACAGTGTGATTTAAATAATTTCTCACATACTAAGAGAGGAGTCAAAAAAATTTGTCTCCTTTCATTCATCTAAGGAGGTATGTGAGATGGAAAAAAAGAGGATTCACAGACTTATCGTAAGGATGTTCTGGATCAGTCTGGTTTTTTGTATCGGATTTACCTGGTTCTATATGAAGCGGGTGATTCCAGACAAATTGAATATCGTTGCAGAGGAAGAAGAACAGTTTCATTTCTCCATGCCTTTTGATGTAACGCTGTATTCCGACAGTGAAGAAGTGGTTTTAAACAATGGTTCCAATATTCCTTCCGACCAGATCCATTTACAGGTAAACCAGCCTTTTTCTGTATATTCAGAAAATCAGGGCAGTTATAAGCTGGGATTAAAGCTGTTTGGCTGGATTCAGTTAAAGGATATACAGGTCAATGTGGTGGATACCAAATATGCGGTTCCCTGCGGTACTCCTGTTGGAATCTATTTAAAATCGGACGGCATCCTGGTAATCGGTACAGGAGATATCACCCAAAAGGACGGTATGACCGCCACACCGGCATTTGGAATTCTCCAGTCCGGAGATTACATTGAAACCATTAACGGCACTCCTTTGACAGATAAGGAAGCCCTGATGAGCGAATTGGGAAAGATCGGTACTTCCGAGGCAGTTCTCAGGGTCAGACGGAATGGCGAGGATATTGATGTAAAAATGACTCCCGTAGAGGCAGACGACGGAACCTACAAGCTGGGCGTCTGGGTCAGAGATGACACTCAGGGAATCGGAACCATGACCTATGTGGACATGAACGGCCAGTTCGGTGCCTTAGGCCATGGAATCAGCGACAGCGACACAGGAGATGTGGTCCAGATTACGGAAGGATCTCTTTATGAAACAGCTATTTTGGGAATTGAAAAAGGAACCTTTGGAAAACCGGGGGTTATGAGCGGAGTCATTTATTACGGACCGGGTTCCACCTTGGGAACGATTACAGCAAATACAGAAGAGGGGATTTTCGGAAAGGTAAATGACAGATTTAAGCAAAAGCTGGCTCAGGATGCCATCCCCATTGGATACCGCCAGGATATTAAAAAAGGAATTGCCCATATAAGAAGCAACGTATCCGGGAGTATCCGGGATTATGAGATTGAGATTCAGCGGGTGGATTATTCTACGTCCCATAAGAGCAAAGGAATGGTGATTAAGGTTACTGATCCGGATTTGCTGGCTCTTACCGGAGGGATTGTACAAGGGATGAGCGGATCGCCTATTATACAAGATGGGAAGCTGGTGGGGGCGGTGACCCATGTGTTTATACAGGACTCAACCAGAGGGTATGGGATATTTATTGAAAACATGCTATCCCATTGAGCCGGGCAGGACAGGAGTAAAAAAGCTGCGATGCAAGTTTACTTGCATGAGCAGCTTTTTTGCGAATGGCCTATGGGGCGAAAGCCCCGCAACCGATGGTGCCCTGCGGGCATCATCGGTTGCCCCGGCGGACCAGCCAATCAATTTTAACTCTTTTTAACTGTTTTTAACTCTTCTCATCCCCTCCAAAGTATGTTACTATAATCACATACACCCCCAAATTTTTCCATTGACAAGTAATATCAATTTTCAACACCCTCTAAAAAACCAGCCGTCCCACTCCCAAGCCACAATACCTCTTTCGACACCCTCGAAAAAAAGAAATAGCCACCAAAATTCGCCCCAAAATTGTCATGTTTTGTCGAAGAATGCGACAGAATTCCATTGCGGCATAAGCCAGGCCAAGTCTATAATGTCAATACACTCGTTAAAAAAGTTACAAAAAACTTGTTAAAAACTGTATCAAAAAAACGTGTTAAAAACACCAAAACCAGGGAGGAGAGTATCAATATGTCACAAATTAGTATTGCGATTGCCGATGATAACCTGCAGACATTAAATCTGCTGAATGATATACTGGAGGGAGAATCTGATTTCCACGTAGTTGGAAAAGCAGACAATGGCGAAGACGCCTATAACATGATACTGAAAACAAATCCGGATGTTGTCTTATTGGACGTAATCATGCCGAGGATGGACGGAATCACAGTGATGGAACGTGTCAGAGGAAACGGCACTATTTCAAAAATACCGTCGTTTATCATGGTAACTGCGGCAGGAAGCGAGAATATTACCGAGGATGCGTTCCGTATGGGGGCAAATTACTACATAATGAAGCCCTTCAGCAAGGACATCATCGTCGATAAGGTGCGCAGGGTAGGCCAGAGAAAGACAAAAACTCCCAGTCTTCAGGGGATGAAAAAGGTAAAGCCTTATGTCAACAAATTGGAATACATGGAGCAGAATTTAGAGAATGATGTCACCCAGATGCTTCATGAAATCGGAATCCCCGCCCACATAAAAGGCTACCAGTATCTCCGTGATGCTATTGTGATATCAGTACAGGACCAGGAGATGCTTACTTCTGTGACCAAAATCCTTTACCCCTCTATTGCAAAGAAGCACCAGACAACGCCCAGCCGTGTGGAACGGGCTATCCGCCATGCCATTGAAGTGGCCTGGAGCCGGGGCAAAATGGACACCATTAATGAATTGTTCGGTTACACCGTAAGCACCGGAAAAGGAAAACCGACCAATTCCGAGTTTATTGCACTGATAGCCGATAAAATCAGACTGGATTACAAAAAACTTTCTTAAATTTTAAGGTTTAATACTTCCTTATTTCCGGAAAATGCAGTATACTAGACAATAGCAGACAACACCCAAGGGTGAACCGGATAAGGGAGGTTATGTATGAAGAAAATATTGTTCGTTGCATCAGAAGCAGTACCCTTTATCAAGACAGGAGGACTTGCGGATGTGGTGGGTTCTCTTCCAAAGTGCTTTGATAAGGAATATTTTGATGTCAGAGTATTGATTCCCAAATATTTGTGTATAAAAGAAGAATGGAGAAACCAGATGACCTATGTGGATCACTTCTACATGGACTACCTGGGAAAAAGCAGATATGTAGGAATTCTTCAGTATGTATATGAGGGCATTACCTGTTATTTTATCGACAATGAAGAATATTTCAGCGGAGCAAAACCTTATGGGGACTGGTATCAGGATTTGGAAAAGTTCTGCTTCTTTTCCAGAGCAGCCTTATCTGCTCTTCCTGTAATCGGATTCCAGCCGGATGTGGTTCATTGCCATGACTGGCAGACTGCTCTTATCCCTGTTCTTTTAAAGGACCGGTTCCACGACGGCGAATTTTTCCAAAATATGAAATCAGTAATCACCATTCACAACTTAAAGTTTCAAGGTGTATGGGATGTTAAAACAATACAGAAGTTTACCTGCCTGCCGGATTATTACTTCACACCTGATAAGCTGGAGGCATATAAGGACGGAAATTTATTAAAGGGCGGCATCGTCTATGCAGATGCCATCACCACGGTCAGCGATACCTATGCGGAAGAGATCAAGATGCCGTTCTACGGAGAGGGCTTAGACGGCCTGATGCGTGCACGGGCGGGCAGCTTGAGGGGCATAGTCAACGGCATTGACTACGAGGAGTTTGATCCTGAAACCGACTCCTATATCGACCAGACCTACAATGCAAAGAACTTCCGCAAGGAGAAGATCAAAAATAAACGGGCCCTGCAGAGGGAACTGGGATTGAACCAGGATGAGAAGAAGTTCATGATCGGAATTGTTTCCAGACTGACAGACCAGAAGGGGCTTGACTTAATCCAGTGCGTCATTGACGAGCTATGTCAGGACGATATCCAGCTGGTGGTTCTCGGCACAGGCGAGGAACGGTATGAAAATATGTTCCGCCACTATGCATGGAAGTATCCGGATAAGGTTTCTGCCAATATCTATTATTCAGAAGCTATGTCCCATAAGATTTATGCGTCCTGCGATGCGTTTCTTATGCCCTCCCTGTTTGAGCCCTGCGGCTTAAGCCAGCTTATGTCACTGCGCTACGGAACAGTGCCCATTGTACGGGAAACAGGCGGTTTAAAGGATACGGTAGAGCCATATAATGAGTTTGAAAATAAGGGAACAGGTTTTACCTTCTCTAACTATAATGCTCATGAGATGCTCAGTTCCATCCGGTATGCAGAAGGGATTTACTACGATAAGAAACGGGAATGGAATAAGATCATAGACCGGGCCATGGCAAAGGATTACTCATGGAAAACATCGGCTATGAAATACCAGGAACTCTATGACTGGCTGGCCGGCTATTAAGCTGAGCCCTTTAGGAAAGAAGCGATTGAAATAAGAATGGAACACATGCATATAACCCAGGAGGAAAAAGAGGAAGTAATGAGATGGGCAGAAGATTCCTCCTGGGTGGAAGAGGAATATTACAGTGAGGATTTGGAATACATGGACTGTGTCAGGGATATTCTGGACAGTCCGGTGTTTCAATCTATGGATCGATTTATGCAGCACGGGGATACTACCTGTAAGGCCCACTGCATCAAAGTATCCTACATGAGTTACTGCATCTGCAAAAGGCTGGGCTGGGATCACAGAGAGGTTGCCAGAGCCGGTCTTCTTCACGATTTCTTTTTATATGACTGGCATACCCATGCCAAGGAGACGGGAGAGCATTTTCACGGGTTTACCCACCCGAGAGTTGCACATAACAATGCGGTCAAACATTTTGAATTAACGGAAAAAGAAAAAGATATGATCCTGCGCCACATGTGGCCTTTGACCCCTATTCCGCCTAAAAGCAGGGAAGGGTTTGCGATCATTTATTCGGATAAATTCTGCGGCCTGGCTGAAACAGCCGCAAGGATAAAGCGTTGGATCCTGTACGGTTTTGGAAGGAAGAGCGCTGCATAAATATGGAGGAAACCATGACATTTTGGGAAGATATACTTAAGAATCAGGTTCTGGTGACTTCAGTTGCCGGCTGGCTGGTGGCCCAGGTCTTAAAGACGATCATCGACTTAGCCCTTAACAAAAACTTTAATCCTGAGAGGCTGGTAGGTTCCGGGGGAATGCCCAGTTCCCACTCCTCAACGGTATGTGCCTTAACAACCGCCGCCAGTTACCGCTATGGTGTCGGTTCTTTTGAGTTTGCGGTCAGTTTTGTTCTATCTATGATAGTGATGTATGATGCCATGGGAGTCCGCAGGGAGACAGGAAAGCAGGCAAAGCTGCTCAACAGTCTTCTGCTGGAAAATCCCTTAAAGCTCAATGCAGAGATACTCCAGGAGAAATTAAAGGAATATGTGGGGCACACCCCTCTCCAGGTGGCTGCCGGAGCAATTTTAGGAATTCTTCTGGCACTTTTTATATCTCAGTATTATTAAAGAGAATTGTAAGAAAGTACCCCTTGATTTCTTAAGATATCTATATTATACTTTAACGAGTTAAAGAAAGGATATCAAAATCGGAGGTAACATGAATACGTCAATTTATCACAGCATAAACTGTTTCTTCCTGTTCAGCTTTCTGGGATATATTCTTGAGTGTATTGTACTCACCTATGAAAATAGAAAGCCGGTGCTGAACCGGGGATTTGGGCATGGCCCATTTTGTATCATATACGGATTCGGAGCCATGGGTGCCATGATCCTTTTACAGCCCCTTGCGGAGAATCCGGTCCAGCTCTATTTTGCAGCTATGGCTATGGCAACCGTTATGGAGATTGTAACGGCCCGCATGATGATAAGGCTCTTCGGCTCCTTCTGGTGGGACTACAGTCAGAAATTTATGAATTACAAGGGAATTATCTGTCTGGAGAGCAGCATTGCATGGGGGTTTTTAGGTATATTTTACTTCCGTTTCCTCAATGGGTTTGTCAATGGAGTGGCAGGAAGGATACCTGATGGTTTTGAACGGATGGTGGCTTTGAGCCTGTTGGCTTTCTATATAGCTGACTTCATATACACCATGAGAATGCGTCTTCGGGATGACGAAGATGAGGATGCGTCCATGATCGGACGTCTGAAAGTATATTGATGAGAGGCGGGATTCCATAAGGGTCCCGCTTATTTAATGTTATGACTTATTGAAAACGGAGGTTTTTTATGGATCAGACAGAGAAAATTGTGCTGGCTTCGGCATCTCCAAGGAGAAAAGAGCTTTTGGCTCAAATCGGAATCACACCGGAGATTGTGCCCAGCACCATAGAAGAGAAGATAAGTACAGATGTGCCCGAAGAGGCTGTTATGGAGCTGTCCAGCCAGAAGGCAGAGGATGTGGCCTGTTCCCAGAAGCCGGGAACCTGGGTGGTTGGTGCGGATACCGTAGTTGCGGCAGGCGGAGAAATTTTAGGAAAACCGTCTGATCATGAAGATGCATTTCGCATGATTTCTCTGTTAGAAGGGAAAACCCATCAGGTATACACAGGGGTAACCCTGGTATATTGTGGAGAAAGAGGGCAAAAGACAAGGACATTTGTGGAAAAGACTGATGTTCATTTATATCCCATGTCTTATGAGGAGATCAGGGCCTATGCGGACAGCAAAGAGCCTTTGGACAAGGCCGGAGCTTACGGGATACAGGGAAAATTTGCGGCTTTTATCAAAGGGATTGACGGGGATTACAATAATGTAGTAGGATTACCTGTAGGACGGGTATATCAGGAACTTAAAAAGATGGCCGAGGAGGAGAGAGAATGATAAAATTGATTGCATCGGATATTGACGGAACTCTGGTAAAGGACGGATGCCATGACATCAATCCGGAGCTTTACGATGTAATTTTAAAGTTGAGGGCAAAAGGCATTCAGTTCGCCGCAGCCAGCGGACGCCAGTGGGTCAGCATAGAGTCTATATTTGAACCTATTAAGGAGAAGATATTTTATTTGTCGGATAACGGCGCTTATGTGGGCCTTCACGGAAGAAGCCTCTACACCAATACCATTGACCGTCAGACTGTTATGGACCTGATCCATGATGTGCGCAGGAAAGAAGGGATGGAGATCATGCTGAGCGGCCCGGATATCATTTATATGGAAACGAAAAATCAGGATGTTCTGGACTGGATGATAAACGGCTATAAATTCCGGATTCAGCAGGTAGAGGATTTGACTGCGGTGGATTCGGAATTTATCAAGGTATCCGTATACCGTGAACATGATGTGGAATCTCATACCAGGGATTTGCAGGAAAAGTATGGGGACCTTCTGAAGATCACCACAGCAGGCGACATGTGGCTGGACTGCATGAAAAAGGGAATCAACAAGGGGCAGGCCGTGAAGCTGCTTCAGGACAGTCTGGGCATTAAGCCGTCGGAAACTATGGCCTTTGGTGACCAGCTCAATGACGTGGAAATGCTGCAGCAGGCTTATTACAGCTTTGCAGTGGGGAATGCCAGGGAGGAAGTAAAGGCCGCGGCCAAGTTCCAGACTGATACCAATGTAAATAACGGAGTTTTGAAAATATTGAAACTGCTGCTGTAGGCAGTGAGGAAAGAGGTATTCATGAGAGGTCAATGCAGACGGGGGGTAAAAGTATTTCTGGCTTCATTGGCAGCAGCGGTTTTCCTGTCCGGATGCAAGTCTGAAATTCCCATTGTTTCTGAAATCCGGGAAAGCAAGGCTTATACCATGCCTCAGTCCATGATCGTGGTAGCTACGGAGAGGAACCGGTATCAGCAGCTTTATACCAGCCAGATATGGGGAGTGGAGCTGCCGGAGGGACAGACCTTTGAAGTCTATTTGGTGGAACAGGTGAGGGAATTTCTTCATGAGATGAAGAGGCTGAATCTCCTTGCCGGGAGCCGGGGAATCACTTTAAACGGCGGGGAAAAGGAGGAAGCCAGGAAGGCGGCCGAGGAATATTTCGCCTCTTTGACCGAGGAGGATATTTCGTATATGGGGGTCACGGAAGAAGACGTGCGGATCATGTACGAAGAATACTGTCTGTCCAATAAGGTGGTGGAAGAGCTGACAAAGGATTTGAATCTGGAAATCAGCGACAGCGAAGCCAAGGTGATTGAGGTAGATCAGATTGTTTTATCGGATAGAGCCGCTGCGGAAGAGGTGCTTTTAGAGGCCCAGGCGGAAGGAGCCGACTTCCAGGCCCTTGCCAGGGAATATTCGGAAGAAGGGGTCACCCAGCGGAAGATGGGAAGGGGAGAAGCCCCCGGCCCCGGTGAGGAAGCCGCTTTTTCACTTTCGGTGGGAGAGATCAGTTCTGTGGTGGAGGAAAATGGAAAGTATTATATTTTCCGGTGTGTCAATGATTATGACGAAGAAGCCACCCAGGAGAGAAAGGCCGGTTTGTACCGGGAGCGGAAGAAAGAGGCTTTTGATCAGATTTATTCTCAGTTTAAGGAAGAAAAGCCGGTGGTTTTTAACAGTGAGATGTGGAAGGATGTAAAATTTTCCAAAGAGGATAAGACTACGACTACAAACTTTTTTGAAATTTATAAGAAGTATTTTTCTGATTGATGGAATAAAAAAGGCAGACCTATTTTGATGGCCTGCCATTTTTCTGTTTATGCTTGGAAAAAAGCCTCTGCCAGCCTCACAAGCGCCTCCTGGTCCCTGGTTCCCATAACTTCCCTTGCAGAGTGCATGGCGAGAATAGGAACGCCTGCATCCACTGTCCGCATGGTAAGCAGAGCAGAAGATATGCTTCCCAAAGTAGACCCCCCTTTCACATCAGAACGGTTGGAGAACTTCTTATATGGAATATTTTCCTTCCGGCAGATGCCCTCAATAACTCCAGTACTGGAGGCATCCGTAGCATAGGACTGGCTGGCTGCCAGTTTAATAGATACCCCGTCACCCATAACAATCTGGTTCTTGATATCACATTTTTCCCCGTGATTTGGATGAATGGCGTGGGCCACGTCAAGAGACAGAAAAAATCCGCTCATCAGAACATTTAAAAAGGTTTCTCTGGAATACCCCAGAGATAGGCAGATTTTTTCCAGAATCCGCTCCATAAGAGCAGAAGAAGCGCCCTGCTTGGTATGGCTTCCGATTTCTTCATTGTCATATAAGGCAATAACATTGATGCCGTTCTTGCATGGTTCAGCCATGATGCCGCTTAAGCAGGCCTGTACGGAAGTCAGATTATCCAGGCGGGGAGAAGAGTAAAACTCCTCCTGCAGCCCTAAGAGAGTTCCTTCTTCCCGGTTATAGATATAAATTTCATAATCCAGAATATCCTCTTTTTTAACTCCCGCCTCTTTTGCCAGAGCCTCTAAGAAAAAGTGTTCCTTGCTTAACTCTTCCGTAATCCGGGCAATGAGGGGAAGCATGTCGATCTGGGCATTGATAGCAACTCCGTTATTGGCCTCCCGGTTCATATGGATGGCCAGGCTTGGAACTGTGAGGACAGGCCGCGAAAAGTCCACAAAAATAGTTTCAGGCTTCATAGGAGATGATCCGGCCACGCAGACCTTGCCTGCCATGGATAAAGGACGGTCAAACCAGGTTCCCAGAAGAGGGCCTCCGTATACCTCCACATTAAGCTTTCCGTATTCCAGGGAAGTGATCTCAGGGGAGGGCTTTACCTTCAGGCAGGGCCAGTCTGTATGGGAGGCCGCCAGCTTAAGGGCGGGCACTTCGCCCAGTTCTTCCCCTATGGAGAATGCCACCAGGGTGGAATCAAATGCATTTATGTAATAAGAACCGCCTTTTGTCAGCTCCCACGGTTGGGCCAGAGGCAGCTCTTGAAAGCCTGCGGACGCAAGCTGGTCCGCTGCCGCCATGATGCAGTGATAGGGAGAAACAGATGCGGCAATCAGTGTTTCCAACTCTTTGATATGATTCATAAGGTTCCTCTTTCCGCCCGAATATCCGGGCTCATTGCTTTTGCTAATATCATAACACAGTATACCACAGAAAAAAACGGTTTGGAATACCGGAGAACAAGGGAAATCCTGCGTTGACAGTCTGGGATGATCCGTTGTATAGTAAACGGGCAGAGATTATAAGAAGGGGAGAATTTGTCATGATCGCATTGAAAATTGAGGACTTAAAGCTCTTTACCTCCAGATTGTTCGTAGGGGACGTGTTTGACCAGTTCCTTGTGAAAGAAGCTGTTATTACTACATTCAATACCTTTACCATAGATGGGGCCATACGCCCCGGTTACTATTCCAGTGAGGAACTGGAGGAATTGAAAAACGGACAGCTTTCCTCCTGGGCCATGGTAAAGCCCTTTTGTTTTTCCTTAATTAAGGGGAAACGCCTTCCTGTCAGCTTCCGGATCATCCTTCAGATGTCACAGGAAGGAACCGAGGGTTTCCTGGCCTCCCGCCAGCTTCCATTTGCTCCTGACCAGGTAAAAGGACTGTATATGAACATCCGTTATGAAGAAGATAAGCTTACCTGTGTGACAGGAACCTCGGTTTCCGTCTTTACTTTGGACAAGGCCCTTGACGAGGAATGGGACCAGGCGGCAAAGGGATTTTTAAAACATCATAGCATTCCATTTCTGGAAGAATAGAATTATTAGCACTCGATTCAAACGAGTGCTGATTTTCTATTGACATTTCAATCACAGCGTATTAAAATACTTTTTACAGGTATTATTTTTTCATTTATGTATCACATAATAATAGAAAACGTAAGGAGTGTGTTGATATGGCAAAGACAGGAAGCTTGACAATTAACAGCGAAAATATTTTCCCGATTATTAAGAAATGGCTGTATTCTGATCATGATATTTTCTACAGGGAACTGGTTTCCAATGGCTGTGATGCCATTACAAAGCTGAAAAAGCTGGATATCATGGGAGAGTGGCAGAAACCTGATGATCTGGAGTTTAAGATCGAGGTTATTACAGATTCCAATGAAAAGTCTATTACATTTAAGGACAACGGTCTTGGTATGACCGCAGAGGAAGTGGAGGAATACATCAACCAGATCGCTTTTTCCGGCGCCCAGGATTTCCTTGAAAGATATAAGGACAAGGCCAATGAAGACCAGATTATCGGTCATTTCGGACTTGGCTTTTATTCTGCGTTCATGGTGGCTGACCGGGTTACCATTGATACGCTTTCCTATAAAGAAGGTGCTGCTCCGGTGCACTGGGAGTCTGACGGCGGAACAGAGTACCAGATGGAGGATGGAGACAAAACGGAATTCGGTACTTCCATCAAGCTGTATCTCAATGAAGAAAGTCTGGAATTCTGCAACGAATACAGAGCCAAAGAGGTTCTTGACAAATACTGTTCCTTTATGCCGGTGGCAATTTACTTATCCAGTTCCTCTTCTGAACCTCAGTATGAGACCATTGAAAAGGATGAGCTGACCGATAAGGACACTGTGGTGGAAACCATTGTGGAGGAAGCAAAGACCGAGGAAAAAGAGAACGAGAACGGGGAGAAGGAAGTTGTAGAGATATCTCCAGCCAAAGAAAAATATAAGATTAAAAAGCGTCCGGTGCCTGTTAATGACACCAATCCTTTGTGGAATAAGCATCCCAACGAATGCACGGAGGAAGATTATAAAGCCTTCTACCGCAAGGTGTTCAACGACTACAAGGAGCCTCTGTTCTGGATTCACTTAAATATGGATTATCCATTTAATCTGAAGGGAATCCTCTACTTCCCTAAGCTGAACATGAATTACGACAGCCTGGAAGGAACCATTAAGCTGTATAACAGTCAGGTGTTTATTGCAGATAACATCAAGGAAGTAATTCCTGAATTCCTGATGCTGTTAAAGGGTGTGATCGACTGTCCGGACCTGCCTCTTAACGTATCCAGAAGCGCCCTTCAGAACGACGGCTTTGTGAAAAAGATTTCCGATTATATCACGAAGAAGGTGGCTGACAAGCTGACCGGCATGTTTAAGACAGACCGTGAAAATTATGAGAAGTATTGGGATGACATCAATCCATTTATTAAGTTCGGCTGTTTAAAGGATGAGAAGTTTGCTGAGAAGATCAATGATTCTCTTATTTTTAAGAATTTGGAAGGAAAATATTTAACCATTTCCGACTGTCTGGAGGTAAATAAGGAAAAGCACGAAAATAAGATCTTCTACATTACCGATGAAAAAGAGCAGAGCCAGTACATCAACATGTTTAAAGAGGCCGGACTTGATGCGGTTTATTTAACCCATAATATTGACAATCCTTTTGTGGGATATTTGGAGCAGAAGAATGAGAATGTGAAGTTCTTATGCATTAACTCTGATTTGTCCGACACCTTCAAGGAAGAGGTAAGCCAGGAGGATCAGGATGCCATGAAGGGAGACGTGGAAGCCCTGACTGAATTATTCCGAAAGGTTCTGGGCAAGGAGCACCTTGAGGTGAAGGTGGAGAAGCTGAAAAATGAAAGCCTTTCTTCTATGATCACCGTGTCAGAGGAATCCCGCCGTATGCAGGAAATGATGAAGATGTATACCATGCCTGGAATGGACCCATCTATGTTCGGGGCAGGAGGAGAAACCCTTGTGCTCAACTACAACAACAAGCTGGTTCAGTATGTGCTGGCAAACAGAGAGGGAACTCATACCAATTCCATCTGCGAGCAGCTTTATGATCTGGCAGCCTTAAGCCATGGTTCCCTGACTCCTGAGCGGATGACAAAATTTATTGCCAGAAGCAATGAATTGATGTTAGTTATGGCAGAAGCATAAAAACAGATATATCATCAAATTAAGAAGGACTTGTATGTTGGTACAGGTCCTTTTTTTGAGGTCAGCCAATTATTCTATTGACATCTGAGTATGGTTTCTCTATAATATATGGTAATGAATACTACATGATAAGTTTCGTGTCAGGAGGAAGAGCGGAGATATGAGCTATAAGATTATTGGGGACAGTTGTCTGGACCTTACGGCAGATTTAAGGAAAGATCCCCACTTTCAGATAATCCCCCTTACTTTACAGGTGGGAAACACTCAGATTGTCGATGATGAGACATTTGACCAGAAAAGCTTTCTGGAACTGGTGAAAAACAGCAGCGAGGCTCCTAAGACAGCATGTCCTTCTCCGGAGCTGTTTAAGGAAGCTTATGAATGCGATGAAGACCAGGTGTTTGTCATCACTTTGTCCGAACATTTAAGCGGAACCTATAACAGCGCTGTTCTGGGAAAAAAGCTTTACGAGGAAGAACATGGAAATAACGGGAAAAAGATTGCAGTGCTGGGTTCTGATTCCGCCTCAGCCGGTGAGTTAAACATTGCCCTTTATGTTCAGTCTCTTTGTCAGGCTTCCCTGCCCTTTGAAGAAATCGAGGAAAAGGCCAGGACCTTCATTAAGAATATGAAGACCTATTTTGTGCTGGAGAGCCTGGATACCTTGAGAAAGAACGGGCGCCTGACAGGGCTTCAGGCATTCTTTGCCACTGCCTTAAATATTAAACCTGTTATGGGAGCTGAATCGGGCGTGATCGTAAAGCTGGATCAGGCCAGAGGAATTAACAAGGCTTTGGGCAGAATGGTGGAGCTGGCTATGAAAAATACGAAAGACACCAGGGATAGGGTTTTAGTTATTGCCCATTGCAACAATTCGGAACGGGCGGAATATGTAAAACAGGAAATGATCAAGCAGGCTGTGTTTAAAGATGTGATCATTACAGAAACCGCAGGAGTGGCTACGGTCTATGCCAATGAAGGCGGAATCATCATGACGCTTTAAAGATATTGATTATATTTATGCTCTGCTCAGGCAGGCGGAGAATCCCGCAAGCGGGATACTTTCTTGATGAGACTTTAAAATTTGCATAATAAATGCTTTACAAACATGGATAAATATGTTAAAATGTATAAAAATAAGAGTTTGACTGGGTGCAACTGTAATTTAACGTGCAGGCATAACTGGTCGTATTTATACGCTTGTTCAGGCAAGGTATAAGTATGACCAGTTTTTTTATTACAGAAAACGGGGAAGTCTATGGTAGTGAAACAGGTATTGGGAAATAACATAGTCAGTTCATGGGATTCAAATGGACAGGAAGTCCTCCTCATGGGAAAAGGGATCGGTTTTTCCGTAAAACCGGGAAGCCTGGTGGATGAATCGAAGATATCAAAAACCTTCTTTTTAAGGACCCAGGAAATGAACCGGTTTGCAGAGCTGGTAGCAAAGCTTCCGGAATCACATATCCGCTGTGCCGGAAGGATTATTACCTATGCAAAGGAAACCTTGGGTAAAAAACTGAATGATAACATTTATATTACTTTGACGGATCACTTAAACTTTGCCATTGAAAGAAAAAAGCAGGGAATTGAGTTTAAAAATGCGTTGCTGTGGGAAATCAAGAAATTTTATCATCAGGAGTATGAGATTGGTCTGGAAGCCTTAAAGATCATAAAGGACAGGCTTGGCGTGGAGTTGTCAGAGGATGAAGCCGGATATATTGCCCTGCATATGGTGAATGCAGAACTGGATACCAATATGAAGGAATCTACAGAGATTCCCCAGATGATCCAGGATATCTTAAACATCGTCCGTTACCACTTTGGAATTTCCCTCGACGAAGAGACTTTGTCCTATGAAAGGTTTGTGACACATTTAAAATTTTTCGTTCACCGGGCAGTGAGAAAACGGTATTATGGGACAGAGGATATGGAGTTCTGCTATATGATCTACCGCCAATATTCGGAAGCATATCAATGCGCCTTAAAGGTGAATACATACATGGAAAAAAAGATGGATTACCGGCTTACAGATGAGGAGATTATGTACCTGACGGTCCATATCAAGAGAATTATTCAGGAAAATACAGGTGAGCAGGAGTAAAAGGTGAGAAATCATTCGGGAGAAGGCCAATCCAGGAATGTATTTATAAAAACAGCGGGCTTTATTGTATCCGGATAACAAGGTCTGCGGGAAAAGATCACAAGGAGGATGAGATATGGCAAGTAAATATGATGGATTAGCAAGAATTATTATCCAGAATGTAGGGGGGAAGTCTAATGTTATCAGCCTGACCCACTGCATCACCAGGCTGCGTTTTAAATTAAAGGATGAGTCAAGGGCCAATACAGAGGTCTTAAAAAATACCAGCGGAATTGTGACGGTTATGCAGAGCGGAGGCCAGTATCAGGTAGTCATAGGCAACCATGTTCCTGATGTATATGCTGTAGTATGTGAAATCGGAGGGTTCGGAGGGGATCAGCAGGATTCCGAGTCAGCCGGATCAGGCAAGCCTCAAAAGCTGTCTGCCATGCTGCTGGATACCCTTTCCGGCGTTTTCCAGCCTATTTTAAGTGTGCTTATGGCGACAGGACTGATAAAGGGAATTCTGGCAATTTTGACCTTCACCGGGCTTCTGACACCGGCAGACGGAACCTATCAGCTTTTGTTTGCGGTGGGAGATGGATTCTTTTACTATCTGCCTGTAATCCTTGGCTATACCTCTGCAAGAAAATTTGGCTTAAATCCCTTTACAGGAATTGCTTTGGGGTGTGCTCTCATATATCCCAAGGTTACTGCCCTTACATCAAATGAGGTGATGGAGGTCTTGTTTGCGGGAAGCATTTTTGAGTCTAACGTTTATGCCACGTTTCTCAAAATACCGGTTATTATGCCAAAGGCGGGCTATCCGTCTTCCGTGGTGCCCATTGTGCTGTCCGTTTATGTTGCATCAAAAATAGAAAATATGTGGAAAAAGGTGGTTCCCGATGTGGTGAAGAACTTTATGGTTCCCACCCTCACTCTTTTGATCGCAGTACCTGTTACCTTTGTGGCGGTGGGCCCTATTGCCAACACCTTGGCAGCACTCATTGGTTTTGCAACTCAGGCAGCTTATGACACCAGCCCCGTATTGGAGGGTCTGATTGTAGGTGCTTTCTGGCAGGTACTGGTTATCTTCGGCCTGCATTGGGGACTGATTCCCATTTATATCATGAACTTAAGCACCCAGGGATATGACAGCTTTATGCAGCCTTATTTTGCAGCTTCCTTTGCCCAGACTGCCGCGGTTATTGCGGTTCTTATGAAGACAAAGGACAAGAATTTAAAGGGTCTTTGTATTCCGGCAGCTATTTCCGGTCTTTTCGGAGTGACAGAGCCTGCTATTTACGGTATTACTCTTCCAAAGAAAAAACCCTTTGTCATTTCCTGTATCGGCGCAGCCATAGGCGGAGCTATTATTGGACTTGGGAATGTAAAGAAGTATTCCTCAGGAGCTTTGGGCATTTTCGGATTTGTGACCTTTATCAATCCGGAGAATAATGATACCTCCAGCATCCCATGGGTGGCTGCAGGCGTACTGGTCGCTTCCGCTATTGCATTTGTTCTCTGTTTTATGCTGTACCATGAGGAAGCCAGGGAAGAGGTCAAGGCAGTGGAGCCTGCACCTTCCAATCCAGGCGTGAAAAAAATAACCCTTGCAAGCCCGTTAAAAGGAACGATTGTGCCTCTGGATCAGGTGGAGGATGCGGCATTTTCCTCCGGTGTGCTGGGTCAGGGAGTGGCGATTTTGCCGGAAGAAGGTGTGCTGTATGCACCGGCAGACGGAGAGATCACAGCTCTTTTCCCCACAGGCCATGCCATTGGAATGATGAGCGCAAACGGCGCAGAGGTGCTGATTCATGTGGGGATGGATACGGTACAGTTAGAAGGAAAGGGGTTTACCGTACTGACTGCAGTTGGAGATCATGTGAAAAAGGGACAGGAGCTGCTGAGATTTGACCTGGATGTGATCCGGGAGGCCGGATATTCAGCCGTAACACCGGTTCTGGTTTCCAATTCCGCAGTGTTTACCGATGTAATTGCTACAGACGACGGACAGGTCGGTGTGGGAGATACCCTGTTAACCATTTTATAGGAGTTCTAAAGGAAAGGATGAGGAATATGAGAAAAGACTTTTTGTGGGGAGGAGCCACTGCAGCAAATCAGTGTGAAGGCGGCTGGAAGGAAGGAAACCGCGGAATGGCAATCGTGGATATGATTCCCTGGGGAGAAAACCGTTTCCCGGTTATGCGGGGAGAAATGGATTACAAGACTCTGCCGGAGGATTCCTATTATCCTGGCAGAGAAGCCATTGACATGTACGGCCATTATAAGGAGGATATTGCCTTATTTGCGGAAATGGGGTTTAAGTGCTACCGCTTTTCCTTTTCCTGGTCCCGTATTTTCCCTTCCGGAGAAGAAGAGACTCCTAATGAAGAAGGTCTGAAGTTTTACGGGGATTTTATTGATGAGCTTTTAAAATATGGGATCGAACCGGTTGTAACCATCTGCCATTTCGATATTCCCCTGGCTTTGGTGGAGAAATACGGTTCGTGGAAGAGCCGGAAGGTCATTGACTGCTATGTGAAATACTGTGATGCTATTTTTAACCGTTTTAAGGATAAGGTGACTTACTGGATTACATTTAATGAGATCAACATGCTTCTTCACCTGCCCTTTATGGGTGCGGGAATCCAGTTCGCAGAGGGAGAGGACCCAAGACTGGTGAAATATCAGGCTGCCCATAACGAACTGGTGGCCTCTGCCATGGCAACCAGACTGGGTCATCAGATCAACCCGGATTTCAAGTTCGGCTGTATGCTGGCCGCAGGAAATTTTTATCCCTATAGCTGCAACCCTGAGGATGTCTGGGAAAGTCTGGGAAGAGACAGGGAAAATTATTTCTTTATTGACGTACAGGCCAGGGGAGAATATCCCGCTTATGCTAAGAAACTGTTTGAAAGGGAGGGCATAACCCTCGAAACAGGACCTGATGATCATAAGATTCTGAAGGAAAATACGGTGGATTTCATATCCTTCAGCTATTATTCATCCCGGTGTGCCAGCACATCAGAAGAAGTCATTGCAAAATCCACATCAGGCAATGTGATGAAGAGCATCCGCAATCCTCATTTAGAGGTGTCTGAATGGGGCTGGCAGATTGACCCTCTTGGGCTGAGAATCACACTGAATACTTTATACGACCGGTATGAGAAGCCGTTGTTTATCGTGGAAAACGGCCTCGGTGCGGTGGATCAGGTGGAAGAGGACGGAAGCATTTCCGATGATTACCGGATCCAATATCTGGAGGCCCATATAAAGGAAATGATGAAAGCAGTGGATGAGGATGGAGTGGACTTGCTGGGATACACCCCCTGGGGCTGCATTGACTTAGTCAGTGCTTCCACTGGAGAGATGAAGAAACGGTACGGCTTTATATACGTGGACAAGGACAACCAGGGAAAGGGAACCTTAAAACGCAGCAGGAAAAAATCCTTTGAGTGGTATAAAAATGTCATTGCAACCAATGGCAGGATTTTAAAATAAAAGAAATCCAATGGAAAGAATCTTAATTTCTGTAAGAGACTTGATGACGATTTGACAAATAATGGGAACCATTGTAAGATAAAGAACGAAAATAGATTTCCAGGTATGTGGAAAATGTAATGGAAAATGTAAAACCATGTCAAAGTTATCAACAATCGGGAGAGATTTATGAAGAAAACCAGTGGATTAATGAAGATTCTGGTTTTCCTTCCCCTATTGCTGCTTGTTTTTCTCATCGGATGGGTAGGGAGCAGTGAGTGGAAGGGAAAACAGGGGGGAAAAGAAACGACAGGCCAGGAAAGCCCTGGGGAAACCCTGGCAGTGACCAGGGAGGAGACTCAAAGAGAAACAGAGGTTATCACACTTGAAACAGAGACATCTGAGGCGGAAACAGAACCGGCTTTGCCCGTCCAACTGCTTTTTGCAGGAGATATATTACTTTCTAATCATGTAATAAATGCCTATGATAAGGTGGGAGACATAAGTGGAGTTCTGGATGACGGTTTCCGGGGAGAAATCAACCAGTCGGATATCTTTATGGTCAATCAGGAATTCCCTTTCAGCGACAGAGGGTCGGCGGCGCCGGATAAACAGTTCACCTTCCGGCTGCCTCCCTCCAGAGTTTCCATGATGAATGAGCTGGGAGTTGATATTGTGACTCTGGCTAATAATCATTCTCTGGACTTTGGAACAGATGCACTTGTGGATACCTGCAGTGTTTTAGATGCAGCAGGAATCCGGTATGCAGGCGCAGGTCCTGATATGGACCGGGCCAGACAGCTTCAGACCATGGAAGTGAAGGGAAAAACCATAGGATTTCTGGCAGCCTCCAGAGTTTATCCGGACCCGGCGTGGGTGGCCAACAGCAAAAAGCCCGGCATGGTCAGCGGATACGATCCCACCATATTGCTGGAGGAAATTGAGAAAGCAGAGGGGAGCTGCGATTATCTGGTTGTTTACCTTCATTGGGGAATTGAGAGGGATGAAAAGCCTCAGGAATACCAGAGAGCCTTGGGAAAGAAGATCATTGACGCAGGTGCAGATATGGTAATAGGAAGCCATCCTCACGTGCTGCAGGGAATTGAGTATTATAATGGAAAGCCTATTTGCTATAGCCTTGGAAACTTCATATTTGGAAGCAGCATTCCAAAGACAGCTCTTTTACGGGCTGAAGTGGATTTTGAGCAGGGAACCACGGTGTTATCCCTGGTTCCCGGAACTTCACAAAAGGGCTATACCAGAAAGCTGGAAGATCCGGAAGAAATCCGAAAGTTCTACCAGTATTTCCAGGGAATATCCTTTGGCATTGAAGTGGATGAAAACGGTATGATATATCATAGAGAGTAAAATCAGACGAGGTATCTGTCACCCTGGCAGATGCCTCGTTCTTTTAACCGCTTGGACAAGGTATTTAAGACCAGTTTTTTGTTGCTGCTCCATAGGGGAGCTAAAAGCATTTGCTTAGGGCCGTCTCCGCTGATCCGGTGGATGACTGTTTCAGGCGGAAGTATGGCGATGCAGTCAATGACCAGATCGGTGTATTCCTCCAGGGAATAGATGGGAACCAGCCCTTGACGGTATTCCTCTGCCAGTTCTGTGTGCTCCAGAATATGAAGAAGCTGCAGCTTGATTCCGTCGATGCCATGTTCTCCTAAATGAGCCAGATATTCTACGGTTTCCAGGACCATGTCCCTGGTTTCTCCGGGAAGGCCCAAAATGACATGGGCGATAACCGTAAGTCCGGCTTCTTTTAAATTCTCATAGGCGTCCTGAAAGACGGACAGGGGATAGCCTCTGCGGATATAATCAGCAGTGGACTGGTGGATGGTCTGCAGGCCCAGCTCCACCCAGACCGGCTTGATCCGGTTTAAGTCTTTTAATAGAAGGAGGACATCAGGAGGAAGGCAGTCCGGGCGGGTGGCAATGGAGAGAATTGCTACGTCAGGCTGATGTATAACGCTGGTGAACAATTCCTCTAAATAGGAAACCGGCGCATAGGTATTGGTATAAGACTGGAAGTAAGCGATAAAACGGCAGTTCTCGTCCTTTATCTTACTTTGGACACGCATTCTTGCGGACTGGAGCTGTTCTGCCGCAGAGCGGCCCGGTGACATGGCTTCGGCAAATTCTCCGGACCCGCCGCTGCTGCAGAAAATACAGCCGCCCCGGCCTAAGGTTCCATCCCGGTTGGGGCAGGTCATGCCTCCGTCAAGAGCCAGCTTGTAAACCTTATGCCCGTATTGTTTTTTCATCTCATAGTCAAGAGAATGGTAAGGCTTCTCGTTCCAGAACATGATTTTCTCCCTGTTTTTTATGATTGTTTCATTATACGAAAGCCTTGTCCTGACTGTCAAATGAAAAATTATATTACATATTGTGGAATCTTCAGAATTTGTGATATACTTCCTATAGCAGTAATGAAAGAAAGAGAAAAGGAGCATGTATCATGAAAGAAAATGACATCATCCGTTTACTGGAATCTGAAAAATCCCTAAGCCTTCTGGCTGCTTTATATGGGGAGGAAGCTGTTAAGGAAAATGTAGAACGTTATCAGAACCTTGTTATAAATTTTCATAAGGAATTTCCTGAGGAAGAGGTGGTATTGTTTTCCTCTCCCGGACGTACGGAAATCAGCGGAAACCATACGGACCACAACCACGGAAAGGTGCTGGCAGGCAGCATCAATCTGGACTGTGTCGGGGCGGCAGCAAAAAACAACAGCAGAAAGGTGAATATCATCAGCGAAACCTTTCATCAGAGCTTTCTCGTGGATCTGGATGATCTGACTCCAAGTGATAATAAGTCAGGAACCGTTGACCTGATAAAAGGACTGTTAAAGGGCTTTTTGGAAGCGGGATATGAGGTCGGAGGCTTTAATGCATACGTGACCAGCAGCGTGATCAGTGCCGCAGGAGTCAGTTCCTCCGCTTCCTTTGAGATGCTTCTATGCTCTATCTTAAATACATTTTTTAACGGCGGGCGCATGGATACAGTGGCCTATGCCCATGTGGGAAAGTATGCTGAAAATATGTACTGGGACAAGGCTTCCGGCCTTTTAGACCAGATGGCCTGTGCGGTAGGCGGACTGATCACCATTGACTTTAAGGACCCGGCATCTCCAGTGGTGGAACAAATCGATTTTGATTTCGCTTCCCAGAAACACAGCCTGATCATTGTCAATACAGGAAAGGGGCATGCGGATTTAAGTGCAGATTATTCTTCTGTCCCGGAGGAAATGAAAAAGGTTGCGGAATTTTTTGGAAAAGAGGTCTGCGCCCAGATTACAGAGCAGGACGTTATTGACAACTTAAGCCAGGTCAGGGAATTTGCAGGGGACCGTTCCGTTCTTCGTGCCCTTCATTTCTTTGAGGAAAATAAAAGGGTGGAGGCAGAAGTGGCTGCTTTAAAGGAAAACCGGTTTGAGGACTTTTTAAGGAACATTACAGCTTCCGGAAATTCCTCCTGGAAATGGCTGCAAAACTGCTTTACCAATACAAATTATCAGGAACAGGGAGTTTCCATTGCCCTGGCTCTGACGGAATTGTTTTTAGAGGAAAAAGGAAAAGGGGTATGCAGAATCCACGGCGGCGGATTTGCAGGTGTTATTATGACGCTGCTGCCGGATGAGTTTGCGGGGGAATACATTTCTTACATAGAAAAGGCACTGGGAAAGGGCAATGCTTACCGTATGAGCATCAGGCCTTACGGAGCCATCTGTTTTAGTGAACTGGTGAATCAATAATAATTGTAAAACTGTTCCAAATGGGGTAGAATAAAGATAAGAAATGATGAGCAGAAAAATGCAGAAAAAGGAGAGAGGTATCATGAGCGAGAAGAAAAATCTGGTCATTGCAATTGGA
Source organism: Hungatella sp. UBA4396 (assembly GCA_002389905.1). GTDB lineage: Bacteria > Bacillota > Clostridia > Lachnospirales > Lachnospiraceae > Lacrimispora. Next base: position 16,736 of record DGRE01000052.1, on the reverse strand, counting down.
CGTCAGTACGGCAGCGGAGGACGCCTGGTGGGAAAGGCACTTGCCGAAGAATTGGGGATTCATTTTTATGACGAGGAGATTCTGACTATTACCTCAGAGCAGAGCGCAGTGGGTGAGGTGTTCTTTCGTCTTGCCGATGAAAAGGCAGGAGGCAATTTACTTTATAAGATCGTAAGCGGTTTAAAGCCCCAGCTTGGAAAGCCTTCCATGGATGCGGACATTGTAAAGCCGGAAAATTTATTCCGGTTTCAGTCCCAGGTTATTCGGGAGCTGGCGGCCCACGAATCCTGCATCATAGCAGGCAGATGCGCGGACTATATTTTAAGCCGTGATGATGTGGATTGTCCGGGTCTGATCAAGATATTTGTCTATGCGGACAATGAGACTTTGATCAGACGGGTCATGGAAGTGGACAAATTGGATGAAAAAGAAGCTTCCAGGCGGGTAAAGAAGATTAACCGGGAGCGGAAGGAGTACTACCGTTATTATACAGGAAATGATTGGGAGGATTGGGATAATTATGACCTGATTATCAATACCGGAAGCATTGATCTGGACCAGACGGCAAGGCTCGTTAAGGATTATGTTAAATTGAGAGAAATTGAGTTTTAGAGGTTAATGAAATCATACCGCCGCCTTTGGAGCTATTAACCTTGAGAATGGAGATCAATAGATGAGGCAAGGAAAAAAATCCAGGCTGGCATATGTGATTTTGAGCTTGATTGGGCTGTTTGTTTTGATTGCCGGTTCCTTTACCATATTAAGGGAACAGTATAAACGCTTGAATCAGGAGCTGAGCCGGTTTATTTACGAAAGCCTGTCTTCCTATACGGAGGCCAGGCAGCATGGGATCGGCGAGCTGGCAGATGATATTGACAGGATACTGTCCGGGCTGGCGGAAGCGGCAGAGTCCGCCGGCTTGTCTGCACAGAACGGAAAGATCCAGGTTTATCTGGATCAGTTCAACAAAAGAAATGAGGATTATCAGATCTATTACCAGGATGTTCCGCAGTTCATGGAAGGGGGAGCCATGGAAGAGGCGCCCCAATTGAAGGAACAGCTTTTAATGGGAACGGGAGGCTTTTCTGATATACTGGCTTCAGACGATTCAGGAGAAAAGAAGTTCTTCTTTGCGGCGGAGCCGGTCAAGAATGGAGAAGAGATAACAGGAGTCTTTTTTTTGAAGGTGGATGCCAACGCTCTTGTGAATAGCGGAACGGTGAGCACTCCCTTTAAACGGGTGCATTCTCTCATTGTAAAATCTGACGGAAGCATTTTGTACGGGAACAGCAGCTTTTTTGATAACTGCGGGAATCTGTTTTCTTCTATGGAAAGCAGCGGGATTGAGGCGCAGTATGCCGGGGAAATAAAAAAACGGTTTGAGGAACGTGAGTCCTTTGCTTTTTCCTTTTCTGGAAAGGAGAGTGTATATTATATATCCTCCTACCCTTTGGGAATCAATCAGTGGAATCTTGTGAACTTTGTCCGGTCCCCTGACGTACTCATTCAGTCCGAATTGATCTTTGATTCTCTTTTCACAACCGGGGGATTGCTGGTTATCCTGACACTCACCATATGTACTGTCATTGCCCTGGGATTTATCCGGCAGAAGCGAAGACTTCAGATGGAGGAGCAGCGGTATGCGGTTCTTTCCCAGTTCTCCGATACAGTGCTGTTTGAATACGATTACGTTTCCGATACCATCGAGTTTACTTCTAACGCCAGGAATAAGCTGAAGCTGGACAGCCTGACCATAACCGGAGTCTTAAATCCGGGCCGCGGCAGCCAGTTTATCCATCCCGATGACTGGAAGGGCCGGGCAAGCATTCAGATGGTCCTGAAGACCTGGAGAAAGGACGAGATGATGCGCCGCCGCATCCGGCTGAAGACTGTATCCGGAGAATACCGGTGGTTTAACTGCCAGTTTAAGATTTTAAAGGATTCCTCAGGCCGCCGGTTCCGCGTGGTGGGAAAGCTGGAGGATATTATGGAACAGCTTGGAAGAGAGGAACGTCTGAAAAATGAAGCCCGGAGAGATTTGCTGACAGGCATGTATAACCGGTTTGGGAAGCGCCTTATTGAGAAAGAGCTGGCTTCCCGGAAAAGGGGCCTGTTCATCATGATTGATCTGGACAATTTTAAGGAGATCAATGACACATACGGCCATGTGGCAGGAGATACGGCTCTGACCTTTGTGGCAGGAGATTTGAAAAGGCTTTTCGGTGAAACCGGAGTGGTTGCCAGAATGGGAGGAGACGAGTTTGTGGTGTTCGTTCCAGAGGAATGGGATACGGAACGGATTGAGATTGCCGCAAAGGCCATTATAGAGGCTTTCCGAAATATAGAGTCTGAGGAATTTCCTGAAATTACGATTTCCGCCAGCATTGGAATTGCGGTTGCGCCAAAGGATGGAGTCACCTATGGAGAGCTGTACCATGCTGCCGATAAAGCCATGTACTGGGTAAAGAATAATTCCAAAAAGGGATATGCCTTTTACCAGGATTCCAAGTGACATGGCCCATGAAAAAGGTAACTTTTATCACATATAAAGGAGGTACTGAATATGTCTGTTTATGATTTTAAGGTAAAAACAATGGAGGGCAGTGAAAAGAGTCTGTCCGATTATTCCGGAAAGGTGCTGCTGATTGTAAATACTGCCACAGAATGCGGTTTTACACCTCAGTATGCAGATCTTCAGGCCATATATGAGGCACATGGAGAGAAGGGGCTTGAAATACTTGATTTCCCCTGCAACCAGTTCGGAGAGCAGGCGCCGGGGGCTGACGAGGAGATTCATACTTTCTGTACCGGACGCTTTGGGGTGACCTACCCTCAGTTTTCAAAGATTGAGGTAAACGGAAGCCAGGCTATTCCCCTGTATCAGTATCTGGTTAAGCAGAAGGGCTTTGCCGGTTTTGATCCGGCCCATAAGATCACCTCCATTCTGGAAGGAATTTTAGAAAAGTCCCATCCGGATTACAAAAATGAACCTGACATCAAATGGAATTTCACTAAATTTCTGGTGGACCGTCAGGGAAATGTGGTTGAACGGTTTGAGCCCACTGCAGATATGAAGCTTGTGGAAGAAAAAGTAAAAGAACTGCTGTAAAACAGAGCAGGAGACAGCCAAAGCAACCGGCTGTCTCCTGTTTTTCTATTTTTTTCATGAATTCCTTAAGGGAGAGTAAATACGCTTAAAGCTTCTTTAAAAGGCAAGTATTTTAACCGGTATCTGGCCCCTCCAAGTCTGATAAGAGGGGAAATGATACCCAGAGCTTCTTCGGGAAGTCCGCAGAAAATCCCCCGGACCAGGATTAAAGGCTCTTCATCCTGGGAACAGCAAAGTTCGGTGGTCAGGCAGATTCTTTCATCAGTCTCCTTTAACCAGTCCTGCCAGACAAGGAGAAAACAGGTCTGTTTTTCCCGGTCCGCCCGGGGGTATTTAATTTCAATCAAAGTGACCTTATCTGCTTTCATGGCATGCCTCCTTTTTTGCAGGAATGTATATTGATGTCCTACTACATGGTATTAAAAAAGAAGGTGTTTGGTTCGGTTTTAAAGATAAGGGTAGTCCAGTTCCAGGAAGATTTCGGATATGTGGGGATCAAATTGTTTCCCTGCCAAGCTCCTGATTTCTTCTTTTGCAGCCGGAGGCTTCATAGCCTTCCTGTAGGGCCGGTCATTTGTCATGGCATCGTATGAGTCGGCGATTGCCATAATGCGGCATAAGAGGGGGATATCGGTTCCTTTTAAGCCTCTGGGGTAGCCGCTTCCATCCCACCTTTCATGATGGGAGAGTATATATTCGGATACGACAGAAAGCTCAGGTGTGTTCTGGGCAATGCGGTAGCCCAATTCCGGATGGCGCTTGATTTCTTTCCATTCTTCCGTGTCTAAGGGGCCGGCCTTTGTCAGAAGCTCTGTGCGGATCCCTACATTTCCGATGTCGTGGAGCATGGCGAAAAGTGACAGTTCATCCCTTTCCTCAAGGGTGAGGTTCATTTTTTCCGCAATGGGAAGGCAGATGGACTCCAGCCTTAAGGAATGCTCGATGGTTTCTGTGCTTCTTTCATACAGGGTAGATAAAAGGGAATTCATAATGTTGTTGCGGTAACTCTTTCCCTCCATGAGCTTTTTATGGTACATCCGTTCCTCGGCTTTTTGAAGAATCTGATGAAGGGGAATCTTTTTATCATATTTCACATCAAAACCAAGGGCAACACTGATTTTAAAGGGAAGGCTGTCGTTCTTTTTTAAGGTTTCTTCCATCTGTCTCACCAGCCTTTGTGTTTTTACGGCATCTGTTTTGGGAAGCAGGACTAAAAATTCATCGCCGCCCCATCTGGCTGAGACTCCCATTTCTCCTATTGTATGCTGAAATGCTTCTGCAACTGATTTTAAAAGGAGATCTCCTGTCTTGTGACCAAAAACGTCGTTGCTCACCTTTAATCCGTTCACATCTCCCATGATGACGGCAATAGGCAGATTGCCGGGCTGGTCTATCCGCAGCATTTCTTCTTCCATATATCTTCGGTTGAACATTCCCGTCAATGAATCGTGATAGCTTAAATACAGAATTCGTTCCTGCTGTGTCTTTTCCTGGCTCACATCCCGAAAAACCATGACAACACCGTATACCAGCCCATTTTCATCCCGAATGGGAGCGGCGCTGTCCGCAATGGGGACCAAATTCCCCCGCTTGTCTAAAAGCACAGTGTGATTGGCAAGGCCTACGATCTTTCCCGTCCTCAGCACCTCACTGATGGGATTTGACGCGGCTTCCCCGGTGGCTTCATTTCTTAAGTCAAAAATTTCATGAAAAGGCTTTTTATATGCTTCCTCATTCTGCCAGCCGGTGATCTCACTGGCCGCTTTATTTAAAGAAGTCACAAGGCCTTCGTTGTCAGTGGTAACGACTCCGTCTCCGATGGAGTTAAATGTAACACTTAACAATTCCTTTTCTTTCGATAAATCTTCCTTGAATTTTTCCCGGTCCGATACGTCAAATATAATGGAAAACAGCTGTTTTTTTCCCTCATAGGTGATGAGGCTGGTGTATACATCCACCATTTTGATCTCCCCGCTTTTTAAACGGTGGGGGAACAGGAAGTAGCGGTCCGTCTCCGTAAGAGAATGGATCTGGCTGCGGTGTATGGTTCCGTTGATGTTCTCCATATTCATAGCCAGCAGTTCTTCTCTCGTATAGCCGTAAAAGGAGCAGGCCTTTGGATTGGCATCCAGGATACGTCCTGTCTCCCTGTCAACGATCAGCATGACGGCTGAATGAGAGGTAAACATGGAATTTAAGTTTTCTAAAAGCTGTTCCTTTTCCATTTCCAGACGCTTTAAGTCAGTAATGTCAGTCCGGGAACCTACGATGTAAGAAATCTGTCCATTTTCCTTCACCGGAGTAAGGCGCACCAGCCACCTTCTGTTTTTTCCATTGAAGGCGGCTGTCTCTTCGTACATTACGCTTTTACCGGAATCCACACATTTCTGGTATCCATTCTGGAGGATAGTTCCCGTTTCGCCAAGGACCTGAGCCGGTGTTTTTCCTCTTAGCTGCTGTGCGGTCAGGCCTGTTAAATTCTGATGGGCCGTATTGTTGCGGAGGTAGCGGAATTCCCCGTCTACATAGCTGACGATAAACAGGCCATCCTGGGTGCTGTTGAAAAAGATATTAATATCCTCAGCCAGTTTCTCGTTTTTATCCTGTTCTGTCTGAAGCTGCTGGTAAATGTCGGTGATATCAGTGAAAAAGGTTATGAGCTCCTCTGGCTGGCTGTCATAACGGAGGGTTATCTGAAAACAGCGTTCACCAATATTTATAATAAAAGGTCTATCCATTTCGGCATGAATCAGGTTCTCATAAAAGTCTTTCCAGGCAGAAGTATCGGAGACATCGTCAAGGAGCTGAGATATACGTTTATTCAAGGACTTTTCTTTGTCCAGACCCCAGCAGTGAAAAAATGTATCATTGGCTTCCATGAGAATGTATTGCTGTCCATGAGCGGCATTTTCAAAAGCAGCTGCTAAGCGGGCATATCCTATGGGCATTTGCATGAAAACTCTTTCCATTCCTTCATTTTTCATAGTGAGTCCCCCTTTAAGCAATAAGTGTGTGAAATGTAGAAATAAAAAGTTATTAATACTGAAATAATATCAAAAATTCTTTCATTATGCAATTGATCATTTTTGTTTTCTGTAAATAATTTTTGGGTTTCTGAAAAGCATATAGGAAAATTATATTTTGTTTGTGGCTGACAGGTACTTTCCTGTCTATGAAGTCATAAAATAATGCAAATTGTTTAATTGAAAGGCAGTAAAATTATGACTCCTTGTTCCGAGGGATTGTATTCTTATACTGTTCAATCCGGTGATACCTTATGGTTTATATCAAGGCGTTTCAATGTTTCTCCAGAGAGCATTGTGGCTGTCAATCCGGGTGTGAATTTAAATAGTATGTACAGTGGACAAATGATCTGTGTTCCGAGAGAGGATGGGATTCAGCCTTCTCCTTCGCAGGAAATGCCGGCCCGGCCGTCGACTCAGGTGCCGACTCAGCCGCAGTTGCGTACATCTCCCCAGCCTCAATCCCAACGCTCCCAAATCCAGTCTCAAATTCAGCAGCAGACACCGTCTATGGTTCGCACAGAGTCAAACAGTACTGACATGGTGAATACTTGTCCTGCCGGAACGTATTCTTATGTGATTCAATCAGGGGATACGCTGTGGCTGTTATCACAGCGCTTTGGTACAACTGTTGATGCGATTATGTCTGCAAACCCGGGAATTAATCCGATGAATCTATTTATCGGTCAGGTGATCTGCATTCCTTATGGGGGCATATATCCCTTGCCTCCCCAGCCCCAGCCCCAGCCTCAACCTCAGCCCAGACTTGAGCCTGTTCCCAGATGGGTCAGCAGTGCAGAGCAGACGTTGAATCATTACTTAAGGATTTTATGGATGCAGCATATTTACTGGAGAAGGATGCTTATTCAAAGCATAGCTTTCTCCTCTCCTAATGAAGATGCTGTTACAAACCGCCTTTTGCAGAATCTGAGAGATTTTAAAACTGCACTGCGTCCGTTTTATGGAGAAGAGAGCGGGGAACAGTTTGAAGACCTGATGACAGACCGCTTTACAATTGGCAGGGAGCTCTTTAGGGATATAAAGGCAGGCAACACAAGCGCAGCAGATGATGCGGAAAGGCGCTGGTATCAGAATGCGGACCGGATTGCAGAATTCCTTGGAAATTTAAATCCTAACTGGTCTGTCCAGGATTGGAAGCAGATGCTTTACGATGATCTTGCGATGTTGAAAGTAGAAGCTTCTGATATGATATATGGTGATTATAATGACAGCATCTATGTTTTTGAAAACATCGAGCAGGAAGCTATGAAAATGGCGGATTTGATGTCTTGGGGAATTGTAAGACAGTTCCACCAGTATTTTGGTTTATAGCTTCAAATAAGGCGGCCTTTGTCTTTGTGACTGGGCTGCCTGTTTTTATAAATTGCCCAATGTCATTGCAGTGGAGAAAATAGCTGCTTTATGATAAGATAGAGGAATGAAGGGAGGGGAAGATGTGGAAATAAGGGAGTACTGCGAAGGCGATATACAGGAAATAGTGGAGTTGTTTTTCAATACGGTTCATGGGGTCTGCAACCGGGATTATACCCAGGAACAGCTTGATGCATGGGCCGGTCCGGTAAATGCAGACCAGTGGAACCCCGTGTTTTTGGAGCATGATACCCTGGTCGCAGCAGAAGACGGCAATATTGTAGGATTCGGTGACATTGACTCTACCGGATATCTGGACCATCTTTTCGTTCACAAGGATTATCAGGGACAGGGGATTGCGACAGCTCTATGTGACAGGCTGGAATCCCGTTTTTTGGTAAATACTATTACAACCCATGCCTCAATTACAGCAAAGCCGTTTTTTGAAGCCCGGGGATATGGTGTGGTCAGAGAGCAGCAGGTGATGAGAAGGGGAGTTGTTCTCACCAATTATGTGATGGAGAAACCGGTGAAAGGATAGGGAAACGGTGTGCCTATGCAGAGAATCTTAATTTTATTAATAATATTTTTTAATTTACCTTCCCTGAAAAAGAATTTTATATTATAATGTAAATGAAAAATCGTAAAGTTTGGAGATGATACAATGGAACGTAAAGTTGGTACTGTAGTAAGAGGCATTCGCTGCCCTATTGTCAGAGAGGGAGACGATTTGTCTCAGATTGTTGTAGATAGTGTATTAGAGGCGGCCAAGCAGGAAGGCTTTTCCCTGCGTGACCGGGATATTGTTTCAGTGACGGAATCAGTGGTAGCCCGGGCTCAGGGAAATTATGCTTCGATTGATGCAATTGCAGCAGATGTAAAGCAAAAGCTTGGCGGTGAGACAATCGGGGTTATTTTCCCAATCCTTTCCCGCAACCGTTTTTCTGTATGCTTAAAGGGTATTGCCCGCGGTGCAAAAAAGGTGATTCTTATGCTCAGCTATCCCAGCGATGAGGTGGGAAATGAACTGGTTTCTCTGGACCAGATTGATGCTGCCGGAATAAACCCTTACAGCGATGTGCTCACCCTGAAAAAATACAGGGAACTGTTCGGTGAGAACAAGCACACCTTTACAGGCGTGGATTATGTGCAGTATTACGGAGACCTTGTCCGGGCGGAAGGAGCAGAATGCGAGATTATTTTTGCCAATGATTCCAGAGTGATCCTGGATTACACCAAAAATGTGCTCTGCTGCGATATCCATACCCGCGCCCGCACAAAACGGATTCTCCAGGCAGGCGGTGCAGAGAGAGTATGCGGACTTGACGACATTCTCAACGCTTCCGTAGACGGCAGCGGATATAATGAGCGCTTTGGCCTTCTTGGCTCCAACAAATCCACCGAAGATAAGGTTAAGCTTTTCCCACGTGAATGCACCCCTCTTGTGGAAGACATCCAGAAAAAGTTACTGGAAGCAACAGGAAAGCATGTGGAAGCCATGGTTTACGGCGACGGCGCATTTAAGGACCCGGTAGGAAAGATCTGGGAGCTGGCTGATCCTTGCGTTTCAGTAGCCAATACCCCCGGACTCAATGGAACGCCCAATGAGATCAAGCTTAAATATCTTGCGGACAATGATTTTGCAGACCTTTCCGGTGAAGCGCTGCAAAAAGCCATTGAGAGCCGTATCAAAGATAAGAAAGAGAATCTTGTGGGAGATATGGCATCCCAAGGGACAACCCCCCGCCGCTTAACTGACTTGATCGGCTCATTGTGCGACTTGACCAGCGGCTCCGGTGATAAGGGAACCCCTATCATTCACATCCAGGGTTATTTTGACAACTTTACAAACTAGGTTTCTTTTATCCGTCAGCTTTTGTGATTATGAAAGAAAGCGTCTCTGTAAAGGGCAGTGACATAATAAAACGGCGAGAAAACGGCGAGGATTTTTCCTCGCCGTTTTACGCTTTCTGTTGCGAAAGCAGATGGTACGCAAATAAATTTATTTTTTCTTCCGAACCGGTGTCCAAACTTCGCTGTAAGCGTAATCCTTTTTATGCTCATCCATTTTTGAAAAGGAAAAAGCGGGTATGTTAATGACCTCATAATCGGAAGTGGGCAGCCATTCGGAATAGATGCGTGCCATGGTATTTTGCAGGGTGAAGGGAAACGGCCCTTCGTTGGGAAAAACTACCCAGGTGCAGGCCTCTACCGGAACTTTCACCAATTGGCTGCTTACCTCCTCTTTTGTGGTCAGTACACCAATCAGATGGGTCAGATCACCTTCTTCTTTCAAAAAGCCGGCGTCTGCTTCATAAGAGGCGTTGATGATTTGGTAAGGTTCCATGTTTTGCAGCCCATGCATTTCTTCTCTTTGTTCTTTTGTAATGCTCATTGCAAGCTCCACAATGGCATTGTTGACACCCTCAAACTGCATGGGAACCCGCTTGCTCACACCAGCCAGATAAAACGCCGGTTTTTCTTCGATTCTACATTCCATAGTATCTCCTCCTTTGACTTTGATGACAAATGAAAGTTTAGGGAAGGGCTTGCTGATCCTTTTTTTTATGACATCCGAGGGCAAAAATCCGCTCCATTTTTTGAATGCCCGGGCAAAACCATCCATTGATCCGTAGCCATATTTATAAGAGACGTCCGTGACCTTTTCTCCCATCAGCAAATCTTTATTGGCTTCCGACAATCTTCTGCTTTTTATATACTCACTCAATGTCATTCCCGCAAGATAAAAGAATACCGTCCGAAAGTGATAATCGGAGATTCCGACATACTCAGATATTTTTTCCAGATACAGTTCGTCAGTCAAATGTTCTTCGATATACTCAATGGCGCGGTTTAGTTCCTGCAGCATAGCCTTCCCTCCCTTCGCTTCTACATCATATCAAAGCTGCTTTGGCAATGCTCGACTTTTGTATGTAAAAAATATCGAATTTCCATAGAGACAAACTATCTTTGTTATGCCCCAAACATCTGGGCCGCTTTTTCCATGTTCTCCATGGCAGGAACATCAAAGGGACATCGTTTGTTACAGGCTTTGCAGCGAATGCATTCTCCCGCTTTGTGAGGCAGGACTCCATAGTGTTCCCGTACTGTTTCCGGTATATTGTTCTGGGCGATTGCCAGATTTAAAAACTTAGTAACAGCAGCGATATCGATTCCCACCGGACATGGGGTGCAGTGGCCGCAGTACATGCAGTGGCCTTTCCAGCTGATCTTGGGCAGTGCAGCAAAAGCAGCGGCATAGTCTTTTTCGCTGTCAGGCGCATCCACATAGGAAATGCTGAGCTTCAACTCCTCTAAGGTTCTCGCACCGGACATAACCGTGGCTACGGCAGGCCGGGTCAGGGCATAATGGAGACACTGGTAAGGTGTCAGTGCCATTCCGGCAGGAGACAGTTCAGCGCTTAAGAGATCGCCTCCACCAAATGCTTTCATCACCGTGATAGCCACACCCATCCTCTGACAGATCTCATAAAGAGCCTGACGGTCCGGGTCCATGTTGACCAGCGGTCTTTCATAGCTTTTGGTATCCCATAGCTCTTCTAAGTTTTCACTGGCAGGCTGAAGATCGTAACAGGGGTTGATGCTGAACATGAGGACATCAATCAGACCGCTGTTTACAGCAGCCAGGGCAGCCTCCGGGTTGTGGCTGGAAAGGCCGATGGAGCCGATGACACCTGATTCTTTCAGTTTCCGGGCATATTCCATAACAGCCCCTTCTTTGACTGTTTCCCAATCAGACAGGGAATCCACATAATGAATCATGCCGATTTCCACATGATCGGTTTCCAATCGTTCTAACTGATCTTCAAACCCTTCTTTAACTTCTTTCATATCTCTGGTGCGTTTATACTGGCCGTTTTTCCAGACTGTACAAAGATGGGCCTGGAGCACAAATTTTTCCCTGCGGCCCCGCAAGGCCCGGCCAAGCATGGAGCGGAGCACAGGGTCAGGGGTGTATAAGTCAATGCAGTTAACGCCTCCTGCCTCCATGGCATCTACAAAATCTTTTATATGCTGGTAGGGCTTATCCACAAAGCCTTCACACCCCATGCCGATTTCACTGACCATTAAGCCTGTATTACCCAGTTGGCGGTAATTCATGAATCCATATCCTCCTCATAGTCAAAAGATTGTTTCTAATCCTCGTAAAGGCTGTCTAAAAATTCCTTCACTTGTTCTCTTGTAACACCTACTCCTGCCACAGCATCTAAGCGGTGGGATCCGCTGATGAAAGTCGGAACTACGGCGATTTCATTGTCTCCGTAAGCATAGGATAAGGCCTGCTGCTGTTTTTCAGAATAAGTTCTGTATTTTAAAGCGGTTTCCAGATCTGATGGATTGATACCGCAATTTTGTGCGCAGGTTAGGATGACGGAAATGTCTTCCACATCTTTTTGATCCACGAACATGGTCCTGAACATATTTTTGTGGTATTCCTCCACATTTCCCTCATGGTCTATAATATAGTGCATTGCCTCAAAAGCCTTGTCGCTTCTGGGGACAGGGGAAACAGGGGAGTTCAGTTCCAGTCCGGCCTGAAGAACCAGAGGCCTTATTTTCCGCTCCCAGGTTTCCATGTGACCGGAAAGATCATGCTGGGGTTCTGATTTGGGATGAGCCTCTACGGCCCTCCATTCTATTTCTATGTCATATTCCGGAAGTAAATCCTCAAAAAATTTTAGCCCTGCATAGCAAAATGGGCAGATATAATCAAAAAATACTTCCACTTTCTTTTTCTCATTCTTATCCATAAGCTGACTCCTTTCTTTTTCCCTATAGGAAAATCAAACCTTATTATTGTTCCGAAGATTGACAGAACTTATGTTTATTATATTATAATTTTAATTTATATACAAGCGAACAGGGGGATTCAGAAAAAGGGAGCTGGCGTAAAGATGTTGTAAGCAATAAGAAAGAAAATATTAAAAAAGTTATAAGAAACTTGTGGATGTAACCGAAATGTAATTTAGTTTTGGTATGATATGTTCGTAGAAGTAAAAAATGGAAGATTTTATGTATAACGCTGCGTTCAGCGGGAACTCTTTGTTATTGGTTTAGTGTTATTTTCTTCCGCATAAAGATAAGGGGGGAGAAGGGGTGTATACGATACGAAAAAGAGGGGCCTGTTTTTTGCCCCTGAATATACCTTATTAAATTTAGACAATGTATGGAAAGGAGAGCCGTTATGAAACAGTTAAGAAGAAAATTACGGCAAAGTCTTGCAGGTTTCCTCGCGCTTTGTCTGACTATGACATCATTCAATATGGTATCGTGGGCGGATGTAGAAAAGGCATTCGATAGTGGAAATGCTATTTTTATGATAAGTGGAGAGGATCTGCGAAATTCTGCACAGGCAGCTATCGATGCAGGAGAAACTTTTCAGGTTGATGATCTGGGTCTGGGAGATGAAGATCAGTCTCTGAAACGGGAATATGAAAAGTTGTTCGGCAAAGGCCGCGTGTATGAATTCAGTCCGGATTATTACCTGGATGAGGAAGCCAGTGCTGATGGAGCAGAGCTTCGCATGTTTATCCGGACAGCAGATACCGATGGAGAGTATTTGCTGACAGGTGATGAGGAAGTCATTTTCCTTTATCTGAATGAATCTGATGAAAAGATTACATTCCGTTCCAATATTGATGGCTACCTGACCCAGAAGGTTAGTGTGAAGGCATTTTCTGAAGGGGCAGAAGCTATTCCAAATGTTCCGGAAGTACAGCCGGAGCTTCCGGTTCCTGATGAGGGTGTTGTAAATCCTGAGGAAACAGAAGCGGAAGAGGAGTCAGAGGCTGTTGACGAAACTGAAGACGCGGAAGAAACTGGTAGTACGGAAGAAACAGAAGAAGATGGTAATGTAGAAGAAAGTAGTGAAGCAGAAGACGGAACTGAAGACACTGAAGAAGGAAGCGGAACAGAGTCCGGATCTGATGAGACAGCAGATGATGAAGGTCAGGCTGATTCAGAAGAGGCTTCCGATGACGCTGATACTGGAAGTGAAGATTCTGATACCGGTTCTTCTGATGATGGTGTATCTGAATCAGAAGATACTGACAGTGGATATTCCGATGAAGGAAGTGGAGCCCAAGCGTCTATTTCACGGCATGTGCTTTCTGTTCTTACTTCGTCAGATATTACTGCTTTAGAAGAGGGGACTCCTTCTGAGGCTGAGCCTGAAACTGAAGAAGAGGGAGATAATTTCTTTATAAGTGACAAAGGAAAGAGTTTTGATTTGATCGATCTGGAAGATAACTATACTGCAAGAGCGTTTGTAATTCGCCTCAATGAGCTTATGAAGAACACAGAAACAATTGCTTCTTCTTCCAATGCTGCAGTGACTGTACAGTTCCTGAAAGCAGAAGATCATGAGAAAATCAAACCTGACGCTGTATATAATGTTGAAAACAGCAGCTATGAGGTTGGTGATGAAGTTGATGTCACAGGATTTGCAGATGAAATCTCTGGATATGAATTCGCATATTTTCAGCTGGAAGATATGTCAGAAGAAGGATATCTCACTTTGGAATCCGATAATCTGATTAAGCTTTATTATAACCAGACAGAGATACAGGATGGATATCAGATTCAAGTGATCCATAAACTGTCAGCTGATGAGAAGGAGTATTATCAAAGAATCTTTGTAGATTTTAAAAATGAAGATTTTGATGAAGACGGTAATTATAATTATTCTGATTCTATAATCAAAATGGACGGTGTGGAAGCAGTAACTGACATTTCCTCCATGATTATAAATAAAGCACAGTTTGAAGAAAATCCCATTGCTGAAACCATCATTGAATACAGACTGTTAGAGGGCTGGGGCGTTCGGGAAGTGGCAGTGAAATCTCGGATGCTGATGGCAGCTTCGGTGGAAGTATGGCCGCAAATAGTCCTGACAGGATACACGGTTAGTGTGGAAAGCAACGGTCCGGGTACAACGACTTTAACGTATGGAACCACTGTCACCACTATTCCCCGCGATGGGAAAAAGGATATGTCCGGTATTGCCTCCGAGGGTTCTGTTACCTTAACGTTTACCCCAGATGCTAACTATGCACTGGGTATGCTGAGAGTGAATAAAGAAACCATTTCTTTGAGCAGTGTAAGCGGGAAGAACACTTATACCATATCGAATATAGAAAAAGATTACAGTGTTGAGGTTATCTATGCTGAGATGAAGAAGTCAACTCTGACTTGGCTGCGGTCTGATGATATTAATTCTGACGCTGGTAATAGAAAAAATGAAAGTGAGATCAGGTCATACAATAATAAAAATCGAGAATTTACCTGGGATCAGATGGATAGGTTAACCCCCCGACATCCTGCATGGGATCAAGGTACTTATTATGATGGCTATGTAGGGGAGCATCATAGCTTTAATCATGCTTTTGCAACTTGGAAGTTCAGGAGTGGAGAAGATAAGTATGATTTAAGAAGGTTCCGCACTACCTTTAAAATCCCAGAAGGATATTCTGCACAGGATTATATCAGACTGCAGACGGTAACTCAGGATAGATACAGCAATTTGGGCAACGATGGAAAGATCATTCCCATTAATGATGATATTTTTGTTTTTGTTTATAAGGAAGGCGAAACCATTAAAAATAGCAATAAAGATCGCTATTTGGCTTTTTGGACTGGTACGGAACCAAACAGTGAATATTTGGGAAAAAAAGCAACTGAGGCAACTCATGCAGACCGTGCCGTAATTCCATACACGGATGGCTGGTATTGCGAAGCTGAACTGGATAATGTAGGTGCTTCTTTGACCAGCAACTATCCCAAGGCCGAAGCCGGAGACACATTTGTACTGGATGTTTTTGTTGGGGAATATGCAACAGGCGGCGGCATGGACGCTTTGGACTTAGGCTTTGTAAAAGCCAGCGGATATGGAGTAACGGTTAAATATTATAAGGATAATTTTGAAGGAACTCCCATTGGTACAGCGGTAATTAAGAATCTTTCTTTAGGAGAAATCATTGATCTGTCCACTTATGAGGATGGAAGTTACCTGGATAAATATTTATCGTCACTGCCGTCAGGATATGATTCTGGAAAACAGATGCCTGAAACTTATAAGGTAATCGAAGACGGAGTAATTAAGGTTCTTTACTCAAAAAGCTATCGAGATATTGATGTTAAATATTATACCAAGGAAGATCAGTCTGTACAAAAGGTGTGGCAAGGGACTTATAGCGGTAGTTTCCCTACAGGAATAACGTATGAGGATGCTGTCGATAAGAATAAACTTTCAGATTATATTGGTTCAGAGGCTGCTGCATATGACGAAGGTGTGGTTACTGACGCAAAAGCACTAATTACTAAGAGCACAACTGAAATTGAAGTCGTGTATACAAAAAAGGCAGTTTATCCGTTAGCCTATTATGCTAATGCTCCGGCTGGATCTGTAACAGGTATGCCGTCAGGCGGTTTTTATTACTCCGGACAGAGTGTAATATTGGGGAATGCACCTACCAGGCAAGGGTATGATTTTGCAGGATGGGCTAGAACAGAAGATGGATCAGTGGAACATCAGGCGAATGCAGCATTTACGATGCCGGCGAATGAGGTTAATTTGTATGCAGTATGGACACCAGGGGCTGCTTCGTATGAAATCCGATATTATTTTGAACAGAATAATGGAACCTTTACCATAGATCCAGATAAGACAGAAGAAGTGTCTGAAACAACTGGAACAAAGGTAAATGCAGATATAAGCAAAGTTTTTGATGGTTATTTCTTTGATGGGGAAAATGAAAATAATGTTCTTTCAGGAGAAGTTGTTGGAGATAAAAGTCTCGCTTTAGAATTGTACTATAAGCAGAAAAAGGCAATTACAGTAAAGCCAAGTCCTGCATCAAAGCCCTATGATGGAACCCCATTGAAAAGTGATGCGTTCGAAAGACCTTCAGGTTTACGGGTTGGTGATGATATATATATTACTACAACGGGGAGTATTACCAATGTAAGTCAAAGTGCGGAAAATAATAATCCTATCGCCGAAAAAGGAGTTATAATTACTCGTAATGGTAACAATGTAACAAGCCAGTATAACATTACAACACTACCTGGAAAATTGACTATTACACGGAGGCAGGTAACTATCACAGCAGACAGTGCCAGCAAGGTGTATGACGGTACAGCGTTGAAAAAAGAAACGGCAGCAATCACATCAGGAACACTTGCACCATCCCAGACATTGGCTGGAGTAACGG